>JBCCGI010000132.1:0-16057 GCA_039029355.1 Planctomycetota bacterium
CTGAGCTCGCGTGGCCGAAGGCAGGCGCTCAAGAGCTACCTGCGCTACTACAACCGAGTCCGCCCTCACGGTAGCCTCGGCTACTCGCCCCCGATGAACCGGATCGAGCGATCGGGATGAACAACGTCCCTGGAAACGACATCTAGCCGCGCGGCTCGGGCGCGCGCGCCAGCGGCACCCGCGCGACGCCGTTCTCGTCCTGCTCCATGCACCGGTCCAGCACGCGGCTGGTGACCTCGCTGCGGAACAGCGGCTCGTCGTAGGTCGACGCGACGTAGCCCTTGGCGGTCATCCGCACGGCGTGGGGGAGCTGGCTCACGTAGATCTGCAGCGGCTTCTCGGGCTCGAAGTAGGTCGAGGCCTGCACGCAGTCCCAGAGGATGTCCTCGGCCGCCTTGCGCTGGTCGGAGGTGGCGCGCGGGTCGAGGAAGAGGTCGAGCGCGACGAGCGACGAGCGGTCGCCGGCGTTGGCGTTGGCGATGGTCTCGGACCAAAGCGACGCCGTCGGCACCGACACCAGGTCGTCGTCGGGGGTGACCAGGCGCACGTGGAAGAGGCCGATGTCGTCGACCCGTCCGCTGACTCCGGCCACGGTGATGCGGTCGCCGACCTGGAAGGGCGGCAGGAAGGCCGCGTAGGTGCGGAAGGTCAGGCCGCCGAGGAAGCTCTTGGTGAAGTCCGTGGCGGACCAGAGCGACCAGGCGAACAGGCCGAGGAACGCGACCGAGAGGCCTTCGCGTGCCTCTTCGCCCGCGTTGGCCGCCAAGAGGAGCGGCACGACGAGCACGCTGAGCAGCAGCACGACGCTCTGCAGCACGGACGCGGTGCGGAGCTCCTCGAGGCCGACGGTGCGGTGCAGCAGCACGTCGTCCGGCAGCCCCTGCTCGCGCCGCGCGCGCGCTCCGGCGCGGCGGTAGGCGGCCAGGCACCAGGCGACCGCCAGCTGGATCGCGAGGACCAGGCCGAGGTAGAGGGCGACCTCGATACGCAGGACGCTGTCGAGGCTCATGCGAACGTCCTTTCGACCGGGCCGGTCACGTCGATGCCGAGCTTCTCGCGCAGCAGGAAGAGCACCACCGGCAGGGTGCGCTCGACCAGCCGATAGCGCCCGTTCAGCAGCGTGAGGCAGCCGGTGTCGAGGAGCGGCGCCAGGAGCCGCGGCGCCAACCCGGCCCGCAGCCCGAGGTCCTGCTCGACCTCGTCGAAGGTCGAAGGTCCGCTGAAGACCAGCAGCGCCAGGACGCGCCGCTCGTCGCGCGCGGAGGGACGTGCCACCGCCCGCCGCAGCGCGAGGTAGCGTTCGCGCACCTCGTCCGGAGGCGGCAGGTATCCGCGCTTGGGGCCCCAGAACAGCGGCAGCTCGTGCCCGCGCCGCTCGAAGCGCTCGAGCGCGGTGGAGGCGACCTCCCAGCTGCCTTCGAACGCCGACCAGGCCGGCTGCTCGGCCGCCGGCGGCACGGTCAGGTCGAAGTTCTTGGCCGCCGACAGGAAGCCTTAGGTGAACGCGTCGAGGAAGAGCGTGGCCTCCCCGTCGCCGTCCCGGCCCACCAGCTCCTTGACCAGCGTCGTCAGGGGCCGAGCGCCGTCGACGCGCCGGCGGTAGAGCTCGTCGAGCCCGTGGATCGAGAGCTCGCCCTCGGCGTCGCGGCAGGCGCCGGCGACGCGCTCGGCGAGTGCGACCGGGTCGGGGCTATACAGCTCCGCGGCGCGGAGCTCGCCCTCAACGCGGGGCCAGCCGATCGTCAACTGCGCGGTGCACTTCATGGTGGGGGAGGGAAAGGCGGGGACGAGAGGGGAAGCCTAACCAACGCGCCCGCTCGGTCCAGCCTGCACCGGCGTTGGATGGGGGCGCTTCCCGACCGGCCGGTTCCGGTCCGTTCGTCCCGGGCGGCGGCGGTCCGCTCGGCGTGGCGTGCGTTCCTCGCTTGGTCCCGGTTGGCCTGGCTTCGCCCCGCTTCGCGTCGCCTCGCTTGGCCCCGCCGGGAGCCCTCGGCCCGGGCGCGCGACTCCGCCACGCGACTCCGGCACGCGACTCGGGCACGCGGCTCCGGCACGCGGCTCCGGCACGCGGCTCCGGCACGCGGCTCGATGGATCGCCGCTAGGGCTTGCGCAGCACGAGGCGGTCGAACAGCCGCCCCTCGAGGTCGAAGGCCTTCAGCTCCAGCGTCTTGCCGTTCACCGCCACGTAGCAGTAGTGGTGGCCCTGCCGCACGTTGTTCTGGAACCACGGCGGGTGCGGCCCCGAGCGCTCGAGCGAGCCGCCGCCGCCGCCGGTGATGAGGTAGATCGCCCCCTCGCCCGGCTGGGTCGCGCGCCCGTCGCGCAGCGGCCAGGTGCGCTCGTAGGAGTGGATGTGCCCGTTCCACACCAGGTCGACGCCGAAGCGGTCCACCAGCTCCGCCAGCCGGCGCACGCGCAGGTCGCCGTGGGACGAGGGACCGGTCCACAGGTCGCCGTAGTCGTTCTCGTCCGAGGTGTAGGCCGGGTGGTGGTGGCACAGGATCTTCCAGGTGGCCTCCGACGCGGCCAGCTCGCGTTCGAGCCAGGCGTACTGCTCGCTGCCCGGGCCGACCTCGCGGTTGGAGTCGAGCAGGAACAGCTCCGCGTTGCCGTACCGGAAGGAGTAGTAGTACTCGGGCTCGGGCAGCGCGAAGTAGTCGTAGAAGTAGCGCGCGTCTTCCTCGTGGTTCCCGAGCACCGGGTAGAGCGGCACGCGCTCGATCAGGGGCCGGAGGCTCGGGAAGAACTCCTCGGTCCAGTCGGTCTTCAGCGAGCCCGTCCCGACCAGGTCGCCGGGGTGCAGCACGAAGCTCGGCCGCTGGGCGAAGGCCATCTCGGCCAGCTGCCCGGCCACTTCGGGGTTGTCCTGGGTGTCGCTCAGGACGCAGAACGAGAAGGGCTGATCGGCGGCCGCGGCGGTCTGGAAGCTGAGGACGTCGCTCTCCAGCGGGCGTCCCTGATCGTCGACCGAGCGCACGCGGTAGAAGTACTGCTTGCCCGCCTCCAGCCCTTCGAGCCGCACCGCGTGCAGCCGCGTCGGCGTCGAGGAGGCGAGCGACTCGGGCGTCGCGTCGGTCGAGCCGTAGCGCACCGAGGAGGTCGACGGCCGCGAGGTCTCCCACGCCACCGTGATGCCGTCCTGCGTGGCGAGCTGCAGGTAGGGCCGCACGACCCAGCGGTGCTCGGGGTCGAGCCACAGCTGCGGCGCGCTCTCGGCGAGCGCGCGCGCGTGCTCGAAGTCCTGCCGCACCCACGCCGCCCGAGCGGCCAACCCGTAGACCTCGATGCTGCGGATGCGCCCGTGGTGTGAGTAGGCCTCGTTCGCGTCCACGTATCCGCCGATCGTGACCGGCGCCTGCGCGGGATACAGCACGTCGCCCGACTGGACGCTCGACGTCGCTTCGAGCTCGCCGTTCACGTAGAGCCGCATCGCCTCGCCGTCGTACGTCCCGACCACGTGGTACAGCCGCCCCTCCTCGTACTGCGTCTTGCCGCGCAGATAGGTGAGCAGCCCGTTGCCGTCGTTCGCACCCTTGCTGGCGAGTGCGAAGGTGAAGGAGCGCTGGTCGTAGCCCAGCGTCCACCCCTTCTCGTGGTCGCCGTTGTCCTGGATCGTGCCGAAAAAACTGCCCCAGGGCTGCGGCGAGTCGACCGAGGCCCACACCGCGACGGTCAGGTGGCGGCGCGGGAGCTTGCTCTGCAGCGAGACGAGGTCATCGGCCACGACGACGCGCGACCGCCTTCCATCGAAGCGCAGGCTCTCGCCGAGCTCGTCCGCGACCGGCGAGAGCGAGCCCTCGACCCGGCCATCCGGCCCCAGCGCCGCCTTCAGCCGACCCTCGACGAGCTGGCGTGCGTTGAGCGCCCAGCGCAGGACCGGATCCGGTCCCTCGTGCGGCCCGCGGACCAGAGAAACCAAGCAGGCGACGATACAAAGGAGCTGCATAGGCCTGGGGGAGGGGACCTATCCTACCGCGGTCCCCTCCCCACGAAAGCGGCGGCGAGCCAGAGGGGAGTGCGTCCCCTGCCCCACCGCCGGATCCTGCCCCGCCCGAGTCGAGGGAAACCCGGGCTAATACCGGCGAATCACGCCCAGAACCACGCCGCGGATCTCGACGTCGTCGACGAAGATCGGCTGCATCGCCGCGTTCGCTGGTTGCAGGCGAACGCGGCCATCGGGTTCCTTGTAGTAGCGTTTCAGCGTCGCTTCCTCGTCCGGAAGCACCGCCACCACGATCTGGCCTTGGAGTGCATCGCTGCGCTTCTCGACGACGACCAGGTCCCCGTCGCGGATCGCATCTTCGATCATCGAGTCGCCCTCCACCCGCAGGACGTAGACGTCCTTGCCGGGCGGCGCCAGCTCCGCGAGGTCGAGGGTCTCTGGCTCCTCAAGCGTCTCGATCGGCGCGCCTGCCGCGATGGTGCCGAGCACGTTCAGCGAGGGCGTCGCGCCCGCGGTCTTCTGAGAGCTCGTCTCCTGAACGAGCTGCAAACCGCGGCTGATGCCCTTCTTCGCTCGCTTGAGCACGCCTTTGCGCTCGAGCTCCCGTACGTGCCCGAAGATGGTCACCTTGTTGATGCCGAAGTGACGGGCTACCTCCTCGTACGTCGGGCTGATGCCCGTCTCGGCCGTGTAGGCCTGGAAGAAGTCGAGGATCTCGCGCTGGCGTCGAGTGAGCGGAACGCTGGCCATGGGCTCAGACGAAGAAGGTGGTGGCGATGAGCAGGGCGAAGAAAGCGTAGGACAGAGCCTCTTGCCGGGCATGGTGCAGGATGGGAGTCATCGGGAAAGCCTCGTCGTTTCGTAGGGAGGTTGATCGGGTGGTTGTCAGGGCTCGGACCGGGGCCTCGGGGGGTGGGGGAGCACCACCGGCCTTTGCCCTAACAACGCCCTAATTCTAGTTCGGCTGTTGTTTGCCGAACAAGACCCGAACAGCCTCCTTTTTCGGCACTCCCAGAATCCCCACCGCAACCCCCTTGCAAGCATCGCCTTAGGGAACCAGAAGCCCTTCCCAACGGCCCAGGAGCGAGCCCGACGGGACCCGAATCGCCCGCGCGGGCGGCCTCCGACGAGCTCGGCCCCGCAGGAGCGCCGGCGTCTCGCCCGTGCGACGCGGGGCGCGGCGCTTGCCGCGGGGCGGCCCGAGGCGCAAGCTGCCGGCCCTTCCGCGCCGACCACACTAGAATGCGCGTACAGCGCCAACCGTCCTTGAGCGACCCCCTTCAAATCGGCCTTCCTCACCGGCTCCTCGACCTCGACCCGCGCCGCGTCCCCGGCTACCGCTTCGACGTGCTGGTGATCGGTAGCGGGGCGGCCGGCGGTGCCTGCGCCCTGGCGGCCGCCGAGCGGGGCGCTGAGGTGGCCGTGCTCGCCAAGGGCGACCTCAGCGAGTCGAACACCGTCTACGCCCAGGGCGGCGTGGCCGCGGTGCTCGACCCCGAGGACTCCTTCGAGGAGCACGTCGCCGACACCCTCGCCGTCGGCTGCGGCCTGGCCGAGCGCGACATCGTCGAGAGCGTCGTGCGCGCCGGTCCCGCCGCGATGGACCGCGTCATGGGGTGGGGCGCGGCCTTCGACCGCGACGCCGACGGGCGGCTCGACCTGTCGCGCGAGGGCGGCCACAGCCGCCGGCGCATCCTGCACGCGCGCGGCGACGCCACCGGACGCGAGATCCAGGCCGCTGTCGTGCGCGCGCTCGAGGGCAACCCGCGCATCACGACCTTCCCGCGCACCTTCGTGGTCGACTTGATCTCCGACCAGGACGGCCGCGTGGTCGGCCTGGTCGCCGCGCGCGAGAACGGCGAGATCGTGCTCTTCCACGCCGCGAGCGTGGTCCTTGCCACCGGCGGGGCGGGGCAGATCTACCGCGAGACGACCAACCCTCCGGTCGCGACCGGCGACGGCGTGGCGCTGGGCTTCCGCGCCGGCGCGGTGGCGCGCGACCTGGAGTTCTTCCAGTTCCACCCGACCTGCCTCTACATCGCCGGGGCGGCGCGCGTCTTGATCAGCGAGATCGTGCGCGGCGCCGGCGGCGTGCTCCGCGACCGCCACGGCGAGCGCTTCATGCCGGAGTACCACCGCGACGCCGAGCTCGCCCCGCGCGACGTCGTCAGCCGCGCGGTGTTCGACCGCATGGTCGCTACCGGCGACACCAGCGTCTACCTCGACCTCTCGCGGGTCGACGGCGACCCCCACACGCGCTTTCCGGGAATCAGCCGCATCTGCCGCTACTTCGGCATCGACATCGCGCGCGATCCGGTGCCGGTGCGCCCCGGCGCGCACTACATGGTCGGAGGGCTGCGCGTCGACCCCAGCGGGCGCACGAGCGTGCCGGGCCTCTACGCCGTGGGCGAGTGCGCCAGCACCGGCCTGCACGGTGCGAACCGCATGGGCTCGAACTCGTTGCTCGAGTCGCTCGTGCTCGGCGCGGTGGCCGGCGAGACGGTGCTCGAAGGTGCCGCGGCGTCGGCGTCCCCGCAGGCCCTCGCGGCGGCCGCCGAGGTCGACGCCGCCGCTCCCGCCCCCAAGGGCATCCAGGTGAACATCCAAGACGTGACCTATTCGCTGAAGTCGATGATGTGGAACCAGCTGGGCGTCCAGCGGACCAGCCGCCTGATGCAGGACGCGCTCGCGAAGATGGAGCTCTGGACGCGCGCCGTCACCGAGCTTGCGCCGCCGAAGCCGCGCTCCTGGGAGCTGGTCAACATGCTGACCGTGGCGCGCCTGGCGGCGCTCGGAGCGCTGCACCGCACCGAGTCGCGCGGCGTTCACTTCCGCATCGACCACTCCGAGGCCAGCCCCGCCCTGCAGGCCCACACCGACCTCGCCCCGGTCTTCGCGGACGGGCGCCTGACCGGCGTGGCGCTCGAGCACGTGCCGGTCGGCGAGGCGGTCGGGGAGAGGGGGCCCGCCGGCTCCGAGCCGATCCCCGCGCGATGAGCCGCGAACCGCACCGCACCAAGGCGCCGCGCGAGCGCCTGCTCGTGACCGGCGTCCTGCTGCCGGACCAGCCCCAGGAGCACGAAGGCCCGCTGCACGAGGCCTGCGGCCTGGTCGAGGCGGCCGGCGCCGAGTGCGTCGGCGAGCCGATCTTCCAGCGCCGCCAGCGGCCCGACCCCGGCACCATGATGGGGCGCGGCAAGGTCGAGGAGGTGCACCACCAGATCCAGGTGCTCTGCCCCGACGCGGTGGTGGTCGACAACGACCTCTCGCCGGGCCAGGGGCGCAACCTGGAGAAGGCCTGGGGCCTGCGGGTGATCGACCGCTCCGAGCTGATCCTCGACATCTTCGCCAACCGCGCGAAGACCAAGCAGGCGCGGCTACAGGTCGAGCTGGCCCAGATGGAGTACATGCGCCCGCGGCTGCGCCGGATGTGGACGCACCTCGAGCGCACCGAGGGCGCCATCGGCACGCGCGGTCCGGGCGAGACGCAGCTCGAGACCGACAAGCGCCTGATCGCCAAGCGCATCCGCGACCTCAAGCGCGAGCTGGAGGAGATCGAGGAGCGCAAGCGCCGCCAGGTGCGCTCGCGCGCCGATCAGTTCACGATCGGCCTCGTCGGCTACACGAACGCGGGCAAGTCGACGCTGCTGAACGCGCTGACCGGCGCCGATGTCTTCGTCGCCGACATGCCCTTCGCGACGCTCGACACGCGCACGCGGCAGTGGAAGCTGCCGGACGGGCGCGTGGTGTTGCTCTCCGACACGGTCGGGTTCCTCCAGCGGTTGCCGCACCACCTGGTGGCGTCGTTCCACGCGACGCTCGAAGAGGCGCTCTCGGTCGACCTCATGCTGCACGTGGTCGACGCCTCGCACCCCGACGCCGACGTGCACATCCGCGCGGTGCAGGAGGTGCTGGCGGGCCTGACCGAGCGCGGGGCCGAGCTCCTGGTCTTCAACAAGCTCGACGAGGTCGCCGACGCGATCCGACTGCACCTGCTCGTCGACGACCCGAAGACCGAGGTGGTCCACGTCTCGGCGCGCTCCGGCGAGGGGCTGGACCGGCTGACCGCGTCCGTCGAGCATCGGCTCGACCAGCGCTCGGCGATCGTCGAGCTCAAGATGCCGATCGCCGACGGCCGCACCGCCGCCGCTGCGCGCGCCGCGGGCGTGGTGCGCAGCGAGCGCGTCGAAGAGGACTTCCTCTTGATCGAGCTCAAGATCGCCGAGGGCGCGCTGGGCAACCTGCAGCGCACCGCCGGCCGCGAGACCGAGTTCCGCATCGTCGAGCCCGCCGCCGAGCCCTATCTGAGGATTCAGGCTTGAGGCGCGCGGCCGCCCTGCTCGGCGCGGCCCTCACCTGCCTGCTCGCCGCCGGCTGCGGCGGCGCGGCGGGGGACGACGTCGGCGAGCTCGTGCTGCGCGCGGACTTCGCGGCGGCGCGCGCGCTCGACCCCTCGTTGGCGGCGACCGACGACCAGCAGCTGCTTTCGCAGGCCGAGACGATCCTGCGCGCGCGCCTCGACCTGGCCCCGTGCGCCGACGAGGTGCTCGGCGTCGAGCGCACGGCCGACACGCTGACCCTGCGCGTGCGCGGCGACCTGACCGACGAGCCGGCGCGTTCGCTCCAGCGCCTGCTGACCGGAGCGGGGCGGGTCTCGATCCACCTCGTGGCGACGGCCACCGATCTCGACCTCGACGCCGAGGGCGAGCGCCTCGCCGCGTGGCGCGCGGCGAACCCGGAGGCCGCCCTCGCGGACTTCGTGCGGCTCGCTCCCGACGCCGGCGGACCCGACGCGCGGCTGCTCTGGGCCTCACGCCGCGGCGAGCCGCTGGCGTTGCTGCGGCCCGAAGAGGGCGTGCCGGGCTTCGCGGAGGACGAGCTCAAGAGCGTCTCCGCCGAGCCCGACCTGCCCGGTGGGGGAGGGCTGGCCCTCACGTTCACCGACGCGACCGAGCTCGCCTTCGAGGCCTTCACGACCGCCCACGTGGGGCGCGAGCTCGCCGTGCTGCTCGACGGCCAGGTGCGCACGGTCGCGACCCTCGCGGAGCCGCTCCGCGGCCCGGTGGTCGTGGCCGGTCCGTTCGAGCCGGGCGAGCTGGAGGTGCTCGAGCTGCTGCTCCTGCGACCGGGCCTGCCGGTCCCGCTCGAGCTCGTCGAGAGCCGGATTCCCGCCACGGGTAGGTAACGTTTTCCTTGTGGCCCTCGCGGGCCTCCTTAAAAGCGTCGGAACCGACAGGAGGCGCGCGCGCGGCCCGCGCGGGGTTGTCGGATTGGCCGCGAGGGGACATCCTGACGGATCCCCAGCCCCCCTCTCAGCCACCCCGGGGCCCCTCCCCCCAGTCGGAGCCGCCATGCGCTTTCTTCGTGTCCTGTCCCCCCTGCTCGCCCTAGTTGCCGCCGCACCCCTGCTCTCCGCCCAGAGCGTGTGGACGGGTGCCGTCAGCACCAACTGGGACAACCCGTTTAATTGGAGCACCGGCCAGGTTCCGGGCTCCTCGGACAACGCCGTCATCGCGCCCGCGGCGAACCAGCCTTCGTCGTACATCTTCGGCCCCATCTGCGACGACCTGTCGATCCAGAGCGGCGCGACGCTGACGCTGTCGGCGGGCTTCGACCTCGACGTGCTCGGCGCGCTCACCATCGACGGGACGTTGACGGTCAGCTCGTCGTCGTCGGACATCGTGGTGGAGGAGGGTTGGACGAACAACGGCACGTTCAGCGGCGGCGGCGCGACCGTCGAGCTCACCGGCGATGGCGTCCTGGCTGGCAGCTCGCTGACGCAGTTCGCACAGCTCGTGCTGGTCGGAGGGACGCGGAGCGCGACCGCGAACTTCGCGGTGGACGAGGACATGACGATCGACAACGGCGCGGTGCTCGACATCGGCGCCGGCGTCACGGTGACCGCCAGCGCGAACTGGAGCTCCTCGGCGCTCGGCGCGTCGACGACCGGCAGCGGGACGGTGCGCTTTGACGGCAACGGGACGGTGACCACCGGGCTCAACGGGCTGCCGAACGTCGAGGTGGTCTCCGGCACGCGCTCGGTGAACGCGTCCACGGTGTCGGGCGACCTGACGATGACCGGCGGCACGCTGCTGGTGCTCGACAACGCGACGCTCATCGTGCTCGGGGACGTCGACCTGTCCGGCGGTACGCTTAGCTTCCAGAGCTTCTTCCCGGGCAACGAGACGCTCGACGCGCGCGGCAACGCGACGATCCAGGCCACCGCGGGTACCTTCGCGGACGATGCGCGCATCCTCTGCGCTGGCGACTGGAGCTCGACCTCGGCCTTCTCGCCGTCGGCCGGCTCGGTCGAGCTGAACGGCGCGGGCACGCGCACCCTCGGCGGCTCCTCGCCGACGTTCTTCAACCTGTTCATCGACTCGGGCACCGTGACCCAGGACGTCGCGGCGTTCGTGCTGGGCAGCCTGGTGATCGACACCGGCGCGACGCTCGACAGCAACGCCACGCTCGACCTCGAGGGCGACGTGGCGCTGGGCGGGCCCTCGGCGTCGTGGGACCTCGGCGGCGTGGTGCAGAAGGTGTCGGGCGACTGGATCTCGGCCGGCGGCTCGGCCGTCGGCGGCAGCGTCGAGTTCGACGGCGACGGCGTCGTCAACACCGGCGGAGGCACGCTGGACAGCGTGGAGCAGAGCTCCGGCCTCCGCACGGTCGCGGCGCTCGACGTGCTCGGCGACCTCACGCTGAGCGGCGGCGAGCTCCTGATCACCGAGGGCATCACGGCCAACGTGGCCGGCAACGCGCTGCTGAGCGGCGGGGTGCTCTCGTTCGAGGACGGCGGCGGCCAGTTCGACATCCTCGACATCGACGGCGACGTCGCGATCTCCGGCACCACCGCGGGCACCTTCTCGCCGAGCTCGCAGATCAAGTGCGCCGGCGACTGGGTCCACGGCGCGAGCTTCGCGCCGCTGGCGGGTGCGGTTCACCTCGATGGCTCGACCGTCGCGACGGTGAGCGGTGCGCCGCTCACGCTCTCCAACCTGCGGATCATCAGCGGCGTCAAGACCATCGCCGGGGCGGGCATCCTGCTCGGCGACCTGCGGATCGACGACGGCGTGTCGTTCATCACGAACGGCGCCCTGGCGATCTCGGGCTTCGTCAGCCTCGGCAACGCGACGGCGTCGTGGGACCTCGGCGGCGAGAGCCACATCGTCGGCGGCAACTGGACGTCGACCGGCGCGTCGGTGAGCAACGGCACGATCGAGTTCCTGTCCGATGGCGACCTCGACCTGGGCGGCGGGACGATCGGCGACGTGCTGATCTCGGGCGGCGTGCGCACCGCCTTCACCGGCACGGTGCTCGGCAACCTGACGATGACCGGCGGCACGCTCCTGATCACGCAGGACCAGAGCCTGAGCGTCGGCGGCGACGCCGTGATGACCGGCGGCACCCTGAGCTGGTTCGCCACCGCCGGCGGCCCGGACGAGGAGCTGCGGGTCGCGGGCGACGTGCTGTGCAACGTCGCGATCGGCGACGAGACCGTGGGCTCCAGCTTCTTCTGCGGAGGCAACTGGCAGTCCGACGGGTCGTTCCTTCCGGAGCGCGCCAGCGTTCATCTCGACGGCCCCAGCCCGACGACCGTGACGGGCTCGCCCAGCTTCGAGTTCCTGATCATCACCGAGTCGCAGCGCACGCTGACGGGGTCGACGACGATCACGGGCGAGCTCTCGATCCTCGACAGCGGCACGCTGATCGCCGGCGCGCCGATCGACGTCAACGGCTCGGTGGTCATGGACTCGACGGCGGTCTTCGACCTGGGCGCCTTCAACCACACCGTCGCGGTCGACTGGACCTCGGGCGGCGGCACGACGATCGGGTCGGGCACGGTTGAGTTCGACGGCACGGGCACGCTCGACACCGGCGCCGCCGGCTCGCTCTCCAACGTGCTGATCAGCGCGGGCATCCGCAGCGTGCTGACCTCGGTCATCAGCCAGAGCCTCGAGATGACCTCGGGCACGCTGAACATCCTGAACGACCAGGTGCTCACGGTCGGCGGCGACGCGGACCTCACCGGGGGCGTCTTGTCTTTCACCGGCGGCGGGGGCACCTTCGAGACGCTGGACGTGGACGGCGACCTCACGCTGTCGGCGGTCGCGGGGACGATGAGCGCCGACTCGCTGATCCTGTGCTCGGGCGACTGGGCCTCGACCGGCAACTGGGCGCCGACCTCCGGTACGGTGTTCCTCGACGGCGGCACGCAGACCACGATCGACGGCGTGGACAACAAGTTCTTCGACCTGGTTGTCTTCGACGGCGTCAAGATCGCGAACGGTCCGATCACGGCCGGCGGCGACCTGACGGTCTTCGACAGCCAGACGCTGGTGACCTTCGCTCCGGTCGAGGTGCTGGGCAACGTGGTGCTGGTGCCGAGCGCGACCTGGGCCCTGGGCCAGCTAACGCACACGATCCACGGCAACTGGACGTCCAGCGGGGCCACCGTGCAGAACTCGGGTGTGATCGAGTTCGTCGCCGACGGCTTCCTGTCGACCGGCACGTCGCCGGTTCCGAACGTCCGCATCGTCTCGGGTGCGCGCGGGATCCGCGACTCCAACATCCGCTTCAACCTCGAGATGACCGGCGGCGTCCTCATCATGGAGGACAACCAGTCGGTGACCGTGCAGGGCAACGCGAACCTGTTCGGTGGCATCCTGGCCTTCGAGGACCTCAGCGCCGGCGATGAGACGATGCTGATCGAGGGCAACGCGGGCTTCGCCGCGGCCTCGGGCGGCACGTCCGCCAACTCGCGCGTCGTCGTCAACGGCAACTGGAGCTCGGTCTCGACCTGGTCGCCCGCCTCGGGGATCGTGGTGCTGGATCCGTCCAGCAGCATGGTCACCATCGGTGGCGTCGACCCGGTCTTCGCCACCCTTGAGGTCGCGGACGACGAGGTGGTCGTGCTGGTGCCGACCACGGTGCAGCAGGAGCTGATCGTGCAGTCGGGAGCCATGCTCACCGGCCAGGCGACGCTCGACGTGAACGGCGACGTGACGCTCGGCGACTCGACGGCGGCGTTCGACGTGACGAATCAGACCCACACCGTCGCGGGCGACTGGACGTCGGCCGGCGCGAGCGCGACCGGCACCGGTGCGATCGAGCTCGACGACGCGGGCGCGATGGACACCGGCGGCGGCACCCTGCCGGACCTGGTGATCAGCGGCGGGCCGCGCAGCTTCCTCGACACCGAGGTCCTGGGCGACGTCGACATGACCGCCGGCTCGATCGCCGTGCTCGACGACCAGACCTTCCAGGTCGCGGGCGACGCGACGCTGACGGGCGGCACGGTCTCGTTCGTGCCCGGCGCCGCCGGCAACGAGGTGATCGACGTCGACGGCGACGTGACGATCACGGGCGCGGTGTCGGGGGCGACCTCGGCCGAGGCGTTCTTCTTCTGCGGCGGCGACTGGGCGTCCGATGCGAGCTACGTTCCGACGGCGGGCACCGTGGTGCTCGACGGCTTCGGGTCGAGCACGGTCGGCGGCAGCGGGCTGACCCTGCCCAACCTGGACATCACCGGCGGCCAGAAGACGCTCACCGACGACGCGACGATGCTGGGCCTGAACCTGGTCTCGGGCGCGTCGCTGGACGCGAACGGGGCGATGGACGTCGACGGCGACGTGACGCTCGGCGACGGGACCGCGCAGCTCGACCTCGGCGGCCTGGATCACCGCGTGCTCGGCGA
The DNA here is from genome assembly GCA_039029355.1 of Planctomycetota bacterium. Taxonomy (GTDB): domain Bacteria; phylum Planctomycetota; class UBA1135; order UBA1135; genus JBCCGI01. Next base: position 13,642 of record JBCCGI010000132.1, read on the forward strand.
CTGGATCTCGAGCGGTGCCGACGGGGTCAACGGAACCGTCGAGTTCGACGGCAACGGTACGCTCGACACCGGCAGCGGCTCGATCGGGAGCTGCCTGGTGACCGCCGGCGTGCGCGTCGCGAACACCAGCACGATCGAGGGCGACCTCGGGCTCTCCGGCGGCACGCTGCGGATCTTCGACGACCAGACGCTGACGGTCGAGGGCAACGCCGGGCTCACCGGCGGCACCCTGACCTGGTCGCAGACCGCGGGTGGGTCCGACGAGGTGCTCGACGTCGCAGGCGACGTGCTGTGCGTCGCGGCGGCCGGCAACACCACGGCCAACTCGGTCTTCCGCTGCGGCGGGGCGTGGGCGTCGAACTCGACCTTCTCGATGCCCTCGGGCACGGTTGAGCTCGACGGCTCCTCGGCGACGCTGATCAGCGGCGCCGAGCCGACCTTCGACCCGACCTTCCCCGCGCTGCGCATCCGCAACAGCACGCGCTCCGCGGCCAACGACCTGGCGCTCTCCGCGACCCAGGTCACGGTGGACAACGGCGGGGGCCTCGACGTCACCGGGGTCGCGCTTACGCTCGACACGCCGCTCGTCACCGTCAACGGCGGCCTGTCGGTCGGCGACGACGGGGTGCTGGCGTTGCCGCTCTCGACCTTCGTGGTCGTGACCGGCACCGGCAGCTTCGCGGCCGTCGGCAGCTTCGGCGCGCCGGCGGTCGTCACCGGAGTCGGAGGCGGCGGCTACCTCTTCGAGGTCGGCGGCGACTTCGACGCGACGCACTTCCGCTTCGAGCAGATGGGCGCCGGCGGCATCGTCATCAACGAGGGTGCGACGCTGCTGAGCTTCGTGGCGGGCGTCTTCGCCCAGCCCTCCTCCACGGTGGGCTCGATCCTGCTCGACATCCGGCGGCCGCTGGGCTCCGACACCGAGATCCGCTACGTCGACTTCGAAGATCCCGCGGGTGTCGGCACGACCAACGTGCGCACCCTCGGCAGCGCGCAGCTCACCTTCGTCGAGTCCGGCGGCGACTTCTCCGGGCCCGGCTTCGAGTTCGACCCGCTCGGCCTGATCGAGTGGACCAACGACCCGACCGTGGTCGACTTCAGCGCGACTCCGGGAGCCGACCTCGTCAACCTCGACTGGACGTCGACCCAAGAGGCCGACACCGTCCAGTGGATCGTCGAGCGCGCGACCGACGCGGGAGGCCCGTACGCCGAGGTGGCGACCGTCCAGGCGGTCGGCCCCTCGACCTACGGCTTCGTCGACAACGGCGTCCTCGCGCAGACCGAGTACTTCTATCGCCTGGTCGAGCGCAAGGCCTTCGGGCAGGAGCTCGTGCTCGCGATGACCGACGCCACTCCGTGGGGCGCGGGTCTTCCGCCGAACGTCCTGACCGTCGGCCCCGGCGGCGCCTTCGCGGACATCCAGTCCGCGGTCGACGCGGCCAACTTCTTCGCCGCGGTCGTCTCGGTCGCCCCGGGCACCTATCCCGCCTTCACCTTCAACGGCGGCGTCGGGACCACGGTGCGGATCTACGGCGACGGCACCGGCCCGGTGATGATCGACACGACCGCGGCTCCGGTCACGATCCAGAACATGACGCTGGCCGACTCGGTCGAGATCAGCGACCTGACGATCGGCGACCCGGGCTCGCCGAACCCGGGCGTGCTGATCCAGAGCTGCAGCGGGCCCGTGATCCTCGACGAGCTCGTCATCCACGGCGGCGTGGCCCAGCCCGGCCTGCGCCTGACGGCCTCGTCGCAGGTGGCCGTGCAGCGCTGCGACATCGATGGCGATCCTGGCATGTTGGCCGAGGTCGGCTCGACGGCCGTCGTCGGCCGCGGCTCGCTCGACGAGGTCACCGTGGTGGGGTCGTCCAACGTGCGCCTCGCGCAGACCTCGCCCTTCGAGACGGTGGACGGCAGCTCGACGCTCATCAACCTGCCCGGGATCCACGCGGACATCGACGCGCCCGAGTTCGTGCAGATGGACTCGACCTTCCCGACCGTCCTCGACGGCGAGGTGGGGGGTATCTACGCCCTGGCGTTCTCGGGCACGATGCTCTGGCTCGACATCCGCGGCCCCTCGTGGGAGATGGTCGGCCTGATCGGGATCACCGGCGCTCCGCCGGCGGCGCAGGGAGTCCTGACCGGGCCCACGCCGCTGACCCTGCCGGTGCCGGCCGACGGTGTGCTCTACGGCTTCCCGATCCCGCTGCAGATGATCGTCATCAGCCCGACGACCAATAAGTTCCGGTGGTCGAACGTGGCGACGTTCGTGCCGATCAGCAACTGAGCGAGGCTCGGGCGGGGGCCCCCCCGGGGCCGGGGGGGCCCCCCGGGGGGGGGGGGGGGGGGGGGCGGCTCGGGCCCCGGCCCCCCCCCCCCCCCCCGCGCCTGTGCTTGCCTGTGTCGCTGGTCA
>JBCCGI010000133.1:0-15768 GCA_039029355.1 Planctomycetota bacterium
CCCGCGCGCAACCTGAACACCCCCGCCGACTTCGAGCGGGAGCGGGGAGGAGTCGCGTGAGCCTTTCCCGCGCCAGAGTTCGCCAGCTGATCGCGCCCGTCGCCGACGGCCTCGAGCGCGTGAACGAGATCCTGCGGGCGCGGGAAAGGCTCACGCGACTCCTCCCCGCTCCCGCTCGAAGTCGGCGGGGGTGTTCAGGTTGCGCGCGGGCGCGCTGGCCCGCGCTTCGGGCGTCAGCTCGCTCGCGTCGACGCGGCCGACGCGTACGTCGGCGTGGAAGGAGATCACGCGCCGCTCGCCCGCGGCGAGCGCGCGGCGGATCGCCGGCAGCGCGCGCGTGTGGTAGACGCCGAGCAGCGGCTCGAGGCGCTCGCCGTCAGCGAAGAGCACCACGTCCAACTCCCCCGCGCGGCCCGCGGCCGCACAGCGCGCCAGGACTTCGGCCGAGGCGCGCGGCATGTCGACCGCCACCACGCCGAGCCAGCCGCCACCGGCGGCAGCGAGGCGCGTCAACGCAGCCTCGAGGCCCGCCAGGGGGCCGCCCTCGGGGTGGTTGTCGAGGACCAGCTCACGGCCCAGCTCGCGGTAGCGCTCCGACTCGCCGCAGGCCAAAAAGACCCGCGGAGCGACGCCGTCCAGAAGGCCGGCGGCGCGCTCCAGGAGCGTCTCACCGCCGAGCCGCAGGCCGGCTTTGTCGCGCCCCATGCGCAGACTGCGTCCGCCGCAGAGGACGGCGCCCGCGTCTAGGCAAAGCCTCGGGGGGGCCATCACGCTCACTGCTCGACCTTGTCTCCGTCCTTCTCCGCGTCCGCGTCGAGCAGGTCGGGGTCGTCCTTGAGCCCCTTCTTGAACTGGGTGATGCTGCTGCCCATCGAGCGAGCGAGCTCGGGGAGCCGTCGCGCGCCAAAGACGAGCAGGACGACCGCCAGGATGGCGATCATCTCCCAGGTGCCAAGGCCGCCGATTGCGAGGATCTGCATGGGTCCGCAGAGACGTTGGCCCTTCCGGGGCGCACGTCAGCCGAACAATTCTAGGCAAAAGCATGGGACCCTTCGCGGTCTGGGGCGGGATTTCTCCGACCACGCCTTCGCAGCGCTCAGACCTTCAGATGCCGCCGAATGCGCCGAACCAGATCGGCGTCCTCCGGACCCGCGACCAGGCCCGGCCCCGCGAGGGTGCCCTCGCGCTTGCGACCGACCTCCGGTCCCCGGGCCACGCCGAGGCCGTGGCGGGCCAGGGCGACGCGCACGCGCGTGGCGGCGCTGTAGGTAGCCAGCAGGCTCCCCGGGGCCATCCGGCGGGCGATCTCGCCGAGGACCTCGGGCTCCCAGAGCTCGGGCGCCTGGGCGGGCGAGAAGGGGTCCAGGAAGACCGCGTCGAAGCGCACTTCGGGCGCGAGCTCGGGGAGCGTCCGGCGCGCGTCCCCCAGGTGCAGGGCGAGGGTGCCGGGCGGCCCGCCGTCGACGTCGAGCTCGACCGGCTCGCCGCTCCCGCCCGCCGCCAGGGCACGCTCCAGCGCCGCGCGGACCGCCTCGTGGCTCTCGCCGGCGCCGGGAGGGAGCCCGGCGGGTCGGGGCAGGGCGAGGGCGCTCCGGATCGGGGCGGGGTCGAGCTCCAACGTGACCGCCGCGAGCCGTGCGCCGGTGCCCCAGAGCGCCTGCACGGCCGCCGCCAGGTTCCACCCGAGCCCGGTCCCCACGTCCAGGAGCCGCAGCGTGCCGCCCGCCCGCGCGCGCTCGCGCAGCCGGCACCCCGCCGCATAGCGCCCGGTGGCCTGGGTCCAGGCGCCGGTGCGGTCGTGGCAGGCCTCGCCGTGCTCCGGGTGGAGCAGCGTCGGGCTGCCGTCTTCGGTCAGAAGCCGCTTCCAGGTGCGGTTCGAGGCCCGGTCCGCCCGATACATGGAGGCAGTGTAGTGCGTCGCCTCGCCCCCGCGGACGGGGCGGGAGCGGCCGTAGCGGAATATAGGGAAGACCAGACATGAGCCCGGGGCCGATCGGGCCGAGATACACACGGAGTGAAAGTCGTGGATCTTCCCCCACTACCGGAAGTCTTGGTTATGACCCCCAGCCAATCGTCGTCGCCCTACTCCACTCCCGAAGCGGCCGAGCACCTGCCCCAGGAGGTGCGCGTGTCGTTCCAGGACCAGCTCTCCGAGCCCGGGCGGCTCTTTTCGATCGACCACCGCGAGGCGCAGCTCTCCTTCGACCCCGGGAAGGCGCCGGCCCTCCCGCTCGCCGAGGACGTCGAGCTGGTCTTCGTCGGCCTCGCCGCCTGCCCGGACCTGCGGGTCTCGGCGCGGCTCACCGCCGGCGGAGAGGCGCGCGGCCGGCGGACCTTCACGTTCCGCATCCAGGCGAACCGCGGCGAGCTCGGCGCGATCCTCGCCCACCGCGACCAGTACCGCGTTCAGCCGCGCCCCGGCGAGCCGGTGAAGATCACGCTCGTGACGCGCGAGGGGGCCACCGCGCGCGCGATCCTCAAGGACATCTCCCCGCGCGGGGTCAGCGCCTTCGTCGCCGGGCCGGACGAGGCGCGCGTCTGCGCTTCGGACAAGCTGGAGGTGCGCTTCTCGCTGCCCGACGGCCAGGAGCCGTTCTGCTTCCAGTCCGAGGTGCGCCACCGCACGCTGACCGGCGAGCGCGCCGTCTACGGCCTGTCGTTCCGCGGCGTGCTGGGCGGCGTCCTGAGCAAGGAACAGGAGCGCCTGCGCGGCTGGTGCCAGCAGCGCCAGCTCGAAGATCGTCGCGAGCGCCGTGAGCGCCGCGAGAGCGCGGCCTAGGACAAGGGGCCGCGCGGAAACGAGAGCGGGGAGGCGCCGGCCGCTGCCGGTGCCTCCCCGCGATGCTTTTCGGGAGCGGCGCCTAGGCCGTCGCGCCCTCGAAGAGGCCGGCGTCGCGCAGCGCCTCCTCCATGAACTCGCCGATGCGCGAGGGGCTCGGGCTGACGCGCACGCCGGCGCGCTCCAGCGCCGCGATCTTGTCGGCCGCGGTGCCCTTGCCGCCGGAGATGATCGCGCCCGCGTGGCCCATGCGGCGGCCGGGGGGCGCCGTCACGCCGGCGATGAAGCTGACGACCGGCTTCTTGACGTTCGCGGCGATGTACTCGGCCGCCTGCTCCTCGGCCGTGCCGCCGATCTCGCCGATCATCACGATCGCGTCGGTGTCGGGGTCGGCGTTGAAGGCCTCGAGGCAGTCGATGAAGTTCGTGCCGTTGACCGGGTCGCCGCCGATGCCGACGCAGGTCGACTGGCCGATCCCGCGCGAGGTCAGCTGCCAGACGGCCTCGTAGGTCAGCGTGCCCGAGCGCGAGACGACGCCCACGCGACCCGCCTTGTGGATATAGCCGGGCATGATGCCGATCTTGCACTGCTCGGGCGTGATGACGCCGGGGCAGTTCGGCCCGATGAGGCGCGACGGGCGGTCCTTGAGGTGCAGCCCGACCTTCACCATGTCGAGCACCGGGATGCCCTCGGTGATCGCCACGATCAGCTCGATGCCGGCGTCGGCCGCCTCGATGATCGCGGCGCCCGCGAAGGGCGGCGGGACGTAGATGACGCTCGCGTTGGCGCCGGTGGCCTCGCGGGCTTCCGCGACGGTGTTGAAGACCGGCAGGTCGAGGTGCGTCTGCCCGCCCTTCTTCGGCGTGACGCCCCCCACCATCTTGGTGCCGTAGGCGATCGCCTGCTCGGAGTGGAAGGTGCCGGTCTTGCCGGTGAAACCCTGGCAGAGGACCTTGGTGTCCTGATTGACCCAGATGCTCATCGGTCGTGCTCCTTTAGGCGATGGCGCCGCAGATCTTGCCGGCGGCGTCGTCGAGGTCGCCGGCGGTGATGATGGGAAGGCCCGACTCCTCGAGGATGCGCCGGCCCTTCTCGACGTTGGTGCCCTCAAGGCGCACGACGAGCGGCACCCGGAGCTCGATCTCCTGCACCGCGGCGCAGATGCCCTCGGCGATCACGTCGCAGCGCATGATCCCGCCGAAGATGTTGACCAGCACGCCCTTCACGTTGTCGTCCGACAGCAGGATCTTGAAGGCCGCCTTCACGTTCTCCTTGGTCGCGCCGCCACCGACGTCGAGGAAGTTCGCGGGCTCGCCGCCGTGCAGCTTGATGACGTCCATCGTGCCCATCGCGAGGCCCGCGCCGTTCACCATGCAGCCGATGTTGCCGTCGAGGGCGATGTAGGAGAGGTCGAACTTCGAGGCCTCGACCTCCTTCGCGTCCTCTTCGTGCAGGTCGCGCAGCGCGGCGACGTCCGCGTGGCGGAAGAGGCCGTTGCTGTCGAAGTTGATCTTCGCGTCGAGGGCGAGGACCTTGCCCTCCTTGGTGGTGACCAGCGGGTTGATCTCCGCCAGCGAGCAGTCGAGCTCGCAGAAGGCCTGCGCCAGCGCCTGCAGCAGGCGCACGCCTTCGGTCGCCGTGTCGCCGCTGAGGCCGATGCCCTCGGCCAGCCGGCGCGCCTCGGCTTCGGACAGGCCCTCGCCGGGCTGGAACGGCGCCTTGAGGATCTTCTCCGGCGTGTTCGCCGCGACCTCTTCGATGTCCATGCCGCCCTCGGAGGACGCCATCATCACCGGCACCTGCTGCTCGCGGTCGACGACGATGCCGATGTACAGCTCGTCGGCGATGTTCGAGCCTTCCTCGACCCAAAGCCGGCGCACCTTTTGTCCGTCGGGCCCGGTCTGGTGCGTGACGAGCTGCATGCCGAGCATCGCCTCGGCGACTTCGCGCGCCTCGTCGGCCGAACGCACCAGCTTGACGCCGCCGCCCTTGCCGCGCCCGCCGGCGTGGATCTGCGCCTTCACGACGGTGACGTCGGTGCCGAGCTCGGTGTGGGCCTTCGCGGCCTCCTCGGGAGTCGTGCACTCGCGCCCGTTGGGCACGGCGACGCCGAAGCCGCGCAGGAGCTCCTTGGCCTGGAATTCGTGGATCTTCATGCTTGGGACGGGGGTCTGGGAGGAAACGAGGGCGAAGATTCTAGCGGCGCCTTCCGGCGGGGGCCAGGGCCGCAGGACTAACATGCGGGCCTATGGCGGTCCCCGAGCACACCGGGCGGAACGGGCACATCCTCGTCGACCGCGACCTCCGCGCACTGCTGGGCGGCGCGCTCCGCGTGGCTCCCGGCGCTCCGCCGATCCGCCCCGAGCAGGTCGAGCCGGCGAGCATCGACCTGCGCCTGGGCGAGGTCGCCCACCGCGTCCGGGCCGGGTTCCTGCCCGCACACACGTCGATCGAGGAGCGGCTGGAGTCGCTCTCGACCCAGTCGCTTCCGCTCGAGGGCGACGGCGCGGTGCTGGAACGCGGGCTGATCTACCTGGTCCCGTTGGAGGAGGAGCTCGACCTTCCCGCCGACGTCCACGGCCGCTTCAACCCGCGCTCCTCGACCGGAAGGTGCGACGTGTTCACGCGCATGCTCGTACCGGGCCACGACCGGTTCGACGAGACGCCGCGCGGCTACTCCGGCCGGCTTTGGCTCGAAGTGGCGCCGCTCTCGTTCCCGATCCGGCTCCGCCGCGGCGACCGGCTCAGCCAACTGCGGCTGCAGCGCGGGGTAGCGGCGCTGACGACCGAGGAGCTGCGCGAGCGGTATGCGCGCACGCCGCTTTGCTTCGAGGGTGAGCGGCCGATCCCGGTGGAGCGCATGCGCTTCGACGACGACGGGGCGCTGCTGCTTCGCATCGGGCTGAAGGGGCGCGATCCGTGCGGATGGACCGCGGCGCTCCACACCGAGGTGGTCGACTTCGGCGCGGTGGGTGCGCACGCGCGCCAGGACTTTTGGACGCCGGTGCGCGCGAAGGACGGGCACTGCATCCTCGCGCCCGGAGCGTTCAGCATCTTCGCGAGCAAGGAGGCGATTCGCATCCCGCCGGACCTCGCGGCGGAGATGCTGCCGATCGACGTGGGGATCGGCGAGCTGCGGAACAACTACGCCGGGTTCTTCGACAACGGGTTTGGGTGGGATGAGGCGCGCGAGGGTGGGACGCCGGCGGTGCTCGAGGTGCGGGTGCATGACCTGCCGTTCCTGGTGGAGGATGGGCAGGTGTTCTTTCGGCTGCGGTTCTTCAGGACGAACGGGGTGCCCGAGAGGGTGTATGGGGAGGGGCGGCGTGGGCCGTCGTATCGCGGGCAGGGGTTGACCCTGGCGCGGGCGTTTCGGGTGGAGTAGCTGCGGGGCGAACACACCGCTCCCCACCACACTCGAACGCAGGACACGCTATCCTGACCGCCCGCCGAGTGTCGCTCGCCCTCGATGCCGCCCCCCACTCCCGACGACCGGATCGTCTTCGTCAGCTACCGACGGGACGACGCCGCCTGGACCGCCGAAGCCCTGACTGCGGAGCTCCGTAGCGCGTTCGGCGACGAGCGCGTGTTTCAAGACGTGCGCTCGATCGATGCGGGAGACGACTTCTCCGAGGAGATCTTGGCGCATCTGGATCGCGCGGCGGTGCTTCTCGTCCTGATCGGGAAACGCTGGCTGTTTGCGCAGGACGAGTTCGGGCGGCGCCGGTTGGACCACGAGACGGACTGGGTGCGACGCGAAGTGAGCCTTGCGCTGGCCGCTCCGGAATGCACGGTCATCCCCGTGCTCGTGGACGGAGCCGTCCTTCCAAAGCATGCGGAGGCGTTGCCTCCCGATCTGGCCGGACTGCTCCGCGCACAAGCGCATCCGATCCGCCAAGGCGAGGTAGAAGCCACGCTTGGCGGTCTCGTGGAGCGCATCGAAGCCCTGGGAGTGTCCCGAGCGCCTGCCGAGGAGCGCCGCGGTACATTGACCCAGCCCCTGCGCTCAAATACCAACGGAGCCGAGATCGCCGACTTCCTCGCCGCCGCCGAAGCCGCGCACCGGCACATCGCCCTCGCGGGCTTCGGCACGAAGCTGAGGGTGCCGATCCAGCTGGACGACATGTACGTCCCCCTGCACGCCGCGCTGGACACGCGCATCGCTGGGCTGACCCGGGCGGGCAGCGCGGTAGAGCTGGCGGACGAGCTACGCGAGGCCGCCGAGGTCCCGCTGATCGACGCCTTCCAGCGCGCGGACCAGCACGGGGGTCGGCGCGGTCTGGTCATCCTCGGCGACCCGGGCTCGGGCAAGACGACCCACCTCAAGCGACTGCTGCTACAGGTCGCGCGCAAGGGCACCGCCGAGCTCGGCTTGCCCGAAGGCATGGTGCCCGTGTTCCTCCCGCTGCGCGAGCTCAGCAATCTCGACCTCGGCCTGGACGATCTGCTCGAAGCCCAGCTCCAGGGGGACCCCCACCTCAAGGTCTCGGCCGGATTCGCGGCGGGGCTCTTGAAGCGCGGCAACCTGCTGTTCCTGCTCGACGGACTGGACGAGATCCCCAACCTCGGCGAGCGCCAGCGGGCCGTGGAGTGGGTCGAGCGCGCGCTCGAGGTCCACCGCAGCTCGCGCTTCGTCGTGACGTGCCGCTACGCCGGCTACCGCGCCCTGGCCGAGCAGTTCTCGGGACGCTTCCTGGAGCTGCACCTGAAGCCACTCGACGAGGAGCAGGCTTCGCGCTTCGTCCACAAGTGGTTCCGCATCGTCGAGACCGGCCTCGGTCAGCCCGAGGCGCTTGCGACCGAACGAGCGACGGAGCTGCTCGCGCGGCTGAAGGAGCCGGACTTCCGCTCGGCGCGCGTGTTCGAGATGACGCGCAACCCGCTCCTCTTGACCGCGATCTGCCTGGTGCACCGCGACCGCGGCGCGCTCCCCCACCGCCGCGCGGATCTGTACGAGGAGTGCGTCAACGCGCTGCTGGAAGGCTGGCGGCAGAAGATCGGGCTCGGCCTCGACGCCAAGACGGCCAAGCGCGTGCTGCAGCCGGTCGCGTACTGGATGCACGGCAAGACGGGCCGGACGCGTGCGACGGGGGCCGAGCTGGAGCCGGTGATCGCGCCGGCCCTGGATCAAGCCAACGACGACGAGCTCGCGGCGCCGTCCTTCCTCGCCACGGTGCGGGACGACTGCGGACTGCTGACCGGCTGGAGCGACGACAGCTACGGATTCATGCACCTGGGCTTCCAGGAGTACCTGGCCGCGCGGCACATCGGCAACAGGTTCGTCGAGCAGCCCAAGCTGCTCGAGCAACTCGCGGAGCGCTTCGGCGATACCTGGTGGCGCGAGGTCACGCTCCTCCTGTTGGCGCTGGAGGGTCCCCCGCTCTTCCGCCCGCTGATGGAGGAAGTCCTGAAGCACCCTGCGGCGGCCGAGCACGGGGAGCTGATCCAGCTCTGCTTGGACGAAGCCAGCGAGGCTCCCCTGGACCCCTTCCGCGCGCTGCTGCGGCTGCCGCCCGGCGGGAACGAGGCGCTGTGGGCGCGACAGCTCGCTGCGGTCCGGGTACTGCGCGGTCAGGCTCCCGAGGAGCTGGAACCGCTGCGGGCCCAGCTCGCCAAGCACCCCTTGGCCGAGATCGCAGGGCTGTTCGGCGGTGCAGCGGCCCGCGAGGAGCGGGTGCTCCAGGCCGATCGGGGCGGCTATGAGCTGGTCGTGGTCCCCGGAGGCACCTTCACGATGGGCTCGCCCAAGGCGGAGCGAGACAGGGCGACCGCCGAGCATAAGAAGGAATACGAAGACACCGATCACTTCCAGCGATCGGAGGGCCCCGAGCACGAGGTTGTCATTGAGACTTTCGCGCTCGGACGACACCCGGTGACGAACGAGGAGTACGGTCGCTATCTGGCGGCGCATCCGGACAGGAAAGAGCCGGAGTACTGGGGCGATAGCCACTACAACCAGCCGCAGCAGCCGGTGGTCGGCGTGTCCTGGGAGGAAGCGCTTGCCTACTGCGAGTGGGCCGGCCTGCGGCTACCGAGCGAGTCGGAGTGGGAGTACGCCTGCCGAGCGGGGACTCGAACGGCGTATTGGTCGGGCGACGAGGAGCACCACCTGGCGGAGGTGGGCTGGTACAAGGGGAACTCGGAGGGTCGGTTGCGCGTCGTCGGAGAGAAGCGGGCGAACGCCATGGGGCTGCACGACATGCACGGAAACGTGTTCGAGTGGTGCCGGGACTCCTGGCACGGGGATTACGAGGGAGCCCCGAGTGACGGCAGCGCCTGGGAGGACACGGGCGCCGGGCGCCGCGTGTACCGTGGCGGTTCGTTCGCCATCCCCGCGCGGGGTGCGCGCTCGGCTTACCGCCACAGGTGGCTCCCGTCGCGCCGCTACGACGCCCTCGGCTTCCGCCCCGCCAGGATCATCCCTGACTGACTTCACCACTTCACCACTTGCGGTCTTGGCTCCCGAGGCGCGCGCGTAGCTGCTTCGGCGCCGAGGGGCCCGTGCGAAGCCGGGCCCGACGAGGCGGCGACCCGGGACTGGACACCGGACAGCCCGAAGCGAAATTTCTCCAAGAAACAGGTGCGGCCGGGCGGGGGCGGGATCGAGGGCGCGGGTCATGCGCGTCAAGCTCTTCACCTTCCGCTACTCCGCCACGCTGGGCGGCTTCGACGAGGAGCCGCTCCAGCGCTTCCTTTGCGACAAGGAAGTGGTCGCCTTCCGCGAGCACTTCTACGCGGTCAACGACGTCCCCCACATCACCTGCATCGTGACGTGGCAGGACGCGGTTGTGCCCACCGAGGTCCTGCAGGCGGCACGCCAAGAGCCCGCCCCGCGACGCTCCAAGCGCGGCGACCGGCCCGACCCCACGGCGGGCTTCGACGAGCGCGACCGCGCGCTCTTCAACACCCTGCGCGAGTGGCGGCTTCAGAAGGCGCGCGACGAGGGCGTGCCGCCGTACGTCGTGCTCACCAACCGCCAGCTCGCCGAGGTCGTCGCGACCAAGCCCGACAGCAGAACCGCGCTCGGCAACATCCCCGGCATCGGCACGGCCAAGGTCGAGCGCTACGGCGAGGAGATCCTCACCGGCCTCGGCAGTGCACCGGAAGAGGCGTCCGCCTCCGCCGGGGTGGCGACGTGAGGCCCCCGGACGTCTCCGACCGAGCGCCGGCGCGCGAGGCGGGGCCCGAGCTCTTGGTCTTGGCGCGGTGGGAGGACTTCGCGGCTGGCTCTTGGAGCACACCGCCCGCTGGCCGAAGTCATCGCGCTTCACCCTGTGTCAGCGGGTTCAGAACCACGCGCTCGACGTCACCGAGCTGCTGGTCGTGGCCCGCTACGCTCCGCGCGAACGGAACGCGGTCCTGCGGAAGGTCAACCTGCTGCTCGAACGCCTGCGCCTGCTCTTCCGCCTGGCGCTGTCCTCCGGGGTCATGCCCAAGCGCGCGTTCGAGACGGCCATGCGCGGCGTGGACGAGACCGGCCGCATGGCGCACGGGTGGCGGGCGGCGCTCAAGGGGCTCGCGGAGCACCGGAGGTGAGGCGCGCCTCCGGGCTGTGGCCGCGGATCGTCGCCTTCGACAACCTCTGCGCGTCGGCTCGGCGAGCCGCGCGCGGCAAGCGTCGTGTGGCCGGTGCGGCGCGCTTCCTGGCCGACCTCGAGCCGCGCGTGCTCACCCTCCAGGGCAGGCTCGCAAACGGCGCGTGGCGGCCCGGGCGCGCATTCAATTTCGTGATCCATGACCCCAAGCGCCGGACGATCACGGCGGCTCCGTTCGAGGATCGGGTCGTGCACCACGCGCTGATGGACGTGCTGGAACCCGTGCTCGACCGGCGCATGCTGCAGGAGAGCTTCGCCTGCCGCAGGGGCAAGGGAACGCATGCAGCGCTGCGACATGCGCGCTCCCTGGTTCGCCGCCACGCCTGGTTTCTGAAGCTGGACATCGAGCACTGCTTCGAGAGCCTCGCGCATGGCGTGGTGCTGGAGACGGTCGCACGCGTCGTCAAGGACCGGCGGGTGCTGGAGCTGTGCGGGCACATCGTCCACGCGGGCGGCATCGAGCGCCGCGGACTCCCCATCGGCAACCTGTCCAGCCAGTGGTTCGCCAACCTCGTGCTCGACCGGATCGACCACTTCATCAAGGAGCGCTTGCGCGTGCGCGGGTACGTGCGCTACATGGACGACTTCGTGCTCTTCGCCGACGCGAAGGACCCGCTGGCCCGCGCGTACGAAGCGGTCGAGGCCTTCGTGCACGGCCGGCTGAAACTCAGGCTCAAGGAGCGCGCCACGATCCTGGCGCCGGTGCGCCAGGGCCTGCCGTTCCTGGGCTGGCGCATCCACCGCGGCACGACGCGACTGCGACCGGAGAACCTGCGGCGCACGAGGCGACGGCTAAAGCGCCGGCTGCAGCAGTATCACGCCGGGCAGATCGACGAGGGGCAGCTCGCCTCGTCGGTGCGCTCGGTCACCGAGCATCTGCGGCATGGAAACACCCTGTTCCTGCGCCGCGGGTGGAACCGCTCTTTGGAAGGGGAGGGGCCATCGGCTCCGAGAACCGCGTGAACCGTGGCGGTTCGTTCGACAACCCCGCGCAGAATGCGCGCTCGGCTTACCGCAACAGGTGGCACCCGTCGAACCGCAACAACGACCTCGGCTTCCGCCCCGCCAAGGCGTCGCAACGCCCGATCGCCCGGGCCACGACCGGCTCGACTCCGGCCGGTCCCGGGCGCAGTGCCCGCGATGCCCAGGCCCCTCTCCCGCGCCGGCACGCCGGCCGAACAGAACCGGGCGTCGGGAGTGGTAGGTGGCATTCCACCGAAGCTCCCGGCGCTCGACCTCTCGATCCACGAATTTGCGGTCGGGCCTCGCCTGCGGCTCGGCCGGGAAGAGCGCTCGGCGCTTCGCGCACGAGGCTCTTCGCACGCTTCGCGCCCTGCGGGGCTCGCGTGAGTGACTTCCCACCGTCCGCGCTGGGTCCGCGGCGCTTGCCTCGGGCTCGGCTGCGCTCGAGCCCGGGCCGCGCCGCTCCGGCCGGGAACTCGTCGCGTCGTCCAGGCGCCAGTTGTGAAGTGGTGAAGTCAGTCAGGGATGATCCTGGCGGGGCGGAAGCCGAGGTCGTAGTAGCGGTCCGACGGGGGCCACCAGTTGCGGAAAGCCGAGCGCGCAAACAGCGCGGGGAAGCCGAACGAACCGCCACGGTACACGCGGGGCACGGAGCCCCTTTGAAAGAGGCGCAACAAGAAGTCGAGGGCCTTCCGACCAACGCCGACCGCACCGTCCCGATTCAACCGACGGAGGCTTCCATAGGGATCCCCGCACCACTCCCAGATGTTGCCGTGGACGTCGCACAAGCCAAAGTCGTTCGCGGGCAGCTCTCCCACCGGATGCAACCGACCGCCGGAGTTCTCTGCGGCCCACCCCACCCGCGCCAGGTCGCTCTCCGAATCCCCCGACCAATAGCGTGTCGGCATCGCTCCGCGGCACGCGTACTCCCACTCCGCCTCGCTCGGAAGACGGAGCCCCGCCCAGGCACAGAAGGCCTGGGCTTCGTCCCAACTGACTCCCACGACGGGTTGCAGCGGGTGGTTCAAGGCCGCGTCGTGCCAGTACCAGGGCTCCGCGGCTTCGGGGGTCGCGGCGAGGAAGCGTCCGTACTGCTCGTTCGTCACAGGCGTTCGCGCAAGCCAAAGACCCGAGACCCTCACCGGGCGCTGCGGCCCTTCGTCGCCGAAGCGTCCCAGCTCGGCTTCCGGAGAGCCCATCCGGAACTCCCCCGGGGGAATCCGCACGAGCTCGATGCCGGAGAGCGGCTCGACCTCGATCTCCAGCCCGTCCAGCGCGGGCCGATACCGCTCGCGGATCTCGAACAGGGGGTGCTCGCGCAGCGCCGCCCGCCTGCCCTCGACCTCCTGCGGCTCCCTGCGCTCGATCGCCAGCAGGGCCGCGAGCTGGGCTCGGTGGAAGGACGCATCGCCCCCCGGCTCCCGGTCGAGCAGCGACCGCAGCGGTGCGAGCGACACGTCGCGCCGCTCCAGGAGGATGCGGTCCAGTACATCGGTCGCACCCCCGAATCCCGGAGCCAGGCAGCACAGTCCGAGCAACCGCTCCAAGGCGGCCGCGTCCGCCAACTGCGCGAAGAGCAGGATCGGCTCGCGCCACCAGCTCGTCCCGTAGCCGGCAGCCAGCTGCGCCAGGGCCGCGTCGCGGCCGACCTTGCCGTGCAGGGCTTGCCACGCGACGAGGTACTCCTGGAACCCAAGGTGCAGGAAGCCGTAGTCCTGGCCGCTCCAGCCGGTCAGGAGACCGCTTTCGTCGCGGATCGTCTGCAGGTAGCTCTCGGCCTCGTCCGCGTTCCCTCCCCCACGCGCCAAGGAGGCGCGTACGAGGGGCAGCAGCTCGTCCCGGCTGGCCCTTTGCCGGCCCTCGGTGGTGTGGAGCCAGGTCGCGACCTCCCCCAGCACGGCGCGACCGCGCTCCTTGGTGATGCGCGGCGCCATGCCCTTGGCCTCGCGCGCCCGGTCTTCGAGCAGGATGTCGACACAGCGCTGGTACAGGTCGGCCCTTCGCTCGGGGAGCCGGTCCTGGGAGCGGAGTTGGACCACGCACAGGACGGTGAGCAGCAGCGGATTGCGGATCAGCTGCGAGGTTCCCAGCGCACCGAAGGCGGGGTCGTGGAGTTGCCGCAGGAGCGCCTGGGCGCGCTGCGGAGCGCGTTCTTTCGCTCGCTCGGGGTCCTCGCGCTGGCGCTCCACGAGGTCGTACCAGCTGTGCACGAAGCGCTCGATCTGCTCGCCGTCGAGGGGCCGCAGGTGCAGCTCGAGCAGCAGATCCTCACCGCGGAGCTGCACGTCCTCTTGGTAGCCGGCGTAGCGGCAGGTGAGGGCGAAGTACGCCTGCCGCTGCCGACGCTCGCGCAGGGCGCGCTCCAACCAGCGCACGAGCTGCTCGCGATGGCCCGCGTCCGCGACCTCGTCCAAGCCATCGAGCAGGTAGAGCACCGGGCGATCCCTGGCGACTGCACTCGCGAAGCCCGACTTGCCGAACTTCGCAAGAGACGCCACCTCACGGTCGAGCAGCGCATCCAGATCGAGCTCCAGATCGCCCGGAAGACTCAGCTTGCGCAGGGGCAGGAAAAGGGGCACGACTCCCACGGGCAACCCCACGGCCGCCGGGTCCTTGCCGCGCAGCAGCCAGACCACGAGCTGCTTGAGGTGGGTCGTCTTGCCTGAGCCGGGGTCGCCCAGCAGCACGAAGCCGGGGCGCTTGCCGCGCTGCGTAGCGATCCGAAAGGCCTCGGCCATCGGGACCTCGTCGAGCCCCTCGGTGCCATGCAACTTGCCCTCGGCGTCGGCCGCCGAGTCGTAGCGGGTCGTCCCCAGAACCTGCCGGTCGACGACGGCGCGCAACGGCACGTGGAGGTCGTCTAGGTCCACGCGCAGCTTCACGTGCCGCTCGCCGAGGCCGAGCATGGAGAGGCGCTCGTACTCGGCTAGGGCAGCGGAACGGTACAGCTCGACATCGGACTCACTCGCCGATGCCGCCTGGCCCGCGCCGAGGGCCGGGCGGGCAAAGGTAGGGCCCGGGCTGCGCTCCGTGACCGCCGGCGGAGGGCCGAGGACGGGCGCCTGCCGCCCATGCCCGAGCAGGTCGGCGACGAGTTTTGCGTACTGCTCCTGGGCGTCCGCGCCGGCGAGGTCGTAGGCCAAGTGCGTCGAGTAAGCATGCGGCAGCGCCTCCTCTCGCGGGCCACGGCCGACGGCAAACGCGAGCTTGTCCCGTTCGCCTCGGAACACGTCGACCCCGGCCAGCATCGACTCCCAACCAACGCCGGCGACTCCCTCGGCGTCTTCGTGCGCGTGAACCTTGGCACGGTAAGCCGGGGAGCCGACGACCAAGATGCGCGCCGCCTGGCGAGCCTCGGAGTTCATGAACTCGACGAAGGTCTGACCAGCCTTCTGGTGCCAAGCATCGAGCCGAGCGTCGACACCGTCCCTGCGAAGCGACGTGGCCAGCCCTTCCACCCAGCTGCGGTAGTCGTCGTCTTCCCAGGCGTACGAGATGAAGACGCGCGGAGCTCTCCCAGACTCCTGTTTCTCCATAGCGGCGCGAGAGGGTAGCAGAGCGGCGCCTGCTGTGCATGGTCGACAGTCACCAGCACTGCCGAGGGCCACAGCTGCCGGGTCGAGGGTCGCGGCGCTACCAGCGGCCGCCGGCGCAGATGGGGAGCTCGGTGAGGCCTAGGAAGCAGCGGCGGTAGACCGCTTCGAGGTTGTTTGCGGTTGGGCGGATCATGGCCACCGGGCTCTCGTCGTCGCGGAAGGGGCGATTCACCCTTCCCTCCCAACGCCGAAACCACGGGCCCGAGGTGTACGGGTCGGGGCGATCCGCCCGCAGGCGAATGCCGTGGCGGCGGCCGTTCTGGAGCACGTAGCGCAACGCGTTCCTCACCGCCCGCTTCGTTCGAGCGGCGGAGGCGAAGAAGCGCTCGCCGAAGACCTTCCCACGACGCCCCCAGTACTTGTTCAGCCAGCGAGCGATGCGGACCAGCAAGCCCTGCATGCCTCGGCTGAGCTCGTCACGGCTATCCGCCTGCACGAGAAAGTGTAGGTGGTTCGACAGCACCGCGAATTCGAGCACGCGAAAGCCGGGCTTCTCCTTCCCCCGACGGATGCACCACCGGATCACTCCCAAGCAATCCAGCTCACGCATGGAGGGCAGCCCCTCGACCAAGTGAATCCCCGCCGAAAGCACCTCTCCCTGGTGCACCTTCTCTCTCCGCTTGTGGGCTCCTGCCATCGCCGCACGACCTCCCTTCAACTGTCAACCATTATAGCACGCCCACAACCACACTTCTATATCTCGACCTATCTAATTACAGCGCCCCGCCACCAGGGCTTTTCGGGGTGGATGCGCGCGAGGGGACCAGCGGCCAACAAGGCGAGGGTGATTCGTGAAGTACGCCGGAACCGTCCGTCCAAAAAGGAGCGAAGCGAC
>JBCCGI010000134.1:0-15624 GCA_039029355.1 Planctomycetota bacterium
GGGGGGGCGGGGGCGGCCGGCGGGCGGGGGGGTTTTTTCCCGGCGGCCGCGGGGGCGCGCGCGCGCGCGGCCCCCCGCGGCCCGCGCTCGCTGGTTCACGACGCGTTTCCAGGACGTGGGATAGACTCGAAGACATGAGCTCCATGCCGAAACTCCCCCGCCGTAACGTACTGGCCGGCGCCGGAGCCCTCGGGCTTGGCGCTCTCTTCCCCGGGGCCGCAAAAGCCTCGCCGCTCACCCCCTCGTCGCCCGTCGCCGCGCGCCGACTGCTGACCGGCGGCGTTTGCCCGATGGTGCTGCAGCAGATCCAGGGGCCCTTCTATCTGGACCTCGGCCTGATCCGCGACGACATCACCGAGGGGCTGCCGGGCCTGCCGGTCACGCTGATCTTCCTGGTCGTGGACAAGGACACCTGCCAGCCGATCCCCGGCGCGGTGGTCGACGTGTGGCAGAACAACGCGCTCGGCAACTACTCGGGCTTCTCGGTCAAGGGCACGCTCGGGGAGACCTGGCTGCGCGGCATCCAGATCGCGAACTCGGACGGCCTGGTGGTCTTCCAGTCGATCTATCCGGGCTGGTATCAGGGCCGTACGACGCACATCCACCTCAAGGTGCGCCCGGACGAGACGACCGAGGCCACGACGCAGATGTACTTCGAGGACTGGATCTCCGACCTCGTGTACCAGAACGTGCCGCCCTACACCCAGAAGGGCCCGAAGGACACGACCAACGACGCGGACGGCTTCTATCAGAAGGAGATGAAGGGCACGTTCCTGCCCAACCCCGACGGCTCCCTGAGCCTCTGGGCCGGGACCATCCTCGGGGTCTAGCAGCGGCCTCAGCCCGGGACCGGAATCCGCCGGATTCCGGTCACCTCGCGGGGCGCGGCGAAACAGGTCCTCCGTCGGCGGCATCCCGCCGCCTCGCTTTCACGGAGGACCCGCTATGCCCCGCCCGCTCGTCGCCGCGCTTCTCGCGCTCATCCCCACCCCCACCGCCGCCCAGCTCGACGAGGGCGTCTACCTCGCCTTCGACGACGAGCCGCTCGGCGGCGGCGCGCTGCTCAACGGCAGCGTCACCGCCTCGGCCCCGGTCCAGGACTTCAGCCTGCTGGACGTTCCGGCGGGGCTCACGCTGCTCTCCAAGGTCGAGATCTCGGGCTCGCTGGCACTTGAGCTCAGCGCCGACGCGAACGGCGGCTTCGCCACGACCCTCGACGCCCTGCTCGTACCGCTCGCACCGGTCGAGCTGTCGCCCGGGATCGAGCTCGTTCCCTTCGCCACCGTCACCGTCACGCTCGCCGGCGTCGCCGAGGCCGGCATGCGCGTCTCGGTGGTGCAGGACTTCGCCGTGCCGGTCACGGTGGCCCAGGGCGGGCTGCAGGACCTGCGGCTCGACGAGGAGCCCGAGCTCCGCACGCGCCACACCGCGCCCGAGGTCAGCGGCGCGACCGCCGTGCAGGTCGCCGTCGACGTCGAGGCGTCGCTCCTCTATCTGATCGTGCTGCCCGGAGCGGTGCTGCCCGGGCCCGCCTTCGGCGCCGAGCTGGGCTTCGACCTCGACGTGCAGCCGGGCGGAGATCCCTGGTGGGACCTCGACGGCGAGCTGCGCATCCTGGCCGGGTCCGCCGCGGGCGGAACGCCCGGGCTGGAGCTCCTGGGCGAGCAGGAGCTCGACGTCGACGACGCCGGCGAGCCCCTTCCGCCGGCACCCGCGCCCAGCCGGCGCTGGTCGCGCGCCTGGAACCTGGGCGGCTCCGAGACGGCGACCTCGGCCGCGCCCCTCGCGGACGGCTCCGGCGAGCTCGTCCTGACCGGCCCGACCACCGGCGCCGGCGGGACGGCCTGGTTCGCGCGCGTGGCGGCGGACGGCGAGCTCGTGTGGGAGGCCGAGTCGTTCTTCCAGGTCGGCGGCACCGCGCGGCCCGAGGAGATCCAACGCACGCCCGACGGCGGGTTCCTCGTCGGCAGCAACACCGGCGTCGGCGCCGTCGCGCGCGTCGATCGGCTCACCGCCGACGGGCTGCCGCTCTGGAGCAGGAGCTACACCGACGACCTGGGCGGAACGCTGGGTCTGCGCTCGCTCGTCGCGCGCCCCGACGGCGGCGCGGTCTTCTGCGGCCAGCTCACGCGCGCCGGGCAGACGTTCCCCGTGGCCGCCTGGGTCGCGCCGAGCGGCGAGCTAGAGAGCGCCGTCGAGCTCACCGTGCCGGGAGTGTCCTTCGCCGGGCTCGACCGCGTGACCCCGACCGCGGACGGCGGGTGGGCGTTCGCGGGCTGGATTCAGTATCAGGACGCTGGCACCCCCGGCCTCGCCAGCCGCAGCGCGCTGATCGCAAAGGCCGACGCCGGCGGCGGCCTGGTCTTTGCCCGCGCGGTGGGAGGGGTCGGGTACGACTTCGCGGTCGACCTCGCCGAAGGCCCGGACGGCGAGCTCGCCGCGATCGGCCAGCTCGGCGCCGGCGGCGCGACGCTCGCCTGGACCTTCTGGCTCGACGCGGCCGGGGAGCTCGGCTCGACGCTGCACTTCACCGACGCCCCCGGCGCGGGCTTCACGGCGCTGAGCTCGATCGATGCGCTCCCCGGCGGCGGCTTCCTGGTCGCCGGCTTGCGGGGCCTCGGCGCGGCGCAGGACGCGTGGCTCTTCCAGCTCGACGACCACGGCCTCCCGCTTTGGTGGAAGACGATCGCCGGCGGCGAGGCGGACGAGCCCCGCGAAGCGCGCGTGCTGGACGACGGCGTGTTGCTCGTGGGCCTGACGCGCAGCGTCGACGACTCGACGCCGATTCCCGGCTCGGACTACTGGGCCATGCGCGCGGGGGTCGAGGGCATGCTGCACTTCGACGCATCGCTGGGCTTCGACGCGACCAACCCGGTGCCCACGCGCAGCGCGTCGTCCGAGGGCAGCGTCGTCGTCGTCGAGCTGCCGGCCACCTTCGCGCCGGCGCCGGCGAGCGCGAACGACCTTGTGCTGACGCCGGTCGCGACCGCCGCAGCCGCGATCGTGTTGGCGCCTTAGCCATGCCGCGCCGCGCCCGTCACTCGGCCGTGAGCTCGTCGAAGATCGAGCGCGGCACGCGGTCGCGCAGCTTCTGCAGCGCGCGGCGGTACTTGACCGTCACCGTGTTCGGCACGAGCCCGAGCAACAGCGCCACGTCGGCGACCGCGTTCTGCTCGATGCCGCGCAGTACGACGATCGCGCGGGTCTCGTCGTCGAGCTCCTCGACGGCGGCCCGCACCGCGCTCGCGCGCTCGCGGCGCACGACGCCCGAGACGAGCTCGGTCTGGTCCTGCGCGGCCTCGTCGAGCTCCTCGTCACCGCCGGCCGCGTGCAGCGCCCCGCGGCGCAGCTGGGTCTGCAGCAGCGAGTTGAGCCGGTTGAGCAGCGTCGTGCTCGCGAAGCGCAGCACCACCGGCGTGAGCCGGCCGTCGCGTGCCCTGAGGCCGTCGAGGCGCGGCAGCACCCGCAGCCACGTATCCTGCACCAGGTCCTCGGGGTCGACCGTGCGCCGCAGCGCCGGGCCGATGCGGTGGGCCGCCTGGGCCAAGAGGAGCGGCGTAAAGCGCGCCACGAGCCACGCGCGGGACTCGGCCGCCCCCCGCACCGCCGAGCGCACGTGCCGGGTCGTCAGGTCGAGCTCCTCGGCCGCTTCCCGCTCCTCCGCCATCGTCGGCTATCCTAACCCTTCGCTCGCCGACGCGAGCTGAGCCATGGCCGACTCCGCCGCCGTCGTCTTCGCGTTGCTCGAGCTCCTGCTCGAGGATCGAGCGGCGGGAAAGACCCGCACGCTGGCCGAGTACCAGGCGCTCTTCCCCGGCCACGAGGAGGCGATCGCGCGCGAGCTCCGGTCCGCCGAGGGCCAGAGCGCCGAGCCCGAGGACGGGCGCCGCATCGGGCCGTACCGCGTACGCCAGCTGCTCGGCCGCGGCGGGCAAGGCGAGGTGTTCCTGGCCGAGGACACGCGCCTCGGGCGGCGCGTGGCGCTCAAGGTCCTCGCGCCCGGCGCCGCCCGCAGCCTCGCGCTGCGCGAGCGTTTCCGGCGCGAGGCCGAGGTCGCCTCGCGGCTCGACCACCCGGGCATCTGCACGGTGTACGAGGCGGGCGAGGCCGACGGCGCGCTCTTCGTGGCGATGCGCTACGTCGAGGGACGCACGCTGGCGCAGGTCGTCGTCGCCGACCGGGAGCGCGGCGAGGAGCCGCTCACGCGCGCCGAGCTCCTGGACCGCTGCCGGCGCGTCGAGGGCGCGGCGCGCGCGCTGCACGCGGCGCACGAGGCGGGCGTCGTGCACCGCGACGTGAAGCCGAGCAACCTGATGCTCACGCCCGAGGACGACCTCGTCGTGCTGGACTTCGGGCTGGCGGGCGACCTGACCGGCGACGCGCCGACGCTGACCGCCACCGGCGACCTGCACGGCACCCCGGCGTACATGTCGGCCGAGCAGCTCTCGACCGAGCGCGGCACCGTCGACCGGCGCACCGACGTGTACTCGCTCGGCGTGACGCTCTTCGAGCTGCTCGCCGGCCGGCGCCCGTTCGAGGCACCCACGCGCGAGGGCCTCTTCCGCGCGATCCTCGAGGCGCCCGCACCCGCCCTGCGCCGGCTCGTGCCGGCGGCGCCGCGCGATCTAGAGACGGTGCTGGAGACGGCACTAGAGCGCGAGCGCGACCGCCGCTACCGCACCGCCGAGCTCTTCGCCGACGACCTCGCGGCCGTGATCGAGTCGCGGCCGGTCGCGGCGCGGCGCGTGACGCTGGCCGGGCGCGCGCTGCGCTACGCGCGGCGCGAGCCCGCCAAGGCCTCGCTCGCGCTGGCGCTCCTGGTCGTGCTGCTCGGCGCCGCGGGGCTCGCGGGCTTCCTCGGCGCGCGCTGGGGCGAGCTCGAGGAGGGCCGCCGCGCCGTGCGCGCCCAGGCGATCGCCGACCTGCTGCACGCCGGCATGGGCAGCTACCGCAAGACGCCGGTCGTGCCCGACCTCGAGGGGCTCCTGCGCGAGCAGCCGGAGCTGGACGACCTGCGCACCCACGTCGTGGTGTTCTGCCTGCACAACGGCGAGCTCGAGCGCGGGCTCGCCCACTGCGAGGGCGCGACAACCCGCGACGGCCGCGAGGCCATGGAGCGCCTGCGCGTGGCCTGCCTGCGCGGGCTCGGCCGGGACGCCGAGGCGGACGAGGCCGAGGACGGCCTGGCCGAGCCCAGGGGTCCGCTGGCGCTCTATGCGCGCGGCACCGTGCACGAGCTCGCCGGGCGCGACCGCGAAGCGGCGGCGGACTTCACGCTGGCCGTGCTGCGCTCGCCGCGCGCCGAGCCGCTGATCCACTTCCGCCGCGCGCTCGCGCTGCTGTCGTCGCCCGACGCCGACGAGGCCCTCGAGGCGGCCGATACGCTGGAGCAGCTCTTCCCGAGCTCCTCGATCGCCTGGTACTACGCCGGCGGCATCCGCGGTCAGCACGGCTATCCCGAGGAGGCCCGCGACGCGCTCGAGCGCTCGCTGGAGTTGGAGCCCGAGGACCCCGACACGTGGCTCATGCTGGGCCTGGTCGAGGCCGTCCTCGGCGAGCCCGACGGCGTGCGCGACGCACTGGAGCGCGCGCTGAGCATCGAGACGCCCGGCGCCTGGCGCATCCGCGACGGCGCCGGGCGCACCTATTCGCGCTCCGGCCTGCACGCCGAGGCCGTCGAGCCCCTGCGCCGCGCGCTCGCCGAGCGGCCCGAGCTGGTCGACGGGCGGCTGTGCCTGGGACGCTCGCTGCTCGCGCTCGGACGCTACGAGGAGGCCGCCACGGAGCTCCGGATCGTCTCCAAAGCCCTGCCGGGGAATCCCGAGGTTGCCCGCGACCTCGAGCGGGCCCTCGCCGGCGCGTCTGAGTAGCGTGCGCGCAACCGAACTGACGGGCGGGCCCCCGGGCTGACGTCTTCTCTGTTAGGACTGGTGTCCTTCGCCCCCGACCATCACCGGCCCTAGCCGGGGGTTCCCTCAGGAGGAAACATGCTCACCGCAGCTCTCGCGCTCTTCTCCCTCAGCTCGCCCCCGCCCCCTCCGCCGCGCCCGGGAGGCGCGGTCGAGGTCGCGGCGGTCTCCCCGGTCGCCGTGCGTCCCCCGGCCGGCCACGAGGTCTGGGCCTGCAACCGCGACAACGGCTCGGTCTCGGTGCTCGACACCCTGACGGGCACGATCACGCACGAGATCGAGGTCGGCGTGTGGCCGCGCTCGGTGGCGTTCGACCCGAGCGGCGCGCTCGCCTTTGTCGCCAACCAACGCGGCAACGTGCCGGTGGACGCGCACTTCGCGACCCCGTTCACCGGGGGCGAGCTGCGCGGGACGATCAGCGTGATCGACGCGGCGACGAAGGACGTGCTCGCGACGCTGACCGACGTCGGCGTGGAGCCCTACGGGCTCGCGGTCGCTCCCGCGGGCGACTGGCTCGCCGTCACGGCCCAACGCTCCGCTTCGGTCCGGGTCCTGTCGACCTCGGCGCCCTTCGCGACGCTCGCGAGCTTCGACTTCCCCGCGTCGATGTCGCAGCTGAGCGGAGGGACGATCTCGGACGTCGACACCGACGGCGACCTGGTGGCCGACCTCGCGCAGCCGCGCTCGCTCGCGATCCGCGACGACGCCGGCGACGTGGACCTGTTCGTCGCGCACGCGGTGTCGGGCTGGGTCTCGGTGCTCGACGTGACGCTGGACGGCGGCGGGACGCCGACCGGGCTCGCGCTGGGAGCGACGATCGACCTCGACAACTACACCCCGCATCCGATCTTCTCGCCGACGCCGGTGCAGACGATCGAGAGCCAGGGCGAGCCGCGCTTCCCGGGCGAGATCGCGCTGTCGCCCGACGGCACGCGACTGCTGCTGCCGCACCTGCTGCACAACACCAACCACGATCTGGAGTTCGACTTCGGCGCCGCGCTGCCCGGTGACTACGCCAACCGCGTGTACCCGGCGCTCAGCCTGGTGGACGCCGCGGCGCGCAGCTTCGGCGGGGTCGACAACTCAGGCCGCCTCGAGCACGAGCTGTCCGACCCGATGGCGCCGGCGGAATTCGTACCCTACGGCGGCAAGGGCGCCGAGGTCGCGGGCGGGGTGTACACGCTCGGCGGCGAGGGCGCGCCGGTCCTGGGCGGGACGCTCTCGCTGCGCGTCACCGGCGCGGCGCCGGGCGACGTGGCCCTGATCGCGCTCGGCCAGCCCACCGCGCTCCCGCTGGGGCCGCTCGGCACGCTGCTGGTGGATGGCACCGGCGGGGTCTTCGCGACCACGCCGCAGCTCACGCTCACCGCGCCGCTGCCGGGCGATCCGCAGTTCGAGGGTGTGTCGCTCTTCGTGCAGGGCGCGCTGCTCGGGCTCTCGGGGCTGCAGGGGTTCACGAACGGGCTCGAGGTCGTGTTGGGTTCGGAGGGCTACGGCGCCGGCGAGCTCGGCCGTCGCGCCGGGCACCCCGGTGCGGTGCGCTACAACGCGGCCGGCGACCGTGCGCTGCTCCTCAACCGCGGCTCCGAGGACGTGTTCCTCTACTCGGTCAACGGCTCCGAGCTGAGCCTCCTGGCCGCCTTCCCGCCGCGCCACGAGCACGTCGAGCGCGCGCCGCTCGACGCCTCGACCCCGCTGGGTGACACGCCGCTCGGCTTCGCGGTCGTGCCGGATGCCTCGACCTCGAACGACGACGCGCGGGTGTACGTCGTGAACGAGACCAGCCGGACGCTGTCGACGCTCTGGGTCGACTTCGAGGCCGGCGTGATCGCGCAGCAGGCGCCGCAGGTCGGCACGCTGCTCGAGCCGGACGAGCTCACGCTGTCGGAGCGGCTCGGCCAGGAGCTCTTCGAGGACGCCTCGCGGGCGCAGACCGCGGGCGGCTTCAACAACTCCTGCGCCTCGTGCCACTTCGAGGGCGGCGCCGACGCCAACGCCTGGCCCGATCCTTCGGGGCCGCGGGCGACGCCGGCGCTCGCGGGCGGGTCGCAGTTGACCGGGACGCTGCTCTGGAAGGGTGTGCGCCTCAACCTGGGCGAGACCGGGCCGAAGTTCGCGGCGTTCAACGGCGGCACGGGTGTCTTCACCGCGGACGAGCAACAGGCCCTCATCGACCACCACCGGCTGCTCCCGGTGCCGCTCAACCCCAGCCTGGATCCCACCGGCGGGCTCACGGCCCAGGCCGCCTTCGGGCGCGACCTCTTCTTCGGGAGCAACGAGACCGGGCTCAACCCCGCGCTGCGCTCGGCCGGCTGCGCGAGCTGCCACCCGGACGCCGACGACTTCACGCTGGAGGCGCTCGGCTACACCGTCGACGTGCTCGCGCCGGTGCTGACCGACGATCCGGCGGGCTTGGAGACGGTCGACCCGCTCTGCTTCTCGCTCCAGGAGAACCTGCTGGCGCAGAACCTGCGGAACGTGAACTCGGGCGTGAACCTCGACACCGACGACGACGGCGTTCCGGACCTCGACCGCAACCAGGACGGCTACCCCGACGTCGAGACGTACGCGCCGCTCTTCCCCGACCTCCAGGTCGACTTCACCCGCGACGACACCAACGGCTACCTGTGCCCGCTCGGCGGGTCGGCCGGTTCGCCGCTGAAGGTCTTTACCCGCAACGAGGCGATCTTCGGCGTGCCGACGCTGCTCGGCGCGGCCGGCTCGGCGCCGTACTTCCACGACGGCGCGGCCTCGTCGCTGCGCGCGGTGCTCGATCCCGAGGCGCAGCTCGCCGACCCGCTCTACGGCGACCCGAGCTACCCGGGGCTCGTGAAGCACTTCAACGAGTTCCACGACGTGCGCGGGCACGAGGATCTGGTGAGCGGCGTGTCCAAGGTGCAGGCGACGCTGCAGACGGCGGGGTCGGGCAGCACGATCGCGATCGACCTCGAGGCGCTGCTGGCCTTCGTGTCGTCGCTCTAGGTTACCGGTGCCCGGGTAGGAGCCCGCGCGGGCTACTACCCGGGCACGCGGCGTCAAAGGAGCTGCGCCCGGGCGTTTGTGGCTCTGCCCAGGAACGGATTTGCGTCCGGGATCAGCCCCCTTGGGTCGCGTCGCGACCCGCGGAGTCCCGGCCGGAGGCAACCGGCCGGGGCTCCACCTGGTAGTCGCCCGGGCCGCCGAAGCGTCTCGCGAAGATCGCCCAAAGTCCGCGGCGCCCGGGTGAGGGCTCCCCGCAAAAGGAGCGGAGCGTCCCCCCCCACCCGGACGCGCGGACGCGCTCTATAGCAGCTGAACCCGCACGCGGTTCGTCGCGCGTCCAACAAAACTCGCCACGTCGAGCACCAGGCCCTGGAGGTAGAGGTCGCTGCCGCCGAGCGCGGGGGGCACCGGGAGCTGAGCCCCGACGAAGGCCCCCTCGGCCGTGAAGGCGAACGTCGTCGTCGAGGCCGTCCCCTGCCACACCGACGCGGTGGCGCCGAAGAGGCCGCCGGGCACGACGAGGAGCACCGCGCCCAAGGCCGACACACCGGGCAGCGGCAGCGGAGCGGTCGAGGCCCCGGCGACGGCGACGTTGTTCGGGAGCTGCGCGCCCACGTAGTCGCGGATCTCCACGCCGAGCGACGCCCCTCCGCCCGAGACCGCCAGCGCCCGCCCGTTCATCGCGCCGCCGCCGTTGTCGCCGACCTCGACCCCGAGCGCTCCGCCGCTGTCGGCGACCGGGTTCAGGATCGGGCTGCGCCAGCCGGTGTGCGGCTCGGCCATCGACGTAATGAGCTCCTGCACCGGCCCCTGCCCCCCGAACTGGAACCCGCCGCTCGGGTTGAGCCCCAGGCCGAGTGGGTCCGCCTGGGTCTCGTCGATCGAGTGCAGGTCCTGGATGTCGTAGTCGCCGAGCCCGCAGCTGCCGCCGGAGGACAGCATGCCGCCCGGCACGAACCAGGTCGTCGCCATGTCCGAAGCGGCGGTCCCGTCCGCCGGCAGCACGACGCCGCTGCCGACGGTCGACCCGAAGGTGAGGTCAACCAGGTAGCCATCCACGAAGCCCGGAGGCGGGCACAAGCAGCTGTAGTACGAGAAGTAGCCCGGGCACGGAAAGCCGGACGGGCCGACGACGACCACCACCTCGGTCGTCAGCCCCTGCTGCAGGAACGCCGGCTCCAGCCCGGTCCCGGCCGCGTTGGGCAGCGCCGGCCCGTGCACGCGGGTGTAGAAGGAGGGCGTCGTGCTCCAGTCGGTATCGAAGAGGCTCTCGAAGTAGCTGTCGACCTCCATCACCGCGCTGCCGGCGGGGTCCACGTACGCCATGAAGTCGGCGCCGGAGTGGACGCGCCAGAAGAGGTCGCCGTCGAGGTCGGGCGGGTTGTCGGTGGGCGCGGCTCCGATGCTCGGGCTCGAGTAGAGGTTGGCGGTGTCGCTGCCGTTGTTGAACGACGCGTCGTTGAGGCCGAGCTGAGCCGTGGCGGGGAACGCGGCGAACGCGCCGGCCAAAGCCGTGGCGGCGGACGTGGGGATGGGCATGCGGGGATCCTCCCGAGATCCGGGCGGCTCGCCGGATCCGACACCGGCCGTGACGCCGAAGCCGGGGAGCCGCGAGGCGAAGGGGTCGCAGAACCGGGTGCCCACAGGCTCCCGACCGTCTCACCAAAACGCCGGCACGGACAAACGAAAGCGGCCCAGGCGGCAGAAGCCGCCTGGGCCGTCTCGGGACTCACCCCCCTACGCCGCTCCTAGAGCAGGTTCGCCGTAGGGTTCCAAAGTTTGCGCTTGAGCTGCACCTGATAGGGGTTGTCGATCTGGATCATCCCCTTCACGCGCTGGTCGTAGTTCAGCTGCAGGCCGACCGCGTAATCCGAGAGCTCGCTCTTGTTCGAGAAGAACCCCCACGGGTCCTTGAACCCGGGCACGAGCATCCCGAGGTCGGCCGCCACGATCGACCCGTTCACGGTCATCTGCCCGAACATCGGCGTGCTGCGCGTGACGATCGAGAAGATCGAGTTGTTGGTGTAGATCAGCCCGTCGATCGACAGCGGCTTCCCCATCGGCCGGATGTCCTCGTAGTACTCGATCCCGACCTTGTAGATGTCCGCCGGAAGCCAGTCGTCCTTCGGCGTGATCTCGAGCAGCGCCGGCTGCGGGCCGGTGGCCGGGTAGAGGTACGGGTCGTTCGGGTCGTTCGGGTCGGCGATCGTCAGCAGATCTTCGTCCCACGAGATCGGGACCTCGGAGTCGCCGTGCCAGGTCTCGGCGACCGGGTCGAAGTAGATGTCGCCCTTGTTGTAGATCGGAACCTCGTCGCCGTCGCCAAAGTGGTAGTAGCGCGGGACGTAGTCCTCGACGTAGCCGGGGTTCGGCACCATCGAGCCTCCGGGGCCCGGAAGCAGCTCCTGGGTCTTCGCCCACTCGCCGCGGTTGAAGAGCGACATCTCGGCCAGCGAGAAGTTCCAGGAGTCATCGGCGCTGCCGTCGACGATCTCGTACTTCTGCGGCAACTGCCAGGTCCAGTCCGGCTGGAGCTGGGAGGGCGCCAGGTAGTCGCCGATCATCACGTTGCCGCCGGCGGCGAGGGCCAGCGCGTTCTTCGTGCCGTCCTGGGCCATGCCGAACGTGCGCGGGCCGGTCGGGTTCCCGGGGTCGTCGCCGGCGAGGTAGGTCTTGCCGTCGAGGTACTCGACGTCCGAGGGCATATAGACGTTGCCCCGGACGATCAGCGACCCCTCGCCTACGATGTACCCGGTCAGCACGACGTCTCCGTCGATCGCGACGGTGCCGTCGATGCGGATCGGGTTGTCCTCGGTCCCGGTCAGGATCAGGTTGCCGTCCACGACGTCCGCCAGGCTGGCGCCGGGAGTGCCGAGGAGCATCGCCGCGCCGAACTCGTTCAGGCTGTCGATCTTGTTGCCCTCCTCGAACACGGTGATGGCGCCGCCCGAGATGGTCCCGAAGGCGTCCTCTGCCGCGGCGGCGAACTCGATGTCGTCGACGATCTTGTTGCCCTCGGCGTCGGGATCCGGGAGGCCGGTCTGCGTGTCGAGGCCGCCGTTGTCCGGGATCGGCGCCGGAAAGCCGATCGGCAGGTTGCCGTCGACCATGTCGGCGTAGTCGTCCGGATAGTCGAGGTACAGGTTCTCCATCGGCTGCGGCGGATCGCCGGCGGGCACGAAGGGCTCGGAGTTCATGGCCCCGAAGGCGTCCTCTAGTAGCCCCCCGGTCACCGGGTCGAACTCATAGCCCTGGAAGGCGAGGTCGTTCCAGTTGTTGATCGGGCTGCCGTTCTGGTCGACGGCGGACCCGCGGACGTACAGCGTGCCCGCGATGAAAGAGTCGGCGTCGAAGTCGCCGATGTTCCCGCTAGCGCCCCCGTAGTGGCGCAGCATCAGCGTCTCCAGCGTGCCGACCTTCACGCGCTCGAAGGTGTCCGCGAGCGCCGGGTCGGTGTTGAACACGCGGTCGACCGAGTCGACCTTCGTGTGGCAGAAGATGCAGTTGACGTTGTTCGCGAGCACCGCGAAGTCGAAGCCGCTGAAGTCCTCGGGCTCGATCGAGTACACCTGCTGAACCGCGCGGTTGAGCGGCTGCTTGACCAGCCCGGCGCCACGGTTCGTGGACGCCGAAACGGTCAGGAAGAGCTGCGTCGCGTCGCCCTCGTCCCTCCGCACGACCTGGACCGCGTCGATCGCCACGTTCTGGAGCGTCGCGCCGGCCTCGTCGTCCGGAAGGCTGAGCATCGGCAAGAGGTCGGTGCCGTCCTCCGCATCCGGCGGCCCGCCCGGCCCGCTGTCCGGGATGCCGGCCTCGGTAAGGTAGGTGCGGAAGGACGCGATCGTCCCGGCGGTACCGCCCTCCTCGGCGAGATAGCCCGACCAGATTCGCTCCGCGCCCAGGATGGCGACGCTCTCGACCGCGCTCGAAAGGCGGTAGTCGTCAGCCTGTAGGTTGGACGTCTTCTTGGTGCCGAGCACCGACGCCAGGATCGTGAGCGCGAAGATCGCCATGCCCGACACGACGAGCAGCGTTGGGATCATCGCGACCCCTCGCCGCCCGCGGAGCCGGCGCAGCCATAGGAAACCAGGTTTCTTCATTTTTCCCCCACCCTTGTCTCTGTGCTTGGTGGTGCGCGCCCGCTCCCCAACGGGAACGCGCTCCAGCCCGATCTACATCTCGGGCTCGTTCCGGAGAAACACGACCGAGTCCACCGTGCGAGTTACGGGCGGCTCGGAGGTCGAAGTACGGATCAGGAACAGGCGGACGTGGAGCTCGTTCGTCTCCTGGTTCCAGAGGAACATCGGGTCCTCGAAACCGTCGCTGTCGAGATCCGAGGCGTAGTTGCAGCGTTCCTGCAACACGTTGGCCGGGCCGACCGCCACGTCGCGCGGCGTCGCGTCGGGATTCGACACGTCCCACGAGACCTGGCGCAGGTGCCCGACATCGAACTCGTCCTCGGCGTCGCCGTCGCCGTTGACGTCGAAGCCACGGTCGGCCTCGACGTACACGTTGCGCGGCTGGAAGTAGATGGCCATCCACCCGTCGAGCGTCGGGCCGACCTCCGGCACGGTGGCGCCGAGCTTCAGCTCGTCGCCGTCCAGGAAGTCCTGGCCGCCGTCCGGGTCGACCGGGATTCGATAGCTGAAGCCCGTCCCCTGGCCGCGGAAGTACACCGGGCCCTCGGCCTCCAGGGCGATGCCGTCATAGGTCGAGGCCGGCGGCGGCGGAGCCTGCTGGTCCAGCGGCTCGGCGAGACCGCCCCAAAGCACCTCGCTGTCGAGCTCGTGCTTCGCCTCGGTCGTGCACTGCAGGCCGCGGTCGCAGTCGAGGAAGAGCACCGCATCCGGATCGAGCCCGGCGTACGAAAGCGTCTCCTCGTTTGGCTCGCCGCGGTTGATCAGCAGTATGCCCGCCGGAGGGAACCCCACGGTCGAGCTGACCCGGACCGAAGACGCCCCGGGCGTGGCCTCGGCGGTGACGGTCGTCGACGGTGTCGCGCCGGATGCGTTGGCGAGCTCGCGCTCGATCCAGAACAGCATCCGCGAGGCCGAGTTCTCGAGCCCCGACGCGGTGACCGTCGTCTTGGTCATGGTCTGGTCCTGCGACAGGACCGCGATGAGGCTCCCGAAGATCAGCACGAAGAGTGCGACCGAGATGGTGATCTCGAGGAACGTGTAACCACGCCGCGCCAGGCGCCGCGTGGGCGATTTGACTATTCCCATAGGTACGCTTCCCAATCCACCGGCTCCCCAGCCGGCGCTTCCGGGGCGTCTTCTCGGCCTACGCGGTAGCGCGACTTGAAGGAGCCCGGAGAATCGCGCCCAAGGCGGCCTGCGGGGCCTACAATCGAGGTCCCCCCGGTCGGACCGTGGTTCCAACCACATGTTCGACCTCGCCTCTTTCCTCGCTCTCTCTTCGACCACCGCCCTTGCCCTGGGCGGCGACGATGCGCTCCGGCGCGAGGCCGTGCCTCGGCAAGCGCCAAGCGTTTCGGTCTCGGAACCCGGCACGCATCCGCCGCTGGGCGGACATCTGCGGGTGGGAAGCTTCTTCGTCCCGGCCGGTGAGACCGTCTACGTCGACCGCGACCTCGTGCTGCTGGCGCGCGGCCCGATCGTCGTCGAGGGCGACCTGATCGCGCTCGGCGCGGGCATCGGCCTGCACCTGGAGTCGGCCGCGTCCGTGCGCATCGACGGTGCGGTCACCGCCGGCGACGGCGCGTTGCCCGGCGCGAGCGGCGGTGACATCGAGCTGATCGCCCCCACGGTCTGGCTCGGCGGCCTCGCGCACGCGGGACACGGTGCGCCCGGCGCGCCGGGCCAGCGCGGCGGCGACGGCGGCTCGGTGCGCGTGCGTGGGGCGTTCCTGCAGGCCCCCGGCGGGACGCTCGGTCTTGCGCGGGCAGGCGACGGCGGCGACGGAGGCCGCGGCCTGCGGTTCGCCAACGCGGCCGACGGCGGCCATGGCGCAAGCGGCGGAGACGGGGGCGACGCGGGCCCCCTCGCCTATCGAGCGTCGGAGGCGCTGAGGTCGTGGAGCTCCGAGGCGTTCCCGGCGCCTGCTCCGCGCGGGCCCAGCGCGCTCTGGAACGACGGGCCCGACGGCCACACCGGCGCCGACGGCCCGGACGACATCGGCGCCGACGGAGCCACGCCGCCCGCGATGCCCAACGGCTGCGCCCCCGGCGCCAAGGGCGCGGACGGAGCCAACGCCTCCGGCGGCAACGGCGGCAACGGCGGACACGGCGCTGACGGGACCTGCGTCGACGGGATCGGAGGCGCCGGCGGCAACGGCGGCAAGGGCGGTAAGGGCGGCAAGGGCCACGGCGGCGACGGAGGCGTCGGCCAGGCCGCCGGCGACTGCTGCCCCAAAAAGGGCAAGTCAGGCGGCGGAGGAGGCGACGGCGGCAAGGGCGCCGGGGGCCACGGCGGGGACGGCGGCGAACCGGGGCTCGGCTACGTGTCGCATCCGCCGGACTCCTGCACGAGCGGGTCCGACGGCTTCGCCGGCAACGGAGGCAACTTCGGCAGCAACTTCGGCGGCGATGGAGGCGCGGGCGGCCGGGGAGGCCGCGGCGCGCCCCCCGGTGGCGGCGGCTGGGCCGGATATGCCGGGACGGGGGAGCCGGGCGTGTCGGGAGTCGGGGGATGGCCGGGCGGGACCCCGATGTTCCCGATCGCCGACATCGGGCGCGACGGCGGCGTGCACTGCACCGGCAAGCCGGGCGACC
>JBCCGI010000135.1:0-15393 GCA_039029355.1 Planctomycetota bacterium
GGGGGTTCTCGGGGGATGGCCGGGGCGCACCCAACCCTCCGCGCCGCCCGGGTGGGGGGCCACCGGCGCGCGGTTCACCGGGGCCGCGGTCGCCGACGCGAATCGTTTTCCGCTTCGGCCTAGTCCTCGAGCGTCAAGACCAGCCCCTGGCCCTCGCCCGCCTGAGGTTGGGGGATCCCGAAGACACCTCCGCCCTCGGAAGCGATCTCCTCGTCGCTCGCGAGGGCGAAGCAATGGACCAGCTCGTCCTCGACGTCGGTGACGCAGTAGCTCGTCGCGGTGAACGCGATGCCGGTCGCGCCCCCGACCTCGGGCTGGTCGATCCACGTGAAGCTCACCGGGTCGTAGATCGCGAGCCCCGGCGAGGTGGTCGCGACGCCGTAGCGGCGCCCGTAGTAGAGGCGGCCGTCGGGGCCGTACTCGAGCAGCGTGGCGCGCGCCTCGGGCGACAGGTAGCTGACGTCCGGCGGCACGAGCGGGCTGATCGTCCCGGTCGCGGTGTCGATCAGGTCGAGCGTTCCGTCGTTCCGCGCGTAGGCGACCGCGATCTGGGCGCCGTCGGGCGAGATGGCCGCGATGCGGCACTCGACGCTCGTGCCGGAGACGTCGAAGCCCTGGTCGCCGGGCGTCAGCGGGTCGGCGTCGAGGAGCGTCATGGTCTCGAGATCGATCCAGAACACGACGCCGAGGTCGGTCACCGCCATCGCGCCGCGGGTGCCGTCCGCGGTGGTCGAGATGCGCCTCCCCCGGTGCTGCGGAGGCGCGCCGACTCCGACCGCTGCGGGGACCAGCTCCAGGGTCGACACCACCGACAGCGTCTCGGCCTCTAGTTGCACGAGCCGCACCGCCGGCGGCGGGTAGGTCCCGCTGAAGCGATACTGGTGCGCGCCGTCGTTGAGCGTGGCGTACAGCAGCGCGCCGTCCGGCGAGGGGCGCATCCCGGCGGTGTGCCCCACGGGCCCCATGCCGTCGGTCAGCACCTCCGACCCGACCAGCGAGGTCAGGACGAGCGAGCGTTCGACCAGATCGAACGCCCCCACGGCGGGCTGGTTCCGGCACACGAAGTAGACGGTGCGGCCATCCGCCGACGCGCTGACCGGACGGAGCTTGGTCTCGGACCCGGAGTCGCCGAGGAAGCCGAAGGCTCCCACGTCTTGATCCAGCGTCTGCCCCACGCCCGAGGCATCGGTCGCCGCCAGCTCGGAGAAGTCGCCGGCCGAGAAGAACCAGCCGTGCATGACGATCTCGACGTCGACGCCCACGGTCGGTTGGGCGCCGAGGACGCCGTCGATCACGACGTCGCGCACGACCGAGCCGCCGGGCTCGATCGATTCGGGACCGTAATAGACGTACGGCGGCGCCGGCTCGCCGTCGGCGCTCACCAAGCCAAAGGAGCCATCGCCCGCGACGGTGCCCTCGGACAACCCCTGGATCAGCACCTTGGGGCTGGAGAGCAACTCGGTCGACTGGTTCGTGATCGTCAGCGAGAGCGTGACGCGGTCCGCCGGGTCGTCGTAGACCGCCGTGCCCTGCAGCTGGATCGCCTGGGGCTTGGTCGTCGTGTTGACGTTGCCGTTCGCCAGCTGAATCGCGAGCGAGCCGGTCTGCGGGCCGCTGAGGGGCTTGAGCCCGCCGCCGCCACCGCTGCTGCCGCTGCTGCAGCCCGCGGCGAGCGCGAGCGTCGCCAGCAGGCCGAGCCTCTTCCACATCGTCGATCGTTGCCGTTCCAGGTGCGCGGTGGACCCGCGGAGCGCATTCGTTCCGTCCATCCCGGGGATGATACCCTCCGGCCGCCATGCCTCGCTCCCTCGCTCTCGTCGCGCTCCTGGTCCTCGCCGCGGTCGCGGGCGTGGTGTTCCTCCTCGGGCGCGACGGAGGCGACGAAGCACGCCGGACGGTGATCGAGCGCCCCGACGAGGCGGCGGCCCCCGCGCCGCCGATCGCCGACGTGCGCCCCACGGGGACCGAGCGGGCGGAGATCGAGCCCGAGGCTCCGCCGGCGTTGCCCACCGAGGAGCTCGCCAAGCGCACGTTCCCGGCGCGCGGCGTCGCGGTCGACGCCGCGGGGGCACCGGTCGCCGGCCTCGGCGTCGGCTGCGAAGCCGACCACGAGCGCCACGCACGCGCCACCACCGCCGCCGACGGGTCGTTCGAGGTCGAGCTCCCGCGCGCGGTGACGCGCGTGGTCGCGGCCGACCCGGGCTGGACCACCCTGAGCGCCCCCGACTTCCGCGCCGGCGACGAGCGCGAGCTGCGGCTGGTGGTCGCGCGGCCCGCCGACTGGAGCGGCTGGGTGCTCGACGCGACCAGCGGCGAGCCGCTCCACGGCGCCTGGGTCGAGGTCGTGCTCCCGCCCGGCGTCGAGGGCGACGTCCACCGCACGACCACCGACGCCGAGGGTCGCTTCGAGCTCAACGGCGCCGCCGCGCTGCCCGGCGCGCGCCTCTGGGTGCGCGCCGTCGACTACCTCGACGCGGCGGTCGAGCCGCCGAGCTCGACCGCGCGGCTCCCGGAGGTCCGCCTGCACCCCCTCGCCCCGCCGCTCGTGGCGGGCCTCGTCTCGCGCTCCGACGGCACCGCCGCCGGTGGTGCGCGGGTCTCCCTCGGTACGAACGAGGGCACCGCGGACGCCGACGGGCGCTTCGAGCTGGTCGTGGCGACGCCCGCTCCGGGCGAGGACCTGGTGGCCGAGCTCGCCCCCGACGCCCCCGCGCTGCTGCCGGGCTTCGGAGACCGACTGCTGCGCGACGGCGTGCCCGCCGTTCCGGTCGAGCTCGTGCTGGGGACGGGCGGCGTCGCCATCGAGGGACGCGTGCTCGACGGCGACGGCAACCCGCTCAAGCACTGGCGCGTGACCGCCTACCGCGGCGGCGTCGCCGGCAAGCCGACCGGCGCCGTCGCGCGCACGCGGCGCGAGGGCGTCTTCCGCATCGAAGGCCTCGCGCCCGACCGCTACGCCCTGCGGGCCGCGGGACGCGGCGAGCGGGGCGTGGTCGTCATCCCCGAGGTCGTCGCGCCCGCGAGCGGCGTGCGGCTGGTGCACGAGGAGGGCGAGACGCGTTCGCTCGCGGGCGTCGCGTACACCGCGGACGGCGCGCCGGCGGCGGGCGCGCTCGTCGGCTTCGGCCTGGGGTGGAGCGACCAGGTCGAGCTCTCCTCGCCCGCCACGACCGACGCCGCGGGCCGCTTCGTGCTGGAAGGGGTTCCCCGCGCCTTCGGCCTCGTGACCGGTTTCGTCGAGGGCCGGAAGGTCTTCGCCACCGTCGACGCCCACCAGGACGGCGAGGTCGTGCTGCAGCCGCCGCCGGCGCAGCTCTTCGTCTTCGAGGCCGCGGCCGGCGAAGAGGTGCCCGACGCCCTCCACGCGGTGGACGGCGCGGGGCGGATCGTTCCCTTGACCCAGCCCGAGATCGCGAACGAGGTGCGGATCGCGCGGCTGCACGCCGGCCGCTCCCCGTCGCTCGCCGCCCCCGACGCGGTCGTTGAGCTCGTGCTGCACCGCGGCGGCCGCGAGGTCGCGCGGATCCCCTTCCGGCCCGACGCCGACGGCATCGTCCGGCTGCCTTGAATAGCCGCCCCCCACGCCAGTAACGTGCCTCCACGCCGATGGAGAGCATGCAGGGAGGGGTGGAGTGGATCGTCGACGCGTCCGGGCTGGCGCCCGAGGCCATCGCCGGCGAGGCCGGCCGCGCGCGCCTGGCGGCGCTCTTCGACGAGCTCATCGCGCAACTCGGGCTCCACCCGCTAGCACCCGCGACCTGGCACGTATTCGGCGGGCCGGCCGGCGTCACCGGGCTGGTGATGCTGTCCGAGTCCCACCTGGCGTGCCATAGCTTCCCCGAGAGCGGGCTCCTGACGCTCAACCTCTATACTTGCCGGCGCCGCCCCGGGCCCGACTGGCAGACGCTGCTGGCGCGCCACCTCGGCCTGTGCCGCGTCGGCGTGCGCGCGGTCGAGCGCGGGACGCCGTCGGCCGCCGCCCGGGAGGAAGCGCGATGAGCGAGCGCCAGCTGCGCTGCGGCAACTGCGGCGCCGACGTCACGTTCACCAGCCCCGGCGCGCTGGTCGCGGTGTGCGGGCACTGCGGGTGGGCCTCGCGCCGCACCGACGTCGACCTGAAGACGATCGGCAAGGTGTCGCAGGTCGCGGTGCTCGCCTCGCACTTCCAGCTCGGTACGCGCGGGACCTTCCGCGGCCGCGGGTTCACCGTGCGCGGCCAGGTGCAGCTCGACCACGGCGCGGGCGTGTGGAACGAGTGGGCGGCCGAGGACGACCATGGCGACTGGCTCTGGATCGCCGAGGCGCAGGGCCAGCTGCTCGTCCAACGCGAGGACAGCGCACCGGTCGGGCTCAGGGCCGAGAACCTGACCCTGGGAGCCGCGCTGCGGCTCGACCGCATCGAGTACCGCGTCACCGAGGTCGGGCGCGGCCGGATCGTGACGCTGAAGGGCGAGCTGCCGCGCAGGGTCGATCCCGGTGCGCCGACGCTCTACGCCGACCTGCAGTCCGGCGAGCGCGATGTCGCGACGGTCGAGTGGTCCCAGGACGGGCGCGCGACGGTCTTCGCCGGACGCTGGGTCGATCTCGACGACCTGCAGGTCGACCCCTCGACCCAGCCCCGCCACACGCCGCCGCGGGTCAAGTCCAAGCGGCTCGACTGCAGGATGTGCGGGGCGGGGATCGAGCTCTTCGACCCCGAGCAGACGCGGCGCGTCGGTTGCGAGAGCTGCGGAGCGCTGCTCGCGCCCGACGGCGACGTGCTGCGCGTCGTCGAGGCCGAGAAGAAAGGGCGCGCGAAGAGCGCGCTGCCGCTGGGCGCCGAGGCCACGCTGCTCGGAACGCGCTATCGGGTGCTCGGCTGCATGGAGCGCCGCGTGCGCTCCCACGGGCGCTGGTGGCCGTGGCGCGAGTATGCGCTCCGCACGCGCGAGGGCGCCTACCACTGGCTGGTCGAGAGCGACGGACACTGGCTGCTCGGGCGCCCGATCCAGTGGACCGCCGTCGATCAGGGGGGAATCGGCGTCGCCTTCGAGCGCCAGCGCTTCAAGCACTTCACCTCCGGCAAGGCCGAGGTGCACTGGGTCGTCGGCGAGTTCCACTGGCGCGTTGCTCGGGACGACGCGGCGCGCACCAAGGACTACGTGCACGGCACGCGCATGGTGTCGCTCGAGCTCGACGACGACGAGCGCCACGCCACCCTCGGCGAGCACCTCCCGCGCAAGGCCGTGGCGGCGGCCTTCCCCGGCGTGCGCCTGCCGAGGCGCAAGGGCGTGGGAGCGGCGCAGCCCAACCCGCACCAGGCCGGGCTCGTCTGGGGCGTCTTCGGGCTGCTCGCGATCGCCGCGCTGCTCGTGCGCGTGCTCACCACCGTCGGTCACGAGAACCGCGTCGTGCTGCGCGAGTCCTTCGGCCCCACGCCGCGCTCCAACGGCCAGGAGCAGGTCGACTTCACCGAGCCCTTCGAGCTGACCGCCGACCCGGGCAACGCCAACGTTCAGCTGTGGGTCCCCGGTTTAGAGCAGGGCTGGGTCGGCCTCAACGGCGCGCTCGTGAACATGGAGAGCGGCGAGGTCGTCACCTTCGCCGCGTCGGCGCAGCACTACAGCGGCACCAGCGGCGGCGAGCGCTGGACCGAGGGCAACCGCATCGGCGAGGCCTGGGTCGGTTCGATCGACGCGGGCACGTACCGGCTCCGGCTGGCCTCCAGCGGCTGGGACAAGGGGCTCGGCGTGCCGTATCAGGTGACGGTGCGCAGCCAGGTGCCGCGGGCGAAGTACCTGGTCGTGGTCGTGCTGCTGCTGCTCGCGTTCCCGATCGTCAACACCGTCATCAGCGTCCTCTTCGAGCGCGCCCGCTGGGAGAGCTCCGACCACCCTTGGGGGGAACAGTCATGAAGTCCCTTCGCGCCGCCATCTTTCTCGCGTTCGGCGTGCTGGCGCTGGGCGTCTACGGCCTCGCCGAAGCGCGCGGCTGGGCCGGCGACGGCAAGCGCGTCCCCGAACGCATCGAACCATCCCAGCTGCGCCGGGCGAGCCCGGGCTCCTGGACCTACGTCTACTGGTACCACGGCGTGCGCGGCAAGTAGCGCCGAACGGAAAGAGGAATCCCCATGAGCATCTACAGCCCCGGCGCGACGGTCGCCGCGATCGCCGGCGCGCCCGTGGCCGCCATCGACTGGAGCGTCGCGGTCGTCGAGCCGATCATCGCCACCGTCACGATCGGCGTCGTCGCGATCGCGCTGCTCCTCATCGCCGTGTGGGTGATGGAGAAGCTGTCGCCCTTCTCGCTGCACAAGGAGATCGAGGAGGACCACAACGTCTCCGCCGCCATCGTGATCGGCTCGATCGTGATCGGCATCTCGCTGGTGATCGCCGCGGTCGCCGGAGCCTAAGGAGAGCGCCGTGCGGGCCCGGCTCGCGTTCCTCGCCGTCTTCCTGATCTCCGCGTGCGGGCTGGGCTACCAGCTGATCGCCGGCACGGTGTCGTCGTACCTGCTCGGCGACTCGGTGACGCAGTTCTCGGTCACGATCGGGCTGTACCTGTCGGCCCTCGGGCTGGGGTCGTACCTCACGCGCTACCTCGAGCGCGACCTCGCCGACCGGTTCATCGCGATCGAGCTGGCCGTCGCCGTCGCCGGCGGCTTTTCGGCCCTGGCGCTGATGTTCGCCTACGGCACCGAGGGTTGGTTCCGGCCGCTGCTGTACGGCAACATCCTCGTCGTCGGCACGCTGGTCGGGATCGAGATCCCGCTCCTGATGCGCCTGCTACAGGACGAGCTGGACCTCAAGGAGCTGCTCGCCAAGGTGCTGGCGTGGGACTACGTGGGCGCGCTCGCCGTAGCGCTGGCGTTCCCGCTCGCGATGCTGCCGCGGCTGGGCGTCGCGCGCGCTGCGCTCGCGCTCGGCTTCGTGAACGCACTGACGGCGCTGTGGAGCGTGTCGATCTTCCGCGACCGCGTGCGGCGGCCGACCTCCCTGCGGCTGCAGGCCGGCATCGTGCTGGCGCTGCTGGCGGTGGGCCTCGCGCAGGCGCGCTACCTGACGGCGCTGGCCGAGCACTCGGCCTACGCCAACGAGATCGTCTACGCCACCAACACGCCCTACCAGAGGGTCGTGATCACGCGCGGGCCGAAGGACTTCCAGCTGTTCCT
This sequence comes from Planctomycetota bacterium, assembly GCA_039029355.1. Lineage (GTDB taxonomy): Bacteria > Planctomycetota > UBA1135 > UBA1135 > JBCCGI01. The sequence goes on from JBCCGI010000135.1 coordinate 7,151, forward strand.
GTCCGGCGCGCTGCAGTTCAACAGCGCGGACGAGTACCGCTACCACGAGGCGCTGGTGCACCCCGCGTTCGCCGTCGTGGCGCACCCGCGGCGCGTCCTGATCCTGGGCGGCGGCGACGGCCTCGCGGCGCGCGAGGCGCTGCGCTACGACGAGGTCGAGAGCGTCACGCTGGTCGACCTCGACCCCGAGGTCACGCGGCTCGCGCGCGAGCTCCCGTCGCTCGCCGAGCTCAACCGCCACAGCCTCGATGACCCGCGCGTCGAGGTGGTGAACGCCGACGCGATGTCGTGGCTGCAGACGGATACCGGCCGCTACGACGTGGTGGTTGTCGACTTCCCCGACCCGCACTCGTTCAGCGTCGGGAAGCTGTACACGCGCACCTTCTACGAGCGGCTGCTCGCGCGCCTCGCACCGGACGGCGCGGTCGGGCTGCAGGCCACCAGCCCGCGGCTCGCGCCCGCGAGCTACTGGTGCATCGCGCGCACGCTCGAGGCCGCCGGGTTCTCGGTGCGGCCGTATCGCTGCGGCGTGCCGAGCTTCGGCGAGTGGGGCTTCATGCTCGCCGCGCCGCGCGCGTTCGAGGCGCCGACGCGCGTGCCCGACGGGCTCGCCTTCCTGACGTCGGAGTTCCTGCCGAGCCTGTTCCTGTTGCCCGCCGACGCCCAGCCGCCCGACGAGCCCGAGCCCAACCTGCTCAGCACGCAGCTCCTGGTGCGCATCTACGAGCGCGAGGTCGGACCGTGAGGCCGCGGCGCCGGGACCTCCTCCTGGGAGGCGCGGCGTCGGGCCTCGGCGCGCTCCTCACGGGCTGCGGCGGCAGCGCGGGCGGGACCGCGCACATCTCCGGGAGCATCGTCGACGACGAGCACCGCGCCGGCCACCGACTGCGCGACGGCTCCGGGACGAGGCCCGCGGGAACGCCGCGGGAGCGCCGCGCGCGCGTGCTCGTCGTCGGCGCCGGAGCCTCGGGTCTGAGCGCCGCCTGGCGCCTGGTTCGGGCCGGCGTCGAGGACGTGACGCTGCTCGAGCTCGCCGACGTGCCCGGCGGCACGTCGCGCGGGGGAGAGCTCGCCGGCCTCGCCCACCCCTGGGGCGCGCACTACCTGCCGGTACCCCGCGCCGATCAGACCGCGCTCGTGCGGCTGCTCGACGAGCTCGGGCTGGTGCGCGGCATCGCTCCGTCGGGGCGCGTACGGGTGCCCGAGGAGCACCTCGTGCGCGCCCCCCAGGAGCGCATTTCGTACCTTGGCTTCTGGCAGGAGGGCCTGTGGCCGTCCGTCGGCGCGAGCGCGGACGACGAGGCCGAGGTAGCGCGCTTCGAGGAGCTGCTGGCCGAGCTCGCCACGCCCGGGCCGGACGGAGGACGCCCCTTCGACCTGCCGGTCGCGCGCTGCGCGCCGCACCGCTTCGAGCTCGACCGCGAGAGCGCCGCCGCGTGGGCCGCGCGTCATGGGCTCACCGGAGAGCGCGTGCGTTGGTACCTCGAATACGCCACCCGCGACGACTTCGGCGCGAGCCTCGCCGACACCTCGGCCTGGGCGCTGGCGCACTACTTCAACGCGCGCCTCGACGCCGACGGCAGCGAGGCCGACTTCCTGACCTGGCCGGAGGGCAACGCGCGCATCGTGCGGCACCTCGCGGACGCGCTCGCGGGCCGCATCCTGTGCGGGCGGCTGGCGACGCGCGTCACGCCGGACACGAACGGCGCCGAGGTCGAGGCGCTCGAGCTGACCGGCGGAACCGCGGAGCTCTGGCGCGCCGACCGCGTCGTCCTCGCCGCGCCCCAGTTCGTCGTGCGCCGCCTGCTCGCCGGCGACCCCCACGCCGACGCGCGCGCGCGCTTCCGCTACTCGCCCTGGGTCGTCGCCAACCTGCACCTCGCCGAGGTCCCCGCCGGCCGCGGCTTCCCGCAGGCGTGGGACAACGTGCGCTACGACTCCGCGAGCCTCGGCTACGTCGACGCGACCCACCAGCTGGACCGGACGGCGCGCGACGCGGTTTGGACCTGGTACCTGCCGCTGATCGACTCCGACGAGGCCGCGGCCCGGACGCGGCTGCTCGCGGCGACCTGGGAGGACTGGCGCGACCTCGTCCTGGCCGACCTGCGCCCCGCCCACCCCGAGCTCGCGCGCTGCGTCACACGCATCGACGTGCGCCGCTGGGGGCACGCGATGGTCAAGCCGACGCCGGGGCTGCTGTGGAGCGGCGTGCGCGAGCGCGCCGCGGCGGCGGTCGGCGCGGTGCACATGGCGCACACCGACCTCTCGGGGATGGCGATCTTCGAGGAGGCCCACTGGCAGGGCGTGCGCGCGGCCGAGGAGGCGCTGGCCGCGCTGGGCGAGGAGTTCGAGCCGTGGGCCTGAAGCCCGGCTGGATCCTGGGCCCGCGCGCCGACGCGGCGGTCTTCGCGGGGCCGGTCGCGTTCGGGCTCGCCACCGTGGCGGTCGCGAGCGCGCTCGGCGTGCCCGCCGACGCGCTGCCGCCCTGGGCCTTCCTGCTGTTCATCGTGTGCATCGACGTCGGGCACGTTTGGTCGACCGCGTTCCGGGTCTACCTCGACCCCGCCGAGCTACGCCGGCGGCCGGGGCTCTACCTGGGCACGCCGCTGGTGCTCTTCACCGCGGGCGTGCTGCTGTTCGCGGCCGGCGCCGCGCACTTCTGGCGCGTGCTCGCGTACCTCGCGGTGTGGCACTTCGTGCGCCAGCAGTGGGGTTGGGTGGCCTACGCGCGGCACGCGGCGGGCGAGAAGGGAGCGCTCGACCGGCGGCTCGACCAGGCGGCGGTGTACGCCGCGACGCTGTACCCGCTGCTGCGCTGGCACACGCACCTGCCGCAGTCGTTCGTCTGGTTCCTGGAGGGCGACTTCGTCGCCCTCCCCGGGGCGCTCGACGCGGCCGGGCACGCCCTGCACTGGCTGGTGCTGGGCGCCTTCGCCGCGCGGCAGGTCCAGCGCGCGCGCGCCGGGCTCGGCGTGAACTGGGCCAAGGTCCAGGTCGTCGCCACGACCTGGGTCGCGTGGTACGTGTCGATCGTCGTGCTGGCGAGCGACCTCGCGTTCACGGCGCTCAACGTGCTGTCGCACGGCGTGCCGTACCTCGCGGTGGTGTGGCGCATCGAGCGGCTGCGCTGGGAGGGCGAGCGCGGCCCGCTCGCGGCGCTGTTCCGGCGCGGCATGGCCGGCGCCTTCGTCGCGCTCCTGGTCACGGCCGGCTACGCCGAGGAGTGGGTCTGGGACCGCTTCGTCTGGCACGACCATCCCGAGCTCTTCCCGAGCGCCGGCTGGGTGCTTGGCCCCGGGCTCTTGGCGGTGCTCGTCCCGCTGCTGGTGCTGCCGCAGGCGACGCACTACGTGCTCGACGGCTTCCTGTGGCGCCGCCGCGGGAACCCGGACGTGCGGCGCCTGCTGCGCTAGCGATCGCGCGAGAGCGCCGCCTGGTACTCCCCGCGGTGGAAGGTGACCTTCTCGGGGTCGCCGAGGCGGTCGTAGCAGTCCGCCAGGTGGTAGTGGCACTCGGCGTAGCTCGGGCGGAGCTCGAGGCAGCGCTCGAAGCCGTCGGCCGCCCGCCGGAAGTCGCCGCGCACCTTCAACGCGTGCGCCAGGTTGAAGCGCGCCTGCACGTGGTCCGGGCTGGTCTCTAGGAAGCGCCGGTACAGGTCGATCGCCAGGTCGGGGCGCGACGTCTGGCGCGCGAAGCCCTCGAGGAACAGCGCGTCCTTGTAGTCGGGCGCGAGCTGGGCGAGACGCTCGAGGAAGGGCAGCGAGCCCGCCGCGTCGCCCGCGACCTGCGCGTCGCGCGCGGCCTGGTAGAGGTACTCGGCGTTGCGGGGGTCCAGCTCGGCGGCGCGCGCGCTGGCCCGCGCCGCCTGCTCGCGGTTGCCCAGGTAGCCGTGGCCCACCGACATGTAGTAGTGCGTCAGCCCCCAGTCGGACCGCACGCGGAGCGCGTGCTGCAGCTGCGCGAGCCCCTCGGGCACGTTGCCCTGACGGATGCGCAGGAGGCCGAGGTTGATGCGCGCGTAGACGTGGTCGGGCTCGCGCAGGAGCGCCTGCTGGTAGTGCTCCTCGGCCAGCACGGGGTCGCGATCCTGGACCGCGTAGCCGTAGTTCATGTGGGCGAGCGCCGTGCCGCCGAGGGAGACGCTCTGCCCCCACAGCGACTCGCCGTCGAGCCAGACGCGGTTCGTCGCATAGGTGCCCGCTCCGAACCAGCCGACCAGCAGCACGCCCGCGCCGACCAACGCCCGCGGCGACAGCCGCGCGCCCAGGAACGCGACCAGCGCCAGCAGCAGGAAGCCGAGCGACGGCACCTGGCGGTAGTCGGTCGCGAGCGAGCGCAGCGGGATCACCGACGACGTCAGCGAGAACAGCAGCCAATAGAAGAGCACGCCGAGCGCCGCCGCCGGCGCGCGCCGACGGGCGCGCCAGGCCCACACGAGGCTGACGGCGACCACCAGGCCTCCGAGCACCGCCTGCCAGGTGTGCAGCGGGAACTCCGGCAGCGGACGCAGCGCGAACGGCCAGACCGCGTTGCGCAGGTAGTAGAAGAGGTGCACCTGGGCCTGGGCGAGCGGGTACTCGAGCGGCGAGCGGTCGATCACCAGCTGGTCGGCGTCCGAGAAGCCGACGTAGGACGAGCTCGTCCAGAGGAAGAAGCCATAGCACACCGCGCCCACCGCCGCGGTCCGCACCCAGATGCCGGCGGCGCGCAGCGGCGAGCGCTGGTGGACGAGCTCCACCGCGAACACCAGCGCGAAGGCGATCGCCGAGTTGGTCTTCGAGAACAGCGACAGCACCAGGAAGAGCACGGTGCCGGCCCACCCGAGGAACGAGTCACCGCGCCGGCGCATGCGCACGTACGTGAGCAGCGTCGCGGTCAGGAACAGGTTCATCAGCAGGAGGTCGCGGGCGCAGAGGTAGTTCACCGGCACGCCCGCCACCGGATGGACGGCGAAGAGCAGCGCGGCGAGCCCGCCGAGGTCGCGCCGACGCTCGCGCAGCGGCGACGGGGCCGCGCCCAAGAGCTCGCCGAACAGCCAGGCCAGGAGCAGCGCGGTCGCCACGTGCAGCGCGAGGTTCCCCAGCCGGTGCGCAACCCTGCGGTCGAGCCCGAGGCGATCGCCGGCCCAGGCGGTCAGCGAGAGGGACAGCGGCAGCAGCGGGCGGTACTGGACGAGCTGCGGCAGCGTCGCGCTCGTGCGCGGATCGAAGAAGTGGCGGCCGACCGGGGCGACGCGCTCGATCTCGACGTTGTCCCGGATGCGGTAGATGTCGTCCAGGTGGTAATCGTTTCGCAGCGCGTTCGAGAACACCAGCGCCGGGAGGAGCACGAGGAGCAGCGCCCACACCGCTCGGGGCAGACCTCGGGATCCCCCTTTCGCGCCGTCCGTCCCGCCCGGCTCCGGAGCCCGGCCGGGCTCGGAAGCGGACCATTCTTTCGGGTCGGATAGGCCGGGAAGCTGCGACATCGGAGGGGCTGCACTTTAGCGACCGGCGCGCCCCAATCCGGAATCAGGACTCCCAGATCTCGTGGCCTGCGATACCCTTCCTATCACAGCAGAGTCCCCTCGGTTTCTTCCCCATGAAACAGCCCCCCCTGCGTTCCCTGGGCCTGATCCTGGCTGTGGCCGGATCGGTTTCCGCACAAGGTTCTGCCGGTAGCGAGTCGGGAGTCGTCCTCTCCCACCACCTGATGTCCGCGGGTGGCGACTCGATCACCGGTACCAACAACCTCGGTTTCTCCTCCGTCGGACAGACGCTCGCGGGCGTCGTCAGCACCTCGACCAACTTCGAGCTGCTGACAGGAGTCTCCTGGACGCTTCCAGAAGTGACCACCGATCAGCCGCTGATCTTCGGCATCCGCGAAGGCGCGGGCCCGGGTGTCGGCGGCACGCCGATCGATGTGTTCGGCTTCAACTTCACCCAGCCGGCCGCCGGGCCGCTCGACCTCGAGTTCAACGGGTCGCTCGCGAGCTCGACGGCGGTGGTCAGCAACATCCAGGCCTCGTCGGTGACGCCCACGGGCCTCAACGGCTTCGGCAACCCGCTGGCCGAGGTGGACGTCGACGCGTTCAACCTGCTCGGCTCGATGCGGATGAACGACGGCTACAACTACTTCCCGGCGCTGTCGCTGGAGGTTCCGGCAACCGTCGGAGGCCCGCTCGCGATGCGGCTCCAGACGAACCCGGGCGACCTGTACTTCCTCGCTCTGGGTAAGAGCATCACCGGCTTCGGCCTGGCGATCCCGCCGTGGGACGGGCAGCTCGAGCTCATCCTCAACGTCCAGATCCTCCAATCGACGGTTCCCGTGCCGTTCGGAGTGAGCCTCTTCCAGATCACGATTCCCGACGATCCGGCCCTCGCCGGCGGGACGCTGGAGTTCCAGGCCTTCTCCGTCACGTCCTTCGCGCCAGCCGAAGGTCGGCTCTCGAACCTGCGCTCCGTGTTCCTCAACCCCTAGGCCCCCCCATCCCCCTCCATGAAGGTTTTCCCCCCCAAAGCAGCTCCCTTCCTGGGACTCCTCGCGCTGGGCGCCGTGCTCGCGTGGACCCCGGGGATCGCCCTGCCCGCCGCACCCCAGGGCGTCGGCGGAGGTGATCCGCCGGCGCTGATCCAATACCAGGGTCGCCTGATCAACGCGGCCGGGAACCCGGTGGTCAACCCGGCGCTGAACGTCACGTTCCGGATCTACAACGCACCGGTCGCGGGCGTGCAGCTTTACGAAGAAGCGCGCACGATCCCGGTCGCGGACGGTCTTCTCTCGGCGCTGATCGGCGAGGTCACGCCGCTGCCGCCGACGCTGTTCGAGGAGAACGCCATCCTCTACCTCGGGATCACGATCTCCGGCGACAGCGAGCTCGCGCCGCGGCACCGCATCGCGAGCAGCCCCTACTCGCTGCGTGCGCGCTCCTCGAAGAGCGCGGACGACGTGCCCGGCATGGACATCACGCCGAACACGGTGACGATCAACGGCCTCTTGGTGATCGACGCCACCGGCAACTGGGTCGGCCCGACGGTCGGCCTGATCGGCCCGACCGGTCCCGCCGGCCCGGCAGGTCCCACCGGCCCCGCGGGTGCGGCGGGCGCGACCGGCCCCGCCGGTGCTGCGGGCGCCACGGGTGCCGCAGGTGCCGCAGGTGCCGCCGGTGCGACGGGCGCGGCCGGTCCGGCCGGTCCGACCGGGCCCGCAGGCGCGGACGGCGTCGCGGGTCCGACCGGTCCCCAAGGTCCTGCCGGCCCCACTGGGCCGGGCGGCGGAGCCACCGGCCCCACCGGTCCGCAGGGCCCCGCTGGCCCGACGGGTCCGGCCGGCGCGGACGGTCCCGCAGGTCCCACCGGATCCGCAGGCCCCGCCGGGGCCACGGGTCCGGCCGGCGCCCAAGGCCCCGCCGGCCCCACCGGTGCCGCGGGCGCGGACGGCCCCGCCGGCGGCACGGGCCCTCAGGGTCTCGCCGGAGCCACCGGGCCCGCCGGTGCCCAAGGTCCCGCCGGTCCGACCGGAGCCGCCGGCCCGCAGGGTGCGGCCGGCGCCACCGGCCCCGCCGGCGCCCAGGGTCCTGCCGGTCCGACCGGCGCCGCGGGCCCGCAAGGCCCCGCCGGCGGCACGGGCCCCCGGGGTCCCGCCGGAGCCACCGGGCCCGCCGGTGCAGCCGGTCCGCAAGGTCCGACCGGCGCGGCAGGCCCGCAGGGTCCCGCCGGAGCGACCGGCCCCGCCGGCGCCCAAGGCCCCGCGGGTCCGACCGGAGCCGCTGGTCCCCAGGGTACCGCCGGAGCCACTGGCCCCGCCGGTGCCCAAGGCCCCGCCGGCCCGACCGGCGCCGCGGGTCCGCAAGGTCCCGCCGGCGGCACGGGCCCCCAGGGTCCCGCTGGCGACACCGGCCCCGCCGGTGCAGCCGGCCCGCAAGGCCCGACCGGCGCCGCCGGCCCGCAGGGTCCGGGCGGAGCCACCGGCCCCGCCGGCGCCCAAGGCCCCGCGGGTCCGACCGGAGCCGCTGGCCCCCAGGGTCCGGGCGGAGCCACCGGCCCCGCAGGTGCCCAAGGTCCCGCCGGCCCGACCGGCGCCGCGGGTCCCCAAGGCGCCGCCGGCGGCACGGGCCCCCAGGGTCCCGCTGGCGACACCGGCCCCGCAGGCGCAGCCGGCCCGCAAGGTCCGATCGGCGCCGCAGGCCCCCAAGGTCCCGGCGGAGCCACCGGCCCCGCAGGAGCCCAAGGTCCCGCAGGCCCGACCGGCGCCGCGGGTCCCCA
>JBCCGI010000136.1:0-15239 GCA_039029355.1 Planctomycetota bacterium
GCCGGCCGCCGGCTCGCGGCCCGACCGCCCCAAGGCGACCGAGCCGCCCGCGCGCCGCCCGGCAGCGGCCGCGCCCCCGGCCGAGGCTCCGACCGCGCCCGCCCCCACCGTCGCGCCGCCCAAGCGCGTGATCGAAGGCCGTGTGGTCGACGCGATGAGCACGCCGGTCCCGAACACCACCGTGCGCGTCCGCCGCTCGGAGGACAGCGCGAGCACGGGTTGGAGCGGACGCTTCGAGCTCGCGACGTCGCGCGAGTCCGGCCAGATCGAGATCGCCGACGACGCGTGGGCGACCGTGCGCGCCGGCTCGTGGATCGGCGACCCGCGCATCGAGCCCGTCGTCGTCGTGGCGCCGGGCATCTGGGCCCTCGGCACCGTGGTCGACGAGTGGGGCCGCCCGCTGCGCGGGGTCGAGCTCTCGCTCGTGCTGCCCGAGACGTTCGAGTCGCGGCTGAACGAGGTGCTCGACGCCTCGGTGCGCGAGGAGTGGCGCGCGATCTCGGGCGAGGGCGGGGTGTTCCTCTTCGACCGCATCCCCGCCGTCGCCGACGCGGAGCTGCGCGTAGCGCACCCGCGCTACGAGCCGGTGCGGCTGCGCGCGCCGATGGCGTCGACCGAGGACCTGGTCGTGACGCTTACCAAGCCTACGATTCCCGAGGAGCACGGCCTGCGCGGCCGCGTCCTGCTGCCCAGCGGCGACCCGGCCCCCCTCGCCTGGGTCTCGTCCGGCCTCGCGACCGTCCGCGCGGACGAGGGCGGCTGGTTCGTCATCGACCTGCGCCGCGACGCCCAGCCGGAGACCCTGCGCGCCGTGCTTGCCGGCTACCAGCCGGCCGAGGTGGCGCGCGAGGAGGTCGCGGCGGGCCGCGTCGGCTGGCCCGAGCTCGTCGTGCTGCGGCTGGCGGGCGAGGCGCTTTCGATCTCCGGCCGCGTCGTCGACGCCGCCGGTGAGCCGATCGAGGCCGCCCGCGTCTGGGTCGGCGACCCGTCGCCGCTGGGCGCGCTCGGTACGCAACCGCTGCGCATCGAGGCCCTAGCCGCCGGCGCGCCGGTGCCCTCGCTTGCGATCGACTCGATCGCCGACCTGCCGAAGACCGACGGCAACGCCAGCTTCGGCAGCGCTCGTCCGCAGCTCGAGCCCGACGGGCTGCTGGCATGGGTCGAAACCGACTCCGCGGGGCGCTTCGAGCTGGGCGGTCTAACCGACCGCGAGTACCGCCTGAACGTACTCGGCCGCGACCTGTCGTGCGGCTGGATCGAGGACGAAGTGCCGGCCGGCGCCCGCAACGTGGTGCTGTCGCCGCCCGCGGGATCGACGCTGTCGTCGCTCCGCGGACGCGTCGTCTCGCAGGAGGGCAAGCCGGTCGAGGGCGTGGCGATCACGACCTGGATCCCCGCCGTTTCGACCAAGCAGCGCGTCTTCGGCGGCTGGTCGGATACGACGCGCTTCTTCCTCGGCAAGACGACGCGGTCGGCGGCCGACGGTTCCTACGACCTCGGCCCGGTGCCGGCTCGGTACCTCGAGCTGCACCTGGTCTCCGACGAGATCCTGCCGGCCTACGGGAGTGTGGACGACGCCGACGACCCCGAGAACTACGAGATCCGCGTGGAGACCCGCGCGCACCTCGACGTCGAGATCGCGCCCGCCGAGGATGCGGCGACCGCGTTCCGCGTGCGCGACGTCGATGGGCGCGGGATCGTCGTCTACGAAATGCGCGCCGACGGGTACTCGAACTACGACGTGTTCGAGCTCGACGGCGGACGCTCGGGCGTGGTGACGGTGCCGTCCCACGCCGCCTGGTTGCACCTGATGGACGGCGAGACCGTCGTCGAGGAGATCCCGCTCCGGCTCGTCCCGGGCGAGATCACCACCATCCGCCGCTAGCCCTTCCCGCCTCGCCTTACGAAAGGAATCCCTAGATGAAGTCTGCCCTGATCCTCGCCCTCGCCGCCGTCTGTGCCTCGCCCGCGAACGACCTCCAGCAACCGGGGACCTCTCCCGCCGACGACCTCGAGCGCCTGATGGAGCTCACGGGGACCTGGCGCGGCGAGCTCGGCTATCTCGACTACCAGAGCGGCGAGTGGAGCGCGATCCCGATGGACGTCGACTCGGAGCCCAGCCTCGACGGCGCCTTCCTGCTCTCGAAGGTCGCCTTCGGCGAGCCCGGTTGGACGCTGCACGCGCTCAACGTGCACACGGTCGACCAGGAGACGGGCGAGTACGTGCTCGTCAACTTCGGCCGCCGCGGCGTGGAGAACGCGCGCCACGACGTGACGCAGCGCTACCTCGGAGGCCCCGGCACGTGGAGCATGATCTTCGCCTACGAAGGCCTCGACGACGGCCGCCAGGCCGAGATCCGCGAGACGTACAGCCTCGACGGCGACGCGTACTCGCAGCGCAAGGAGGTCCGCTTCGAAGGCGGCGAGTGGTTCACCCGCAACGAGGTGAAGCTCAACCGCCACCAGCCCAAGCTGGACCCCGCCAAGCTCGTCGGCACCTGGAAGGTCGACCTGCGCCCCGCGCCGGACGCGGATGCGTACTTCACCGAGCTCGTGATCGAGGAGGCCGGCGACGGCGCGCTGAAGGGCAGCTTCTACGGCACGGATCTCGAGCGGGGCAGGGTCAACGACAGCTGGGATGCTCTGCACCTGGCGTTCGTGACCGAGGACGGGAGCGGCGCGTACAACACCAGCGCGATGCTCGACGGCGACGTGCTGCGCGGCACGACGCACTCGCTGGGGCGCGACTTCCTGTCGTGCTGGACGGCCGTCAGGGCCGACTAGGGCGCGTCGAGCCGAATTCACGCGCTTCGCTGAACCAACTTCTAGCGACGACGACGTCGACGGCCTCACCCGCGCGTTCCGCAGCAAGCGGACCCTCGACGAGCTCTACAGCGGCTACTTCATCCTGACGCTGGAGATGACGGATACGCAAGGCACCCCGTCCGAGTCGGTGTCGCGCAACTACGACACGACCGGCGGCGGCTGCTAGTCTGCCCTACCTGTCGCTCGAAACGGGCGGCCAGTCGTCCGTGCGGAAGGACGGCGCCGGGAGGCCGGCGCCGTTCTTCAGGTTCGGCTCGTCGGTCGCGCCCCACGCGTAGCGGACGGCCGCCGGCGCGGGCACGGCGGCGCTCCACACCACGACGGCCTCGCCCTCGATGCGGGCCTCGGCCGGGTGGAAGACCTGGTCCTCGCCGGCGACCGTGAAGTGGCTCGGGGCGTCGTCGCCGCTGGTCAGGCCGGCGGCGTGGTCGAACGAGAGCCGCGCCTTGCCGTCCGCGAGCTCGACCGTGCGGTACAGCGGGCCGCTGTAGACGAGGTCTTCGCGCCCATACGTGTGCGCGAGGGCCCAGCGGGCGAGCCGCAGGCCGACGTCCTTCTTGTTGCGCGGGTGGATGTCGGTCGGGTTGCCGATGTCCATCGTGACCGCCATGCCGGTGCTCGGGAGCGCGAGCGTCCGCGTCTGCGCCTCGCGCAGCTCCGACAGCTGCCCCGTGTCGCCGCCGTACCCGAAGGGCGCCAGCTGCACGAAGTAGAACGGGAAGTCGCCGATGCCCCAGCGCTCGCGCCAGTCGGTGATCATCGCCGGGAAGAGGCGGCGGTACTGCACCGCGCGGCCGCGGTTCGACTCGCCCTGGTACCAGATCGCTCCGCGGATCGCGAAGGGCAGGATCGGCGCGAGCATGCCGTTGAAGAGCGCCGACGGGCGGTGCTGGGTCATCCAGCCGCCGCGCGGCCAGGCGCCGAGGTCGGCCAAGGGAGCGCCGCGCGACCAGCGCCAATCGCCCGCGAGCGGCAGCTCGGCGGAGCCGTCCTTCGCGCGCAGGCGCATCCCCTCGGGCTCGGCGCCGACGCGGCCCACGCCCCCGGTGTCGATCGCGCACACCGTGATGACGTTCGCCCCGGCGCTCACCGTGCCCGCGGGCAGGGCGTAAGCACGCGGCTTGTTCCACATCCCGTCGGCGCGCGACTCGCCGACGAGCTGGCCGTTGAGCCACGTCAGATCCATGTCGTCGATGGGACCGAGCTCGAGCTGCAGCTCCTTGCCGACCAGGTCGGCCGGCACGTCGACCTCGAGCCGGTACCACAGGCAGCCGTCGAAGCCGCCGAGCTCGAGCGCCGCCCACGTTCCGGGAAGCGCGGCGGTCGCCCAGGCCGAGTCGTCGAAGCCGGCCTCCATCCAACGGCCGACGAAGCCGGGCTCCTTGGACTCCATCCCGGACCACCAGTCGGCCTGCCGATCGCGCAGCGAGCGATCACCGCCGGGGTTGGTGCGCAGCTCGACGATGCGGTCCTGCTCCTCGGCGAACTCGGGGAAGTCGGCGCGCAGCGTGGCCTCGCTGGTCCACGCCTCGGCGCGCGTGCCGCCCCAGTTGCTGCCGATCAAGCCGATCGGCACGCCGAGCTCCTGATGCAGGTTGCGCCCGAAGTAGTAGCCCACTGCGCTGAAGTTCGGGACGGTGTTCGGGTCGCATGCGGTCCACGCGCCGGTGCAGTCGTCCTGCTCCTCGGTCGCGATGAAGTGGGCGACGTCGAAGAGCCGGACCTCGGGGTGGTTCGCCGCGGCGATCGCGGCCTTCGGCTCCTCGGACAGGCGCAGCCCCCACTCCATGTTCGATTGGCCCGAGCAGACCCACACCTCGCCGATCAGCACGTCGTTGAGCGTGACCGAGCCCGAGGCCGCCGAGATCGCGATCGTGTGCGGCCCGCCGGCCTCCGGCGTCGCGACTGCGATCGACCAGGTCCCGTCCTCACCCGCCTTGGTGCGCGCGGCGGCGTCGGCCCAGCTCACGGCGACCTGGACCTCCTCGCCGGGCTCGGCCCAGCCCCAGACGTTGGTCGTGGTCTCGCGCTGCAGGACCATGTGGTCGCCCAGCACGGACGGGAGGCGCAGCTCGGCCGCGGCGGAGGAGCCGAGCGCGGCGAGCGCGAGGAGGGCGAGGGAGAGCGGGCGTTTCATGGGGGCGTTCATCGGGAGGGGTCGAGGAGGGCGGCGAGCTTCGGCGCGTCGATGCTCCCGCCGGTGACGAGCGCAACGGCGCGGCCGCGACGCTCGGGCGGTTCGGCGAGGGCGGCCGCTACGGCGAGCGCGCCGGAGCCCTCGGCGACGATGTGGTTCTTCAGCGCAAGGTGGCGGATGGCGTCGGCGACGGCGCGCTCGGACACCAGGACGGAGTCGTCGGCGAGGTCGCGCAGCAGCGGGAACATCTCGTCGGTCATGTAGGGCACCGCGACGCCGTCGCAGATGGTATCGCAATCGACGTCGACGGGGTGTCCGGCCTGGAGCGCGGCGTGGAGCGAGGGGCAGCCCTCCGGCTCGACGGCGACGATGCGCACGTCGGGGAGCAGCGCGCGCAGGCCTCCGCCTACGCCGCCGAGGAGCCCGCCTCCGCCGACCGGCACGTACACCGTGTCGAGGTCCGGCAGGTCGCGCGCGAGCTCGAGCGCGAGCGTCGCGTGCCCGACGAGCACGTCGCGCGAGGTCCACGGGTGCACGAAGCCGTACGGCTCCTGCTCCCAGCGGTGCTCCTTCAGATACGCGAAGACGTCGTCGACCGGCACGAGCACGGGCGTGCCGCCGAGGGCGCGCACCGCCTCGATCTTGCTCTTCGGAGCGTGGTCGGGCATCAGGCTGCGCGCCTCGACGCCGAAGCGGCGGCCGCACCAGGCCAGCGCCTTGGCGGTGTTGCCGGCGCTCACGGTGCTGATGCCGTGGGCGCGCGCCTCGGGCGCCATCGCGTGCACCGCGTGGTAGACGCCGCGGATCTTGAAGCAGCCGACCGGCTGATGGATCTCGGGCTTCAGCCACACGTCCTCGCAGCCGCGCAGCGCGACGAGCTGCGTGTGTACCGCGACGTCGCGCAGCACGTCGGCGGCACGCTCGACCTCGGCCGCAGCGGGGGGCGCGACGCCGCTCACGACGCGGCCTCGGTCTGATAGGCGTCTCCGAGCTCGAGGATCATCAGCTTCTGCCACACCTTGCGCGACAGCCCCGTCGTCAGCGTCTCGACCTCGTTGACCGACGCGAGGACGACCTCGTCGTCGAAGCGCTGCGCGTAGAGCGCGGCGATCTTGCCGGTCAGCGACAGCATCTCGCTGCAGTAGTCGAGGTAGCGCGCAAGCTGCGCTGGGCTCATCGTCCGCTGCGGCGACGACTCGGTGTCGGGCAGCTCGTGTCCGGGGTCCTTGGTGAGCTGATGCATGTCGACGATGTGCGCCACCGAGCGCAGCTCGTGCAGCGCCGCGAGCGCCTTCCGGCGCTTCATGCGCCCCTCGATCGACACGAGGAAGAACGCGCCGAGCCCGATCAGCACGACGTCGTTGATCCCCGCCTCGAGGATCTGGACGAAGTCGGCGAGCGTGACCCCTTCGCGGGGCAGCGCGAGCTGGTAGAGCGTCATCCCCAGCCCCACCAGGATCACGAGGAGCAGGATGCCGATCAGCGCGCGCAGCGTGTGCACCGGGCGCTGGAGCTCGTCGATCGTGGCGCGCGCGTGCAGGCTGAGGCGCTCCAGCTGCCCACACACACGCGACAAACCCGAGGCCGGGAAGCGCTCTTCGATGCGCCGCCCGAGCACTTCGATCGTGTCGTGGATCTTCCCAGGATCGAGCGCCGTCTCGACCATGGGGCGGATTCTATTCGACCTGCAGCCAGACCTCGAGGCCCGCGAGGCGGCTCAGGATCAGGTCGAGCTTGCCGTCGCCGTTCAGGTCGAAGACCGCGGCGTCGTGGGTCGCCTGCAGATCCGCCGCCGACAGGCCGACGGCCCCGATCCAGCCCTCGTCCGCGGCCTTCTCGCGCTCCTCACGCAGCACGATGTCGGTGCCGCCCTCGGTGCCGCCGCGGTTGTGGTAGATGTGCGTGCGGCGATCGTAGGTCGGGATCTCCGGGTCCACGTCCGTCACGATCACGTCGCGCCAGCCGTCGCCGTCGAGGTCGACGATCAGGCTGTTGCCGGCGAACTTGTCGTCCTGGCCATGCAGGAACTCGAAGGGCTGCGGCTCGGACCAGGTCATCGAGCCCTCTTCGCCCGGCAGGTTGTAGATGTGCCGGTCGAGGCCGTTGTCGCTGACGACCATGTCGAGTCGGCCGTCGTTGTTCAGGTCGCCGGTGGAGATGAAGTATGGCTTGCCCTCGTACGCCGTCACCCGCGTCTGGAACGAGCCCGGCTCGTCGGGGTCGTTGAAGGCCACGTAGACGAGCGAAGGGCGCTGATACGAGCTCTGCTTCAGCAGATCGACCTTGTCGTCCATGTTCAGGTCGACCAGGTGGGTGACGTTGCAGAAGTTCGAGGCCAGGATCTCGCGGCTGACCGCGTCCTTGCTGCCGTCCGCAAAGAAGCCCTTGCCATCGTTGAGCATCAGCCGGTCGTCGCCGTCCTGCTCGGGCGTCTCCATGCTGGGCTTCTGCTGGCCCTCCGCCGGCGCGCTGACGTCGTAGTCGCCGAAGTACAGGTCCACGTCGCCGTCCGCGTCGACGTCGCCGGCTGAGACACAGGTGAAGTGCGGCACGATCGGCTCGCCGGAGTCGAGGTGCACGAGCGCCGGGAAACGGGCGTCCTCGTGCGCGATGCCGAGCCAGGGGCCGTCGTCCTTGCGGCCCGAGTTGCGGTAGACGCGTGGGTGCGAGATGTGCTTCGGCGCGCCGGGCGACTGGTCGACCGCGGTCGCGACGTCGAGCCAACCGTCTCCGTCAAGGTCGGCGAGCAGCACGTCGCGGTCGTTGGTCGGGGTCAGGAAGCCGTGGTCGTCCTCTACGTCGGAGCGCGACGCGAGCGCCGCGGTGCGGTTCACCAGCGTGCCCTCCTCCGCCAGCAGCAGCAGGTTGGTGCGACCGCCGGTCGTGATGAAGGGCTCCTTGCGGACGACGATCAGGTCGGTGGCGCCGTCCCCGTTGAGGTCACCCCAGGCGAGGTCGGTCTCGTTGTCGGCGTCCGACACCTGCCCGGTGCCGGAGATCGCGTCGGGCGCGCGCTCGAGCTTCAGCCAGCGGTCGTCGAGCTGCGCGGAAGCGGCGGAGGCGAACGTGAAGAGGGCGAAGGGAAGGGCGATACACGCGGTCTTCATGGCGCGAGACGGGACGGCTACTCGGGGTTGGAACGACACGGTCCGGGCGCCCCATCCCCGCATGCGGCGCGGCTCGGTTCAAGCTGCGGGCGGGGGTAGTTTGGCGGCGAGGGGCGCGGTTAGGACGCCTTCACCTCGGCAAGCTCGCGGTGCAGGACGAGCAGATAGAGCATCAGGAACGCCGCGAGCGCCAGCTCCTTGGTCTCGCCGGGGCTGATGTCGATCAGGTACGGCACCTGGCGGTCGAGCGCGCGGAAGGCCTTCTTGGGCAACGTGACCCCTACCGCGACCACCGCCGCCGGCAGGCAGACCACCGTCGGCCAGATCCACGCCCGCAGGCCAGGTCGGTCGAAGCGCGGGCACTCCGGCGCGCCGCGTCGCAGCCGGCGAAGCGGCACCAGGATGCCGCCGAGCAGCGCCGCCGCGGTCAGCAGGTTGCGCGGGAGCTGGTCGAGGAAGGTCTCGAGCACGGGGTCGTTGTGGAAGTTCAGCTCTCCCTGCTCGTTGCGCGCGGCGATGTCCGCAGGCGGCTCAAAGCCCGCCCAGTGCTGGCCCCAACTCGCCTCCTCGCCGGCGAAGAAGAAGCAGCCGAGCGCCATGACCAGGGCGAAGGCTCCGAAGAGCCCCGCCGAGGCGACGCGGCGCCGCGCCGCGAAGAGCCGCAGCGCGGTCACCAACGCGACGAGCAGCAGCAGCACGGTCGCGTTCTCGACCAGGCCGAGCTCGCTCCGCATCGTCCGGCGGTAGAAGTCCTCGCCGACCGCCTTCGCCGCGATCTGGGCCGCGACGGCTCCCAACGGCAGACCCACCCAGAGCCAGGCGGTGATGGGAGCGTTGCGCAGCGGCGTCAGAAGTAGCCGAAGCCGCACAGGTAGACGGGGTGGATGACGAACTCCCCGAAGGTCTTGCACTCGGGCGTCGCCCCCATGTCGAGCGCCGCGTCGCGGATCGTGCCCAGGATCGACGGGTGCAGCTCGAGCGGATGCTCGTTCGGCTGGACCGCCGTCGTGTACTGGTACGACACGCCGTAGTCGGCCGTCATCTCAACGTGGCAGCCGAGCACCCACTTGACCGGGTGCGTCTCGGCCCAGTCCGCGAGGCGCACGAGGCTGTCCTGGAAGTCCAGCCACTGAAGCGGTGCGAAGATGAAGAGGTGCCCCGGATAGACGATGTCCCCGGTCAGCAGCAGGTGCGTGCGCCGGTCGTAGAAGGTCACGCTGTCGTTCTTGTGTCCCGGCGTCGCGAGCACGTCCAGCACGCGCCCGCCGAGGTCGAACTGCACCACCTCGCCCGGCCAACTGGAGAAGCCGTAGAAGCTCATCACCGTCGGCACGCCGTAGCCCACCACGGTCGTGTTCGGCAGTCCGTTGAACTGCGCGTCGGCGGCGACGTGGTCGCCGTGGCTGTGCGAGTGGGCGACGATCAGCTCGATCGAGCTCTTGCCCTTAGCCGCGAGCCAGTCGTTGATGACGCCGGTTACCGTGGCCTCGACCGGCGCGCCCGCGACGGCGCCGGTGTCGATCAGGAGCGCCTTCGTCTCGCCGAAGATCAGGTAGAGGAACGGCGCCTCGTACGTGTCGCACTTCGACTGGCGGAGGATGTAGAGGTCCTCGTTGTAGGCGTGCACCTGGAAGTTCGGATCGCTCGCACAGTCGCCCCCGTAGATCCACTGGTCGGGCAGCGTGCCGGGCTCCGCACGCTCGAACGGGCCGGGCGCGGTGTCCTGGGAGGCCCCCGTGGTCGCCACGCCCTGGAGGGCGGCGGAGGCGAGGCCGACGGCGAGCAGCGAGGCAAAGGCGGTCCAGAGGGCGGTGCGTTTATTCATGGTGAAGGGCTCCTGACTCCAACCACACTAACCCCACAGCGCCGATCGCGTCCAGGGAAGCGGGATGTGGCATGCTGGCCCCCATGCGCCTCGTTACACCGTCCATTCTCGCGCTGATCGGCGCGTGCGCCGCGCCCGGGCCGAGCGAGTACCAGGGCAGCTTCACGCACCTGCCCGCCGAACCCATCGAGCTCGACTGGACCTCGCTCGAAGTCGAGATCAACGGCGCAGGCCCCTTCCCCTTCGGCTTCGACACGGGCCAGTCGGTGCCGGTGATCGTCACTCCCGCACTCGCCGAGCAGCTCGACCTGCAGCCCGTCAGCCAGGCGCCCGTCGGCGACGGCTCGCGCGAGAACGAGCGGACGGTCGACATCGTCACGATCGAGAGCCTGACGTTCGGCGGCGCGACGTTCCGCGACGTCACCGGCGTGGTCCTGCAGACGGCCGACCAGGGTCCGGACGTCCCCGGCGGAGCGCTCGGCTTCCCGCTGTTCGAAGAGGTGCTGCTGACCGTCAAGGGCGACCGCCTCCGGCTGGAGGACGGCGAGCTGCCCGCGCCCGACGGAGGCGAAGTGCTGGCGTACACGGCGCCCCACAACCTGCCGACGATCGAGATCGAGCTCGCCGGGCAGCCGGTGCGCGCGTTGCTGGACAGCGCGAACCCGAAGTTCCTTTCACTGCCGATCGCGCTGGCCGACGAGCTGCCGCTCGCCGGCGAGCCCGTGGTCGTGGGCCGCATGGCGACGCTCTTCAACGAGTTCGACGTGCTGGGAGCCGAGCTCGCCGGCGACCTCGCGATCGGCCCCCACCGCTTCGCGGCGCCGGCGCTCGAGTTCAACGGCGTGCTGCCAGACGCGAACGTAGGCCGCGCGCTCACCGGCCTGCTGAGCGTGACGTTCGACCAGCGCAACCAGCGCGTGCGGATGAGGCCGCGCCGACTCGCTCCCACGACCCCGAGCAACGCGCCGACGCTGGTACCGGTCGGGCGCGCGGACTTCCGCGCCGACGTCGCTGGCTGGCGCAGCGACGACCGGTGGATCCGTCAGCACGAGGACTGCTTGGCTCTTGCGACGCGCGGGGACGCGGACCTCGTGCTGCTCGGGGACTCGATCACGCAGTCCTTCGGCGGCCCCGGGCGCGACGTCTGGAGCCCGGGCGACACGGCGCGGCGCGAGCGGCTCGAAGGCTACCGGGTAGCGAACCTGGGCATCAGCGGCGACCGGACGCAGCACGTGCTGTGGCGCATCCAGCAGGGCACGCTCGACGGGCTCCACCCGCGCTACGTCGCGCTGATGATCGGCACCAACAACCTCACGGCCGGCGACGCACCGCCCGAGATCGCCGCGGGCGTCGAGCGGATCGTCGAGCGCGTGCTCGCACTCCTGCCCGACGCACACGTGCTCGTACAGGGGGTGTTTCCGCGCGGCAAGCGCGACGATCCGATGCGGGCGCAGGTCCGCGAGCTGAACGCGCTCTTGGCGCGACTCGAGCCGCGCCCGCGCGTCACGTTCCGCGACTTCCGCGAGCGCTTCCTCGAGAGCGAAGGCTCGCCGCGGGTCGACCTCTATGCCTCGGACTTCCTGCACCTCTCGCCTGCGGGTTACTACGCATGGGGAGAGGCCCTACAGCAGACGCTCGATGCGATCAACGCGGGCGAGGCCGCCGCCGTCGTGCGCTAGCTCAGCAGACGATCTTGTCGAAACGGTCAGGTGCAAAGTTGGACAACGCGCCGCGCGGTCGGCGCTGGAGTTGTGTCTCTCCTGAAACAAGGGAAGCCCCCAGTACGCGCGACTGGAGCGTGAAGCGGATACTCGCAGATGGCGTGCAAGAATCCGACTCACCGAGCGCACGCGCCTGGCACACGACCGTCCGGCAGCTAGCCCTTCCGGCCGCCCTCGTGCTGGCGGTCGTGGTCGCGGCCCTCCTGCTGCGACACTCGCTGACGCACTCACAGGAGACCGGGCTCGCGGCGCTCTGCGAAGCGCAGAGCAACGCGACTCGCGCCAGCGTCGAGCAGGCGATCGGCCAGCGCATCGACGCGCTCGAGCGCATGGCCGAGCGCTGGGAGGCCTCGCAGGGCCTGACCGAAGAGCTCTGGCGCGCGGACGCCGTGCACTACATCGCCGACCTCCCGCTCCAGGCGCTGGAGTGGCTGGATTCGGACGGCATCGTGCGTTGGGTCGAACCGATCGACGGCAACGAGGACGCGGTCGGTCTGAGTATCCGCTTCGAAGAGCGGCGGCGCGACGCGCACGAGCGCGCCCTCGCGACCGGCAAGACCGCCGCGACCCGCGCGCTGAAGCTGGTACAGGGCGGCTCGGGCTTCACCGTGCTGGTTCCGCTTCGGGTGGGCGGGCGCGAGGACGGCTGCCTGGCCGCTGTCTTCCGCCACGAAGCGCTGCTGGGGCGCGTGCTCGCGAACGCCGCGCCGGGCTTCGAGATCGACGTCCTCAACGGCGGCGAACGCGTCTTCCAGCGCTCCGCCGAGGGTGCCGACGGCTCGGTCGCCGGCGCGGTGTGGCGCACCGACGTCGCCGGCGTGCCGTGGTCCGGCGCGACCCTCCCCGGAGAGGCGGTGCGCGACGAGCACCGCACCGCCCTGCCCGAGCTGGTGCTGCTCGTCGGCCTGCTGCTCGCCGTCTCGCTGGGCTCCGCCGCCTTCCTCGCCCGACGGGCCCGCCAGCACGCGAGTCGCCTCGAGGAGGCCCACGAGCGCCTGCGCGCGAGCGAGCGAGGGCTGCGCACGGTCAAGTACATGAGCGACCACGCGCTCGACGCGGTCTTCATCATCGACCGCGACGGCCTCATTCTCGACGCGAACGACAGCGCCTGCCGCGGACTGGAGTACGCGCGTGACGAGCTGATCGGCACGCCGATCTCGGAGGTCAACCCGCACCTCCCCTCCGAGGCGTGGGCCCACCACTGGAGCGAGATCAAGCGCCGCGGGCACCTGGTCTTCGAGTCTGAGCACGTCGCGAAGAGCGGCCGCATCATCCCGGTCGAAGTGGTGCGCGGGTACATCCGCTTCGAGGACGTCGAGTGCTGCTGCGCGTTCGTGCGCGACATCTCCGAGCGCCGCGCCGCCGAGGCCGAGCTGCGGCTCCTGGGCCAAGCGGTGCAGCAGTCGCTGGACGGCATCTTCGTCACCGACACCGAGGACCGGCTCGTCTTCGCCAACGACGCGTTCCTCGACCTGCACGGCTACACACTGGACGAAGCCATCGGCGAGCCGCTGTCGATGCTGTATGACCGCAGGTCGTACGAGCAGACCGTCGTCCCGGCGCTAGCGCAGGTGCGCGGCGCGGGCAGCTTTCAGGGCGAGGTCGAGCACCGCACCAAGGTCGGCGCGACGTTCCCGATGCTCCAGACGCTCACCATCCTGCGCGACCTGGCGGGCAAGTGGGTCGGGACCGTCGGCATCGCACGCGACGTCACCGAGGAGCGGGCCGAGGCCGAGCGGCGGCGCACGCTCGAGCGCCAGCTGCGGCAGGCGCAGAAGCTCGAGGCGATCGGCACGCTCGCGGGCGGCGTCGCGCACGACTTCAGCAACATCCTCACCGCGATCCTCGGCTTCACGCGCCACGCCCGCGCCGAGCTGAGTCGCGGCGGCGACGTCTCGTCGCTCATCGATCGGATCGATCGCACGGTGGACCAGGGCACGGGCGTGACGCGCTCGCTCCTGACCTTTGCGCGCCAATCGCCGCTGGAGCGCGAGACCTTCGACCTGAGCGCCCGTGTGGAGGAGACCCTCGACCTGCTCCGCCGCTTGCTCCCCGCGTCGATCGAGGTCGGCGGCACCCGCACGCCGGGGACGTGGATCCGCGGCGACGCGACGCAGGTGCAGCAGGTGCTCCTGAACCTGGCGATCAACGCGCGCGACGCCATGCCGGGCGGCGGGTGCCTGCTGGTCGAGGTGAAGCGCGAAGGCGACGAGGCGCTGCTGACCGTCGAGGACTCGGGAGCCGGCATCCAGCCGGACGCGATCGAGCGCCTCTTCGAGCCGTTCTACTCGACCAAGGAGCGCGGCAAGGGCACGGGCCTAGGCCTGGCCCTCGTCCACGGCATCGTGGCCGACCACGGCGGGACGATCGACGTGCGCTCGACGCCGGACGTCGGCTCGAGCTTCCGCGTGAGCCTGCCTCTGGCCGCGGCACCCTCGGAGTCAGACCAGGGCGAGGCAGCCGACGCGCCGAACGACACGGGCGGCGGCGCGCTGCTGCTCGTCGAGGACGACCCGCACGTGCACGACGCCCTGCTCCTGGGCCTGCGGGGACACGGCTACGAGGTCGCCTCGGCGCGCGACGGCGCCGAGGCGATCGAGCGCTTCCACGAGGCCCCCGACTCCTTCCGCGCGGTGCTGCTCGACCTCGACCTGCCGCGGATCGACGGGCTCTCGTGCCTGCGCGAGATGCGTCGCACGCGCCCCGACCTGCCGGCGCTCGTCCTCACGGGCAACGTGTCGATGTCCGAGGCCGACCTGGGCGAGCCGCTGCTCCGCAAGCCGTTCCTGGTCGACGAGCTGATCGGCCAGATCGCTCGGCTTGCACCGCCCCGCAAGTCGGTGCGGAGCGCCTAGCCCAAAGCCCTCAAAGGACCGTGAGCGGCGCCTGCTGCCAGTCGCCGTCGACGCGCCGCTCGAGCACGAGCCCCTCCCCCGCGGCACGCACGCGCACGTCCGGCGGCGGATCGACGCCGCCAAGGCGCAGCGGAGCGGGATCCGCGTCGGCGTCGAGGGTCTCCAGATCGCCGGTCGCGAGGTCGAGCACCGCCAGCCCGCCGGCGTAGATCAGCGTACCCTTGGAGGTCGAGCGGCCGCGCCAGAGCAGCGCGCGGCCCTCGCCGACGTCCTCGATCGTGTAGTTGCCGTTGCCGTCGCTCGCCGGCTCGCGCACCAGTCGACGCAGCACGCGCGCCGTGGCGCTCTCGGGGTCGACGAGCGCGAGCACCTTGACGTCAGAGCTGTGCTGCCGGCGCGTGTCGCTCCACGCGGCGTTGTCGGGGACCGCGCGGAACACGCCCTCCGACCAGCTGATGAGCAGCGTCCGGCCGTCGTCGAGCAGCGCGGCGCTGTGGACGCGCGTCTCGCTGCGCTCGTCGGGGTAGGGCGCGGTGGGTCGGTCGAACGGGCTGAAACACCCGGCCAACGGGCTGAAACACCCCGCGAGAAGGAGCGCGGCGAGGGGGAGCTTCGCTCTCATGGCGACACAAGCTAGCCCAGCGCGGGCACGGGGAGGAGGGCGCCCGTTAGAATCCGCGCGCCCCATGCCGCAGCTTGAACGACGCGCGCGCCGCGACGGGCTGGTCACGTACCGCTCGCCCTCGCTGGCCGCCCTGGAGGTTCCGC
>JBCCGI010000137.1:0-14801 GCA_039029355.1 Planctomycetota bacterium
GCTAGACACGTCCGTTGGGCGGTGGAAGCGAACCGAGCGAGCGATTGGCCTTCTACACGATCTGAAGCCTGATTTTCTAGAGTTGCACCTGCCGGGTCCCGCCTCGTGCGGAGCCCGCGGCCCGCGCGGAGTCCGCGAGCCACGCCCCTGCCAGCCGGCCGCCTGCCGCAGCCCGCGGGCGTGGCCCGCTCCCCCGGTCCTCTCCGTCCTCCCCGGACGTGAGGCCCGGGTCGCTCGCTCCACGGCGCGCCCGCCGCCGGGAGCAGCGGCCGCGCCGTTCCGTCCCGCCGCCCCGCGGCACGCGGTCGCCGCTGAAGCGCCGCGCGCGAGGGCGTCGTACGGGGCCTAGTTCAGCGGCGCCAGCCGGACCACCAGGAACACCGGATCCGACCCGGCCGCGCCGAGCACCGTGTACTCGCCGCCGCGGAACACCGTGCTGGTCGAGAACACCTGCCGCTTCGCGCCCTGGATCAGGCCGCCGCCCTGCTCCTGCAGGTACTCCCGCTGGAGCGAGCACCGCTGCACCGTCAGGCTCGCCGTCGCGGCGTCGTAGGCGACCGGAACGAAGGAGAGCTCGAACTTGTCGGTTCCCTTTCCGTCGATCCGCAGCGACAGCGTCCGCCCGATCGCGATCGAGGTCTGCAGCATCGAGAAGCCCGCGTTCTCCAGCGCGAACTGCGGGACCAGCTTGGCCATGTTGTCGACCAGGTCCTTGGGCAGCCCGCTCGAGTCACCGCCGGCCTTGCCGCGCACCAGGTAGCAGGTCAGGAGCGCCTGGGGCTCGGGCTGATCGATCCGCACGAGCAGGTCGGTCATCGTCGCCAGGTTCTCTTCGGTATCGCGCAGCACGAGCAGGTTGCGCTCGCGCACCGCCGTGACGTTCCGCGTCCCGTTGCGCTCCCCTCCCGGACTGATCGTCTCGTCGCGCCGCGTCAGCGGCTCCAGGGCCTGCACCGCCGCGTCGAGCGAGATGAACCGCGGCGCGTACTCACGCACGCTGTACTGCACGCGCGGAGCGACGGGGCTGACCGCCGACTGCTGATCCATCGTCTGCAGCGAGGCGAGAATCCGCGCCACCACCTTGGGCTCGTCATACACGATCAGGCGGTCGCCCAAGGTGTTGAGGTTCAGCACCGGCGCCCCGTTCAGGCCCCCGCGCTCCTTCAGGTAGAACTCGCGTGCGACGGTCTCGCTCGCGAGCTGGTACAGCTCCCTGGCGTTGACGTGCCGCGGCGTGTAGCTCTTCAGCTCGATCGATTCCACGCTGAGTATGGGCGTCGATGCGCTCACCTCGTCGACCTGCGCCGACATCCCACCCGCCAGGACGGCGAGCACCAGTCCGACTCTTGCGATCCACCGATTCATCGTTCGCTCCTTGCTTCTTCTGCCTTGGTTGCGTCCACAGCTTCGCCCGCACGGGCGTCCGACTCGGTGACCAGCACCAGCCGCACGTTGCCCGCACGCACCTCGATCCGACCCGCGTCCACGAAGGCGACCTCGGGGGCCTCGGGGTCGCTCTCCGGCCCGGCCGCCGTCGCGCCGGGTTCGGCGGCCTCACCGGGGCCGCGCGCCTCACCGGGGTCGCTCGCCTCACCGGGGTCGCGCGCCTCACCCGGGCCGCGCTCGACGCCGGGATCCCGCGCAGCGCCCGGGTCGCGCGTGTCCGCAGGATCTCCCGTCCCAGCGGGGTCGCTCGGTTCGGCCGTGCTCCCCGGCGAGCTCCCCTCGCTCCGCGCCACCTCGAAGCCCGGCGGGCCCCCGCCCGGACGGGCCAGCAGCGCGAGGGCGCCGAACAGCACGAGCACCGCGGCCGCGGCGGCGAGCGCCCTCCATCCGGCGGGCATCTCCGCCGAGGCCGATGCCGGCGCTGGCGTCGCGGTCGGTGTCGGCGTCGGCGACATCGCGGTCGGGCTCCGCATCTCCGCCCCGGGGCCCAGCTCGGACCAAGCCGCCTGCAGCCACCCGACCGCGGCACGCGTCGCGTCGTCCTCGGCCTCCAGGTCGCCGCCGGTCTCCGCTGGCTCGAGTCGCTCCCACGCCGCGCGCAGGTCGTCGAGCGGATCACGCTCCGCCATGTCCGCCTCCCACCGTGTCGGGCAGCCGCGGCGCGAGCAGCTCGCGCAGGCGGCGCCGGGCCAGGGTCAAGAGCGAGCGCACCGTGCTGGGCCCGACGCCAAGCGCCTCGGCCGCCTCGGCCGTATCCAGGCCTTCGAGGTCGCGCAGCACGAACGCCTCGCGCTCACGCGGAGGCAAGCCGGCGAGCGCGCCCGACACGAGCGCACGCAGCTCGGCCGACTCCACCACGCTCGCGGGGTCGGGCAGCACCTGGCGGCTCGCCAGCTCGGCCCGGGCGTCCTCCGCCCGCGCCCGCGCATCCCGCCTCCGGCGCCGGTCACGGCAAAGGTTCAGCACGAGCGCGTTGCGCCACGTGCGCCAGGGGCGCGCGCCGTCAAAGCGATCCAGCCGGTCGAGGAGGTGGAGCATGGCGTCCTGGGCGACGTCCTCGGCCTCGTTCGCATCCGCCAGGAAGCCGGCGCACAGCCGGAACACCGCCGGATGCTCACGCCGAAACCAGCGGTCCACCGCTTCGGGTTCCCCCAGTGCAGCGCGGCGCAGGAGCTCGGCCCCCCCGCCGCCGTCGGATTTCGGCGCGGCCTCGGTCATCGCGTCGGGGGAGGTACGCGCGCCGCCTAGGGGGCGCTGAAGGGATTCCCGGACTCGTCCAGGCAGCGCCTCCAGAGCTCATCCAGGCGACCGCTCGCGTCCCAGCGCGCCAGCACCCGGTCCAGCGCCCGGACGAGGTCCACGCGCCCCGGAGCCACCGCCAGCACGTAGTCCTCGGCCCCCAGGGCGAAGGGCAGCACCGTGAGGCCCGGCCGCTCGGCCCACAGGTCCGCATCGGGCCCGTCGACGGCCACCGCCACCGCGCGGCCGCTCTCCAGCGCCTCGACCGGGGACTCGCCCTTGCCCAGCGGCACGGCCTGCGCGGCGGGCAAGCCGCTCCGCACGGCGTCCTCGGCGGTCGTGCCCGCCGCGAAGCCGACCGGCCGCCCGTCGAGCGCCGCGGGTGCCCCGGACCGCTCCCCCTCGGGCCCCGCCAGAGCCAAAAGGGCGATCCGCGTACGGAAGTAGGGACGCGACAGCAGCATCCGCTCCGCCCGTTCGGGAGTGGCCCCCAGCGTGGCGCAGGCCAGGTCCACGGCGCCCGCCTCGACCGCCGGCAGCAGCTCGACAAAGGGCAGCCGGCGCCAGACCAGCGGCCGCCCAAGCTCAGCGGCCAGGTCGTGCATCAGGTCGACCTCAAAGCCGACCGGCGCGCCCGAGTCGTCCACGGACGCGAACGGCGGATGATCCAGGTCCGACGCGCAAACCAGCGGCCGGGGAGAGCCCGACGTCCCCAGCGGAGCACAGGCGACACAGAGCAAGAGCAGGAGGACGAGAGCGAGAAGGCGTTCCACGGGCCTATGGTAGCGCGCCAAGCGCCCCTCTCCCGGGAGCACGTCAAACGGCGCGAATGCTCGGGGGGCCTGCGGCGTAGAGCCCCTCCATGGAGCCCGAGACCCCCGACACCCCCCAAGAGCTCCCGTTCGGCGCCCGCTTCCTCGCGCGCTACGCCGAGATCAGCGGCGCGCGCGGCCCGTTCCGCTACGCCACCGTCCAGGCCCTCAAGCAGGCCGACCGGGAGGAGTTCCTCGCCCACCTGCGCCAGGTCGACCCGTTCCTCTCATACGCGGCGATCCTGCGCATCCGGCGCGAGGCGCCCGAGCGGCTCGCCGAGGAGCTCCATCAGCAGCAGCAGCTGGCGCAGGTCGCGCTGCTCGCTGCCCTGCTCTAGCGCGCCTCTCGGACTCGCCTCGCCGAGCGCGCCCCCGCCCCAGCTCAGCGGTGAAGCGCGAGCCCGCGGTGGCGGAAAAACGACGAGACCGCCGGCTCAACGCGGTCCGAGGTGAGCAGCTGCTCCTGCTCCTCGCCCGGGCCGTAGGAGCGGATCTGGAGGCACTCGTAGCAGATCACGAGGTCCACCACGCGCCCGGCGCGCTCGATGCGGAGCCCGTGGCGCGGGTTGAAGCAGAGCGCCGCCATCCCCTCGCTGGCGTTGATGCCCTCGCGCACAAGCTGCATCAGCTGAGCCACCGCCTCGGCCTCGTCCTCGCGCTGGCGGCCCAGGATCCCGTAGTCGTGGAAGCTCTCCAGCGGCCCCTCGATGCCCTCGGGCAGCGGAGCGCCGGGGCTGAGCTCGGGGTACGGGAGCAGGGCCAGGAGCTCGACCGAGTCCGGCGCCTCCATCACGCTGCGCGCCGTGAGCGGCACTTCCTCCTCCCAGCGGTTGCCGCAGCCCCACGTCCCGGCACAGCCCAAAACCAGCGCGAGCGGCAGGAAACGACCCGGTTTCATGCCCTTGAGTTTAGGAGGGCGGCCGCCGCCCTTGGACCCGAAGCCTCCAGTTCCTAGGCTCTTGCCTCCTTTTACCCAGGGAGGACCCGTTTGTCCCCAGCCCCCAGCCGCCGTCGCGGCGGCCGCGGCAACCGCAGCCGCCGGAAGACCTCTTCCAGCAGCCAACCTGCCCCCCGCGACCTCCAACCGATCCTCGAACCGCCGGACGTCCAGAGCTTCGATGCCTGGAACCTCGATCCCGGCGTGCTCCAGGGGATCAAGAACATGGACATCGAGGTGCCCACCCCGATCCAGGCGCTCTCGGTCCAGCCCATCCTCGAGGGCCGCGACCTGATCGCCAAGGCGGAGACGGGGACGGGCAAGACCCTCGCCTTCGGCGCTCCGATGATGTCGCGCGTCGACAACGAGCGCGTGTCGGTGATGTCCCTCGTCCTCTGCCCTACCCGCGAGCTGGCCCAGCAGGTCGCCGGTGTATTGTCGGCGCTCGGCGCGCCGCGTCGCCTCTCGGTGGCACTCCTGGTGGGCGGCGACCCGATCCACCCCCAGGTCGACTCCCTTCGTCAAGGCGCCCAGGTCGTCGTCGGTACGCCGGGTCGCGTGCTCGACCTGTACCAGCAGCGCTTCCTGTCGTTCCCCTGGACCGAGTACGCCGTCCTCGACGAAGCCGACAAGATGTTCGAGATCGGCTTCC
Source organism: Planctomycetota bacterium (assembly GCA_039029355.1). Taxonomy (GTDB): domain Bacteria; phylum Planctomycetota; class UBA1135; order UBA1135; genus JBCCGI01. The sequence continues at coordinate 5,087 of JBCCGI010000137.1, forward strand.
TCGACGACATCAAGAAGATCCTCTCGCTCCTGCCCGAGGAGCGGCAGACGCTGCTGTTCTCGGCCACCTACCCCAAGGAGGTCCTGGGGCTCGCGCGCGAATTCACCAAGGATCCCGTCGAGGTGGCGACCGCCCGCGGTCTCGCCACGGTCGACTCGATCGAGCAGCGCTACCTGCGCTTCACCGAGGACGACCGCCCGCTGGCGCTGATCCGATTGATCGAGAACAGCGGGCCGGACGACGTGTTCCTGGTCTTCTGCGAGCGGCGCACCGACGTCGATCGTCTGTTGCGGCGGCTCGAGCGCGAACCCTTCTCGGTGAAGGCCCTGCACGGTGGCTACGACCAGGCCTCGCGCTTCCGCGTGATGTCGGCCTTCCGTTCGGCCGACGTGAAGGCACTGCTCGCGACCGACGTGGCCGCCCGCGGTCTGGACGTGGAGCATGTGACGCACGTGGTGAACTACTCGGTGCCGCGCGAGGTGGAGTCGTACACCCACCGCATCGGACGCACCGGGCGCGCGGGACGCTCGGGGCAGGCGATCACGTTCGTCGCCCCGATCGACCGGCGCAAGTGGGAGTCGCACCTGCGGCAGCTGGCCTGGGATGTGCCCGAGATGGAGTTTCCCGGGCGCGCGTCGCAACGGCGCTCGCCCGAGCGCGAGCGTCCGTCCTCGCGGGACCGCGATCGAGGCCGCGATCGCGACGAAGGCACGGAGCGCGTCGCGCGGCGCCGGAGCCGCAGCACCGAGGACGACCGCGGTGCACCGCGGCGCGGCGAGCGTGCCCGGACCGACCGCGGCGAAGCCCGACGGGAACGCGGGGATCGATCGGAGCGGGGTCGGACCCGCGACCGAGATCGGGATCGCGACCGGACGCCGGAAAGGGATCGCGCTGAGGCCGACACGCGCGGCCGAGGCGATCGCGACGGCCGTCGCCGGGACGAAGAGCGAGAGCAGGCGCGCGACCGCGATCGAGACCGAGACCGGGAAGAGCCCCGGCGCGCCCGTTCGCGTGGCGCGCAGCGCGAGCGAGAGACCGGCGAGGAGCGCCGGCCGCCGCGCCGTCGTTCGCGCGGTGAGGAGCGCGACACCGAGCGCACGCCCCGGCGCGACGAAGAGCGTCGCGGCGAGCGGTCCGAGCGGCGCCCGGCCTCCCGCCGCGACGAGGAGCGTGGGGCCGAGCGGGACGAGCGGGACGAGCGCGGCTCGGAGTCCCGTCGCCCGCGTCGCCGCAGGGTGGACGAGGACGAGCGGCCGCGCTCGGACGAACGCCAGGAGCGTCCCGACGACCGGGGCGAGGCGCGCGAGCGCCCGCGCCGCCGTCGGGCGACGGAGGAACGTTCTTCCGGACACGCGGAGGCCGACGACCGCCGCCGCGCCCCGGATCGCGAAGAAGAGCGTCCGTTCGGGGCGGAAGCCGAGGCCGACGAGGCTCCGGCCCGCCGCCGGCGTCGCGGGGGCCGAGGCCGCCGCGGCGGGCGTTCGGACTCCTAGCGCCCTTGGACCCGGCGTGCGGTCCCAAAAACGGGCCCGCCGCCGGGCGACCTCAAGCCGCGGGCCCCGCGGGCCGATAGCCCAGCGCGAGGTTCCTCGTTGCCGCTGTTCACCAAAGCCCTCCTCTTCTTCTCGGTTCCGGTCATTCTCTTCTCCCTCTTCGCGACGCCCGCGCTCAAGAAGAACGAGAAGGCACCCACCGGCGACGCCTGGCTGCCGCTGGCCGCCGGCGGCGTCGGACTGGTGGTGCCCAGCGAGTACCGGCTGCAGGACCCCCTGACCACGGACACCGAGCAGCTCGCCCACCGCTGGGCGATGAGCTGGCCGGACAAGGAGATCGTGCACGGAGCCCACGTCCGGGCCGGCAACGACTTCCAGGTGTTCGTGTTCGCCGGGCCCTCGGCGCTGCTGGACCCGATCGTGCAGGAGGCCCGCGGCTACTACCGCGAGAGCCGCATGGTCGAGCGCGACGAGCCGCACGAATGGACCACGCCCGACGGCCTGGTCTTCCGGGTCGACAAGGTCCGCTACCTTCCGGGCGTGCTCTCGGGAGACGACACCTCGCTGGTGCTCGCCTCGGCCAGGCACCAGGACCTGACGGTGGTGCTGAACGCGGGCGGACCGAGCGAACGGATGCCGCTCGGCGCACTCGAGAGCCTGGTTTCGGGCCTTACGCTGGATCTCTAGGCCTCCGCTTCAGGGCTCGCACCGAGCGGTAGATCGCGGGGAGCTGCGCGCGGAGCACACCGCGCGGCCGGCGGAACGACCGCAGGCAGTCCAGGAAGCCCTCGGGATGGCCGATGGCGTCGACGGGGACGTCGTGCCGCTCCATCGGCACGTCGCCCGCGTTGAGGATCTGGAGCGGATGGCCCGTGGTCCACACCGGGGTCCGTGCCCCGACGGCGCCAGCCTCGCGCAGCAGGGCGTAGGCGAGGTCGCCATCGCCCGCCCCCCGCCCGAGCCGCGCCCCGTCGGCCGCCGTCGCGACGCAGCCCAGCACGACCAGGTCGACGTCCAGCATCCGTCCCAGGGGGACGTCGCGCGCAAGCTCGGCCGCCCCGCTAAGCGAGGAGGCGCGCCACAGATCCCCCGCCGCGAGGCGGTCCGGGTCGAGCACGCGGAACGGGGTTCGGCCGGCCAGGGCGCGGGTCGGCAGGTAGACGCGCTTGCCGGCCGCGAGCGCCGCGTAGCGCACCGGACGCTGCGCCAGGTCCGCACCGCACAGGAGGGTGCGGGCGCGCAGGAAGCGCGGCTCGCGCGCCAGGTGCCCCGCCGCCGCTTCGGCTCCGGTGAAGTTCGGCACGCGCCCCACCGCTCCTGGAAAGCGAGCCACCCCGGCGGCGCGGAGAGCTGTCCAGGTGCGGCGCCGGAGGGCGTGCTTGTCGTCGCTGCGGTCGTCCATGTCGCCCCGGAGACCGGAGCGAGGCCGCTTCGGTTTCACCTCCGCACGGAAAAACCGCTGGAGCCCCCGGGACGCGTCCCCGCACGCGCCCAACGGGCCGCACTCGGAGCGCGAGCCGCCCGGCGAGGCGGCACCACGCCCCCGACTACCGCGCCCCCTCGCCCTCCACCAGCACGTGCTCCTCGCCCGCCGTCAGCTCGACGAAGCGCTCGACCTCGCCGCCCGGCCAGTGCACGCGCACCTCGTCGACGCGCTCGGCGGCGCCGAGACCGAACACCAACCGCCGATCGCTGCGCGAGAGGAAACCCGTGCCACAGCCCGCCACGCGCGTCTGCGTGGTGCCGCCCGCGCTGAGCTCCACGCGCGCGCCGATCGCGTCGGGATTGGTCGCCGTGCCACGCAGCCGCAGGCGTACCCAGGTGCCGCGTCGCTCGCTCTCGTTAAGGAGGAGCGTCGGCACATCGTCGAGGTTCGCGACCAGCACGTCGACATCGCCGTCCTCGTCCACGTCGCCAAAGGCGGCGCCGCGGCTGCAGCGCTCGACCGCCAGGCCGTGCCCCTGGGCAACGGTGCGGAAGCGCCCCTCGCCGTCGTTCTCGAAGGCCTGGTTCCGCTGGCGGTAGCGCGTGCCCAGGTCGAACAGGTCGACCTGCGGGTACACGTGCCCGTTCACGACGAAGAGGTCGACGTCGCCGTCGAGATCGAAGTCCTCGAAGGCGCATGACCAGCCCAGGCTCGCGCGCGTCGGCGCGCCGAGACCGGCGCGGTAGGTCACGTCGCGAAAGAGGCCCGCGGGCTCACCGCGGTACAGCGTGAAGTAGTCCTCGGCGAAGTTCGTGACGTAGAGGTCGAGCAACCCGTCCGCATGGGCATCGCCGACCGCGACGCCCATCCCGGCCTGTTCCGCACCGCTCTTCGAACGCGCTACCGCCGCGCGCTCGGCGTGGTCGACAAAGGTCCCGTCGCCCTCGTTGCGCCACAGCAGGTTGCGGTGCGAGTCGTTGGCGACGTAGAGGTCGCTCCTCCCATCGAGGTCGTAGTCGAGCGTCACCACCTGGAAGCCGTGGAGCTTCGGGCCCGTGATCCCCGCCTCCTCGCTGACGTCGACGAAGGCTCCGCCCTCGTTGCGGTAGAGCAGGTCGGGCACGCCCAGGAGCCCGGTCGGACCGAAGTAGACCTGCACGCCGCGGTAGTCCTGGCGCGCCTGGTTGCGCTCGATCCAGCGCTGGTTGAAGTGCACGTAGTTGGCGACGTACAGGTCGAGGTCGCCGTCGGCGTCGTAGTCGAGGAACGACGCGCCGGTGCCCCAGCGCTCGTCCCCCAGCCCCGCGTCCGCGGTCGCCTCGGCGTACACGCCCGCGCCGTCGTTGAGGAAGAGCGCGTTCGGCCCGTAGGCGGTCAGGAACAGGTCGGGATCGCCGTCGCCCTCGACGTCGCCCACCGTGACGCCCATGGTCCAGCCCGGGTGGCCGAGCCCGGCCGCGGCGGTGACGTCGGTGAAGCGGCCGGTGCCGTCGCCGGCGAAGAGCGCGTCACGCGGCTCCTCGCCGGGAGCGAAGCCCTCGAGCGACGAGCCGTTCGCCAGGTACGCGTCGAGGTCGCCGTCGAGGTCGTGGTCGAGCAGCGCCACGCCCGCGCCGATCGACTCCAGGATGAAGGGCTTCTCGCGGTTGCCGTTCTCCTGGGTGAAGGCGTCGAGGCCGGACCCCACGGTCGCATCGCGGAAGCGGATCGGGTCCGCCGACGCTTCGGCGAGCGCGGCCTCGGCCTCGGCCTCGGCCGTGATCGCCGCGCTGTCGGCGTCGCCGGGCGAGGCCTCGTCCGTCCCGCCGCCGCCGCAGCCGCCGAGCGTCGCCACCAGCGCCAAGACGCCGGCGAGCCGCGAGCCGCGGCGCATCAGCCGCCCTGCTGCTTGCGGAGCTGCTCGAGGAAGCGCGCGGCCTTGGGGTGATCGGGCTGGAGCTCGACCACCTGCTGCCACAGCGGCTCGGCCTGGTCGAGGTTGCCCTCCTGGTAGTGCAGCGCGCCCAGGTTGAAGAGCGCCTTGACGTTCTGGGCGTCGAGCTCGAGCGCCGAGGCGAAGCGCGCCTTCGCGCCCGCGATGTCCTCGCGGCCGACGAGCACCAGCCCGAGGTCGATCAGCGGCGCTGCGCTTTCGGGGCTGAGCGAGACGACCTCGACCAGGAGTTCGTGCGCCGACTCCATGTCGCCCTGGGCGAGCTGGACGCGCGCGAGCAGGTACATCATCTCCGGCTCGCCGGGCATCAGCTCGTTGACCTGCTCGAGGTTGGCGCGCGCCGCCGGCAGCTCGCCCGAGCGCCAGTGCAGGTAGCCCAGAGCGTGCAGCGCGCCGGTCGCGTTCGGCTCGATCTCGAGCGCGCGCCGGAAGCAGCGGCGCGCCTCGTCGAAGCGCATCGCCTCCTGCAGCGCGAGGCCGAACTCGTACTGCTTGGCCGGATCGTTCGGCTGGGCGATGGCGGCGAGGCGGCGCGAGTTGAGCTCCTGCTCCTTCTTCGTCCACTCCTCGAAGGCGGCCAGCGCGGCATCGGCCTCCTCCTCTTGGCCCATGCGGCGCAGCACGGTGCTGCGGCGGAAGTGCGGCTCGGGGTAGGCCGGGCGCAGCGCGACCGCCTGGCCGTAGGCGGCGAGCGCCTCGGCGTCCTTGGCTTCCTCCTCGAGCGCGAGCCCGAGCTCGTAGTGGTTCTCGGCCTTCTGCGGCTGCAGCTCGACCGCCTTCTGCAGGTCGGCCAGCCCGGCCATGTCGCCGCCGCGCACCAGCGTCGAGCCGAGCATGCGCAGCGCGTCGGCGTGCTCGGGCGCGAGCTCCTTGGCCTTCGTCAGGTGCTCGATCGCCTGCTCCGGCTGGTTCTTGCGGTCGTAGGCCAGCCCGAGCCGGTAGTGGTACTCGCCGCGCGAGGGGTCCGCCGCGACCGCCGCCGTGTAGGCTTCGATCGCGCGGTCGAGCTTCTCCTGGTCGACCTGCGCGGTGCCCAGGAAGAGGATCGAGCGCTCGTACAGGGCGCGGCCCTTCAGGTAGTGCGCCTCGGCGTTGTTCGGGTCGAGGGTCGCGGCGCGCTCCAGCTCGGCGATGGCGAACTCGAGCTGGTTCAGGAGCGTGTACGCCTTGCCCAGCTGGAAGGGCACGACCGGGTCGTCGGGGAAGCTGGTCGCCGCCGCTTCGAGCACCGAGCGGGCCTCGCCGTAGCGCTCCAGCAGCAGCAGGCTCTCGGCCAGCGCCACGTGCACCTCGACGTGGTCGGGGTCGGCCGCCAGGGCCTTGCGGAGCTCGTCCGCCGCCAGGTCGTGCCGCCCCTCGCGCGCCCGGTTGCGGCCGCGCTGGTAGGGGTCGTAGGCGTCGCTGTCCTCGAAGGCGACCGGCCCGGAGTCACCCCCGCAGCCCGGCAGCAGAGGTCCGGTGAGGGCAAGGGCGAGGGCGAGCGGGGTAAGGCGTCGGGGGTCCATGGTTCGAGGGCGGAGAGGCGGTCGGGTACGGAGTTGGGCCGGAGCGGGGGGACGCTCGCGGGGAGCCTACCCCAGCCGAAGGAGGTGGGCCAAGGGCCGCACCTCCAAACGGAGGGCGGCGGGGTTCGTTGGCGCGCCCGACGCCTTTCCCCGGGGTTCGGATCGCCGCCGCGGGAAACGCTTTCGGCGGGCGCACCTCGACCCTCGCCAGAACACGAGGCGTGGGCCGACGCTAGGCCCCGGCCGGCTCGGTCCCCCCTCGCGCCGCGGAGCGCGACGGGTAGCCGATCAGAAGCACCACCAGGCAGGCGATCGCGATCCACATCGGCACCGAGAACAGCCGGGTGTAGTCGACGTAGGTCAGCGGATCGCCCGCGTCGCCGAGCAGCGGCAATCCGGCCTCGTCGAGCTTCGGCCGCGTCGCCCAGCGTCCGACCACGCTGGTCGCGAACAGGCTGCCGGCGATGATGCCGATCCCGACCACGACCAGGTTGAAGAGGTTCTGGGCGCTCGCCTTCACGTCGGCGCTGGTCTCCTCGTCGACGACCATGAAGGCGACGAAGATGAAGCAACCGAAGCACAGGCCGTGCAGCGCGACCCCCGACAGGACGGTCGTGACCGAGTCGGTGTACGCGAAGAGCGCCATGCGCGCCGCGTAGGCCGCCAGCCCGACCGCCAGGAGCGCCTTGCGCGACACCCGCAGCGCGACCAGCGGCAGCACCGCCAGCACCACGATCTCGGCCATCTGGCCGATCGTCATGAGCCCGCCGCCTCCGACGCCGAGCACGTTGTTGATCCCCGCCGCGAGGCTGTCGGCCGATTCGGTTCCGCGCTGCAGCTCGCTGAGGAACTGCGAGGTGTGCACGAAGTAGAACTGGTGGATGATGCTCACCGGCACCGCGAGCGCGAACAACAGCAGGAGCGGCATGCGCTTCACCTCACCCAGCGCCTCGAGCGTGGCGTTCTCCTCGCCCGGAGCAGCGCTCGGCGGCGTGTGCGGCAGCGACAGGCAGTAGAAGGCCATCGCGACGCCGAGGATCGCGCTCAGCTTGAAGGCCCCCGCGCGGCCGGCGTCCTGGGCGGCGGCGACGAGCTCCGGCGCGCCTTCCGGCGTGTGGAAGTGGCCGAGGTAGTGCCCCACGCCAACGCCCGCGGCGATCCACCCGATGGTGCCCCAAACCCGCACCCACCCGAAATGGCGGTCGCGGTCGGGCAGGTGGTGGAAGGACAGCGAGTTGGTGAGCGCGAGGGTCGGCGCATACACCAGCCCGTAGACCAGCGACAGGACGAGGAACATCCAGAAGGACGAGACGTCCGCCAGGAACCACACCAGCGCCGCGCCGGCCAGGTGGCTGGCGGCGAGGAAGCGCTCGGTCGCGAAGTAGCGGTCGGCGATCTGCCCGGCGATGAACGGCCCGACGATCGCGCCGACGGCACCCGCCATCAGGATCGCCCCGGTCTGGTCCAGCGAGAACCCCCGGTGCCCCATCAGGAAGGGATACAGGATCGGCAGCCAGGCCCCCCAGATCGCGTACTGGAGGAACATCATCACGGACAGTCGGGAGTACAGGCCGCCCGACAGCGGCGCGGAGGAGCGCTCGTTCATTTGGACTCGGCGAAGGCCGCGTCAAACGCCACTTGCGAGCGCGCGAAGTCGAGCCCGCGCACGAAGGCCGCCGCCTCGGTCGCGCCGACCTCGCGGTCCATCATCGGATCCTCCCACTCGACCGTCAGCGGGCCTTCGTAGGAGGCGTGGTTGAGGAGCCGGATGATGCCCTCGAAGTCGACCTTGCCGCGCCCGGGCGAGCGGAAGTCCCAGAAGCGCCCGTCGTCGCCGAAGTCGGTGTGCCCACCGAACACCCCCACCGCCGTCGGCACGTCGGACCACCAGACGTCCTTGACGTGCACGTTGAAGATCCGGTCGGCAAACTCGCGCAGGAAGCGCAGATAGTCGACGCCCTGATACCCGAGGTGCGACGGGTCGAAGTTGAAGCCAAAGGCCGGATGCCCGCCGACCGCCGCCAACGCGCGGTGGGTCGTGGCGACGTCGAAGGCGATCTCGGTCGGATGCACTTCGAGCGCAAAGCCGACGCCGTTCTCCTCGAACACGTCCAGGATCGGCTTCCAGCGCGTCGCGAAGTCCGCGAAGCCCTCCTCGATCTGCTCGGGCGTCACCGGCGGGAAGGAGTAGAGCAGGTGCCAGATCGCGCTCCCGGTGAAGCCGTTCACCACGTAGCGCCCGTTCCGCTCCAACCTCGCGCGCACCTCGTCCGGAGCCGCGTCGAAGAACACCTTGGCGGCCCGCGCGGTCCGCTTCATCTCCTCGGCCGCACGCCCGCGCACGCCCTCGGGATCGCCGTCCCCCCAGATCTCCGGCGGCAGGATCGACTGGTGGCGCCCATCGATCGGATCGCACACGGCCTGGCCGACGAGGTGCGTCGAGATCGCGAAGGACCGGAGCCCCGCCCCCAGGAGCAGCTCCCATTGCCGCTTCGCATAGCCCGCATCGTCGAGGCACGCCGCCACGTCGAAGTGGTCGCCCCAGCAGGCGAGCTCGAGGCCGTCGTAGCCAAAGGACTTGGCCTTCGCAGCCAAGGTCTCGAGCGGCAGGTCGGCCCATTGGCCGGTAAAGAGGCAGAGCGGACGGGTCATGGGGAGCCTTCTGGGAGGGGTCGGGTGGATGAGTTTAGCGAGGGAGGAGCTTTGGCTCAGGGAGAATCCGCGGCGTGGAGCGGGTTGGGGTGGGCCGTGATGGTGTGGTGAGGCCGCGCGCTGGTCACGCCGTGGTCTATGCGGGAGTGGATGGGGAGTGGGTGAATCGGAGTGGGTAGCGGCGAGTCCGAGCACCGGGGACTCGCCATCTTCGCCGAATCAAACCGAACCGCGATGGCTCCGGTTTCCGCCGTGTCCCCCGCTCGGGATCACGTTCGGGCGGCGGGCTCCGATCTCCGCTGAATCAAGCTCCGCGCCGCGGGCCATCCATCTCCGCTGATTCAAGCTCGCACGGCGGACTCGATCTCCGCCGAGTCAAGTGGCCCAGGCGGGCTAGAAACGGCGGAGATCGGCGGACGCCTACGAACCACTTGATTCGGCCGAGTTGGCGGGGCGCCCGAGCCGCTCGACTCGGCAGAGGATTAGCCGCGCCTCGCGATCTGCGTGATTCGGCGCCGATTGCCCGCGCCCCCCGGACGCGACTGATTCGGCGAAAATGGCCGGCACCCCTCGGGCCACTTGATTCGGCGAAGATCGCCGGCACGCCCCTCGGGCCACTCGCTTCGGCGAAGATGCCGCGCGCCCCTAGAGCCACCTGATTCCGCGAAGATAGCCGGCACGCCCCTCGGGCCACTTGATTCGGCGA
>JBCCGI010000138.1:0-14772 GCA_039029355.1 Planctomycetota bacterium
CAGAGATGCGCTCACCGGGCAGAGATGCGCTCACCGGGCAGAGATGCGCTCACCGGGCAGAGATGCGCTCACCGGGCAGAGATGCGCTCACCGGGCAGAGATGCGCTCACCGGGCAGAGGTGCGCTCACCGGGCAGAGGTGCGCTCACCGGGCAGAGGTGCGCTCACGGGGCAGAGGTGCGCTCACCGGGCAGAGGTGCGCTCACCGGGCAGAGGTGCGCTCGCGGGGCAGAGGTGCGCTCGCGGGGCAGAGGTGCGCTCGCGGGGCAGAGATGCGCTCGCGGGGCAGCGGTCCGTGCGCACGGGGCCAAGGGGGCGCGGGCGGCAGAGAGAGGCCCCTGGGCTGTCACATGCTCGCGAAGAGTCGCGGCGGGTGCGGATGGCCGGCGGGTCGAGGGCGGCTGCTCCCGCCCTGTCCGCTAGTCGCGCTCGTCGAGCCAGGCCATCTGGATGGCCTCGAGGATCTTCTCGTTGGACGCCTGGGGGTCGCCCTGGAAGCCGGGGAGCTCGGTGACCCAGCGGTGGAGGTCGGTGAAGCGGACCGACAGCGGCTCGACGTCGGGGTGGGCTTCGGTCAGGCGGTAGCCGATTTCGTGGACGTCGCTCCAGTCGATAGGGTCGTCGTCGACGTTAGACATCGTCGAGCGACTTGCCCGTCAGGGCCTGCTTCGCGACCGAGTCCATGAGGAGGGCTGCGAGGGGCAGGGTGGCACGCTCTAGCTCGTCGCGTACCGCCTGGACCGCCTTGTGGTCCGAGCCGGCGTCGCGTGCCTCGCGGCCGGCCTGGAGGGCCTGCTCGAGGTCCGCGATCGTCTCGGGGTCGAGCGAGGTGCGCGCGTCCTCGAGGTGCGCCTCGCAGGCGCGGATCATCGTGCCGAGCTCGACCTTGAGGTTGGCGAGGAGGCTCGCGTCGAAGTCCTCCTTCGCGTTGGCGAACGAGTCCGAGAGCATCGTTTCGACCTCGCCGTCGGTGAGGCCGTGCATCGGCTGTACTTCGATCTCGGCGGCGGCGCCGGTCGACTCCTCCTTGGCCGTGACCTTGAGGATGCCGTCGGCGTCGAGCGAGAAGCGCACCATGATGCGCGCCATGCCGGCGGGCAGGGGCGGGATGCCGGAGAGCTTGAAGCGGCCCAGGCTGCGGCAGTCCGTGGCGAGCTCGCGCTCGCCCTGGACGATGTTGAAGTCCATGCCGGTCTGGTTGTCCGCGTAGGTCGTGAAGCCCTCGGTCTGCTGGCAGGGGATCGGAGCGTTGCGCAGGATCACCTTGGCGACCGCGCCGCCGACGGTCTCGAGGCCGAGCGAGAGCGGCGTCACGTCCATCAGCAGGATGTCGCGCGTGCCGCCGGCGAGGATGTGCCCCTGAACGGCCGCGCCGGTCGCGACGACCTCGTCCGGATTGAGCTCGGAGTGCGGCTCACGCCCGAAGAATTCGGCCACGCCCGCGCGCACGGCGGGGACCCGCGTCGAGCCGCCCACCAGCACGACCTCGTCGATCTCGTTCGGCGCGAGGCCGGCGTCCGAGAGCGCCGCGCGACACGCGTCGAAGGTGCGGTCGAGCAGCGGGCGCACCAACTCCTCGAACTCCTCGCGCGTCACGGTCCTGTGCCACGTCAGGCCGTGCTCGGGCACGACCAGGTGGAAGTCCGCCTCGGGCGCCTTGGAGAGGTCGATCTTGCACTTCTCGGCCGCGAGGTGCAGGCCGCGCTGGAAGGCGGGATCGTCGGCCAGCTCGCCCACCTTGGGGCGGAGCTCGGCCAGCGCCACCTCGACCAGCGCGCGGTCGAGGTCGTCGCCGCCGAGGTGCGTGTCGCCCGAGGTCGAGAGCACCTGGAACACGCCGTCCTCGATCGAGAGGATCGACACGTCGAACGTACCGCCGCCGAGGTCGTAGACCGCGATGCGGCCTTCCTTGCGCTGGTCGAGCCCATAGGCAAGGCTCGCCGCCGTCGGCTCGTTGATGATGCGCACGATGTCGAGCCCGGCGAGCCGCGCCGCGTCGCGCGTCGCCTGGCGTTGAGCGTCGTCGAAATACGCCGGGACGGTCAGCACGACGCGGTCGAGCTCGGCGCCCCCGAGCTGCTTGCACGCCACGTCGTGCACGCGCATCAGGATGAGCGCCGACAGCTCCTGGGGCGTCACCTGCTTGCCGCGAATCTCGAACTGCAAGAGCCCGTTCTCGGTCTCGGTGACCGGGAACGGCACGCTGGCGAGGTCGCCCTGCACGTCGGCCAGGCCGCGGCCCATGAAGCGCTTCACGCTGAAGAGCGTCCGCCCCGGGTCGGTGAACGCGTACTCGCGCGCGGCGCGCCCGACGACCGGCGGGCCGTCCTTGCCGAAGTGGATCACCGACGGGATGCGCGCGTCCTTCGGGTCGCTGCGGAGCACCTCGGGGCGGCCGTCGCGGAAGACGGCGACGAGCGAGTTCGTCGTGCCGAGGTCAATGCCGAGGATCGGCGTCTGGACGTTGTTGAGGACGTTGAGCTCGAGAAAGGCCATGGGCCAAAACGGATCGGGGTGAAGTGGGGCAGAGCCCGGAGGCTCCGCTTCAGGTCGTGCTCTTGGCCTGCTCCAGCCTGAGCTCGGAGAGGGTTCGAAGGGTGCGGTCGAAGTAGCGCACGGCGTTGAGCTCCTTGCGCACGTCGGTCAGTATCGCCGCGCCGGCGTCGGGCAGCGGCGTCAGCATCGCTCCGACGTGCTCGACCGCCTCGGCGCGCTGGTCGGTCAGCGTGCGTTCGAGCTCGTCGAGGGCCGCCCGCTCGGGCGAGCCCGGCGCCGCCGAATCGGCCTCTTCCAGGGTCTCGTTCCACTCGAGCACTTCGAGCAGGAAGGCCTGGGGCATCTGGCGCTCGGCCTCCTCATTCGGACCTCCGAGCCGTTCCAGCAGGTGGTTCGCCCGGCGGACCGCGTCGGCGAGCACCTTGTGCGCGCCGTTCAGCTCGGCCGTGTTGCGGTCGGCCAGCTCGCGCACGTCGTCCGCGGCCGCGCCGAAGAAGTCCGGGTGCATGCGGCGCTGGAGCGACAGCAGACGCTTCTTGAGCGCGGCGGCGTCGACCGCGAAGCCCAGCACGAGGCCGAACGCGCTCCAGGGGTCCACCGGGCCGTCGACCGACTGGAGCGCTCCGCACGCCTCGCAGACGAGCGACGACTCCAGCGCCGCCCCGCAGCTCGTGCACGCGGTCATGGATCGGGAGCTCGGCGTCAGACGGAGAAGGACTCGCCGCAGCCGCAGGTCTTCGACGCGTTCGGGTTGCCGAACTTGAAGCCGCGGCCCATCAGGCTCTCCTCGAAGTCGACCTCGGTCCCCGAGAGGTAGAGGAAGCTCTTCGGGTCGCACACGACCCGGATGCCCCGGATCTCGTTGATCTGGTCGATCTCGGAGACCTGGTCGTCGAAGCCGAGGGTGTAGCTGAAGCCCGAACAGCCCCCGCCCTTGACGCCGACGCGCAGCGCCGTGCCGTCGGGCAGGTTCTGGTCCGCGATGATCCGGCGGACTTCCTGAGCCGCGCGTTCGGTGATCCCGATCACGACCCCGGCTCCTCGTCGTCCTGCTTGCGCTTGTAGTCAGCGATGGCCGACTTGATGGCGTCCTCCGCCAGCACGCTGCAGTGGATCTTCACCGGCGGAAGCGAGAGCTCTTCGACGATCTCGGTGTTCGAGATGCCGCCGGCCTCGTCGAGCGTCTTGCCCTTGATCCACTCGGTGGCGAGGGACGAGCTCGCGATCGCCGAGCCGCAGCCGAAGGTCTTGAACTTCGCATCGACGATGCGGTCGCCCTCGACCTGGATCTGCAGCTTCATGACGTCGCCGCACTCGGGCGCGCCGACGACTCCCGTGCCGACTTCCCTCGACTTCTTGTCGAGGGAGCCGACGTTCCGCGGGTTGTTGTAATGCTCTAGAACCTTGTCGCTGTAAGCCATAGCTCTGACGGGGGTGGATGGGTGTTCGTTGCTTCCGGTTGGCTCAGTCGTCGCCTAGTGGTCCGCCTGCCACTGGACGGTGGAGAGGTCGACCCCCTCCTTGACCATCTCGTAGAGCGGCGACATCGCGCGCAGACGCCGCACCGCTTCGATGAGTTGATCGGCGGCGAAGTCGGCCTCTTCCTGGGTCGTAAAGCGCCCGATTCCGAACCGGATCGAGCTGTGCGCCAGGTCGTCGCCGACGTCCATCGAGCGCAGCACGTGGCTCGGCTCGAGGCTCGCCGACGTGCAGGCCGAGCCCGAGGACACCGCGATGTCGCCGATGCCCATCAGCAGTGATTCGCCTTCGACGTAGCTGAACGACAGGTTCAGGCAACCCGGCAGCCTGTGCACGGGGTCGCCGTTCAGGTGTACGTGGTCGAGCGCGCCTTCGATGCGCTGCTGCAGGTGATCGCGCAGCTCGGCGGCGCGCTTCATCTCGGCTTCGAGCTCCTCGCCACAGACCTCACAGGCCTTGCCGAGCCCGACGATGCCGGGAACGTTCAGCGTGCCGGAGCGGAAACCGCGCTCGTGCCCGCCGCCGTCCTGCTGGGCCACCAGCCGCACCCGCGGCTTGCGCCGCCGCACGTAGAGCGCGCCGACGCCCTTGGGACCGTACACCTTGTGCGCCGAGACGCAGGTCATGTCGATGTTGTCGGCCTCGACGTCCACCGGGATCTTGCCGATCGCCTGGGTGCCGTCGGTGAAGAACAGCACGCCCTTCTCATGGCACAGCGCGCCGATCTCGCGCACCGGGTTGATCGTGCCGACCTCGTTGTTGGCCCACATGAGCGCCACCAGGATCGTGTCGTCGCGCAGCGCCGCAGCGATGTCCTCGACCGTCGTCCGGCCGCCCTTGTCGGGCTTGAGGTAGGTGACCTCGAAGCCTTCTTTCTCGAGGTGCTTGCACACGTCGAGCACGGCCTTGTGCTCGGCCTGGCTGGTGATGATGTGCTTGCCCTTGGAGCCGTACATCTTCGCCGCGCCCTTGAGCGCGAGGTTGATCGCCTCGGTCGAGCCGGAGGTGAACACGATCTCCTTGGCCGATGCGCCGATGAGCGACGCGATCTGCTCGCGCGCGTTCTCGACCGCCTCCTCGGCCTTCCAGCCGAAGGCGTGGTTGCGGCTCGCGGCGTTGCCGTAGTCCTCGTTGAAGAACGGCAGCATCGCATCCAGAACGCGGGGGTCGACCGGAGTCGTCGCCTGGTAGTCGAGATAGATCGGAAGCTTCATCAGGGTTCTAGGAAGCGGTCATCGACGGTGAGATGCGGAACCGCCCACGGACGAGGTCTTCGAGCGTCGTCCCCGAGAGCACGTTCCAGATGCCCGTCCGTAGCCGCTCGAGCGGGTTGCGAACCGGACACGTGGAGTCGACGTCGGGCCGGCGATCCGCCCAGGCCCCGACGAGGTCGCACTCGGTCATGTCGGGCTTGCCCTCCAGGGCCCCGACAACCTCCCCAAGCGTGATCGCCGGCGCCGGCCGCGCGAGCGAATATCCGCCCGCAGCACCGCGCTGCGATTCCACGAAACCGCCGCGGTGGAGCTCCTTCAGGACCTCCGCCACCAGCCGCTTGGGGAGCGAGGGATGGCGCTCACAGATCTCGCGCACCGGAACCACGCCGCCCTGCTCCACCAGGTGGATCAGGGCCACAAGGCCGTACTCGGTGCGTTTCGTGAGCTGGAGCATTCGGGTCGATACTGCACCAAAATGGTGCTCTTTGGGTCGCGTGAAAAGGCCGCGGAGGGGGCTCCTACGGCCTTTCAGCCCCGGCCGACGACCGACCAGGACGAGTCAAGATAGCCCAGGACCAGTCCGGGCGCCAGAAAAACCTCTCGTGCGCGAGAGCTTTCTTCGGGCCCCTCCAGCCCGGATCTCAAGACCGAGCCCTGGTTCTCCCGATCTCTAGAGGGCCATGGATCACGCCACCCTCTGCTTCACCTGCGGCCAACCCGTCCTCGAGCCGCCCGTGCTCAACAGCATGCCGGACGGAGAACCCTGCACCTCCTGCCGCGCCCGCGCCCTCGAGGCCGCACCGGCCATCCTGCCCTTCCCCACCGAGGAGGCCGAAACCGCCCACCGCGAAGAGGCCGAAACCGCCCAACCGGCGACGCCCGAGCTGCCCTTCGAGGACTACCCGGAGCCCGCCTAGGGCTCGGGAAGGGGCCTTCCTAAGGCGCAAGCGCCGGGGCCGGCGGAGATCCTCGCGCTGGGCAGAGATCGCGCGCCGGGGAGAGGTCGTTGCGGGGGCGGATATGCCGCCGACGTCGAGTCCCGCTTGGCGGACGCTCCACCGGCCTGAGACCCCTTGTGGGGCCGGGATCGGCGAGGCCGGGATCGGCGAGGCAGAGATTCGCTAGCTAGAGATCCTGCTGCAGAGATCCGGCAGGGCGGAGATCCGATCCGGCAGGGCGGAGATCCAATCCGGCAGGGCGGAGGTCCGGCAGGGCGGAGGTCCGGCAAGGCAGAGGTCCGGCAAGGCAGATATCCGGCAAGGCAGATATCCGGCAAGGCAGATATCCGGCGGGGCAGAGATTCGGCGGGGCACCGATCCGGCCGGCGGGCTCGGGCCGGCCGGATCGGGCCGGCGAGGCTCGGGCCGGTAGGACTCCGGGGGCTGGTGGCTAGGCGCTCAGGTGGGCCAGGAGTGCCTCGCGGACGGTGTCTGGGAGTGGGCGTACCGAGCGTTCCTCGCCGTTGAGCTTGAGGCACGCGAGATCGGTTAGGCCGTTGGCCAGGCGTGTGCCGTCGGTGGCGCGGATCAGCTCGTAGCGGAATCGGACCGAGGCGGAGCGCACTCTCTCGACGGTCGTTTGGACCACGACCTCCTCGTCGTAGAGGGCTGGAGCGCGGTAGTCGACCTCGACGTGGTGGACGGCCAGGCCCATCCCCTGGCGCTCGAGGTCCGCGTAGCGGAAGCCGAGGCTCTCCATGAGGCGCGTTCTGCCCTCCTCCATGAAGACGAGGTAGTTGGCGTGGTAGACCACGCCCATCTGGTCCGTCTCGGCGTAGCGGACGCGAACGCGGTGCTCGTGGGGGGGGCTGGGCATCTTTCCATCCTCGCGATCGCCTGTGCGGGCGGCAACCGCGGCCCCGGGCTCGCACGACCGTGACGCGCCCCGTAGGCGCCGAGGCGGGGGGGAGCACGCTCCCGGCCCCTCCTCCCTGGCCACGGAGCCGGGGGGCTGGTAGAACCCTGGGCCGCTTGCCATGGCTGAATCATCGAACAAGAAGAAGGGGGAGCCGCTCGTCGCGGTGCTCCTGTCCTGGTTCCTGCCCGGCGCCGGTCATCTCTACCTGGGCCGGCTCGGCCTGGGCGCCGCGGTGTTTGTGCTGGTCGAGGGCCTGTACATCGCGGGGCTGATGCTGTCGGGCGGCCGCACCTTTGAGTTCCTGGACCCCGAGCTGCGCGGCGCCCTGGCCACCGCGCTGACGCCCGAGGTGGGCAACCTCGGCGGCTTGCTCTGGCAGCTCAAGAACCACGGCTTTGGCGGACCCGAGCCCGGCCCGTGGCCGCCGAACATGATGGCGGGCGTGTGGCTGACCGGGCTCTCCGGAATGCTCAACGCGCTGTTCCTGGTGCATGTGCACCTCGAGGCGCGCACGCCGAGCGGGCACCGCCCCGGCGGACTGCAGCCAGCTCTCCTGGTCGGATCGACCTGGTTGGTGCCGGGGCTTGGGCATCTGCTGCAGGGCCGTCGGTTGCGCGGGCTGGTGGTCTTCGGACTGCTGGTCGGCTTCTTTGCCTGGGGGACTTGGTTCGCCGAGGGCTCGAACCTCTCCCGTGAGCGGCACTTCTACTACTGGTCGGGCCAGTTCCTGGTCGGCCTTCCGTCGATCGTGACCGAGTGGATGAGCGGACGCCCGCGTGTGACGCACGAGCTTCCGTGGGGCGACGTCGGCCTGCTCTTCGGCTGCATGGCGGGGTTGCTGAACGTGCTCGCGATGCTCGACGTGTACGGCGTGGCGGAACGACGCTGGTTCGATGCGCGCCCGGCTTCCGCGACCGCCGAAGGGCACGGCGTCGCCGAGGCGGCAGCCGGCGTCGGCGCGGATGCGGAGACCGAAGCGGAGACCGTGGCATGAGCCCGATCCTCGCCCACATCCTGCTGTTCGTCGCCCTGTCGGCGGCGATCGTCGTGATGGGCACGTTCTACAGCGAGCCCGACGACGCGGTGGCCTTCCGCGCCATGCCGCGCCGCTTCGGCGTGTTCCTCGTGTCGTGCGCGGTGGTGGCGGTGGTGATGCTGCTGGCCGAGCACTTCTTCGCCGCCGTCTGAGCGGCGGCGGTTCCCGGCGCGCGGGGGCCTTGCCGCGTAGGGGAGCCGCGAGCACGGTTCGCCGTCCGGCTTCGGTGATCTTGGCTGCGTGCACGGTTGATTACCCGCCCTGCTGCGACCGTCGGTAGAGCCCGCCCGGGGCCCGCACGACGGCGCCGGCCAGCTCGAGCTCGACGAGCTCGGTAAGCACTTCGGTCAGCTCGCGCTCGGTGCGGTGGGACAGTTCTTCGGCGCTGAGGGTCTCGCCGGTCAGCGCCGCCTCCAACCCGCTCTCGGGCCGCGGCGGCGCGGGGGCGGCGGCCGGCCGCGGGGCGGCCCAACCGAGCTCGTCGAGGAGCTCTTCGGGAGACTCGATCAGGGTCGCACCCTCGCGCAGCAGGCGGTGGCAGCCGCGCGCCATCGGGTGGTCGACCCGTCCCGGGAGCGCGAACACGCCGCGTCCCTGGTCCGCGGCCCAGCGGGCCGTGATCAGGGAGCCCGAGGCCCAGGCCGCCTCGACGACCAGCACACCCGTAGAGAGGGCCGAGATCAGACGGTTGCGGCGCGGGAAGTGGTGGCGACGTGGGCCCAGCCCGGGCGGGAACTCGGAGAGCAGGAGACCGTTCGACGCAATCCGGTCCGTTTCGGGGCCGGCCGGCCAGGGGCGGTCGACGCCGGATCCCAGGACGGCGATCGTCCCGCCGCCCGCGGCCAGGGCGGCGGCGTGTGCGGCCTGGTCGATGCCGCGTGCGAGCCCGCTGACCACCACCACGCCGAGCGCCGCGAAGGCGTGCGCGAAGCGCCGCGCCTGGGCCTCGCCGTAGGGCGTGGGGGAGCGCGAACCCACGATCGCCAAGCGCGGTAAGGGAGCGAGCAGGTCGAGCTCGCCGCGGGCCCAGAGCTCATCCGGGCTTCCTTCGAGCTCGCGCAGCTCGGCCGGCCAGCGGCGCGAGGCCGCGGTGAGATGAAGGGGAGGAGCGTTCACGCCCCCGAGACCGGCCCGAGCCCGTTTCGGTTACGCGTCCGGCTCCAAAAACTCGATCCGCGGCCGCTCGCACTCGGCGAACGGCGGCTCCTCGCCCGGCCGCGCCCGCAGCAGCGGCATCAGCGAGCGCTGCATCGACGCCAGAAAGCCCTCGACGTCGACGCCGCCGTGCGCCGGCAGGTACCCGGCGAGGCAGCGGCGGTGCCCCGAGTAGAGCTTCCGCGCTCCGTCCACGTTGCCCTCCTGATAGTGGTGGAGGCAGATCGAGGCCTGGATCAGCCCCTTGTAGAAGTCCGCGCTGACTCCCTCGGTCGCCTCCCACAGGTCGTCGAGCACCTCGTGGGCGGCGAGGTAGCGCTCGCGGTTGAAGAGGTCCGCGGCCGCGACGAGGGCCGGTTGTTGTTGTTCCACGTACGGTCTAGCGTTCTGCCTGCAACGCGCGCGCGCCCGCCGGCTGCGGGTCGAACGGCACTAGTCGCGCTCGCCGTCGTCGCCGCGGTCCTCGCGCTTCTTCGCGCGGCCCTCGACGTGCTCGAGGCCCCAGTAGTAGTCCCACCGCTTCTGCATCTTCGGCGGGAGCTCGGGAGCCTTCTTGCCCACCTTGAACGAGCGCTTGTTGTCGTTCCACCACTTGACCCACATCTCGCGCGACTTGCCGTTGTCGGCGCCGGTGAGGACCATGAGCGACAGGCGGAAGTGCTCCATGTACGCGGCGGACTTGCCGCGCCCGACCTTCTGCATCATCGCCATCAGCTCGCGCACCGAGTCCGCGTCGCGGATGCGGCCGAGCCCGAGGATCCGCGCCTCGATCGCCGCGTGGCTGGGGTTCTTGAACGGGTCGCCCGCGAGCACGTCGATCGAGAGCTTGCTCGCATGCTGCCCGATCGCCTTCAGCGTCGCGGCGTTCAGCTCCTGGTCCTTGGCGACGTCCTTGTCGCGCTTGAACGCGGAGTGGAGCTCGTCGAGCGCTTTGGGGTGGTCCATCCAGCGCAGCGCCTCGATGGTCGCCTTCTGGACCTCGTGCTCCTTCTCGCGGAAGCCCGCGGCGAGGGCCTTGATCACGTCGGGGTGCAGCACGTCGGTGGCGCGCTGGATCGAGGCGAGCTTCTCCTCCTCCTTCGATTGGGAGAAGGCGGACTTGAGGTCCTTGACCGTCGCCTCGACCTTCTTCTCGTCGGGCGGCGGGCCCGCGTCCTGGGGAGCGGCCAGGAGAGCGGCGGTGAGAACGAGCGCTAGCATGGGAGCTTCCTTCGTTGGGAGCGTGGCTTCGGCCGGCCCTGCCGCCGACCCTCTGGAAGTGTAACCGTGGTCGCGCGGGGGCGTTGCGGCCCGAATCGGGGGATAACGAGGCGCGGGGAGAACAAAAGCGCCCCGGAGCGGCGTGGGCCGCCCCGGGGCGTCTGGTGGCTTCCGGCGCGGGCCGCTAGCCCTCGTCGGCGGCGCCCGCCTCGACCGGCTCCGGCGGCTCCGGCGGCGTCGTCGGCTCCTCGTCGACGCGCGAGAAGCGCAGGCCCTGGGCCTTGCCCTTGTCGTCCTCGTCGATCGCGCCGTGGAATTTGGCCGCGACCTCGGCGCCGATGCGCAGGATCTCCTCGGCCAGCGGATCCTCCACGTAGCGCTCGATGGCGCGACGCAGCGGACGGGCGCCGTAGTCCTCGCTGAAGCCCTGACCGATCAGGAAGTCGGCTGCGGACTCGTCGAGCTGGACGCTGACGCCGCGCTTCTCGATGCGGTCGAGCACCTCGGAGAGCTGCAGAGTGAGGATCTGCCGCAGGTTGTCCTTGGTCAGCGGGTTGAAGACGATCAGCTCGTCGACGCGGTTGAGGAACTCGGGCCGGAAGTGGCGCTGGACCTCGGCCATCACGTCGGCGTTGATCTTCTTCTTCTTGTCGTCCTGGCTCTCCTCCGCACTGGGCTTGCCGAAGCCGAGCCCGCCGGACGAGGTGATCATGTGCGAACCGAGGTTCGACGTCATGATCAGGATCGTGTTGCGGAAGTCGACGTGGCGGCCGAACGAGTCGGTCAGTCGACCCTCTTCCATGATCTGCAGCAGCATGTTGAAGACGTCGGGGTGCGCCTTCTCGATCTCGTCCATCAGGACGACCGAGTAGGGGCGCCGCCGCACGCGCTCGGTGAGCTGGCCGCCCTCCTCGTAGCCGACGTAGCCGGGAGGCGCGCCGACGAGGCGGGAGGCGTTGTGCTTCTCCATGTACTCGCTCATGTCGATGGTGATGACCGCGTCCTCGTCACCGAACATGAACTTGGCGAGCTGCTTGCAGAGGTACGTCTTGCCGACGCCCGAGGGGCCGAGGAAGACGAACGAGCCCATCGGGCGATGCGGATCCTTCAGGCCCGAGCGCGAGCGGCGCACCGACCGCGCGATGGCCTTGATCGCGTCGTCCTGGTTGATGACGACGCCGGCGAGCGTGTTCTCCATCTTGAGGAGCCGCTCGGCCTCCGCTTGCTCCAGGCGCGTCAGCGGGATGCCGGTCATCTTCGACACCGTCTCCTGGATGTCGTCGACCTCGACCGTGCCCGTGGACTCGAGCTCGGCCTGCTTGGCGCGCCACTCGCGCTGCTCTTCTTCGCGCTTCTTGCGGAGCTGATAGGCCTCGTCGCGCAGCTTCGCGGCCTTCTCGAACTCCTGGCTGTGCACGGCCTCTTCCTTGGCGCGGTCGAGGCCCTCGATCGTGCCGGTGATCTCGCGCAGGTCGGGCGGAGCCACCATGTTCTTGAGGCGCACGCGCGCGCCGGCCTCGTCCATCACGTCGATGGCCTTGTCCGGCAGGAAGCGGTTGTTGATGTAGCGCGTGGAGAGCTCGACCGCCTGCTCCAGCGCGTCGGGCGTGTACGTGACGCGGTGGTGCGCCTCGTACTTGTCCGCCAGCCCCTTGAGGATCGCGATGGTCTCGTCCGGGGACGGCGGCTCGACGTTGACGGCTTGGAAGCGGCGCTCGAGCGCGCCGTCCTTCTCGATGTGCTTGCGGTACTCGTCGAGCGTGGTCGCGCCGATGCACTGGATCTCGCCGCGCGAGAGCGCCGGCTTCAGCACGTTCGAGGCGTCGATCGCGCCCTCGGCGCCGCCGGCGCCGACCAGCGTGTGGAGCTCGTCGATGAAGAGCACGACGTCGCGCACGCGGCGCACCTCGGTCATGACCGCCTTGATGCGCTCTTCGAACTGGCCGCGGTACTTGGTGCCGGCCACCATCAGCGCGAGGTCGAGCACGACGATGCGCTTGTTGCGCAGCAGCTCGGGCACCTCGTTGTTGATGATCTTCTGGGCCAGGCCCTCGACGATCGCGGTCTTGCCCACGCCCGGCTCGCCGAGCAGGACGGGGTTGTTCTTCGTGCGGCGCGACAGGATCTGGATCACGCGCTCGATCTCGTCGGCGCGGCCGATGACGCTGTCCAGCTTGCCCTCGCGGGCCAGCTCGGTCAGGTCGCGGCCGAAGGAGTCGAGGGCGGGCGTCTTGCTCTTGCCGCCGCCGCCGCCGACCGGCCCCTCGCCGCCGACTTCGTCGTCGTCTTCCTCATCGCCGGGCTCGGCGCCGAGGAACTCCAGGACCTCCTCGCGGACGTCTTCGAGCTTGACGCCGAGGTTGGTCAGCACCTTCGCGGCGATGCCTTCGTTTTCCTTGATCAGGCCGAGCAGCAGATGCTCGGTCCCGATGTAGTTGTGGCCGAGGTTGCCGCCCTCCTCCATGGAGAGCTCCAGCACCTTCTTCGCGCGGGGCGTGAACGGGAGCTGACCCATCGTGACCATCGACGGGCCCGTCTTCACGAGCTTCTCGACCTCCGTGCGGATCTTGCTCAGGTCGATGCCCATGTTGCGGAGCACGTTGGCCGCGACCCCGCTTCCCTCCTGGACCAGACCGAGCAGGATGTGCTCGGTCCCCAGGTACTCGTGGTTGAACCTCTGCGCCTCCTGGCGGGCGAGGTTCATGACCTTCTTGGCGCGGTCGGTGAAACGATCAAACATGTCGGGACGACTCCAGTGGTGTTGGTCGAGGCCCCCGGGGCGGGACTCCAGACCCCCTTAGGGGATCCGCTCTAGCCTTTCGACCTTCAGGGGGGCCTGGGTTTACCGTCCCGGCCCCTGTTGGGCCGACATTAAGCCGCCTGCGCGGGTCCCTCTCAACGGGCCCGGCGCGGGCGCTGGGCAAAAAAAGCGCAGGAAGCGTGCGCTGCGGCCGCTCACGGCGGTGTTGCCGGGCCAGGGGAAATCCCCGCGCGATCGACGTAGGCGCACGGGGGGGCGCGACTTAGCTCGGCCGCCGAGCCCTGAGCGCGGTCCTCACGGGCGCCAGCCCATCCAGGCGGCTGCCGCGAGCCGCGCGAGCACCGGTCGGCCGACGGATTTTTCCGGGGCGGCGCTCAGCCCGCTTCGGTATCGAGCTCGGACAGCTGGTCGCGCAGTCGCGCCGCGTCCTCGTAGGCCTCTTCGCGGATCGCGGCCTCGAGCTGCTCGCGCAGCTCGTGGATCGCCTTCATCCGGTCGAGCTCATCCTCGGCTACGCCGGGGATGCGGCCGGCGTGCTCGGTCGCGTTGTGGATCCGGTGCAGCAGCGGTTCCAGGTGACGCTGGAAGAGCTCGTAGTCGCGCGCGCAGCCGAGCCGTCCCTTGCTGCGGAACTCCGCCAGGGTCATGCCGCAGTCCGGGCATCGCAGCCCGCCCTCCTGGACCGACTTCTGAGCCGACTGCTGCAGCAGCTTCCAGATGTCGACCATGTTCTTCTTCACCACCGGGGCGTGGGGAAGGTCCATCATCTTCGCGCAGCCCTCGCACACGCTGCGCTCGCGCAGCTTGTGAGGCTCGCCCGGCGTCGGGGAGAACTCGAGCACTTCGGTGATGTGCACCGTCGCGCCGTTCTTCTTGCAGACCTGGCACTCGATATCAGACATTGGGAAGCGAAGGGCTTGGGCGGATGCGCGCCTCTATAGTCTAGTCGACGCCGCCGGTCGAGAGTCTGCCGCCCGCGGGGCGGAATTTGGCCCATTCTTTGGAGCCTGGAGCCGCGCGCCTCGCTCCCTGCGGTCAGGCCGGAGCAGGGGGATCCGACAGCACCCCGCGGCAGCGGTCCACGACGTCGGACACCACCTTCTGGCGCGTAAACAGCTGCCTGAGCTCGGGTTCGGCCTCGTCCAACAGGCGGCCGAGGAGCTGCAGCGAGTCGGAGTCAGGCTCGCAGCCGAGCAGGAACTCCACGAGCTCGTCGGACGGAGGCAGATCACGCTCGGGGTGGGGCGTCTCGTCCGCGTCGGCCGGGCCGACGGCCAGCCTCATGCGCGAGGCGGTGAGCCCGCTCGCCGTCCGCAGGTCCTCGTCGACCTCGAGGCAGCCGAGCGCCACGTGGGCCGGCGAGATCGCGTCGCGCTCCAGCCGCACCGCCTGGTGTCCCGCCGACGACAGCGCGCGCTTCGAGGCGTTCGAGAAGGAGCGAAAGAGCGCGCCCTCGGCCGCCACGGCGGCTTCGCCGGCGGGGGCGGCGCCCGGGCCGGGCGGCGGCGTGGCGCCGGCCTGCTCCAGCGTCGCGCGCACCTGGTCGGGCAGCTCGCCGAGCGCGGCGCGCAGCAG
>JBCCGI010000139.1:0-14669 GCA_039029355.1 Planctomycetota bacterium
CCCCCACGCCCGCCGCCAAGGAGCCCGCCCCCGCGCCCGCGGCGGCCGCCGCCAAGGCCAAGGAGCCGGCCCCGGCCGCCCAGGCCGGCAAGGGCGACGGCGACGCGAAGGACAAGGCCAAGGAAAAGGAGCTGGAGGGCGTGGTGCGCCCCTCGGCCAACCGGCGCGCCGGCAAGGTCGTCGGCTTCATCGACCCCTCGCAGTTCCAGACGCGCCCGACGCGCAAGTCCGAATCGCGCCGCCTGCGCTCCTCGGACGACGTGGCGCCGAAGGTGATGCCCACGCTCGGCCGCAACCGCAAGTCGGCCTTCGTGCGCGGGGACAACGCCAGCCGCAACCAGCTCACGGCGCAGCAGCTCCGCGAGCGCGAGGCCGGACGCTTCCTCCGCCGCAACAAGCCGGTGGCGGCGGACCGCGGTGGCGGCCGCGGACGCGGGCGTTCGTCGCACGGCGCCGACTCGGCCGGGTCGCCCTTCGCGGGACAGTCGGTCCGCGTGGAAGAGCCGATCACGATCAAGAAGCTCGCGAACACGCTGGCGATCGGCCAGAACCTCGTGCTGCGCGAGGCCTTCAAGAGCCTCGGCTTCGGCATCAACATCAACTCGACGATCGACGAGGAAACCGCCGTCCTGCTGGCGCACGAGTTCGACGTCGAGCTCGAGGTTGAAAAGGAGGTCACCGCCGAGGAGGCGCTGATCGCCGAGCTCCAGGAAGCGCGCGAGAGCATCGAAGAGGAGCACCTCGTCACGCGCGCGCCCTGCGTCGCGGTCCTCGGTCACGTCGACCACGGCAAGACCACGCTGATCGACTCGATCCGCGCGTCGCGCATCGCCAACGGTGAGGCCGGCGGCATCACCCAGCACATCGGCGCGTACCAGGTGCAGACGCAGAAGGGGCACACGCTCACGATCGTCGACACCCCGGGTCACGCCGCCTTCACCGCCATGCGCGCCCGCGGCGCGACGGCGGTCGACATCGTTGTCCTGGTCGTCGCGGCCGACGACGGCGTCAAGCCGCAGACCGAGGAGGCGTACAACCACGCCAAGGCGGCCGGCGTCCCGATCGTGGTCGCGCTCAACAAGATCGACCGCGCCGAGGCCAACGCCGAGAAGGTCCGCGGCGAGCTGGCGACCCTCGGCCTGACGCCCGAGGAGTGGGGCGGCGAGACGGCGATGCTCGAGGTCTCCGGCCTCAATGGCACCGGCGTCGACGACCTGCTGGAGCGCGTGTTCCTCGAGAGCGAGGTACTAGAGCTCAAGAGCCACGCCGACGGCCCCGCGCGCGGCGTCGTCCTCGAAGCCGAGATCCAGCAGGGCAAGGGCAAGGTCGCGCACCTCCTGGTGCAGGACGGCTGCCTGAAGCCCGGCCAGATCATCCTGGCGGGCGAGGGCTACGGCAAGGTGCGCTCGATCCACGACGACCGCGGCAAGGTCATCAAGGAAGCCGGCCCGTCCAAGCCGGTCGAGGTCACGGGCCTCAACGAGCTGCCGTTCGTCGGCGACAACTTCCACGTGGTCGAGTCGCTCGACCGCGCCCAGGAGGTCGCCCGCGAGGTCGCCCGCAAGAACCGCGACCTGCAGCTGATCGAACGCCGCAGCGTGGCCAGCCGCGAGGCCCTGTTCGAGGCCGTCGCCGAGTCGCAGAAGGCGACCATCAACCTGATCATCAAGGCCGACGTGCAGGGCTCCGTCGAGGTGCTCAAGCACCAGCTCGGCGAGCTCACGCACGACGAGGTCGACGTCAAGGTGCTGCACGCCGGCGTCGGCGAGGTGCTCGAAAGCGACGTCGACCTGGCTTCGACCTCCGAGGCCCGGATCCTCGCCTTCCACGTCAACGCCAACAACAAGGCGCGCCAGGCGATGGAGCGCTCCGGCGTCTCGCTGCACTACTACGAGGTGATCTACGAGCTCCTCGACGACGTGCGCAAGATGATGGAGGGCACCCTCGCCCCCGAGGTGCGCGAAGAGGTCACCGGGCACGCCGAGATCCGCCGCATCTTCAAGTCCTCGAAGATCGGCAACATCGCCGGCTGCTTCGTCCTCGACGGCAAGATCGGGCGCAACGACCGCCTGCGCCTCGTCCGCGACGGCAAGGTGCTCCACACCGGCTCGATGGGAACCCTGCGCCGCGAGAAGGACGATGCCAAGGAGGTCCGCGAGGGCTTCGAGTGCGGCATCGTGCTGAAGGACTACAACGACATCAAAGAGGGCGACGTCATCGAGACGTACAAGCTGGTCGAGTACCAGCGCACGATCTGACGTCTCTCCGGCGGCCGAAGCCATGGCCAACCCGCGTACGAAGGCCCGACTCGAGGCGCGCATCCTCGAGCGGGCCGCACACTGCATCGAGTTCGAGCTGAACGATCCGCGCGCGTCGTTCCTGACGCTGACGCGGGTCGAGCTGACCGACGACCTCTACACCGCGCGCCTCTTCTACTCGGTCTACGGCAGCGAGGGCGACAAGAGCAAGGTCGCCCACATGCTCGAGGACGCGACCGGCTTCGTGCGCAAGCGCGTCGCGGGCGTCCTGCGTGTGCGCCGCGCGCCGCGGCTGGTGTGGCTGTACGACGACTCGGTCGAGTACGCTGCCAAGATGGACCAGACGATCCGCGATGCGCTGGAGCGCGACCGCGAGATCAACCCGGGCGCGCACCCGGACGTCGACCTGACCGAGCCCGAGGTCGACAACGAGTCGCAGGTCGACGCCGAGTACCTCGACTTCCTCAACGCCAAGGAGGAGGAAGAGGAAGGCGGCGGCGAGGCGCCCAAGGCGTAGGCACGCCGCCTCCCCCGCCCCGCGCGGCTCCGCTCCTCCGCCAAGCGCGCGTGGAGCTCCACTCGGCGCCCGCGGGGGCCGGAGCCGACGCCGGCCCGGCCGCGCCGCCTAGATGACGGTGAGCTTGAGCCCCTGGCTCAGCGACACGCCCTCGGGCGCGCCCGCGTCGAGGAAACCCGCCTGCAGGAAGAAGGCCTCCCCCACCAAGGGCGGCGTGGCCGGAACCGGGTAGGTGTGCGCGCCGGCGCCGCCCCCATCGAGCGTGAGCGGCGTCACGATCGCGAAGGGGAAGATCAGCACCGCGCCGCCGAAGATCGGCAGGAACGCCTCGCTGGGCGACGCGCCGAGCAGACCCACCGCCCCGGGTGCACCGCCGGAGACCTGCAGCGTGACCGACCCTCCGAGGGCCGCGACCCCCGAGCCGGTGAGCTCGGGCACGATCCCCCCGGTCCCGGCCAGCCCCAACCCGTAGGGCTGGAACGGCGGCGGCGGGCAGGTTCCGAAGAGGCACTGCAGCGTCAGGTCGTAGCTGCCCCCCTCGTCGTTGCCCCAGTCGGCGAGCACCACCGTGTGGGTGCCGGTCTCGGCCACCGTCCAGGTGTGCTGGATGGCGCAGCCGCTGATGCAGCACAGCGCCGTCGAGCCGCCCAGGTCGAGCAGAGCGCCGCTCGGCCCCAGGATCTCGAGGCACGGGTCGAGGTTGCCGGACACCGCGTCGACGGTCAGCTGCATCAGGTCGCCCGCCGTCGCGGCGAAGGCGAAGAAGTCGACGTCGGTGCTGTGATCGAGGGCGTCGGAGGCGGTGACGTTGTAGATCAGCGCCGGCGGCGGGCTCGAGACCGGCGGCAGGCGCTCGAGTTGCAGCAGGTACGAGCCGCCCTCGTCGCTGCCCCAGTCGGAGACCAGCATGCGGTAGGTCCCGGTCTCGCCGAGGCTCAGGTCGGCGACCAGGGTGCAGCCGCTGATGCAGCAGTAGTCCCCGCCGGGCCCGGCGCCGAGGTCGACCCACGCGCCGAGCGGGTCCAGCAGCCTGAGGCATGGGTCGAGGTTGCCCGACACGGCGTCGAGGACGATCCGCACGCGCTCCCCCGTCAGCCCCTGGA
Organism: Planctomycetota bacterium; assembly: GCA_039029355.1. Classification (GTDB taxonomy): domain Bacteria; phylum Planctomycetota; class UBA1135; order UBA1135; genus JBCCGI01. Next base: position 3,879 of record JBCCGI010000139.1, read on the forward strand.
AGTCGAGCGTGTCGGTGTCGGTGGCGCCTGAGAGCGCGCAGCTCGCGTGTTGGCCGTAGGCGATCTGCACCGGCTCGGCGGCGCAGTCCGCGGCCGACTCGGACTGCTGGGCCCAAGCGGCAGGCGTCAGGAGGAGGAGCGCCGCGGACGCGGCGGGACGGAGGCGAAGGCGGTGGCGCGGAGGTCTCGGCATGGTCGGAAAGTCACTCGGGTTGGCCGCCCGGCGGCGCCCGTTGGCGCCCCGGCGGCGGGAGCAGAGCTCCAGCGGTCCGCGCGGTCGGGGCCCGCCAAGTTCCGGCGGGAAATGCGCTCCGGCCGCGCCGCGGTGCCACAAACCTCCCTCGCCGGTCCAGAATGGCGCTCGATGGACCCCGCGAAGCGCCTCACCGAGCTCGTCAACCGCGTCAGCCGCGGCGACCAGCGCGCCGACGACGAGCTCCTGCCGCTGCTCTATGAAGAGCTCCACGCCCTCGCCCGGCGCCACATGTCGGGCGAGCGGCCCGGCCACACCCTGCGGCCCACCGAGCTGGTGCACGAGACCTACCTGCGCCTGGTGCGCATCGAGGGCGCCCGCTGGACGAGCCGCGGGCACTTCTTCAAGGCGGCTTCGACCGCGATGCGGCGCCTGCTGGTCGACCACGCGCGGCGACGAAAATCGGCCCGGGATGGCGGGGAGCACCTCCGCGCCGCGCTGGAGGACGAGGGCGGCGAGGCCGTCGAGACCGAGCGCGACGTGCTGCGGCTCGACGAGGCCCTGGTGCTGCTGGAAGAGATCGACGAGGAGCTGGCCCAGCTGGTGCAGCTCCGCTTCTTCGGAGGGCTGTCCATGGAAGAGACCGCGGACACGATCGGCCGCTCGCTGCGCACGACCGAGCGCCGCTGGCGCGCCGCGCGGCTTTGGCTGCGGGAGCGCCTCGATGGCTGAGGCTCCGCGGCCCGAGGCCGCGCGCGAGGCGCGCCTGATCGAGGCCCTGGAGCGCGTGCTCGCGGGCGAGGAGCGCGACACGGTGCTCGACGCGACCTGCGGCGCCGACCACGAGCTGCGCGCGCGGGCCGAGCGGCTGCTGGCCGACGGCGCCGAGGCCGGCCCCGAGCCGGGCGACCTGATCCCCGGCCTGGCCACGTGGCTGCAGGCCGAAGGCGACCGCCTGGCGGAGGGCCAGCGGCTCGGCTCCTACCGGCTGCTGCGGCGTCTGGGAGAGGGCAGCGTCGCCGACGTCTTCGAGGCCGAGCAGGACCGCCCGCGGCGCACCGTCGCGCTCAAGGTCATCCGCGCGCGCTACGTCTCGGACGAGCTGCTGCGGCGCTTCGAGTACGAGACCGAGGCGTTGGCCCGGCTGCGGCATCCCGGCATCGCGCAGATCCACGCGGCCGGCGTGGCCCCGTCGACGGGGAGCGGCAGCGCGCCGCGGCCGTTCTTCGCGATGGAGCTGGTCGAAGGCGAGCACCTGGACGTCTACGCCCGCCCGCGCCCGCTGCGCGAGCGGCTGGAGGTGTTCGCCCGCGTCTGCGACGCGGTCCACCACGCCCACCAGCGCGGCATCGTGCATCGCGACCTGAAGCCGGCCAACATCCTGGTCGACGCCTCGGGGCGGCCGCGGGTGCTGGACTTCGGCATCGCGCGCGCCGCCGGCGCGGACGGGCGCGACACGCTGCAGGAGCTGGACCGCGACCGGGTGCTGGGCACGCTGGCCTACATGAGCCCCGAGCAGGCGGAGGGCACGCCCGACCGCCAGGACGCGCGCTCCGACGTGTATTCGCTGGGCGTCGTGCTGTACGAGCTGGTCGCCGGGAGGCTGCCGATCGACCTGCCGGCGAGCGTCAGCGCCGCCGCGCTGCGCCGCATCGCCGAGGCCGAGCCGCGGCCCCTGACCGAGGTCGACCGCGCGGTGCCGCGCGACCTGGCGGCGATCGTCGGCAAGGCGCTAGAGAAGCGGCAGGCCGACCGCTACGCGTCGGCCTCCGACCTGGCCGAAGACCTGCGCCGCTTCCTCGCGCACGAGCCGGTGCGCGCGCGGACCCCCTCCCTGCTCTACCAGCTGTCGAAGCTGGCGCGCCGCAACCGGGCGCTCGTCGCCGCGGCGGCGCTGCTCGCGCTCGCGCTCCTCGCCGCGACGGTGATCTCGGCCCGCTCCGCGCGCACCGAGGGCCGCCTGCGGCGCGCCGCCGACCTCGAGGCGGAGAAGGCGCGCGAGGTCAGCGCCTTCCTCGCCGGCCTGCTGCGCGCCGTGCAGCCCCGCGAACGGGGCCGCGAGGTCACGGTGCGCGAGCTGCTCGACGACGCGTCCGCGCGCGTTCCGGAGGAGTTCGCAGGGAGGCCGACGGTGCGGGCTTCCCTGCGCGCCTCGCTCGGCGCAGCCTACCGCGGGCTCGGACAGCTGGAGCACGCCGAGCGCGAGCTCGAGGCGGCGCTGGCCACCTGCCGCGAGGCGCTCGGGGAGGAGCACGCCGACACGGCCGACGCGCGCGCCGAGCTGGGCCTCCTGCGCCTCGAACAGGGGCGCCCGGACGAGGCCGAGGCGCTCCTGCGCCAGAGCCTGGCCGCGCACCGGCGCCTCTTCGGCGCGGACGACCGGCGCACGCTGCGCTCCCAGGGCAACCTGACCCAGGCGCTGATCGAGCTCGACCGACTCGACGAGGCCGATCGGCTCGCGCGTGCGACGTTGGCGGCCCAGGAGCGGCACTTCGAAGCGGACGACCCGGACCGCCTCGTCAGCCTCGACGTGCTCGGCCAGGTGGCCTTCTTCTCCGGCAGGCTCGGGGACGCCGAGGCCGCCTTCCGCGAGGAGGTGGAGCTCTGCATCGAGCGCCACGGCCCCAGCGACGCGCGCACGCTGACGGCGACCGGCAACCTCGCCGTCGCGCTCCAGACCCAGGGCAAGCTGGACGAGGCCGAGACGCTGTGGCGCGGCCTCGTCGACCGGGTGCGGGCGGCCTTTGGGCCGGCGCACCTCTCGACCCAGGCGGTCGAGGTGAGCTTCGCGAACTTCCTCTTCGAGCTGGGCGAGCTCGCGCGCGCGGAGGAGGAGCTCCGCGCCTCGATCGCGACGGCGCTCGCCGCGCGCGAAGCCGACCACGGCGCCACGCTCGGCGCGCGGCACACGCTGGCGGTCGTGCTCGCCCACCAGCAACGCTTCCCGGAGGCGATCGCGGAGTTCGAGGACGTCCTCGCACGCCAGCGCCGCGTCCTGGGGCCGCTGCACGCCGCGACGCTGCTGACGATGAAGGACCTCGTGCCGGCCGTGCGCGCGCTGGGCGACCTGCCGGAGGCGTGCGCCCTACAGCGCGACCTGATCGCGCTCCTGCGCGCCGCGCGCGACGACCCCGGCGCGCGGGCCATGGAGGAGCGCCTGGCCGGCTGGGCCTGCGGCGACACGCCTCACGAGAAGTAGTAGCTCGCGACCTTCGCCGAGGTCGCGGTGAAGCGCCGCAGACGCTCGTCGAAGCGCTTCTCGTCCCGCGCCAAGCGGAACATCTCCGCGTACTCCTCGCGCCAGGACCGATGCCGCTCGACCTCGCCGGGGTGGCCGGAGCCCGACGCCGCGATCTCGAGGCGGCGCTCGACGTCCCAGTCGAACACGACCAGGTCGTCCGGCCGCAGCTCGCCGCCCAGGATCGAGGCGTCGTCGTCGTAGACCAGCTCCTGCCCACCGCCGAAGCTGCGGCGCAGGTAGTCGTGGGACAGCAGCCCCACCGGCATGCGCACCAGCTCGGGCGCCTCACCCTCGGGCCCCAGCACCTCGCCGTCCAGCAGGCAGTCGCCGTCGTCCAGCGCATACGAAACCGGCACGACGACCTCGATCCCCACCTCGCGCGGGTTCACGGCGACGTACACGTTGCGGTAGTGCGCCTGGCCGTGCGGGCCGTTCACGCGGAGCGACATGTGCGTCGGGTGCACGTCGAGCGTCAGCGGGCGGTCCTCGGCCGGGCTCAGCACGAGCCCGTCGGACACGCGCCGCAGCTCGCGGTGCTCGGCGGAGAAGGACTCGGCGTCGGCGGCGGGCCGGCGCAGCTCGGTGTTGCGGGCGAAGACCGGCCGGCGGTACTCGAGCCGCTGCTCGCCCGATCCGCGCGGCGCGGCGCGCAGCACGAGGAGCTCCTCGAGGAACTCACGCCACAGGAACGACCACGGGTCCTGGAGGTTGTCGGTGGCCTCCGAGGCGCCCAGGGAGATGTTCCAGCCGGTCGGCCAGATGTCGCGGAAGAAGAACGGCGTCCACGTGCGGCCGCGGTAGGAGACGATCGCAAACACGCCGCCGGAGGCCCAGCGCAGCGGGAAGCGGTCGAGCGGCAGGGTCAGGTTCGCCGCCTCGTTGCCCGCCAACACCGCGTGCATGCGCCGGTCGACGCGCCGCGCCCAGTCCTCCACGTCGGGCGTGTCGAGACAGAGATCGCGCAGCGCGCGGCGCGCCGAGCCGCGGTAGATGGCGTCGGCCACCTCGGTGCGGTCGAGCTCGACCGCCGTGGCGCGGCCCGAGTGCGCGACGCGCAGCTCGGAGGTCAGGAGCTCGACGGCGAAGACCCGCCCGGGCAGCGGGCCGTCGCGGAAGACGCGCGCGGCGGAGTCGAAGCCGTCGGTCTCCAGCGCGCGCTCGCGCTTGTCGCTCCACGGCGTGGCGCTCTCCGGAGCGCTCAGCGTCTCGCTCGCGCCCGGCTCGCCGCCGCCGAGGCTGAAGCGGCGCGCTTCGGACAGCAGCGCGGGCCGGACCTTCGACCGCAGGTCGTCGTCGTCCGCGAACGTGCCGGCGAGCAGACTCGACCGGACGTCGAAGCGGGCGCGGAACGCGCGCAGGCGCGCCAGCTGCTCGGTATCGACGTCGTACGGAAAGGGCGCTTCCTTGAAGAAGAGCAGGATGCGCGGGCTGCCCTCCCGGTGCCGACGCTCGAGGGCGCGGAAGAACTCCTCCTCGGTCCCGGTCCGCTCCTCCCCCGCATCGGAGCCGAAGCGATGCCAGAACAGGAGCAGCACGACGTCGGCCTCGTCGAGGCGCTCGTTGATGACCGCCTGCGGTCGCCCGACGTCGGGAAAGACGCCGTCATCCCAGGCCAGGAAGCGGAACGCGACCGGAATCTCCAGCGCCGCCAGGTCGTCGTTGATCTCGGCCAGCAGCAGCTTGAGCACCGCGCGCTCGGGCTCGCCGTCCGAGGGCGAGCCGACGAACACCCGGAGCGTCTTCGTGTCGATCCCCACCGCGCGCGCTAGCGCGACGCCCGGCGCCAGATCGTGCCCTCGGGCGTGTCCTCCAGCTGGATGCCCTCGGCCAGGAGCTCGTCGCGGATGCGGTCCGACTCGGCGAAGTCGCGGCCTGCGCGCGCGGCGTTGCGCGCGTCGATGCGCGCCTGGATGTCGTCGTCGACCGACTCCTTCTCGGTCTGGATGACGCCGAGGACGGCGTTGGCCGCGCGCACGAAGTCGAGCGCCTCGGACGCGACGTCGCGACCCAGCGCCTGCTCGAGCACGGCCGTGCGGAGCTCGAAGAGCGCCGACAGCGCGATCGGCGTGTTGAGGTCGTCGTCCATGCCCGACTCGAAGCGCGTGCGGGAGGCCGCGAGCACGTCCGCGCCGGCGTCGGGCGCCTCGGCCGCGCCCTGGCCCTCGGCGGCGAGGTGCAGCCGACGCGCGAGGTCGTCGAGCCCCTCGAGCGCGCTGGCCGCCTCGCCCATCACCTTCCAGGTGAAGTTCAGCGGCTGGCGGTAGTGGCCGCGGATCAGCGCGTAGCGCAGGGCGCGCGGCTCGAAGCCCTTTCCGGCGACGTCGTCGACCGAGTAGACGTTGCCCAGGCTCTTCGACATCTTGCCGCCGTCGACCTGCAGGAAGCGGGCGTGCATCCAGTAGCGCGAGAAGGAGTCGCCGGTGTGGCACTCGGACTGCGCGATCTCGCACTCGTGGTGCGGAAAGATGTTGTCCTCGCCACCGGTGTGGATGTCGATCGTGACGTCGAGGTGCTTGAGCGCCATGGCCGAGCACTCGATGTGCCAGCCGGGGAAGCCGTGGGCGCCGAAGCGGCTCTCCCACTTCTGGAGGTGCTTCGCGTCGGCCTTCCAGAGGGCGAAGTCCTTCGGGTTGCGCTTCTCCTGGCGCACCTGGATGCGTGCGCCGTCGTCGAGCTCGTCGACGCGGTTGCCCGACAGCCGGCCGTAGCGCTCGAAGGACGTGACGTCGAAGTACACCTCGGTGCCGTCCTCGCCCTGCACCTCGTAGGCGTGCCCCTTCGCGATCAGGTCGTCGACGATCGCGAGCATCTCAGGGACGTGGTCGCTCGCGCGCGGGTTCTCGTGGGCGGGCAGGATGCCGAGGGCGTCGCGGTCCTGGTTGAAGAGGTCGATGTTCGCCTGGCAGATCTCCTGCGGGCTCTTGTTCTCGCGCCGCGCCTGGGCCTCGACGCGGTCCTCGCCGGCGTCGTTTTCCTCGTCGAGGAGGTGCCCGACGTCGGTGAAGTTCATCACCTGGCGGACCTCGAAGCCGCGGTACTCGAGCCAGCGGCGCAGGATGTCGGCGAAGAGGTACGAGCGGAAGTTGCCGATGTGCGCGCGGTTGTAGACCGTCGGACCGCAGTTGTACATCCGAACCCGACCTGGGGTGAGGGGCTCGAACGGCTCCTTCTTCTTCGAGTAGCTGTTGTAGACGGAGAAGGTCATGGAGATGATCCTGGGCTGCGGGATTCTAACGGTGGAAACGGCCCTTCCCCAACTGGAACGCGTGGGCCCGCTCGGCGCGGGCGCGACGTCGACCGTCGAGCTGGCTCGCCTCGCGGCTCCGTGGGCCGGGCTGGAGCTCGGCACCGTCGTCGCGGTCAAGCGGCTGCTGCCCGCCCTGGCGCTGGACCCGCGCGCCTGCGCCGCGCTGCGCGCCGAGGCCGAGATCGGCGGGCGGGTGCGGCACGGGTCGCTGGTCCGCGTGCTGGCCTGCGGCGAGGACGACGAGGGCCCGCTGCTCGTGATGGACTACGTCCCGGGCCGGACCCTGGCCGAGCGGCTGTCGCACGAGGGCGCCTTGCCCGAGGCCCAGCTGCGCCAGGTCGGCATGCAGCTCGCCGGCGCGCTGGCGGCGCTGCACGCCGAAGGGGTCGTCCACGGCGACCTCAAGCCCGAGAACGTGCGGCTCGACCTCGACGGGCGCGCGGTGCTGCTCGATCTGGGACTGGCGCGCTCGTGCGCCGGGCTGGCCGACGCCCACGCGGACGGCGGCAGCCTGCCCTACCTCGCCCCCGAGCGCGCCCAGGGCCGCCCGGCGGGCACGCCGGCGGACGTCTTCGCGCTCGGGGTGGTGCTCTACGAGCTGGCCACCGGCGTCCACCCCTACGACCCGCGCGCCGGGGGGCTCGCGTCGGGGCCGATCACGCGCTCGAGCGGGCGCGTGCTGCCGCGCGCGCTCGAGGAGGAGGGCGCCGACGCGCTGCTCGCCGCCCTCGCCACCGCGCGTCCGACCGCGCCGTCGGCGCTCTCGCCGGAGCTCTCGCCCTTCCTCGACGCGGTGCTGCTGCAGATGCTCGCGCGCGCGCCCGAGGAGCGCCCCTCCGCCGCCGAGCTGGCGTCGATCCTCGACCAAGGCGAGGCCGGCTCCTGGTGGCGCACCGAGGTCGGCTCCGACGACACGCGCCTGGCCCGCCGCCAGCACCGCGAGGCGCACGACACGCCGCTGGTCGGACGCGACCAGGAGCTGGCCGCGCTGCGCGCGCTCTTCGCGACCGTGCTCAGCGACGGGCGCGGCGCCGTGGCGTGGCTCGTCGGCCCGGCGGGCAGCGGCAAGTGGCGCCTGGCGCGCGAGTTCGCCGCGCGCGCGCGGCTCGGAGTCGAGCCGCCGATCTACCTCTACGGACGCTGGACCGAGACGGCGGAGACGCGCTCGGGCGGAGCGCTGTCGCTGCTCCTGCACCGCTGGCTGCAGCTCCCTCCAGGGCGCGCGCCGCGCGTGCGCGAGCGGGCGCGATTGGAGGCGTTGGTGTCGCCCGACACGGCCGCGCTCCTGGAGGCCGCCCTCGACCCGTCGCCCGACGCGCGCTTCCCCGACTCGGTGGGCGTGGCGCTCGCCGACTGGCTGGCCGCGCTGTCGCGCGAGCGGCCGCTGGTGGTCTTCCTCGACGACCTGCACCGGGCCGGCGCGGTCACTCTGGACGCGCTCGGCACCCTGGTGGCGCGCCTGCACCGCATGCGTGTCCTGCTGGTGGCCGGCAGCCGCGACGAGGTCTCGGGACAGAACCCCGAGGCGCTCGGGCAGCTGACCGCCCTGATCACGCGCGCCGGGGAAGACAGCGGCGAGGAGACCTCGATCCCGGTCGAACGGGTCGAGCTCGGGCCGCTGACCGTCGGCGCGGTGACGGAGCTCGTGCGGCGGGTATTCCACCGCACGGTACCGCGCCTGCGCCTCAGCGAGGTGCTGTGGCAGCGCAGCCGCGGCAACCCGGGGCTGGTCGACGAGATCCTGCACGAGCTCGTGAACCAGGGCTCGGTCGAACCGGCCGCGGACGGCGCGCTGCGCCTGCTGATCGCGCCCGACGAGCTCCCGATGCCGGCCTCGCTGCAGACGCTGATCGCCGCCCGCCTGCGGGGCCTCGAGCCCGAGCTGCGGCGCTGGCTGGAGCGGCTGGCCATCGTCGGCGGCCGGATCGAGCCGGACTTCCTGCTGCGGGCCTTCCCTCCGACGACGCGCGAGGAGATCGACGAGCTGTTCCCGCGGCTGGTGCGCGAGGGTTGGCTCGTGCCCGCGGGGCAGCGCTACCGCTTCGCACGCCCGGCGCTGCGCGAGGCGATCTACCGCACGATGCAGCCGGCGCGCCGCGTGCGGCTCCACGCCGCCGCCGCCCGTGGGCTGGAGCCGGCCGAGGGCAACGAGGTCTCGGCCGGCGAGCTCTTCCAGCGCGCCTTCCACCTGCGCGCGGCCGAGGAGCACAAGGCGACGCTCGAGCTCGTGCTGGGCCTGATCGTGCGCCTGCGCCGGCGGGCCTCGGCCCAGCGCATGCTCATCCTGGCCCGCTGGGGCCTCGAGGCGGTCGACGCGATGTCGGGCGACCCGGTGGCCGGCGCGGCGCGGCTCTCGCTGCTGGAGACCGCCGCGGACGCGGCCGATCGGCTGGGCGTGCGCGACGAGGAGCGCGAGCTGCTCGACCGGCTGGTGGAGATGGACGTCGACGCGGACGCCGACCCGGCCTCGGCGGCGCGCCTCTACCTGCTGCACGGACGCTACGCGGCCGGCACCGGGCAGTTCGGCCTGGCGCGCGGCTTCCTGCGCAACGCGATGCAGCTCGTCGAGCAAGGCGGCCCGCGGCCGCTGCGCGGCGAGATCAAGCGCCGGCTCGGGGCGGTGCAGGCGCAGATCGGCGAGCTCGCCGACGCGCGCCAGCTCGCGCAGGAGGCCCTCGGCGACGCCGCCGAGGCGTCGCACCGCGCGCTCGCGCACCTCGCCATCGCGCTGGTCGACACGCTGGAGGACCGCTTCGAGCAGGGCCTCGACCGCATCGGCGCCTGCCTCACCGAGCTGCGCGCCGAGGGCGCGCCGCCGCTCGGCATCCTGGGCTTCGCCAGCCTGCTGCGGGCGCGGCTGCTGCGCTCGATCGGCCGCTCGGGACGCGCGCTGGGCGCCGCCCGGCGGGCCGTGCGCCTGGCCGAACGGGCCGGCGAACGGCGCTTCGAGGTCGAGGCGCGCGCGCGCCTCGGCGCGCTCCTCGTCGATCTCGACCGCGCCGAGGAAGCCGAGGTGCAGCTGCGCGACGCGCTGCTCTCTTCGCGCGAGATCGAGGACCGCCGCGGCCAGGTGATCGCCGAGTCGTGGCTCGGGATCCTGCTCTGGGAGGCCGACGACCCGTCCTCCCGCGCCGCGGTCGAGCGCGCCACCGAGTCGGCACGCGAGATCGGCTTCTACCGCGCCGAAGCCCTGGCGCTGGCGATCCTGGCCCGCATCCACCGCGCGGGCGGCGACCTCGCCGCGGCGCAGAGCGCCAGCGGGCGCTCGGCCGAGCTCGTCTACCTCTACGGCGCGGAGATGGTCGACCGGATCGTGTGCCTGGGCACGCGCGCCCTGGTGCTGAGCTCGGGCGGCCGCGGCGGCGAGGGTCGCACGCTGGTCCGCGAGCTGCGCCGCCACATGCGGCGCGAGAACGGCCGCATCCGCTCGAACACGCTGCGCCGCGGACAGCGCGCCTACTCGACGCGGCTGTTGGAGCTGGTGCTGTCGGCCGACGGCCCGGTCTACCCGCGCGCGCCCGGGGCCGAGGAGGCCGCGGAGCGCTTCGGCGACACCTGATGGGCGAGGTAGGCCACGAGCCAGCCGACCGAGGTGAGCCCGTGCGTCCAGATCCAGATCCGCTGCCAGGTCTCGTCGCTCGCCGTCTGCACCAGGTAGCCGGACACCACCATCGGGAGCAGCAGCCCGAAGAGCGCCAAGCCCAGCTTGCGCCGCGGCCGGAAGCCCGCCTTCACCCGCTTCCACACGTGATCGCGCCAGATCAGCCCGCTGGCGAAGACCAGGAGCGGCGCGGACAGGATGTGCAGGTGCTGCAGATCGGGCTGCCAGGGGTGGTTGACGATCGCGAACTCGTCCGCCGGCTCGGCGAAGTAGCGCATCCAGCCATAGACGAGCCCGGTGCCGCCCACGAGGGCGTTCGCGACGTGCTGGAGCCAGGCCTCGGCGCGGGTCATGCGGCGGAGCCTAGCTGTCGTTTCCAGGGACGTTGTTCATCCCGATCGCTCGATCCGGTTCATCGGGGGCGAGTAGCCGAGGCTACCGTGAGGGCGGACTCGGTTGTAGTAGCGCAGGTAGCTCTTGAGCGCCTGCCTTCGGCCACGCGAGCTCAG
>JBCCGI010000140.1:0-14586 GCA_039029355.1 Planctomycetota bacterium
AGATGCCGCCAGGTTGCGGCTTTGCGACCGAGGCGCCCGGAGGCGACCTGGACGGGTCGTCGAGGACGGCGAGAGAGCGAAGTCGTGACCTGGCGAGCAGATACGGCGTCTGGCGTGAGCTCCATGGATAGGTCGGGCTAGAAGCCGGCGTCGACCAGGAAGCGGACGCTGGCCAGGATCTCGGCGCGCCCGTGGCGCGGACCGATCTCCAGCACGCGCTCGGCGTTGCCGGGCACGTACTCCCTGAGCAGCTTGAAGTCGACCTCGCCGAGGCCGATCGGCATCTCCGCCTCTTCGTCGCCGGCGTCCTGCAGGTGCACGCCCGCCATGCGGGCGCCGTAGGAGTCCAGCCACTCACCCTGCCCGGGCAGCCCGAGCCGCTCGCGCATGTGGATGCGGCCGACGTCGTGCCAGTACGTCACGCCCTGGGAGCCGAGGTCGTCGAGCACCCAGCCCATCGCCTCGAAGCCGAGGACGTCGTCGAGCTGGATGCCCGGCTCCACGGCGAAGCGCACGCCGGGGTGCTCCTGGTGGAGCGTGAAGAGCGAGCGGCAGAGGTTCTCGACCTGCTTCTGCCCGCCCTTTTGGACCTCGTGGGCGAAGCCGAGCAGCTCCTCGCGGAGCTCGGGCGACATGCCGTCCTTCTCGATCTGCGCGTCGTAGTCCTTGGTGCGCTGGCGCAGCTGCTCGTCGGCGACGCGGTTGCCGCGGATCACGACCGTGTCGCACCCCCAGGACTGGGCGAGGCGCACGTGGCGGCGGACCGAGTTCATCGCGCGCTCGCGCTCGTCGGCATCGGGGCTGCCGAGCCGGGCCGAGGGGAGCACGCCGCCGTTCATCGAGTCGCGGCAGCCCGCGACCAGCGAGCCGATCGAGACGCCGGTCTCGCGGCGGGACTCTTCGAGGCCGTCCATCGTGGGCGGCATTTCGGTCAGGCCCAGCTCGATGCGCCGAAAGCCCATGCCTACGGCGGCGAAGATCTGGTCCTGGATACTTCCCAGCCGCGCGCCGAAGCACGTGGTCGACAGGGTGTATTCGTTGGGAATTCCGGGTGCGGTCACGGACGTCGTTTGTTCTGCCTACACGAGACGCCGGGGGTCGAGGGAATCGCGCGTGGGGAAGTAGTGCGAGGGATGGCGCGGTGCGAAAACATACCGCGCGCTGAGCTCTTTCTGAAATCGAGCACCTTTTGTGGCTCATGCGTGAGCCGCCGAGCGCAACCGCAACCCCTTGATAACTAAGCAGCTAGGAGAAAAAAAAGGGTCGGAAAGGGGGTTGCGCTAACGACAATTTGCGCCTGCTTAGGAGTTCGCATTTGACAGGCGAGGCGGGACCTGCGACCGGGTCGCAAGCGCTACACGCGCACGTCGCCCTCGACCTCGGGCAGGTCGGCATAGCGCGCGAGGAGCGGGTCGACCTCGGCCGCCACGAACTCCTCCACCTGCTGCGGAGCGCGCCCGACGTAGCGCGCCGGGTCGAGCAGGGCCTCGAGCTGCCCCGCCACGGGCGCGAACAGCTCGTCGCGCGCGACCAGCTCACGGAGCGGGTTCGGCTCGCCGCGGTGGATCGCCTCGGAGGCCTCGCGCGCCAGCACGCGGATGCGCTCGTGCGCGTCCTGGCGGTCGGCGCCGGCCTTGACCGCGGCCATCAGCACGTGCTCGGTGGCCAGGAAGGGCAGCTCCTCGCGCAGCACGCGGTCCAGCACCGCCCGGTGCACGACGATGCCCCCCGCCACGTTCAGGTAGAGCTGCAGGACCGCGTCCGTCGCCAGGAACGTCTCGGCCAGCGTGATGCGCCGGTTGGCGGAGTCGTCGAGCGTGCGCTCGAACCACTGGTTCGCAGCGGTCTGCGAGGCGTTGTCGAGCAACGCGAGCACGTGCCGCGCCAGCGCGCCGATGCGCTCGGAGCGCATCGGGTTGCGCTTCCACGGCATGGCCGACGAGCCGATCTGCTTCTTCTCGAAGGGCTCCTCCATCTCGCGCCTCCCGGCGGAGAGGCGCAGGTCGACGGCGAACTTGGCCGCCGACTGGGCGATGCCGGCCAGGGCCTGACACACCCGGAAGTCGACCTGGCGCGGGTAGGTCTGCCCGGTCACCGCGAAGACGCGCTCGAAGCCCATGCGCTGCGCCACCAGCCGGTCGAGCTCGCGCACCTTCCCGTGGTCGCCGTCGAACAGCTCCAGGAACGAGGCCTGGGTGCCGGTCGTGCCCTTCACGCCGCGGAAGCGCAGCTGCGCGAGCACGTGCTCGAGGTCCGCCAGGTTGAACACCAGATCCTGCAGCCACAGGCTCGCGCGCTTGCCGACGGTCGTCGCCTGCGCGGGCTGGTAGTGCGTCAGCCCCAGCGCCGGCACCGAGCGCTGCTCGAGCGCAAAGGCCCGCAGCCGGCCGATCAGCGACACGAGCTGGGCGCGGATCAGCTCCAGGCCGCGCCGCAGCATCAGGAGCTCGGCATTGTCGGTGACGAAGCACGAGGTCGCCCCCAGGTGGACGATGCCGCGCGCGTTCGGGCACTGGTCGCCCCAGGCGTGCACGTGGGCCATCACGTCGTGACGCAGCTCACGCTCGTAGCGCCGCGCGGCCTCGAAGTCGACGTCCTCGGCGTGCGCGCGCAGCTCCGCGAGCTGGGCGTCGGTGATGTCGAGCCCCAGCTCCTGCTCGCTCTCGGCGAGGGCGATCCACAGCTTGCGCCACAGCGTGAAGCGGTGGAGGTCCGAGAAGTTACGCCGCATGTCCTCGCTCGCGTAGCGCGAGGCGAGCGGGCTCTGCCAGCTTTCGTGAGCGTCCATAGAGCCCGGGAGTCTAAAGAAACGCGGCCACCCAAGCAGCCGCCGCGCAGGCCGCCACGCCCAGGACCAGGCGCACCGCAAGCCCACCCGCGCCCGCGCGGAAGCGCGCGACATAGGCCGCCACCGCCAACGTCGAGGCGGCCCCCGCCAGGTCGGTCACCACATCGGTCCAGGAGGCCACGCGGTCGGGCCGGAACGACTGGTGCCACTCGTCGACCACGCCGTACCCCAGCACCGCCGCCAGCACCAGGGCCCGCTCACGCCCGCCGAGCGCGGGCCAACCGCGCTCCCCCGTCCGCGGCAAAGCCAGGGCGAGCAGCACCGCGAACACCGCGAAGAGCGGCGCGTGGGCCAGGTTGAGCACGTACGACCAAAACGCCGTCAGCGGCACCTCGGGCGGCGGGCCGCCGCTCAGCGACCACACGAAGCCGGCCCAGAGCACCGCGAGCACCCCACCCACCGCACGCGGCACCCGCGCCAGCCGATCCCCCATGGCCCGCAGCCAGCGCACCGGCGGACCCGCGGAAGCCCCCTCCGCGGGCTCCGGATCCGGCCCGCCGGCCCGGTTGGGCGAGGCGCCGGGCGAGGCGCCGGGCGCGGAGTCCGGCGCGGAGTCCGGCGCTGAGTCGGGTGCCGAGCCGGATGCTGAGCCGCGCGCTGAGCCAGGCGCCGAGCCGGATGCCGAGCCAGGCGCCGAGCCGGATGCCGAGCCAGGCGCCGAGCCGGATGCCGAGCCAGGCGCCGAGCCGGATGCTGAGCCGCGCGCTGAGCCAGGCGCCGAGCCGGGCGTTGGCGCCGGCGTGGCGCCGCCGGGCTCAGTCGGCGCCATGCGCGCGCGCCGCGACGAAGGTCAGGCCGCGGCCGTCCGCGCTCTTCTCCACGCCGAGCCGGTCCACCATCTGCGCGACGAGGAAGAACCCACGCCCGCGCTCATCCTCCAGGTCCGGCACGCCGTCCTGGGAGAGCAGCCCCTCGACGTCGGCCGGCTCGCCACCGCCCTCGTCGGAGACGCGGAAGGTCCAGCCGCTCGCATCCAGGCTCAGGCGCAGCTTCATCCGCGCCCGCGCCTCGCCCTCGACGGCCTCCATCGCGCCCTCGCCGCCGCCGTGGTCGATCGCGTTGCCGAGCAGCTCGGACGAAACCAGCATCAGGATCTCGACCTCGCCGTCGGCGAGCCCCATCAGCCGCGCGAAGTGGCGCAGCACGCGCCGCGCCACCGGCACGGTGCTGTGGGCCGCCGGCAGATCGAGCGCCAGCTCGCGGCGGTTCGGGGAGGCGCTCACGCGAGCACCTCCAGGGCCAACGACAGGTCGAGCGCCGGCGCCGAGTGCGTCAGCGCACCGACCGAGATGCGGTCCACGCCGGTGCGCGCGATGCGCTCGACGGTGTCCAGGTCCACGCCGCCGGAGGCCTCGATCTCGACGGCGCGCTCGGCGGCCGAGCGCACAAGCGGAACCAGCCGTTCGAGCTCCCCGGGCGCCATGTTGTCCAGCAGCACCACGTCCGCCCCGGCCGCGGCCGCGGCGAGCGCCTCGGCCTCGTCGCGCGCCTCGACCGTCACGCGGAAGGCCGCGCCGTTCCCGTCGCGGATCGCCGCGACCACCTGGGCGATGCTCCGCCCGGCCAGGTCGATGTGGTTGTCCTTCACCATCGCCTCGTCGTGCAGCCCGAAGCGGTGGTTCTCCCCGCCCCCGCAGCGCACCGCGTACTTCTCGAAGAGGCGCAGCCCGGGCGTCGTCTTGCGCGTGTCGAGGATGCGCGCGCGGCCTCCCGCCGCCGCGACGAAGCGGGCCGTCAGCGTGGCGATGCCGGAGAGGCGCTGGACGAAGTTGAGAGCCGTGCGCTCGGCGGTCAGGAGCGCGCGCGCCTCGCCCTCCACCACGGCCACCTCGTCGCCGTCGGCCACCGCGTCGCCATCGGCCAGGCAAGCCTCGCAGGCCACGCCGGGATCGAGCCGCTCGAAGGTCCAGCGGAAGACGTCGATCCCAGCCAGCACGCCGGCCGCCTTGGCCCGCAGCCGCCCGCGCGCCCGTCGCCCGGCCGGCACGGCGGCCCAGGTGGTGCGATCACCGGCGAGAGCGGCGGCGGGGCCGTCGCCGAGGCCCCTCCCGAGGTCCTCCTCGAGGGCGGCCTGGAGCGACGCGACGACGTCCTCCCGGGCGAGCGGTAGCGGATCCAGGTCTTGGATGGGAGTCACGGCGGGTCCTCGACCGAGTCTACGCTCCCGGCGGACGGGAGACTAGACGGCCCGATCGCGGCCGGCGGGGAGACCCGGGTGGCCGGACGGGCTCGGATGGCCCCGCGCTCGTTCCGGGCGCAGCCCCCGCGCTCACCGGTCGGCCGGTCGCCGGTTGCTGGGCCCCGCGGCGGTTGCTGGGCCCCGCGGCGGTTGCCGGGCCTCGCGGCGTGGCCTCGGGAACGGATCCAGCGGGTCGGGCTCGGCCCCTCGACGGCCCCGGCCGAGCCGCAACGGGCGCCCGCCGTCAGCCGTCCTGGGAGATCGAGTTGGCCGCGCCCGGGAGCGGACCGGCCGGGAAGCTCGGCCGCAGCACGAGCAGCACCTGCCCCGGCTCGCCTCCGCCCGCGGCGGGCACCGCGGTCTCGCCCGGCTCGTGGTTCGCCAACACCGCGACGACGCGCGCGCCGGCCACGGCCGGAACGCCGCGCAGCGCGAAGCGTCCCTCGTCGTCGGTGCGCACGGACACGACCTCGACGCGCGCTTGGTCGAGCGGACCGGGGTAGGCGGCGAGCAGCGGCTCGACCAGCACACGCACCCGCGCGCCGGAGAGCGGCGCCCCGAGCGGGTCGGTCACCGTGCCCTCGAGATCGACCCGCGGCGCGGCGACGAGCACGTGCGACGCGTCGACGCGGCCGCGCTCGACCACACTCGCGCACACCGTGACGAGGTCCGGACCGAGCACGCGCAGCAGCGCGGCGTGCGAGGACAGCTCGGGCGGAGCCTCGAGCGCGAACTCCCCCGCCGCGTCGCTCTGTGCCGGCACGCCGGAGCGCACGCCCTCGAAGCCAACGCGCACCGCGGCGAGCGGGGTCCCGTCGAGACCCAGCACCCGGCCGCGCACCAGCACCGGGGGCGGAGGTGGGGAAGGCGCGGCGGCCTGCACCGCGCCGCCGGGCGATGGAGGGAACAAATCGGCTTCCGACGCCTCGCGCGGCCACAGCGGGACCGACATCACGAGGGCGCAAAGCAGGAAGACCGGGGTCAGGGTTCGTCCGGACACGCGGCCCTTTTAGCAGAGACTTCTCGAAGAACGAGACTTGAGTCCGACACCCCCCGCTCAGCGAGCCAGAGAGCCGCTTTTTGCTCGGTTCCGGGACCGATTCCCGGCACATCCGACCAGCGAAGTACCCCCTTGACAGGATCGTGCCCCCAGCGCTCGCGGGCCGCCGCGAGGGCACGCCACTCCCCCACCCCGGGGATTCGGCGCAACTCGCGGGGCGACATGCGCCGCGGATCGGCGTCGGGCCCCCAGCGTGCGCGCTCGGCCGCTGTGAGCACCGGCGCCGGCGGAGCGCGCAGCTCGCGCAGGAGGATGCCGGTCATGAGGCCGGCGAGGATCCAGGCCCAAGCGGGTTCGCGAACGGTGTCCATGCCCCCCTGGACCGAGCGGGGGCGGTTTGGTTTCAGGCTCCTTCGCCGGAATATCCGAGCTTGCGCAGGAGCTGCCGGCCGAGGCCGCGCGGGTCGGCGGCGGGGCTGTCGGCGCCGCCCGCGAGCTCCACGACGAGCCGACACGCCAGCCGCTCGACGGCGCGCGCGGAGCGCGACTCGGGCTCGAACGCCACCACCGACGAGCGGTGGTTTACCGCGCGCACCACGGCGGAGTCGCTCGGGATCCACCCGAGCACGCGCGGCGCCTGGCCCAGGAAGCGCCCGCACACGTCGGTGATGCGGTGCTGCACGCGCTCCGCCTCGCCTTCGCTCTCGGCGCGGTTCACGACCAGCAGGGTGCGCGCCGCCGCGCGGCGTGTGAAGAGCACCTTGAGGAACGCGTAGGCATCGGTCATCGCCGTCAGGTCGGGAGTGGTCACGACCAGCGTCACGTCGCTCGCCTCCGCGAAGGCCATCGTCTGGCGCGAGATACCGGCGGCCGAGTCCACCAGCACGAAGCCGTAGTCGCCCTCGAGCTCGTCCAGCCCATGCGCGATCAGGTGCATCTCGTACGTCGAGAGGTCCGCCATGCGCGGCACCCCCGAGCCCGCTGCGATCAGGTCGATCGACGCCCCGCACGGCGTGCGCACGTCGCGCACCGCGTGCCGCCCCTCGGCGACGTCCAGCAGCGTCCGCTCGGGAGAGACGTCCTGGAGGATGTGCGCGTTCCCCACGCCCAGGTCCGCGTCGAGGAGGATCGTGCGCGCGCGCGCCGCGAGGAGCTGCGCGAGCGACGCCGTCAGGACGCTCTTGCCGGTGCCGCCCTTGCCGCTCGCGACGCAGAGCGACACCGCACGCGCGCACCGCTCCTCGGGCTCGGCCAGCCGCGGGCCGGGGCGCCCGGCGGGGGGAGGCGTGGAGCGCAGCCGCTCCGCCGCGCCGTCGCCGCCTGGCTCCGCCGCGGGAGGCGGGGGCGGCTCGGCCGAGGGCGCGCTTTCGCGCCCCGTCGCGAGGTTGAGGAGGCGCTTTCGGGCCTCGGTCCACTTCATCGGGCTCTTCGCTTGCTGCGCCGCGCACGCCGTCGCAGGGGGAACGCGCGGCTTTCGGGGGGGGGCCCAGGTAGGGGAGTGTGGACCCTCAGCTTGCATTTGCGACCCGCCGCGTCCAGCCCGATCCGGCGCGCGCGCGCGGGTCCCCAAATCGGGACGCTACTCGACCCCGCGGAAGGCCTCGATCTCCTCGGGCGTGAGGAGCGGCATCCCGTCGGGGGGCTGCACCGGGACCGGCAGGTCGTCCGGCGCGCGCCCGACCTCCTCGACCAGGCGCGACAGGGCGCTTTCGAGCAGCTCGTCGGCCTCGCGCGCCCCGGCGATCTCGCGCATCCGGCCGCGCGGCCCCACCGCGGCCCGCAGCAGGCCGCCCTTGGCGTCGAGCCGGGCCAGGAGCTGGTCCTGGAAGAACCAGGCCACCGACTCGGGCGTCGCCTCGAGGCGGAGCTCGTCGTCGAGCCGCGCCAGGCGCGAGCACAGGAGCCGCCCGACCTCTTCACGATCCGGAGGGAGCGCGGCCAGGAAGCGCTCGACCGTCGCCGGCGAGGCGTCGGCGGTGGGGTGCTGCTCGACGTGCAGCGGCACGAGGTAGGCCCGGTCGCCGGCGGCACTGCGCACCGAGCGCAGCTCGAGCAGCTCGATCCCACGGCCGACCAGCGGCTCCAGCCGCGAGGCGAGCAGCGTATCGCCCGGCTCCAGCACGATCAGCACGCGCGGCTCCAGCGCCGGCGCGATGCGGCCGCTGCCGAGGTGGCGCGCGATCAGCCCCACGTGGTGGCGCGCGAAGGCGACGAGGTCCAACGCCTCGACCGCGGAGCGGTCGGCGTCCTCGCCGGCGAGGCGCACCAGCACCAGGTGTCCGGCGCCGTCGACGCCGGCGAGCTCGGCGTGCGAGCGCTCGTCGAACTCCAGCCCGCGATCGAGCACCTGGAGGCCCGGGAGCGCCGCTTCGAGCGCAGCTCCAACGGCTTCGAGGTCCTCCGGCGTCGGCTGCTCGGTGGGCGTGGGGCGTGGCTGGCTAGCCATCAACATTATTGGAAGGAGCGGGCCCCGTTGCGGCAAGGGGGACCTTGCCACTTCGTGAGCGGCGCCGGCGGGCGGCGGCGCGTCCGTCAGCGGCCGAGCGCGTCCGAGAGCCGCATGCGGTGCACGTGGGCCAGGGCTAGCGCCAGGGCGTCGCTCGCGTCGTCGGGCTCCGGCGGCCGCTCCAGGCGCAGGATGGTCGTCACCATGGCGCGAACCTGGTCCTTGGTCGCCCCGCCGTGGCCGCCGACCGCCTTTTTGGCCACCGACGGCGGGTATTCGGCGACGCTGCAGCCGCCCTCGGCGGCCGCGGCGAGCACCACGCCGCGCCCCTCGCCGATCCGCAGCGCCGACTGGGCATTGACCGCGTGGAAGGCCTTCTCGACCACCACCACGCGCGGCCGCAGGCGCCGGACCAGAAGGCGCACGTCGCGGCCGATATGAGCCAGCCGCTGCGGCGCGGGCGCCCGCGACCCGGCGCGGATTGCCCCGCACACCAGGAGGCGCGCGCCGTCGGTGGCGGCGACCACCGCTCCGTAGCCGACCACGCGCGTGCCCGGGTCGATGCCGAGGATCACCGGCCACGGCGAGTCCGGCGGCACCAGGTCCTCGGGCAACGTGTCTTCCAGCTCGCTCCGCATCGAAAAGCCTTCTTCCGCGCCTCGGGGCACCCTACGCTCATCCGGGTCGCGGAGAAAGCACTGAGCCCCTCGCTGCCCCACCCCAGCGCCGCCGTGGTCCTGGTTGCCGCCGGAAATTCCACGCGCATGGGCGCCACGCCCAAGCGCAAGCCGCTTCTTGCGCTCGGCGGCGTCCCCGTGCTCGAGGTCACCTGCGCGGCCTTCGCCGCCGCCGCGACCGTGGCCGAGGTGCTCATCGTCGCGCACCCGTCCGACGTCGAGGCGATCGAGCGCCTGTGCGCCGAGCGGCCGGCCCTCGACAAGGTGCGCGGGGTCGTGACCGGCGGCGCCGAGCGCGCCGACTCGGTGCGCTGCGGCGTGCGCTGGTGCGGCTTCGGCGTGGACGTGATCTGCGTACACGACGCCGCACGCCCGCTGGTGCGGCCCGATCAGATCGACGCGACCGTGCGGCGCGCGGCCGACGAGGGCGCGGCGCTGCTCGGCGTGCCGGTGCGCGACACGGTGAAGGGCACCGGCGACGGACGCTTCGCCGAGCGCACGCTCGACCGCAGCTCGCTGTGGGCGGCGCAAACGCCCCAGGCCTTCGCCGCGCGCGCGTTCCGCGAGGTGCTCGAAGAGAGCCGCCGCGACGGCTACTCGCCCACCGACGACGCCGCCCTATGGGAGCGCTACCGCGGCCCGGTCGCGCTGGTCGAGGGAGACCTCTCCAACTTCAAGATCACGACGCCGGCCGACCTCGCGCTGGCGGAGGCCGTGCTCGCCTCGCGGCGCCAGGGAGCGCACCGGTGAGCCTGCGCGTCGGCAACGGCTACGACGTCCACCGGTTGGCCGAGGGCCGACCGTGCGTGCTGGGCGGCGTGACCCTGCCCCACCCCACCGGTCCGGTCGGGCACTCCGACGGCGACGCGGTGCTCCACGCGATCACCGACGCCGTGCTGGGCGCCGCCGGGCTCGACGACATCGGGAGCCTCTTTCCCGACGACGACCCGTCGTGGAAGGACGCTTCGAGCGCGCGGCTCCTGGGGTTGGCCCTCGAGCGCGTGCGCGCGGCCGGCTGGGGCGTCGTCAACGTCGACGTGGTCGCCGTCACCGACGGGCCGCGGATCGGCCCGCACCGCGCCCGCATGCGGGCGTCGATCGCGGACCTCGTCGGCCTGGCGCCGGACGCGGTGAACGTGAAGGGCAAATCGACCGAGGGCCTGGGCGCCCTCGCCGGCGGGGCGGGAATCGCGGTCTACGCGGTCTGCCTGCTGGAACACCGGCCCGCCTGAGCCGCGCGCTCCGAATCGCAGAGAGCGCCGGCAAGACCCCGGGCTCCGGTGCGTAAGGTGTCCTCCGCCTCGGAAACCGCTGGACCCCAGGAATCGCCCGGAATGAAGCTGACCACCCTTGCCCTCGCCTCCGCCCCGCTGCTCCTGTTCGCACCGTCCGAGGGCGGCCTGCAGGCGAAGTACCGCACCGACGTCGGCTACACCTACACGCAGAGCGACTGGTTCCTGATGGAGGCCAGCAACTACACCGTCTCGATCAACGGCGAAGAGCTGCCCGAGGAAGCGGCCGAGCAGATGGGCATCGGCTTCCCCCCGCGGCGGATGGACACGACCCAGGAGCAGACCACGTTCTACGGCGAGGTCGATGAGGGACGCCCGGTGTCCGCGCGGCGCGTCTTCGACACGCTCGAGCAACAGACGGCCGAGGGCGACGAGGACGAGGATCTCGAGGGCGTGCTACAGGGCAAGACGATCGTGCTCGAAGCCGGCGACGGTGACGGGGTCCGGGCGGAGGCCGAGCTCGAAGACGAGGACGACGACGTCGACGAGGAGTTCCTGACCGGCCACCGGCTCACCTTCGCCGTCGAGGACTACTTCCCCGAAGACGACGTCGACGAGGGCGACAGCTGGGAGATCAGCGCCGAGGCCGCGCGCCGGATCCTCGGCCTCGGCGAGGACTCGGGTCCGAGCTACTTCGACGACGACGAGGACGACGAAGACGGCGGCTTCGACGAGGTCCTGGACGAGAACGCCGAGATCGAGGGTCAGGTTACGTTCCAGTCGATCGAGGAGCGCGACGGCCTGCGCTGCGCGCTGCTCTTCGTCGAGCTGAGCGTCAGCGCGACCGACGTCGAGCTCGACCCGGACGACCTGGGCGGCGAGGACAGCTTCGGAGAGATGGACGTCGCCGCGCGCATGACGGTCGAGATCTCCGGCACCGAGAGCGTGTGGTTCGCGCTGGACGAAGGCCACCCGGTCGCGTCGGAGGGCGAGACCCAGGGCACGATGGAGATGGTGATGGAGCTCAGCGACGGCGAGATCGACATCGAGATCGCGATCGAGGCCGACCTCAGCTCGGGCCTCGAGTCGAACTGGACGGTCGAGTAGTCCGCGCGATGAAGTCCAAGACGCTCGCCTGGTCCGCGCTCGTGCTGCTCGCCGCTCCGTCGGGCGAGCGCCTGCTGCCGCGCTACCGCACCGATGTCGAGTACCGCCACGAGGAGCTCCGCCGCTATCGGATGGAGCCCCGCGGGCACACCATGACCCTCAACGGGCGCGAGCTGCCGCCGGAGGAGGCCGAGCGGATTCGCTTCGAGTTCCCGGGCCACCGCATGACGCGGCTCCAGCGCACCACGACGCGCTACACCGAGGCGAACGACGGCGTCCCGCTGGTGGCGCGTCGCACGTTCGACGCGCTCGAGCAGCGGCGCACGGCGGGCGAAGGACCGGAGGAGGAGCTCGAGGGCGCGCTCGCCGGCGAGACCATCACGCTGCGCGCTGGAGGCGACGGCGAGGTCGTGGCCGAGCTGGAGGGCGGCGGCGAGGTCGACGCATCGCTCCTCGAGCGCCACCGCCTGGAGCTCCCGAACGCGCGCTATCTACCCGATGAAGCGGTCGACCTGGGCGACAGCTGGGAGCTCGGCGAAGAGGCGCTCGGCGCAATCCTCGCGCTGGGCCAGCGCCAGGGCCCCAAGCTGTTCGAGAACGAGGGCGGCGGCTTCGGCGACGTGGTCGACCGCCACGCCGAGCTCGAGGGCGAGGTCACCTTCGAGGCGATCGAGGAGCGCGACGGGCTGCGCTGCGCGGTGCTCGTCGTCGAGCTCGCGCTCGAGGTCGACGACGCCGAGGTAGGGCAACCCGGCCCCGGCGGCCCGGCGACGCGTATGTCGGTCGAGCTCGAGGGCAGCGAGCGCATCTGGCTCGCGCTGGATGCGGGGCACCCGGTCGCCGCCGTCGGCGACGTCGAAGGCACGACGACGATGGAGACCGAGCTCAGCGGCGGCGATTCCGAGCTGGTCGTGAACGTCGAAGCCGACCTCTCGTTCGGCTGGACGTCGAGCTGGTCGGTCGAGTAGGCGGCTACTCCGCCGCGCCGAGCTTCTGCAGGTCCCACAGCCGCGCGTAGGCGCCGCGGCGCCGCAGCAGCTCGTCGTGCGAGCCCACCTCGACCACGCGCCCCGCGTCGAGCACGGCGATGCGGTCCGCGCTCTGGATCGTCGCCAGGCGGTGGGCGATCACCAGCACCGTGCGGCCGTCCATCAGCCGGTCGAGCGCGCGCTGCACCTCGGCCTCGGACTCGGAGTCGAGCGCGCTGGTCGCCTCGTCGAGCAGCAGGAGCGGCGCGCCCTTCAAGAGCGCGCGCGCGATCGTGATGCGCTGGCGCTGCCCGCCGGAGAGGCGCGTGCCCATGTCGGCCACGTCGGTGTCGTAGCCCTCGGGGAGCGCCGCGATGAAGTCGTGGATGTAGGCGGCGCGCGCGGCCTCTTCGATCTCGGCCTGGGTCGCCTCGCCCCGGCCGTAGCGCACGTTCTCGCCGATCGTCGTGTGGAAGAGGAAGGGCACCTGCCCGACCGTCGCGTAGAGCCGCGTCCAGTCGGCGACGCGCAGGTCGCGCAGGTCGCGGCCGTCGACGGTGATGCGCCCCTCGCTGACGTCGTAGAAGCGCGCCAGCAGGTCGACCAGGGTGCTCTTGCCGGCACCCGACGCGCCGACGAGCGCCAGCGTCTCGCCCGGGCGGATCTCGAGGTCGACCTCGGAGAGCGCGTTCTCGTCCGAGTCGGGATAGCGGAAGCTGACGCCCTCGAAGCGGATGCCCTCGCGGATGGCCTCGACCGGCTCGGCCCCGGGGCGCTCGGCGACGTCGGCCGACTCGGCCAGCAGCTCGCGCAGGCGCGTCGCGGCGCCGGACGACTCCTGCACCCGCGTGAGCGACTTCGCGAAGGCCTTCACGTGGTTGTTCGCCAGCATGATCGAGCCGAAGAACACCATCATGTCGGCGCCGTCGCCGAACAGCCCGAAACGAATGGTGAGCACACCGAGCACCAGCGTCAGCACCGCCAGCCCCGCGGCGCCGAAGAACGCGGTCCAGGTGTGCGTCAGCGCGATGTGGCGCACCATCCGCATCGAGTCCTTCATGTAGGTCTCGTTGATCTCGCGGTAGCGCTCTAGCTCGCGCGCCTCGCCCCCGAAGGCCTTGACGGTGCGCACGCCCAGGAACATCTGCGACAGCGCCTGCACCGACGCTCCCAACGTTGTGAGGCTGCGCGTCGAACCGCGTCGCACCTTGCGCGCGAGCCTGGAGACCGGCCACGCCAGGATCGGCAGGCACAGGATCACGCCGAGGGTCGGCCAGGGGGCGCGGTAGAAGGCGAGCCCGAGGAGCCACAGCACGAAGAACGGCTGCTGCACGAAGTTCTTCAGGGCGACCTGGATCGCCTGCAGCGTCGTGGCGACGTCCGCGCTGATGCGCGAGAGCAGGTCGCCGAGCTGACGCTGGTTGTGGTAGCGCAGCGACAGGTTCATCAGGTGCCCGGCCATCCGCAGGCGCAGGTCCACGATCATCTGGAAGCCGATGCGCCGCGAGATCCAGGTGAAGAAGAACTGCGCCGCGCCGGCCACCAGCGCCAGCAGGAAGGCGACCACCGCGACCACCGTGAGCACGGCCATCCGGTCGTCGACCGCCAGCTCCTCGTAGGGCGTCAGGCGGTCGATGCCCGCGCTCTCGAGGAAGAAGACCTCGATCGCGTTGCGGTCCGCGGGCGACGCGGGGTTCTCCAGACCGCGCACCGACAGCCCCGGGAACAGCACCGTGTTCCAAAGCGGCAGCAGCAACGCGATCGGCGCCGCCTGGACGGCCGCCAGGATCGCGCCGAGGAAGAGGACCACCACCAGCCCCTTGGTCTGCGGGGCGGCGTGCGGCTTCAGGAGCTTCCAGGTCTCGCGGAGTTCGCCTGCCAAGATGCGCTCAGGTTAGGCCATTGGGGCGCATGGATCGAACCCCGGATCTTCGCCGGGTCGCGGATGCGCCGCGTCGCCCCCAAAAAAACAGGCGAGCGCGGAGGGTCGCCCCCCGCGCTCGCCTGTTCGGAATACGGGGCCGTCTAGCTGTCGTTTCCAGGGACGTTGTTCATCCCGATCGCTCGATCCGGTTCATCGGGGGCGAGTAGCCGAGGCTACCGTGAGGGCGGACTCGGTTGTAGTAGCG
>JBCCGI010000141.1:0-14559 GCA_039029355.1 Planctomycetota bacterium
CCGTAGTGCGACAGGTGCACGTCGCGGACGTCGAAGCCGGCGCGCTTGCGGTTGAGACCGCCCGGGCCGAGCGCGGACAGGCGCCGCTCGTGCGTGAGCTGCGACAGCGGGTTGGTCTGGTCGACGACCTGGCTCAGCTCACCGCGGCCGAAGAAGTACTCGACCGCCGAGGAGAAGGTCTTCGAGTTGATCAGGTTGCGCGGGGAGACCGTCTCCGGGTTCTCCAGGTTCATGCGCTCCTGCGCGGTGCGGCGGAGCTTCAGCAGGCCCTTGCGGAACTCCTCGCCCGCCAGCTCGGCGATGGTGCGCACGCGCCGGTTGCCGAGGTTGTCGATGTCGTCGATCTCGCCCTGGCCGTTGCGCAGGTCGATCAGGTAGCGGATCGAGTTGGTGATGTCCTGCGGCTGGAGGACCTGAATGTCCTCGGGGATGTCCTGGTCGAACTTGCGGTTCAGGCGGAAGCGCCCCACGCGACCGAGGCGATAGCGCTGCGGGTCGAAGAACTTCTCGTGGAAGAGCTCGCGCGCCTTCTCCAGCTGCGGCGGGTTGCCGGGACGAAGGCGGCTGTAGATCTTGAGCAGCGCCTCGGAGTGGCTCTTGCACGGGTCCTCGTGCAGAGCGTTGATGATCAGCATGTCGAGGTCCGCCGGGTCGGCGTCGATGACCTCGACCTCGGCCAGATCGCCGGCCGCGATCTCGAGCGCCTGCGCTTCGGAGATCTCGGTCGCCGACGGGACCAGCACCTCGCCGGTCTTGAGGACGACGATGTCCCCCACCGCGATCTTGCCGGTGATCTGCTTGGCGAAGGCGCTCTCGGTCTGCGTCTTGCCCTTCTTCACGACCTTGGTCGTGTAGAAGGCGCGCAGCACGTCCTGGTCGGTCGAGAGGTTCTCGTCCAGGGCGCGCAGCAGCGTGACCGCCGAGAACTTGCCCGACTGGTCGATGCGGACCGTCAGGATGTCCTTCTTGGTGACGTTGAGCTCGATCCAACTCCCGCGTTCGGGAATGATCCAGCAGCTGTGGAGCTTCCGGTCGGCGCTGGCGGTGTCGACCGAGAAGTCGACGCCCGGCGAGCGGTGCAGCTGGCTCACGATCACGCGCTCGGAGCCGTTGATGATGAACTCGCCGCCGCCGATCATCAGCGGGATCTCGCCGAGGTAGACCTCCTCCTCGACCGGCTCGGGCTTCACCAGGCGCAGCCGGACCTTGAAGGGGTAGCCATAGGTCAGCCGCAGCTTGCGGCACTCGTCGATGGTGTAGCGCGGCCGCCCGAGTTCGTACCCCACGTACTCAAGGCACATGGTCTTGTCGTACGAGTAGATCGGGAAGACCTCCCTCAGGAGCTCCTCGAGCCCCTTGGTGTTCCGCTGCCCCTGGGGCACCTCCACCATGAGGAAGTCGTTGTAGGCCTTGCGCTGGATCTCCGTCAGGTCGGGGACGGGGACGATGTGCTGGTAGCCGCCGAAGACGTGCAGCTCTCTGTTTTCAGTCACGCTCATGGATGTCACTCACCACAGCGCCGGACCGCTCTCGTACGGTGGACTTGGATCCCGGCGGATCTGATGGGAGGCGGGGCGAACGGGCCCTCGCCGTGGCGCTGGCTATCGCTCGCCTTGGGGAGTTGCGCCGGTGCAGCAACCGGCACGAGGAAGGGACGAAGACACACCTCCGCGCGCTACGGAGGTTTTGAGGCATCGTGAGGAGCCCCCGCCGCCGGCCGACGGGCGCGGGCACCGGCCGAATCGAAGGGAGCGGATCGCGGGACGAGGAGCCCTGCCGCACCTAGCGCCGACATCGTAGCTCACGGGGGCCGCGATCCGACGCTTTAAATAAGGCACCTCCGGTGACGAACCGGGCAGCCTAGCTCCAGGAGGCCCACCGGGCGCCCGCGCGGGGCAACCCGGGAGGGCCCCACGGGGGCCAGGAGGCAGCGGAAGGCGCCTGGGGGCCCCCCGAAGGCGGCCCGCCAAAGCGGCCTGTCCTCGACGCGGGGTCAACGGGCGGTCGATCCCTAGCCGAGCTTGACGGTGCCGCCCGCGGCCTCGATCTTGCCTTGGATCTCCTCGGCCTCCTCTTTCGAGCAGCCCTCCTTGACGGCCTTCGGGGCGCCGTCGACCAGCTCCTTGGCCTCCTTGAGACCAAGGCCGGTGATCGCGCGGACCTCTTTGATGACCTGGATCTTCTTGTCGCCGGCCGACTCGAGGATCACGTCGAAGGACGTCTTCTCCTCGGCGCCGCCGTCCCCACCGGCCGCGGGGCCGGCAGCGGCGACCGCGACGGGAGCCGCGGCGCTGACGCCCCACTTGTCCTCGAGGTGCTTGACCAGTTTCGAGGCGTCCAGCAGCGACAGGGTGTCGAGCTTGTCCGCGATCTCCTGCAGGGCGGGTTCAAGCTCGACGGCGGTGGTTTCTTCGGACATGACTTCCAATCTCCTGGAAAGCGCGTTTCAGTGCCGGACCGCCCACGCGGCCGGCTGGTTTTGGGGTTCGAAGGGGAGGGGCTGGGCCTAGCCCTCGCCCTCCGTGGGGGAGTCGCCCGCCTCGTCGACGCGGGCCTGGATGACACGGGCGAGGCCGCCCGGAACGCCGGCGAGGCACTGAACGATCCCGCGTGCGGGACCCGACAGGCAGCCGAGGATCATGGCCCGGAGCTCGTCGCGGCCGGGCATGTTCGCAAGCAGGGCCGCGTCTTCGGCGCCGAGGAGGTTGCCCTCCATCAGCCCGCCGCGGTAGCCGAGCCGCCCGTCCTTCTTGGCCGGCGCTTCCTTGACCACCTTCGCGGCGTGGATCGCGGCCTCGGCGTCGCCCCAGCTGATCCCGACGTTGCCCTTGAGCAGGTCGTCGGGCGCATCGATGCCGCGCTCCTTAAGCGCGATCCGGGTGAGGCGGTTGGGCACCATCCGGAGCGGCACGTCTTGCTCGGCGAGCTTGTTGCGCAGCTCCTCGGTCTCCTCGACGGTCAGGCCGCCCATCGAGATGAGCAGCATGCCGTCGGCGTCCTTGAGCTCGTCGGTGAGCTCGCGAACCATCATGTTCTTGACGACGTTCGGCATGGTTACTCCTCCCAGGCGATCAAAGCGCCCGGCCCCATGGTGGTGCTGATCGAGACCTTGCGCATGAAGTGCCCTTTGACGGCGGGCGGGCGCATGCCTTCGAGGTGACGGAGGAAGGCGCCGAGGTTCTCGGCGAGGTCCTCGACCGAGAACGAGCGCTTGCCAAGCGGCGCGTGCACGTTGCCGCCGGAGTCGGTGCGGAACTCGACCTTGCCCGCCTTGAACTCGGTCACGGCGCCGGCGACGTCGGGCGTCACGGTGCCGGACTTGGGCGAGGGCATCTTGCCCTGCGGGCCGAGCACTTTGCCGAGCTTGCCGACGTAGCGCATCATGTCCGGGCTCGCGATCACGACGTCGAAGTCCATCCAGCCGCCTTCGATGCGCTCTGCCAGGTCCGCGCTGCCGACCTCGTCGGCACCGGCTTCCTTGGCGGCCTCGGCCTTGTCGCCTTCGGCGAACACGATCACCTTGACCGTCTTGCCAAGCCCCTTGGGCAGCGACACGGCGCCGCGAACCAGCTGGTCCGATTTGCGCGGGTCAATGCCGAGCTTGACGACGATGTCGACGGTCTCGTCGAACTTCGCCGAGCCCAAGCTCTTGATCAACGACAGGGCGTCGTTCGGGTCATAGCGGCGCGCGCGGTCGATGCGCGCCTCCGCCTCCGCATAGCGCTTGCTGCGATTCACCATGGCCTAGCCTTTGACCTCGATTCCAGCGGAGCGGGCGGTTCCTTCGATGATCCGCATCGCGTGCTCGATGTCGCGCGCGTTCAGGTCGACCAGCTTGATCTTGGCGATCTCCTCGACCTGCTCGCGCGTGACCGAACCCGCGATCTCGTGCCCGACCATCCCCGCCGCCTTCTCGAGCTTGGCGGCCTTCTTGAGAAGCACCGCGGCCGGAGGCGTCTTGAGGATGAAGTCGAAGCTCCGGTCCTTGTAGACGTTGATTTCGACGGGGATGATCATCCCCATCTGGTCGCGGGTCCGGTCGTTGAACTGCTTGACGAACTCCGCGATGTTCACTCCATGCGAGCCGAGCGCGGGCCCGACGGGAGGCGCGGGCGTCGCCTGGCCTCCCGGACACTGGAGCTTGATCTTGCCGGTGATTTCCTTGGCCATGATTCGTTCCTCGGGCGGGCGGACGGGTCAGCGTCCGGGCTAGACCGCCTCCACCTCCCAGTATTCGAGCTCGACGGGGGTCGGGCGGCCGAAGATCGTGACGGTGACCTTTACCGTCCCCTTCTCAGGGTTGACCTCGTCGACGGTCCCATCGAAACCGTCGAACGCGCCGGACTTGATCTTCACCATGTCGCCCTTGTGCAGGTTGATCGCGACCTGCGGGCGCTCCTCGCTGTCGGACATCCGCGCGAGGATGGACGAAACCTGCTCTTCGGCGATCGGCGTCGCCTCGCCCCGGGACCCGAGGAAGTCCCCGAAGCCGGGGGTGGAGCGCAGGGTGGAGCGCGCATCGATCGTGCGCACGTCGTCGGGCACCTCGAGGTCCGCCTGGACCATCAGGTACCCGGGGTAGAGCTTGCGCGAGACCACGCGCCGCTTGCCGTTCTTCAGGTCCGTGACCCGCTCGAACGGCACCAGGATCTGCGGGATGACGTCCTGCAGGCCCTTGACGCTGATGCGGGTCTCGAGCTGCTTGCGGATCGAGTCCTCACGACCCGACTGGCAACGGACGAAGTACCACTTGTAACCCATCAGGCTCCCCACCCGAAGATGAGCCGCTTGACCAGGCCGCCGAGGGCCCAGTCGCTACCGGCCAGGAACGCCATCAGGATCGCGACGCTGATGATCACGACGAGCGAGGAGTTCACGACGTCCTGCATCGTCGGCCAGGTGACCTTGCGGAGCTCTTGCTCCGTCTCGATCAGGAGGTCGGCGACCTTGGGCGTCTGCTGCCAGTTGTAGAGCCAGAACATGCCGCCCGCGAACACCGCAGTGGCGAGCAGGAACGAGGGGCTCAGCGGGATCGACACGATCGGGATCGTCAGGTCCGCGATCGGGTTCTTCATCGACGAGACGTACGTCGACAGCGTCTGGTGCAGGAACTGGCAACCGAACAGGAGAAGCAGCGCCAGGGACCAGAAGGTCGCCATGCGCGCCATCCGTCCTTGCTCGGGCTTGTAGGCCTTCATCGTTCGTCCTTTCGTTCCTCGCGTCTGACTCGGGAGCCTGGGGTTGCAAGCGGAGTGGTTCGGTGGGAGCGCCTCTGCCTCCCCCACCGCGAACACGTCAGCTGAGCTTGCGCTCCTTGTGCATCGTGTGCTGGCGGCAGAACTTGCAGAACTTCTTCTTCTCGAGCTTGTACGCGGCCTTCTGACGCTTGTGCGTCGTGTAAGCGCGGTTCTTGCAGTCCTGGCAGACGAGGAAGACGTAGCGTTCCTTGATCTTCACGGGGCAGTCCCTCGAAGCGGTCGAAGAAAAAAGCACCGGGCCGCGGGCGACGCCCGCAGCCCGGAGAAATCGCTCTACTCGAGAATCTTGGTCACGACGCCCGCGCCGACGGTGCGGCCGCCTTCGCGGATGGCGAAGCGGAGCTGCTCGTCCATGGCGATCGGCGTGATGAGCTCGACTTCCATGCGGATGTTGTCGCCGGGCATGCACATCTCCGCGTCGCCGCCGTCGAGCGAGGTCAGCTTAAGCGCGTTGCCGGTGACGTCCGTGGTGCGGAAGTAGTACTGCGGGCGGTAGCCCTTGAAGAACGGCGTGTGGCGGCCGCCCTCGTCCTTCGAGAGGATGTAGACCTCCGCCTCGAACTTCGTGTGCGGGGTGATCGTGCCGGGCTTGGCCAGGACCTGACCGCGCTCGACTTCCTCTTTCTTCACGCCGCGGAGCAGGCAGCCGACGTTGTCGCCCGCCTCGCCGCGGTCGAGCGTCTTCTGGAACATCTCGACGCCGGTGCAGACCGTCTTGCGGGTCTCCTTGATGCCGACGATCTCGATGTCCTCGCCCGACTTGACCACGCCGGCCTCGATGCGGCCGGTGACGACCGTGCCGCGCCCCTCGATCGAGAACACGTCCTCGACGGGCATGATGAAGGCCTTGTCGATCGCGCGCTCGGGCTGCGGGATGAAGGAGTCGACCGCCTCCATCAGCTCGGCGACCGGCTTGAAGATGTCGTCCGCGACGTCCGTGCCCTCGTCCAGCGCGTTCTGCATCGAGAGCGCCGAGCCGCGGATGATCGGGGTGTCGTCGCCCGGGAACTCGTACTTGTCGAGGAGCTCGCGGATCTCCATCTCGACCAGGTCGAGGAGCTCTTCGTCGTCGACCTGGTCGACCTTGTTCATGAAGACCACGATCGCCGGCACGTTGACCTGGCGGGCGAGCAGGATGTGCTCGCGGGTCTGCGGCATCGGGCCGTCGGAGGCCGACACGACCAGGATCGCGCCGTCCATCTGGGCGGCACCGGTGATCATGTTCTTGACGTAGTCGGCGTGGCCGGGGCAGTCGACGTGCGCGTAGTGGCGCGCCTCGGACTCGTACTCGACGTGCGCCGTCGAGATGGTGATGCCGCGCGCCTTCTCCTCAGGGGCCTTGTCGATTTCGTCGAAATCCATCTTCTTGGCCAGCCCCTTGAGCGCCTGAACGCGACAGATCACCGACGTGAGCGTGGTCTTGCCATGGTCGACGTGACCGATGGTGCCGACGTTGCAGTGCGGCTTGGTCCGGACGAAGGTTTCCTTAGCCATCTTGGATCCGAAGTTCTTGGGCGATCTGCCCGTGGGTAGTTGGGGTTTGAAAAGGGGCGGCACCGCGCGGGGCGCCACATGAGCGTTGGGGACGGAAGCGTTGGGGACGGAACCCCGGGCGCGATCTAGCTGGGCCGGCCGGTCCGGCGCGAGATGGAGCTGCTGATGGGACTTGAACCCATGACCTCTTCCTTACCAAGGAAGTGCTCTACCGCTGAGCTACAGCAGCGCCGTGGATCTCGTACGCGCCCCGGGGCTATGGAGCGGGCGATGGGAATCGAACCCACGCGATCAGCTTGGAAGGCTGACGTTCTACCATTGAACTACGCCCGCCCGCCGAGCCTTGGGGACGGGGCAAGCGCCGTGCATCGTCGCTCGCCCTGCGCGCCGAACCGAGACGGGCGTCGCGCTGCTCGTTGCCTCCGCGTGCGGCCGGAGCCGTTCGGAGTGGTGGGGGAAGCAGGATTCGAACCTGCGAAGGCTGAGCCATCAGATTTACAGTCTGACCCCTTTGGCCGCTCGGGAATTCCCCCCTCGTTGCGGCGCTCTCGTCGCCTCCCGCGGGGACCGCGAGACGCGAGCGAGCTCGCCAGGGGCGCTCTCGGACCGAGCGCCGCGCGACGATGCATCCGGTGCAGACGCGGACCACGCGGGTCCGCTCCCGTCTCATCGTGTTTCCGTCTCAATTGAAAAGGATCATCCCGACCGGGGTCGGGGTCGGCTGCGGCGCGCGTTCCCGGCCGACCGGGGTCGGCGAGGAGGCGTCGGCCGCCGCCTGTGCTCAGCTCGTTGTCACTCCGCCCGCGCTTGCCCTGGAGCCAGCGGTGGGACTCGAACCCACAACCTTCTGATTACAAATCAGAGGCTCTTCCAGTTGAGCTACGCTGGCGGTGCCAGGTTGCTCCAATGAAGCAGCGGGTCGCCCCTCTCGGGTAGAGAGCGAGCCATGCTAGGGACCCCCGCCTGCGATGCAACCACCTGGCGAGCTTTTTCGACGGGCCTGAGGAGCCCCTGAGCGACGGGTCGCCAGCGGGTCGCGGGGAGCGACCTTGGCCCGGCCCGCGCGCCCCGCTGGGGAAGGCCCGTCCGCCGGGCCTCGCGGGCCGGCGGCCGCTAAGCTCTGCCGCCATGCAACCCATTTCCGTCGTCGCCGAGCGCCTGGGCGTCCCCTCCGAGCATCTCCACCCGCACGGCTCCTTCGCCGCCAAGCTCGACACCAAGCTGCTCCGCGGACCGCGCGGCCGCGAGCGCGAGCCCCGCCTGGTGCTGGTCTCGGCCATCACCCCCACCCCGGCGGGCGAGGGCAAGACCACGACCACGATCGGCCTGGGGGACGCCCTGGCGGGCCTCGGGGAGTCGGTTTGCCTGGCTCTCCGCGAGCCCTCCCTCGGCCCGTGCTTCGGGATCAAGGGCGGCGGCACCGGCGGCGGGAAGGCGCAGCTGGTGCCGATGGACCGCATCAACCTGCACTTCACCGGCGACTTCCACGCCATCACGGCGGCCCACAACCTGCTGTCGGCCGTGCTCGACAACCACCTGCACTTCGGGAACGAGCTCGGCATCGAGTCGCGCCGCGTCGTCTGGCCGCGCGTGATCGACATGAACGACCGCGCCCTGCGCGAGATCGTGATGGGACTCGGCGGCAAGACCCACGGGGTGCCGCGCCAGGCGGGCTTTGACATCACCGCCGCGTCGGAGCTGATGGCCATCCTCTGCCTGGCCGAGGACGAGGACGACCTGCGCGCCAGGATCGACCGCACCGTGGTCGCCTTCACGCGCGACCGCCGCGCCGTGACCGCGGGCGAGCTCGAGGTCACCGGAGCGATGCTCGCGCTCCTGCGCGACGCGCTGATGCCCAACCTCGTGCAGACGATGGAGGGCACCCCCGCGGTCGTCCACGGCGGCCCGTTCGCCAACATCGCCCACGGCTGCAACAGCGTGCTCGCGACGCGCACGGCGCTGCACTTCGCCGACTACGTCATCACCGAGGCCGGCTTCGGCTTCGACCTCGGCGCCGAGAAGTTCTTCGACATCAAGTGCCGCTCGGCGCGGCTCGATCCGGCCGCGGTCGTGCTCGTCGCGTCGGCTCGAGCGCTCAAGCTGCACGGCGGACGCAAGGTCGACGAGCTCGACAGCCCCGACCCCGCCGCCGTCGAGCGCGGGCTGGAGAACCTCGAGAAGCACATCGAGAACATCGAGCACTTCGGCAAGCCGCCGGTCGTCGCCCTCAACCGCTTCGGCGCCGACACCGACGAGGAGGTGGCCGTCGTGGCCGACTTCTGCGCCGCCCGCGGGACCGCCTTCGCCGTCGCCTCGCACTTCGCCGACGGCGGCGCGGGCGCGACCGAGCTCGCACGCAAGGTGGTCGAAGCCGTCGCCGAGCCGTCGCCCCCCTACCAGCCGCTGTACGAGCTGACCGACGCCGTCCCCGACAAGATCCGCAAGGTCGCGACCAAGATGTACGGCGCGCGCGACGTGCTGTTCACCAAGTCCGCCGAGCGCGACCTCGCGGAGATCGCGCGCCTCGGCTTCGGCGGCCTGCCGGTCTGCATCGCCAAGACCCAGAGCTCCCTCTCGGACGACCCCACGCTCGGCGGCCGGCCGCGCGACTTCGAGGTGACGGTGCGCGGCATCCAGATCAACGCCGGGTCGGGTTTCCTGGTGGTGCTGACCGGCGACATCCTGCGGATGCCCGGGCTGCCGCGCCGGCCCCAGGCGCTGGCGATCGACCTGCAGGACGGGGAGATCACGGGGCTGCGGTAGGCGGCGCGCACGCCGCGACGCGGGCGGCTCCGGTCCGGCGGGACGCACCGCCGGACCGGAGCGAGGTCTCTACGGCGCCGTGCAGCGCAACACGCGCAGCCGGACGTAGTCGACCATCGTGTCGTCCTGGACGTAGGTGTCGAGCACGTCGGACTCGACCCGGTGCATCACGCTACGGGCCGTCGGGAACCCGGTATCGGGCAGCGCGCTCAGGTTCAGGCACATGGTCGCGTCGCTGCCGACCACCCACTGGTTCGAGAGCGCCTCGAGCTGGACCATGCTCTCGCCCCAGTCCATCGTCGAGCTCCCGTCCCAACCGATGACCACAAAGTCGGTCGTCGTCAGGCAGCTGTAGGCGTTCATGTGGACCTCGTAGAGCGCCAGGCGCACCGGCCCGTCCGCGGCGGTCGAGCCGTAGTCGTCGAAGGTCTCGCGCAGGTTGCGGTTGCACGGCCCCGGGTCGTCGTAGTCGCGCTGGCCCTGCGGCGCGAGCGCCGCGGCCACATAGGACGAGAAGGCGGCGCTCGGGCTCGAGGGATCGATGCCCCCAGCGTAGTCGTCATCCACGCCCCCCTCTTCGACGAACTCGCTGTGCACGCTCGGATCGAACGCGATGCGCACGAACGAGTTCGGATCGACGGCGTTGATCGTCACCCCCGCCTGCGGGCAGAGCGTGAGCTCTTGCGTCCCGAAGTCATAGCCCGCGAAGACGCCGTTTGGAGCGAGCAGCGTGTTCAGCGGGAAGGTCAGGTAGGCGCTCGTGATCGGCCAGTCGCCCGTCGGCAAAGCGCTCGTCGCCGGCAGGTCGACCGCCACCAAGCCGTTGTTGGTCGTCAACACGATGCTGTAGGACATGACGTCCCCCGCGCAGGTCCCCGGTCCGGGCAGACGGGTCTTGACGCAGCCGTCCAGCGGGTCGAGACGAAAGCGCAGGTCGACCTGCATCGGCATCTCCTCGCAGGGTTCGTCGATGAACAGCGGCGTCGAGGTGAAGGTGTCGGAGCTGATCTTCTCGCTCGCCGCACCGGAGTCCGTCCAGGTCCAGCCGGGCTCGGGGTACGTCACCACGCCGTCGAGCGACGGAATGTCGATCTCGACCCCCGTGCCGAAGCGCAGGCTGACGCTCTTGGGGGTGCCGAAGGGCGAGACGTGGGTGACCTTTCCGCTGAAGCCGGTCGGGTTCAGCGACAGGCCGCGCCCCAGGAAGCCGCCGGAGCCGGCACCCAGCATCAGCACGTCTTTGGCGCCGAAGACGGCCGCCTCGGCCGCGAAATCGTCGAAGACGACGAGCTGGGAGCCCTCTCCACCGGAGGGCGGAAAGACGTCGCCCGAGACCCTGCGGTCGACCTTCTCCGAAACGGCCTGACCCTGGGCAACGCCGCCGAGCAGGACGACGCCGCCGAACACAAACGCGCTGGCGCACAAGCGAGCGGAATTCATCACGGAACGATCCTCTGTCTTGCTCCCTCGTGGGAGCTGATCCAGGAAAGCCGGCGAGGCAAGTGCCTCACCCCTTCCCCGTTCCGAAGCTCGCTCCGTGCTTCTTTCACCCAGTCGGCGAAAAAGAGCGCGGCTAGCGACGCCTACAGGCTCTCGTAGAACGTCACGTCGTCGAAGGCGACCGTCAGCTCCTGCCGCCCGAGGCGCACCAGCACCTGGCGCTTGTCCTTCTTGATGCGCGCGACGATGCAGCGCTTCTTGTAGCGCGGGAGCCAGACGACATCGCCCTTCTTGAGGCTCCGCAGGAACTCCTTGCGGCGGTCGGACAGCGTGGCGCCCTCGAGCGACGCCTCCAGGCCTGCGACGATCTCGCCGAGCGCCTTCTTGTGTTCGCCGGGTAGCCGCGAGAGGAGCGCGCGCGCCTGCTCCAGATGCGGCCGCGTGTCGGACACGCGCTCTTCGACCCCGCGCTGCGCCTCCGCTTCGAGCTGCTCCTTGCGCTGCGCGAGCTCGTCGCGCTCGCGCTCCGCCTCCGCGAGGCGCGCCTCGACCTCGACCAGCCGGTCCTCGGCGGTCGAGCGCAGGCGCTCGGTGTCGACGCGCGCGTGCCGCAGGCCTTCGAGCAGCGCGTGGGACTCGTCGGCGCTGCGGTCGAGCCGGCTCTCGGCCTGCTCCAGCACCTCGGACGGCAGCCCCAGCCGGCGCGCGATCGCGAGGGCGTGGGACTCGCCGGGCGTGCCGACCAGCACGCGGTACAGCGGCGCCAGGGTCTCGAGGTCGAACTCGACGCTGCCGTTCTCGACGCGCGCGTTGAGGAAGGCGAACTCCTTCAGCTGCCCGAGGTGCGTCGAGGCGATGGTCGGCACGCGGCGGCGCAGCAGCGCGGTCAGGATGGCCTCCCCCAGCGCGGCGCCCTCGGCCGGATCCGTGCCGCCGCCGAGCTCGTCGAGCAGCACCAGCGTGCGCTCGCCCGCGCGCTCCAGACCGGCCTGGATCCGCACCAGGTGCGACGAGAAGGTCGACAGGCTCTGCTGGATCTCCTGCTCGTCGCCGATGTCGGCCACCACGCCGTCCCACAGCGGGACGGTGCTGCCCTCGTCGAAGGGCAGCGGCAGGCCGAGCCGCGTGAGGAGCACCGCCACCCCGGCGCTCTTCAGCGCCAGCGTCTTGCCGCCGGTGTTGGGCCCGGTCATGACGATCATGTCGAAGTCGTCGCCCAGGCGCAGGTCGATCGGCACCGCGCGCTCGATGCGGCCGGCGCGTTCCTCGTCGATCAGGAGCGGATGGCGCATGCCGCGCAGCACCAGGCCGCTTGCCGCGCCCTCCTCGCCGGGGAGGCGCGCCGCGCGGCCGCCGACCTCGCGTGCCCAGGACGCGCCGGCCACGGCGAGCTCTAGCTGCGCCAGCCGCGCGCCCAGCCAGCGCAGCACGTCGAGGCGCGCGAGCACGGCACGCGTGAGCTCGGTCAGGATGCGCCCCACCTCGCGCTTCTCGTCCGAGCGCGCGGTGGCGAGGCGGTTGCCGGCCTCGACGACCTCCTCGGGCTCGACGAAGACCGTCTCGCCGGACTGCGACGAGTCGTGCACGATGCCGGGGACGTGGCCGCGGCTCTTCGCGCGAACCGCCAGCACCGGCCGGCCGCCGCGGCGGTGCACCTGGCCGGCGCTGCCCTCGGCCAGCACGTTGCGGATGCGCGGCTGGTTGGCGAGGACGCGCACGCGGCGCTCGATGTCGCGCTGCAGGCGCTTGATCTCCTCGCGCAGCCGCTTGAGCGTCTGCGAGGCGCCGTCGAGCACCTCGCCCTTCTCGTCGACCGAGCGCTCGATCTCCCCGCGCAGCGCGGTGGTGTCGGCGCGGTTGCGCAGCAGCTCGGCGGACTCCGGCGCGGCCTCGGCGCGCGCCGCGAGCCAGGTGGCGGTCTCGTCGACGACGCGCAGCAGCCGGCCGACGGCGTCGACGTCCTCGCCGCCGAGCGCGCGGCTGTAGGCCTTGGCGTCCTCGAGCGCCGGCAGCGGGTCCGGGTAGCCGCGCAGCGGCGGGTAGGCGCCGCGCTCCAGTGACTCCCCCATCTCGCGCAGCCGGAGCAGCGCGCGCCGCGCGTCCTCGTCGTCGCGCGGGACGAGCTCGTCGACCGCGCGCTGTCCGAGCGCCGAGGGCGCGTGGCGGCGGATCAGGGCGCGGATCGCCGGCCAGTCCAGGGCGGCGGCGGCGA
Source organism: Planctomycetota bacterium (assembly GCA_039029355.1). Lineage (GTDB taxonomy): Bacteria > Planctomycetota > UBA1135 > UBA1135 > JBCCGI01. The sequence continues at coordinate 13,168 of JBCCGI010000141.1, forward strand.
AGCCGGAGAGCGTTCCCGCCTGCGCTACTTGCGTCGACACGCGAAGACCTCCACCTGCACGGGCTCCTGGGCGGGGCGCGAGACCGCCACCGTGCCCAGCGTCTCGACGCCCCAGCCGGGGGTCATGAGCAACGCGTCCTGATAGCGCCGGACGTAGTCGCGTCCGCCGCGCCCCTTGAAGTCGACCGGGCGCGTCGTGACGACCACGTCGAAGGCCTCGGCCCAGGCGCGCAGCCGCTCGTCGCTCCAGCCGGGGTCAACGCCCAGGAACGACAGGCACATGTCCGGCTGGCCGTCGGCGCGCGCGCGCGCGGCGTCGCGTCGGAAGCGCTCCTCGGACCCGCCGCGCGCCAGCAGGCCGAGGTGGACCGCCGCGGGCGACAGCTCAGAGTTGATGCCCAGCCAGGCGACGCGCTCGTCGGGCCCCACCGCGGCCGCGATCAAGTCGAGGAACGCATCGGCCTCGTCGGCGCGCAGGCCGGCGGTCTCGTAGGTGCGCCACGGAGCGAGGCTCCCCATGCGGTCGACGGTCGACAGCACGTAGTCGCGCGCGGCCTCCTTGGGCGGCTCGTCGATCAGCAGCCAGACCACGCGGTGCGCGTCGCGCGACGGGTAGACCAGCGCGGCCGCGAGCACGGCCGCGGCCAGCAGCCCGGGCCGCGGCCCGGGCAGGAGTCGCGCGAAGCCCAGCCCGGCCAGCGGCCAGATCGCGACGCCCTGATGCAGCAGGAAGCGGTCAAGGTGGAACTCGTGCGTCCAGACCGGCACCCCGGCGCCGAGCAGCAGCAGCCACAGCGTGCGCACGCCGCGCCGCGCAGCGAGCGGCAGCGTCGCCAGGAGGCCGACCGCCTGCAGCGCGAACATCCGCGGCGTGGCGCAGAAGCCGAGGATCCAGTCGACCCAGCGCCGGCTCCAGGGGATGCGGAAGCTGTCGCCGCGGTTGCCGCCGAGGAAGGCGAGCAGCGCCTCGCGGTGGGCGCGGCCGAGCTCGGCGTCGCCCGGCCACGGCAGCCCGAACCACCACCCGAAGGCGACGAGCGGCACGGCCGCCAGCCAGAGCGTGCGGCGCAGGAACGCCCCCAACCCGCCGGCGCGAACGGCGACCGCGCCGTCCACCAAGAGGTCGAGCGCGAGCGCGAAGCCCAGCAGCAGGCCGGTGTTGAAGCGCGTGAAGAACGCGGCGGTGATGAGCGCGCCGGCGAGCAGCTCGCGCCCCGCGCTGCCGTCGCGCCGCAACCAGGCGGCGACCGCGAAGGCGGCGAGCGCGGTGAAGGGGATCTCCTGGAAGAGCGTGGCCGAGTAGGCGAGCGCCAAGGGCGACAGCAGCGCGAGCGCGAGCGCCAGCCAGGGGCCGAGCGCGGCGCGGCGGGCCGGGCCGCCCGCCGCCGCGCC
>JBCCGI010000142.1:0-14279 GCA_039029355.1 Planctomycetota bacterium
CGTCGGGGAAGCCGTCCAGGTTGACGTCGTGCCCGGCGCCGACGGCGGCGCCGATGCGGTCGTTGTTCGCGCTGCCGAAGACCGTGAAGATCTCGGTGCCGTCGAAGCCCGAGTAGGCGCGCAGGCCGCCGGCGTTCGTGCCGCCGTCGTCGAGGCTGGTGATGCCCACGACGAAGTCGCCGTAGCCGTCGCCGTTGACGTCGCCCGCGCCGGCCACGTTGCTGCCGAACTGCTCGCCGGTCGTCGAGCCGGTCAGCGAGTGCAGCGTCGAGCCGTCCGCACCCGAGAACACGACCGCCTGGCCGGTGCTCGCGGTGAAGCTCGGCGCGCCGACGATCAGGTCCGCGTGTCCGTCGCCGTTGGCGTCGAAGCCGCCCGACACGCGCACGCCGCTAAAGCCGCCGCCGGCGACGTTGAACTCCCACAACACGCTCGCGTCGAGGCCGGAGAAGACCCGCGCCAGATTGCCCTGGGCCGCGATCAGGTCGGCGTGCCCGTCGGCGTTGACGTCGCCAGCGCGCCCGACGTTCGAGCCGAGGTTGCCGTTGGCGACGCTGCCGTAGATCGTGTGGATCGGGAGCCCGGTCTGGCCGGAGAAGGCGGTGATCGAGCCGGCGTTGTTCGGCGACGCGCCGCCCTCGGCGTTGAGCGCGCCGATCAGCACGTCGTCGCGGCCGTCGCCGTCGACGTCGCCCACGGCCGCGGTCGACCAGCCGAAGAGGTCGCCGGCGTCCTCGCCTTCGAGCGTCCAGATCGTCGAGCCGTCGAAGCCGGACACCAGGATGGCGCTTCCGGCGTTCGAGCCGGCGGCGGTGTCGTCCTCGTCCGCGGCGGCGCAGATGTCCGCGAAGCCGTCGCCGTTGATGTCGCCCGCGCCCGACGAGCCGTAGCCCATGTGGTCGCCGACCCCGGTGCCGGGAATGGTGTCGGTCAGGGCGCCGGTAGCGCCGTCGTACACGAACACCGCGCCCGCGTCGAAGATGCCCGACGGGTCGTGGCGCCAGGCGCCGACCAGGAACTCGGCGTAGCCGTCGCCGTCGGTGTCGCCGATCGTGTCGCACACCTGACCGAAGGACTCGGCGGCGCTGCCCGTGACGTCGTGCACGGTGGACTGCGCCAGGCCGGAGGTGGCGAAGAGGGGGAGGAGGGGGAGGGCGATGAGGGGGCGCATCGGGGGGCTAGCGGGGCCTTTCGTTTCCTTAGGGGTACGAGAAGAGCCCACCAGCGTGGCACGCGCGCCCGCGGCAGGGGCGGGGAAGTCGCCGGAAAGTCGCCGTGGTGCGGGCCCCGCGGGCGAGCGGGACCCCGCAAGCGGCGCGAGCTTACCCAGGCTGAAAGGAGCCCGGGCGGTCTACGCCGGCTGCGCCAGCCGCTCGGCGCCCTCGCCGCCGACGTCCTCGGGGGACGGCGAGAAGATCTCTTCGACGCGCTCGCAGCGGTAGCGGAAGATGCGCTCGAGGTCCGGCCGCACCAGCATCCGGTGCACCAGCGGCCCGCCGGGGGCGGCGTAGCGCACCCGGTCGGTCACGCGCGTGCCGCCGGGCACCGACTCGAAGAGGTGCTCGTGAATCCAAACCGAGTACGGACCGCGCAGCTGCTCGTCGACGAAGCGCTGCTTGGGCTCCCAGGCGGAGATCAGGCTGCGCCAGCGCAGCGGGAAGCCGTGGAGGCTGATCTTGTAGTCGAAGATCGCGCCACGGCGCATCTCGATCGGCGGCGGCGTCAGGATCTGAAAGCGCAGCCACGGCGGCGTCAGCAGCTCGAGGTTCTGAGGTGCGGCGAAGAACTCGTGCACCTCGTCGAGGGGGCGCGCGATGACCACGTTGCGTTCGAGGGTGTACAGCTTCATCAGGAGGCGTTGCGGAGCATCAGCTCCTTTGGATACGGGTCGAGGTAGATCTGCTCGTCGAGGTACGGCACGTCGTGGTCGCGCACGTGCGCCCGCAGCAGCGAGACGGGCACGATCAGCGGCACGAAGCCCTGCCGGTAGTCCTCGAGCGTCGTCAGGAGCTCGCGCTTCGCGATCGGCGCGAGCCTGTCCTTCAAGAAGCCGAGGGCGTGCTGCAACGCGTTCGTGTGGCGACCGCGGGTCGCGCGGTGCATCAGGGCGCGTTGGAAGCCGACCTCGTAGCGGCGGTAGATCTCCTCGTCGGGCATCGTCCCGAAGGACGACACCAGCCTTCCCAGCTCCTGATACTGCCGCTCGTCGTGCGTGCGGAGCAGGAGTTTGTGAGCGGTGTGGAAGCGGACCAGCGCGTTGCGCGACAGCCCGCGGTTGCGCAGCGCGCGCCAGCGGCTGCGGCAGAAGGCGCGCAGCACGAAGCGCTCGCGGAGCGCCGGGTCCTGCAGGCGGCCGTCCTCCTCGATCGGGAGCAGCGGGTGACGCTCCATCAGCCTCTGCGTGAAGAGGCCGACGCCGTTGCGGTGGCGCGGGCCGTTCGGCCCGTGGACGCGCAGCCGCTCCATGCCGCAGGAGGGCGAGCTCTTCTTCACGACGAAGCCGTCGAGCTCGCGCGCGTTCATCCCGCCGATGCGGCGCTCGGCGGCTTCGAGGAAGCGCTCGGTCAGGTCCTCGCCGGTGCGCGTCACGCACAGGCGGGTGTCGCCGTCCTCGCCCTCGACCAACCGGATGGCGGGCCGCGGCACGCCGAGCCCGGCGTCGAGCTCGGGGCACACCGGGAACAGGTCGGCGAACTCCGCCAGGCGGTCGGTGACGAAGCGCGAGCGCGCGTGTCCGCCGTCGAAGCGCACCTCCTGTCCGAGGAGGCAGGCCGAGACGCCGAGCCGCAGCGCGTGGCGCTGGCCGGTCCAGCGGGACCAGGCCGCGACGCTCACGCGGCCTTGCTCCCGAGCAGGTGGCTGAGCGCGCCCTCGACCTCGGAGTCCTGGAAGCGATAGCCCGACCCGAGCAGCGCCTTCGGCTCGACCCAGAGGCTGGCGAGCAGCAGATCATCCGCCAGCTCGCCGAAGGCCAGCCGCGCCGCGAAGGCGGGCATCGGCAGGATGGTGGGGCGGTGCAGCGCGCGACCCAGGCTGCGCGTGAAGTCCGCGTTCGAGCAGGCCGTCGGGGCGACCATGTTGACCGGGCCCGAGAGGTCCTGGTCGAGCACGTGCAGCGTCGCGCCGACCGCATCGCGCAGCGAGATCCAGCTCATGCCCTGTGCGCCGCTGCCGACGTTCCCGCCGAGCCCGAGCTTGAAGGGCAGCAGCATCTTCGCCAGCGCGCCGCCGCCGGGGCTGAGGATCACGCCGAAGCGCAGGTGAGCGACGCGCGTGCCGGCTTCGGCGAGCGGCTTGCTCGCGTCCTCCCAGGCACGGCAGACTTCCGGCAGAAAGCCCGTGCCGGCGCCGCTGGCCTCGTCGACCCGCTCGCTTCCGCTCTGGCCGTAGAAGCCGATCGCCGAGGCGGAAAGAAATACCTTGGGGCGGTCCACGAGCCCCGTCAGCGACTCGACCAGCTTCGCGGTCCCCACGACGCGGCTGTCGCGGATGCGCTGCTTCTGCTGATCGCTCCAGCGCTTCGCGGCGATGTTCTCGCCGGCGAGGTGGATGACCGCGTCCACGCCCTCGAGCTTCGGCGGCTCGAGCACGCCTTTCTCGGGGCTCCAGGCGACCTCGTCGTCGCCGCGCGCCTCGCGGCGCACCAGGCAGACGACTTCGTCGCCGCGTTCGCGCAGGGCGCTCACAAGGGCCGCGCCCACAAGACCCGTCGATCCGGTGACAGCAACTTTCATGGCTTACCTACTCTTTCGACCGGGGCGTGGGCGCAGATGCGAGTTCCCCCGCGAGGCCGGTCAGGCTGGTGAAGACACGCACGTGGTGCGGGCCGCGGCGTCGCCTGCGCGCTCCGCGGCCGCCGACCCACAGCTCGGTGCCGACCGGGAGCAGCTCGTACAGCTCCGAGAGCGAGCGATCGGCGGAGAGCCCGGCGTGCGCCAGGGACACGCTGACCGCCACCGTGGCGGCGCCGACCTCGCGCGCCGCGCCGGCGATCTCGACCAGCGGGAGGTCCGGCCCCAGCGTGCGGAAGGGGACGCCCTGCTCGGCCAGGACGGCCGCCACCATGGCGAGCCCCAACCCGTGCTGCTCGCCCGGCAGCGTCGCCAGCAGGAAGCGTCCGTCGCGGGCGTCCGCCGGACGGGCCCGCTCGCTGCGCAGCTGCGCCAGGGCGTCGGCCAGGACCGTCGACGCGAGGTGCTCGTGGCGCACCTCGGCGCGCCCGTTGGCCCAGGCGGTGCCGAGCTCCTCCAGGAACGGCCCGACGAGGTCGTCGAGGAACTCCGAGAGCGGGCGGCCCTCGGCCCCGCGCAGGACCGCCTCGTGCAGCGCCCGGTCGCGCAGGGCGAGGACGGCGTCCATCCACGGGTCGATCTCGGGCGGAGCTACAGGATGGGAGCGGCGGTCGGAGACCAGCGCCTCCAGCTCCTCGGGCGAGGCGCTGAGCAGCGCGCGCGGGCGCAGCCCGGCCCGGAGGCCTTCCGCGACGCGCCGCAGCATGCGTACGTCGGCGTCGCAGTAGCGGCGCTGCCCGCTCGGGGTGCGGACGGGCATGGGGCGGCCGTAGCGGCGCTCCCAGACCCGGAGCGTGGCGGCCGGGATGCCGGTGGCCTCAGCCACCTTGCGGACGGGGAGTAGGGCTTCTTGGCTCACGGCGCTCAATATCGGCGCTGGAGCCCCCGTTTGTCCAAGAAAAATCTTGGGCAGTTCCCTCAGCCGTCCTCCTCCAGGTGGCCGGCGTAGCCGATGGCCCGCAGCATCTCGAGCGCCTCCTGGGTCATCTGCGTGGCGGTGCCGGCGGGGGCCTCGAGGGGCGCGAGGCCGTCGCGTTCGCGCCGGAAGTCGTTGTGCATGGCGCCATAGGCGCGTGAGCCTTCGGGCGACGCGACCGGGATCGGCCGGGTCTCGCCGGGGTCGCGCTCGAGCTCGTAGAGCACGACGTCCTGGCCCGAGCCGCGCACCTTCCACGGCCACTGCATGAGCGCGAAGTCGTCCCCGAGCATCGCCGCCATCACCGAGTCGGCCGGCCGGCTGCCGAACAGCGGGTAGCCCGGCAGGCGCGGATCCGGCTCGGCGCCCGCGAGCTCCAGGACCGTCGGCACGAGGTCGACGCTGTTGACCGCGTGGGTGCGGCGCTCCCCGGCGTGGCGGCCGTCGGGGAAGCGCACCAGGAGCGGGACGCGGAGGCCCTCCTGGTACATGCCCCCGTGCTCGTCGAGCTCGCCCGCGCGCTGCCCCAGGGCCTCGCCGTGGTCGGCCGTCACGAACAGCACCGCGCGGTCGAGCAGGCCGCGCTCCCGCCAGTCCGCGAGCCAGGCGCCGACCTTCCCATCGGCGTAGCGGATCCCGCCGTCGTACATCGCGACCAGCGCGTCGAGCTGGTCCGCGTCCAGCACGCCGGGCTCGGCCAGCGCCTGCTTGAAGTCGATGCCGCGCAGCGCCTCGGGGGCGTCCTCGCGGTAGCGCCGATCGAAGGGCTCGGGCGGGTCGTAGAAGACGCCGTCCTCGGCCAGGAGCGGGTCGCAGTGGATGTCGAACAGGTGCAGGAAGAGGAAGAACGGGCGGTCGCCCTCCAGCCGCCCCAGCTCCTCGGCCAGGTGCTGCTCGGCCTGCTCGGCGTCGCGGTGCGGGCGGAACACGTCGAACCCGCGGTCGAAGCCGTGGCGCTCGTGGATCCACCCGAACTCGAACAGCGCCATCGTGGTGTAGCCGCGCTGCCGCAGCCGCTCGGCCAGCAGCGGCACCTTGGGGTTGAGCGCGGCGTTGGCGGACACCACGCCGTGCTGCTCCGGATACAGGCCGGTGAGCATCCCCATGTGCGACGTCAGCGTCCAACAGGACGTCGCGAAGGCGCGCTCGAAGACCACGCCCTCCTGGGCGAGGCGGTCCAGGTTCGGGGTGGTATCCCGCCCGTAGCCCAAGAACCCGGTGTGGTCCGCGCGCAGGGTGTCCAGCGAGATCAGGACGATGGAGGGGGGCGGCGCGGGCCCGTCGCCGCCGCAGGCGCCGAGCGCCAGGGCGAGGCCGAGGGCAGCCCACGGGGCCGTCTGGGGGCGGTTTCCTGACTTCATCCTGCCGCCCAGGATGAGCAACCGCGCGGCGCGCCGCCACGGAAAGATGTTCGCCGTAGGGAGGCCTCCCTGTCCGCCAGGACAGTTTTCCGCGACTCGATGCTCAAGGAGTACCGCCCCTTTTCCCGAAGGCGGTCTCGGCCCCTGGAACCCATCGCCCCCAATGGCTCTACCTGAGATCACCGCCCTCTGCCGCGTCCTCGGTCGCTCCGATCCCCACGACGTTCCGGAGCAGTCCCGCAACCTCGCCCGCATCCAGGAGCTCCAGTCCTATCTGGAGCCCTACGCCGAGCCGGGGATCAACGCCTGCCTCGAGGCCGCCGCCGCGATGGTGGAGCTGCTCGCGAGCAAGGGCGTGCCGGACCGCGATGTCGTGCTCCAGACCGTCTGCCGCACGATGGCGGCCGTCGAAAAGCACTGGCAGGGGCCGGACCCCGACTCGGTGATCGCCGAGCACCTGGGCAGCGTGGCCGCCCCCGGACCCGAGGCCCCCGAACAGGCGCCGCCCGAGGCCGCCCACGAGGTCTTCGTGCAGCACGACCCCGAGCAGATCGACGCGAACCAGCGCAAGCTCGAGGAGATCAAGGCCACGCCGCGCATCAACGAGATGGTGCTGGGCGAGCTCCTGATCGAGCTCGGCCATGTCACGCCGGCGCAGATCCGCGAGTGCCTCGACATGCAGGGCGATACGGGCTACCTCCTGGGCCAGATCCTGGTCGAGGAGGGCATCGTCACCGAGAAGCTCATCGAGGAGACCGCGCGGCTGCAGCGCCAGCTTCGCAACACCTCCACCGCTGAGTCGGTGGCCGAGCTGGTCGAGCCGGTCCCCGCGGGCGCCCCGGCCGAGCCGGAGAGCTCGGAGCTCGAGGACGCGTCCGAGCTGCGCCTGAACTTCGTGCACAAGCCGACCGAGCGCACGCCCCCGGCCAACTTCGCGCCGGCCCAGGAGACGCTGCTCGGCCAGATCATGGTCAGCAAGGGCATGGTCGCCCAGGAGAAGCTCGACCTCGCGCTCAAGGTGCAGCGCGCCTCGGGGCTGCGCGTGGGCGAAGCGCTGGTCGACATCGGCGCCACCAACTGGGACGCCGTCGAGCAGGCGGTCGAGCTCCAGGGACGCCTCCGCAAGGCGGCCGGGCTGATCCCGCGCTCGCTGTCGCTGTAGATCCTCACGCGGGCGCCTCCGCCTCCTAGGCCCGCGTATCATCCGGGCGTGGAGCGCGCCCGGATCGAAGAGCTGGCGGCCGTCTACCGCGACGGGCTGCTCGATGACACGCTCCCGTTTTGGACCCGCCATTCGGTCGACCGCGACCGGGGCGGGTTTCTCTTTTGCCTGGACCGCGACGGGACGGTCGTCGACACCGACAAGGGGGTCTGGCAGCACGCGCGCTTCACGTGGCTGCTCGCGACGCTCTACCGCGAGGTCGAGCCGCGCGCGGAGTGGTACGAGCTGGCCGAGCACGGGATCCGCTTCCTGCGGCGCCACGCCTTCGCCGACGACGGGCGGATGTACTTCCAGGTCACCCGCGACGGACGCCCCCTCAGGCGGCGGCGCTACGTCTTCACCGAGGCCTTCGGGGCGATCGCCTTCGGCGCCTGGGCGGCCATCTCAGGCGACCAGGAGGCGGCGGAGACCGCACGGCGGCTGTTCGCCCTCGTGCTCGCCCACGAGGCCACGCCCGGGCTCACGGACCCCAAGGTCGACCCGGACACGCGCCCGACGCGCGGCCTGGCGCTGCCGATGATCGTGCTGGGCACGGCGCGCGTGCTGCGCGACGCCTTGGGCGACGCCACCGCGGCGGCCGAGGTCGACCGCGCGATCGCGCGCGTCGAGGCCTTCTACGACCGCGAGCGCGAAGTCGTGTACGAGCTGCTGGCGGCGGACGGGCGGGCGCTCGACCACTTCGACGGCCGCACTCTCAACCCCGGGCACGCCATCGAGGCCGCCTGGTTCGTGCTCGCCGAAGCGCGCCAGCGCGGCGGCGACGCGCGGTTGGAGGAGCTCGGCTGCGCCATGCTCGACTGCATGTGGCGCCGCGGCTGGGACTCCGAGCACGGCGGGCTGCTCTACTTCGTCGACGTCGGTGGGGGGCCGGTGGCCGAGTACTGGCACGACATGAAGTTCTGGTGGCCGCACGCCGAGGCGATCCTCGCGACGCTCTTCGCGCATCTCGCGACCGGGGAGGAGCGCTATGCCGCCTGGCACGGCGAGGTCCACCGGTGGGCCCACGCGCACTTCCCCGACCCCGAGCACGGGGAGTGGTTCGGGTACCTGCACCGCGACGGGCGGCTCTCGGTCCCGCTCAAGGGCAACCTCTGGAAGGGGCCCTTCCACGTGCCGCGCATGCAGCTTGTCGCCTGGCGCCTGCTCGCCAGCGAGCTCGAGCGCCCGGGCGGTTCGGGCTCTCGATCCTGACGGTTCAGACCGGTCGCCCGGTGCGTCGGGCCAAGCCGGGCGTCAAACCAAGCCGGCCCACCGAGGTTCGTCGGCGGGCCGGGCTCACCGGACGAGCCGGCGCAGTCTCGCGTGACGCAAGCGGGCCCTTAGCCCTCGGACAACTCGCGCGGCTTGCGGCCCTTCGGCAGGTTGGCTTTCGGCAGCCGCAGACCCTGCTTCTCGAGGTGGATGCCGAGCGGCTTGCGCGCCTCGGCCAGCACGTGGCGTAGCGTGGTGTGGCCTTCTTCGGCCGCCGCATCGAGGGCCTTGTCGAGGGCTTTGACCGCCATCGAAGCGGCCTTCATCGCGGGCGAGTTCTTCAGCTCCTTTTGCTTCGCCCGATCGCGAACCCTACGGATCTCTTCCTGCAGATCAGAGATGATCTGTTCGGGAGAGCGACGCTTGCGGCGCTTGCTCGCCGCAGCCTTCTTCGTCTTCTTTTTTGCCATGAATCGACTTCCTTGAGGGGTAAGGAAACGGAACGGAGCCGAAGAGCGTCAGAGTCCGAACTCCGACCTATCCAAATGGACGGCGGGAAGGTACGTCCAGCTGGAGTCTGTTGGTCGGAATTAGGTCGAACTGCCCTGCAACCCCAGCTCAGCATTGTGGGGTTTTAGCGCGTCGATAACAAACACGATCAGTTCCGACAGATCGATGTCGAGAAGTCGTGCTCCGGCGTCGACTTCTTCGCGCTCGACGCCCGCGGCGAAGCTCTTTTGCTTGAGCTTCTTCCTTACGCTCTTCGGCGTCAGCGTGCTGATCCCCTCTGGGCGAACCAAGGCGCAGGCGCCCACAAAACCGGTCAGCTCGTCGCACGCCACCAGCGCGCGGTCGAGCTGCGACTCGTGGGGCACACCCCACTTCGTGTAGTGACCCGAAATCGCGTGTGCGAGCTCGTCCTCACCGCGCTCCCGCAGCCACGCGACAATGCGCTTTGGATGGTCTTCCGGCCAGCGGTCGTAGTCGGCGTCGTGCAGGAGACCCGCCAGGCCCCACCGCTCCTCGTCCGCCGCGCCGGCGCCGAAGCGGTGGGCGGCGGCTCGCATCACGACCTCGACCGCGCGGGCGTGCTTGCGCAGGGCCTCCGAAGGAGTCCATTCGCAGAGCAGCTCCCAGGCCTCGTCGCGACCCAGGGGCATCAGTGCACCATCAACAGCTCGGAGTACTTCGGGAGCGGCCACAGGTCATCGTCGACCAGGCCCTCGAGCTCGTCGCAGGCCGCGCGCACCGCGGACATCGACGGCCGCACGCCGTCGCGGTAGGACGCGGCCGACGCGGCCTCGTCGCCGGCGCCCTCGGCGTCGCCGTGGGCGCGCTCCAGGGCCGCGAGCCCTTCGCGCAGCCGCGCGATGAGGCCGGCCACCTCGCTGACCAGCTCCTCCTGGCGCACCAGGTCCAGGCCCGGCACCGCGGCGCGCGCGTGTCCGATCGAGCGGGCGATCCGCTCCTGGTAGGCGATCGCCGCCGGCAGCACCTGGGTCGACGCCATGTCGTGCATGCACAGTGCCTCGACCCCGAGCCGGTGGGCGTAGGCCTGGTTGAGGATGTTGGCCCGCGCCTCGAGCTCGCGTCGCGTGAGCACGTTGTACTCCTCGAAGAGCGCCAGGTTCTTCTCGTCGGTGATGCGCGCGAGCGCGCTCGGGGTGTCGGGCAGGTTGAGCAGCCCGCGGCGCTCGGCCTCCTGCTCCCACTCCTTCGAGTAGTTGTCGCCGCTGAAGAGGATGCGCCGGTGGGCGCCGAGGGTCTCGCGCACCACCTCCTGCACGGCGGCCTTGGCGCCGCCGCGGGCCTCGATCTGGCCCGACAGGTAGTCGATCGACTGGGCCACGATGGTGTTCATCACCGTGTTGGGCAGGGCGATCGACTGGCTCGAGCCGACGGCCCGGAACTCCCACTTGTTGCCGGTGAACGCGAAGGGGCTGGTGCGGTTGCGGTCCGAGCTGTGGGCGGGCAGGCGCGGGAGCGCCGACACGCCCAGCTGGATCTCGCCGCCCCCGGCCTCGCGCGGCGCGCCGCCCTCGACGAGGGCGTCGACGACAGCCTCCAGCTCGTCGCCGAGGAAGATCGAGAGGATCGCGGGCGGCGCCTCGTTGGCCCCCAGGCGGTGATCGTTGCCCGCGTGGGCGATCGACGCCCGCAGCAGGTCCTGGTGCAGGTCCACGGCCCGGACGATGGCCGTCAGGAACAGCACGAAGCGCAGGTTCTCGTGCGGCGTCTGGCCGGGGTCGAACAGGTTGTTGCCGCGCTCGTCGGCCATCGACCAGTTGTTGTGCTTGCCGCTGCCGTTGACGCCGTCGAAGGGCTTCTCGTGCATCAGGCACTTGAAGCCGTGGCGGTTCGCGACCTCCTGCATCAGCTCCATGGTGAGCATGTTGTGGTCGGTGGCGACCGAGGCCTGCTCGAACAGCGGCGCGCTCTCGTACTGGTGCGGCGCGACCTCGCCGTGGCGCGTCTGGAGCGGCACGCCCAGGGCCCACAGCTCGCGCTCCAGGTCCATCTGGAAGTTGAGCATGCGCTGGGGCGAGGCGCTGAAGTAGTGGTCTTCGAGCTCCTGACCCTTCGGCGGCCGGCGGCCGATCACCGTGCGCCCGCAGCTGACGAGGTCGGGGCGCAGGTGGTACAGGTGGCGGTCGACCAGGAAGTACTCCTGCTCGGGCCCCACGGTGGGGGTGACGCGCTCGGCCGATTCGTCGATGCGCTGCAGCAGCCGGCGCGCCGCCCGGTCGAGCGCCTCGGCCGAGCGCAGGAGCGGCGTCTTGGTGTCCAGGGCCTCGCCGGTCCAGGAGCAGAAGGCGGTGGGCACACACAGCGTCGAGCCAAAGGGCGTCTCGCGCAGGAAGGCGGGCGAGGTCGGGTCCCAGGCGGTGTAGCCGCGCGCCTCGAAGGTCGCCCGGATGCCGCCGGAGGGGAACGAGGAGGCGTCCGGCTCGCCCTGGATCAGCTGCTCGCCCGAGAAGGCGTGGAGCGCGCCGCCCTCGACCAGCGGGCTGAGGAAGGAGTCGTGCTTCTCCGCCGTCAGGCCGGTCATCGGCTGGAACCAGTGCGTGTAGTGCGTGGCGCCGTGCTCGACGGCCCAGTCCTTCATCGCGTCGGCGACCGCGTCCGCCACGTCGGGGTCGAGCGCCTCGCCCGCGTCGATGGTGCGCCGCAGCTTCTGGTACACCCCGCGCGGCAGGCGCCGGCGCTGGACGGCGTCGTTGAAGACCTTGGCGCCGAAGAGCTCGGTGAACGACCCGCTCTCGGCCGGCGGAGGCGGGAGCTGCTTGCGGTCGGTGATGACCCGGAGGGCCTCTTGCCTGGGGGTAATGCTCATGATCTGGGGCGGCGGGCGGCTGCGGGGGACCGAATAGGCCGGTAGGGTATCGCCGCACCTGGGAAAGGCCCAACCCCGGGCCGCGGGCGGCGCGTTTTTTTGCTTGCCAAAATCCCGTCCCTTGGGGAAAAGCGATTCCGGCTGGAGCCACCCATCGCGTGAGGTGGCCGCGCCCCCCGGTCCACCCCGGGGAACCCTCCGACCCCACCCGCGGGAGATTTGGCGATGCAGCCCCACGCTGACTCATCGGATCACCTCACGTCCGACGACTCCGAGCTCAACGCGCCCGCCGTCGACTACGAGATCTACGACGACGACGACGACGAGATGCTCGCGACGGCGGACGACGAGGACGGCGACGTCGAGGACGACGACCGCGACGACGACTTCGAGGCGTACCTCGCCGCCGAGGACGACGACTAGGCGGGCCCCCGCCCGCACGCCGGCCGCAGGCCGGGCCACAGCACCGATTCGACGCCAGGCCTGGAGAGCACCCCCCGGGCCGGCTACGATCCCGACGGGCGGCGCCTGGGCGTCGCCCGGAACTAGGTACGTCCGCTGGGGGCGACGCGAGTCGCGTCTGAGAAGCACCCCTCGAACCTGATCCGGATCATGCCGGCGTAGGAAAAGCAGGGCCAAAGCAATGAATGAAACGAGCACCTCGGGCCACGAGCCCCGTCCGTCGTCCGCTCCCCCGATCGAGCAGAGCTTCCCGAGCTCTCACAAGACCTTCGTCGAGGTCGAGCACAACGGCTTCGCGCTGCGCGTCCCCAAGCGCCGCATCCACCTGACCAACGACGAGCCGCCGCTGGACGTCTACGACAGCTCGGGCCCCCAGGGCGGCGACCCGCGCCAGGGGCTTCCGAAGCTGCGCGCGCCCTGGATCCAGGGGCGCGAGGCGACCTGCGACGGGAACCGCTCGCAGATGCACTACGCGCGCCGCGGCGTCGTGACCGAGGAGATGGCCTACGTGGCCGCCCGCGAGGGCGTCGAGCCGGAGTTCGTGCGCTCCGAGATCGCCCGCGGCCGCGCGATCCTGCCGGCCAACGTGCGCCACACCGAGCTCGAGCCGATGATCATCGGGCGCAACTTCCACGTGAAGATCAACGCCAACATCGGCAACAGCGCGGTCTCCTCGTCGATCGAGGAGGAGGTCGAGAAGCTGCAGTGGTCGACGCGCTGGGGCGCGGACACCGTGATGGACCTCTCGACGGGCAACGACATCCACGCCACGCGCGAGTGGATCCTGCGCAACTCCGCCGTGCCGATCGGCACGGTGCCGATCTACCAGGCCCTGGAGCGCGTGAACGGCAAGATCGAGGACCTGAACCTGGACCTCTTCCTGGAGGTTCTAGAGGAGCAGGCCGAGCAGGGCGTCGACTACTTCACGATCCACGCCGGCGTGCTGCTGCGCTACGTGCCGCTGACCGCGAAGCGCGTCACCGGCATCGTGTCGCGCGGCGGCTCGATCCTCGCCAAGTGGTGCCTGGCGCACCACGAGGAGAACTTCCTGTACACCGGCTTCGAGCGCATCTGCGAGCTGATGAAGCGCTACGACGTCTCGTTCAGCCTCGGCGACGGGCTGCGGCCCGGCTGCATCGCCGACGCGAACGACGAGGCCCAGTTCGGCGAGCTCGCTACGCTCGGCGAGCTCACCAAGATCGCCTGGGAGCACGACGTCCAGGTCATGATCGAGGGCCCCGGCCACGTGCCGATGCACCGCATCCAGGAGAACATGACCAAGCAGCTGGAGCTGTGCCACGAGGCGCCGTTCTACACGCTCGGTCCGCTCACGACCGACATCGCGCCGGGCTACGACCACATCACCTCTGCCATCGGCGCGGCGATGATCGGGTGGTACGGCACGGCGATGCTGTGCTACGTGACGCCGAAGGAGCACCTCGGGCTCCCGAACAAGAAGGACGTCAAGGACGGCGTCATCGCCTACAAGATCGCCGCCCACGCGGCGGACCTCGCCAAGGGCCACGCCGGCGCCCAGGCGCGCGACGACGCTCTGTCGCGGGCGCGCTTCGAGTTCCGCTGGGAGGACCAGTTCAACCTCTCCCTCGACCCCGAGACCGCGCGCGACTTCCACGACGAGACGCTGCCGGCGGCGGGTGCGAAGACGGCGCACTTCTGCTCGATGTGCGGCCCGCAGTTCTGCTCGATGAAGATCACCGAGGAGGTGCGCGAGTACGCGCGCAAGCACGGCGTGGGCGAGGATGAGGCCCTGCGCAGCGGGATGACCGAGAAGAGCGAGGAGTTCGCCTCCTCGGGCGGCGAGCTCTACCGGGCTCCGTCGAGCCCGGCGGAGTAGAGCGGCCTAGCTGTCGTTTCCAGGGACGTTGTTCATCCCGATCGCTCGATCCGGTTCATCGGGGGCGAGTAGCCGAGGCTACCGTGAGGGCGGACTCGGTTGTAGTAGCGCAGGTAGCTCTTGAGCGCCAGCCTTCGGCCACGCGAG
>JBCCGI010000143.1:0-14096 GCA_039029355.1 Planctomycetota bacterium
CCGCGTCGCGACCATCGTGACGCCCGACACGCTGATGCGTTGGCATCGGCGGTTGATCGCCGCGAAGTGGACGTACGCCGCCAAGCGGGTGGGGCGGCCTGGCCTGATGAAGTCCATCTCGTCCTTGATCGTGCGCATGGCTCGCGAGAACTCGAGCTGGGGCTACTGCCGTATCCAGGGCGAACTGAAGGCGCTTGGCCACCAGGTAGCGTCCACGACGATCGCCAACGTACTGAAGGCAAACGGGATCAAGCCGGCCCCAGATCGGCCGTCGTCCTGGAGGGCCTTCCTCAAAGCGCACTGGGGTTCGATCGCCGGGATGGACTTCTTCACGACGGAGGTCTGGACACCGCGAGGACTCCAGACCTACCACGTGCTGTTCGTGATCGACCTCAAGACCCGGCGGGTGCACGTTGCTGGCGCGACCACCAACCCCGGCGAGGACTTCATGGCGCAGGTAGCTCGCAACCTGACCGACCCCGTAGATGGCTTCCTGCGGAATCACCGGGTGCTAGTCTGCGACCGGGACTCGAAGTTCACGGCCAGGTTCAAGCGAGTCCTGGAGAAGTCCGGCGTCGAGGCTGTCTTGACGCCAAGGCAGGCGCCGAATGCGAACGCCTTCGCCGAACGTTTCGTGCTGTCGATCAAGTCGGAGTGCCTGGACCGGATGATCTTCTTCGGCGAAGCCTCGTTCCGGAGCGCTGTCGCCGAGTACCTGGTTCACTACCACGCCGAGCGAGCCCATCAAGGGATCGGCAACGAGCGGATCACCGACGTGACGGACGCCACGGTGGGAGAGGTTCGTTGCAACGAGCGGTTGGGCGGGATCCTGAAGCACTACCATCGGGCGGTGTAGCCATAGACTCCCTCAACAGTCCCACGATCGAGTTTCTGGACAGGACGAGCTAGTGCAGCTCGACCCGGAGCCCGACTCCAGCTTCAACCGACCGGACGCTTCGCCAGGCGACGGAGGAAACCTCGCCCGTCCCGAGGATCCTGGTCAAGCGGAGCAACCGGATGCCGCTGAGCGCACCGCGCAGCGAGCCACTTCGGAGGGCCTGCTGCCCTTTACCCTCGCGGAGGCCTATCGCCGCGCCGTCGAGCGAACGATGGTCTCCGTCGCTCGGCGGGAGGCGTCCTGGACCGCCACGGACGCCGCCCGCGCGCTTGGGTCCTTTCCCGGCACGAGCGAAGACGACGTGCTTCGAGTCCTGACGGGCGAGGAGTCCGAGCTGAGGGCAGCGTTCCGCCGGGGAGGAGGAGACGATCAGGCGGTGAGGTCACCTTCCACCGCTGGGTCTGGCCTGCTCTTCGAGATCGCGGGAGTAACGGTCCCGATCACGTGGGAAGTGACTCGTCGAAGCTCGGCAGACACCGGCACCCTGCGCGCGCCAGAGTTCTCGGATCGGCTGTCCATCGAGAACGCCGCTCGACGCCGCGCCACCGCCAAGAAGTTCCTTCGAAGGCTCCGGATTGCCGAGTGCGAGGATCACCTCGACGCGCTCGATAGCCTGATGCTCGCGCTGGGCCGGATCGACGCCGATGCCCGATCGGAGATCGAGTCCAAGTCCTCCGAATCTGACACGGACCTCCTCCTCGCGCTCGTCGAAGGCCTCGAAGTCGAGCTCTTCCATACCCCCGGAGGTCTGGATGCCGATTGCTACGCGACGGTGCCGGTCAAAGATCACCACGAGGTCTGGCCCCTTGAGTCGAGAGGCTTCCGCCGCTGGGCTGCGCACGAGTTCCGCAACGCGTACGGGAGGGCCCCCTCAGACATCGGGCTCCAGGGCGCGCAGACATCACTTGCTGGCGAAGCGGCGTTCGACGGCGACGAGCGGGAGGTCTTCGTCCGACGCGCATTCGTTGACGGCTGCCTGTACCTGGACCTGGCGAACCGTAAAGGAGAGGCCATTCAGATCGACACCGAGGGGTTTCGCGTCGTGGACGCAGTCGACCACGACGTGAGGTTCTTGCAGAAGAACGGCACACTCCCCCTCCCGTACCCAGCTCCCGACGGCGCAGTCGATGAGCTCCGGAAGGTGCTCAACGTAGCCAAAGAAGAGGACTGGACGCTGGCGAAGGGGTTCCTGCTGTCCTGCCTTCACCCGACCGGACCGTATATCGGCATCGCACCGAACGGCGAGCAGGGATCGGGGAAGAGCTGGTTCTCCCGGACGGTCAGGAGAGTCATCGACCCATCGGATCGCGACCTGCGCCGGCCGATCACCAACGAGGCCGACCTCGCGATCGCGGCCTCGTCGAGCCTCATCTTGGCGGTGGACAACCTGTCCCGCCTCAGCGAGAACCTCTCCGACGCCTACTGCTCGTTGGCCACGGGAGCCTCGCTCTCGAAGCGGAAGCTGTACACGGACTTCGACGAGTGCAGCGTCTTCTTCAAGCGCCCGGTCATCCTCAACGGCATCAACAACGTGGCGACGCGTGCCGACCTGGCGGACCGCGTTCTTCCCCTCAATCTGACGCCGCCGATCAAGCGCCTCTCCGAAAGGAGGCTGGAGGCGGCGTTCGCCGAGATGCATCCACGCGTGCTGGGGGCACTTCTCAAAGCCGCTTCCGCTGGCCTCCGGCGATGGGATGAGATCGACATCGACGACCCGGAGCGGATGGTGGATGTCCTGCACTGGGTCACCGCCGCGGAGGAGGAGCTCGGGATCGAACCCGGCGGCTTCCGGCGCGTCTACTCGGCCAAGGCGAGCAGCGCCGCACGCGAGGCGCTGGAAGATGCCCCGGTGGCCTCCGAAGTGGTCGAGTTCATGCGCTCGCGGCGAGAGGCGGGCCAGTTCGAGTGGTGCGGTACCTGCAAGGAGCTCGACAGCGCCCTGCGACAACGCTGGGGCCCCGACGACAAGCCGCCCAAGGGGTGGCCGAGGTCCCCGCAGGGCTTCGGGCGCGCACTCCGGCGAGCGGCCCCGTTGCTGCGCCCGGAGGGCATCGCAGTTGTCGAGCCCGGAGAAAACGACCGGCCCAGGAACTACATACTGCGGATTCGGGAGGAGCCGACTCCGGACCTCGGAGCCCGCGGGCAGAGCGACGCCGTTGAAGCCCAGAGCGCCGACGACTCCACGTCGAACTCCGACGATTCGCTATGGGGGGCAACGTCGGGCTGGAACCACGCTCACGAGCCTCAGGGGCTGGTTCCCGACGTTCCCGTCGTTTCCGACGTTTCTCGGGGCGCACCTGACTCCTCCGTCGCCGAGCGACCGGCAGAGAGTTCCGCGCCGCTGTGCGGTGCACCGGACGACCCACCGGCAGCCGGCAACGGGCACGTCCTTGGCTCAGCCCTTCCCACAGATGCCCCGAAGGCGCCTCAAACGCCTGACCCGAACCGAGGCTCTCAGTGCTCCCCAAGAAACGTCGGGAACGTCGGAAACGACGAGATCGCCCCTCTAGGTGCCTGGATGGCCGATCCGGCCCAGTCGTTCGTTGGCGGTCAATCGTCGGAATCGTCGGGACCGGTCGTCGAGGGGGACCGGAGCGCCGTCCGAGAAGCGACCCGGGAAGACACCCACTCGGCGCGACGCCCTGAAGCGCCCCCAGAGTCGCGTCGCGGAGCCGTGGACCCGCTTGCCGAGCTGGTCGCAGACGCCTTCAACGGCGAGCTCATCCCGGCGGGATCGGCGCTGGACCGCTCCTTGGCGAACGCCGTCCCCTTGGAGCCACTCCCAGAGGTGCGGGACGCCTCACGGTCGCCCGCCTCCAAGAAGCGCGGCCGCCCCGCGGATGTTCCGGAACGAGGAGGGGAGAGTGCCTGACGAGCCCTCGATCCGGGTCGTTGCCTTCGTCCCGGCGCCTGCTCACGACCGGGACCGAGGGTTGCTTGGCTGGCTGGTCCTCGACTTCGACGGGTTGCTGCTCATCGACGGGGTAACGCTGAGGCGAACTCTGGACGGCAGCCTGGCCCTCGCCTTTCCAGCTCCAAGGGACGCGCGCGGGAGAAGGCGGGCCCCCGTTCGCCCGCTGGATGACCCCGCGCGCCGGGCCATCGAAGCCGCCGTATTCAAGGCCCTCGACGTCGCCCCCGATGGGGAGCCCGATCTGCAAGCCCTGCGGGCGCGAGCTCCCGAAGTTGCGGGTGCGGAGGACGCTGGGGGCCGATCGTGACGGCGCGTACGGCGCTCCCGGCCGCGGGTGGGCGATCGAGATGCGCGACGGCACTCGACCGGCCCAAGAGGCGACACAGCGCCGCACTCCGCCCCATGTCGGGTCGGGACCCCGCCACCATGGGCCCGGACGCCCGCCTGGCCGAGCTCGGCCTACTCCTCGCCCGTGGATTCCGCCGGATGCGCCAGAACTCACTTGATGCCGGCGCCCCGACCGAGCGTCCATGCGACCGGGCGGTTGACGCCCTCGAGAACCACGAGCAGGAAGTCGCATGACGCACCGCACGACCAAGATCGCACCGGACCGCACGCCCCCCGCCGCCCTGACGGCTATCGACTACACCCCGCCCCGAGAGCCGCGCCCGTGATGCCGCCACAGAAGACCATCACGGCCGAGATCGCCGAGCTGCGCGCCATGACCGTGGCGGAGCTTGTCGTCCGCTACGAGGCCCTCCACGGCAAGCTGCCACGCGTGAAGCACCGTAACTGGCTCTGGCGCCGGTGCGCGTGGAAGCTCCAGGAGCAGCGCTACGGCGGGCTCAGCACCGTGGCGAAGCGCCGCCTGGACGAGCTCATCGCGGAGCTGGACCTGCCCTTGGTCGGGGAGACGGTGAAGGCCAAGGTGTCCGGCCGGGGCAAGCCCGACGACCCGATCATCGGCACGGTGCTGACCCGCACCTGGCGCGGCACCGAGGTCCGAGCGACCCGCACTGAGCAGGGCTGGGAGTGCCGCGGCGTCGTGTACCGGAGCCTGAGCGCCGTCGCCAAGGCCATCACCGGCTCGCACTGTAGCGGCAAGGCCTGGTTCGGGCTGACCAAGCGCAAGGAGGCCGCGAAGTGACGATCGCGAAGCCGAGAGCCTCTGCTGCCACCGTCCGCGTGGCCGTCTACACGCGCAAGTCGGTGACCGAGGGCCTCGACCAGGAGTTCAACACGCTGGACGCCCAGCGTGAGGCCGTGGAAGCGTACATCGCCAGCCAGCGCGCAGAGGGTTGGGTTGCCCTGGAGCACAGCTACGACGACGGCGGGTTCTCTGGAGCGAACACGGACCGGCCGGCGTTCCAGCGCCTGCTCGCGGACGTGGAAGCCGGCCAGGTCGATGTCATCGCCGTCTACCGCCTTGACCGCCTCAGCCGCTCCCTGGCGGACTTCGCGCGCCTGATGGAGTTCCTGAACGCACGAGGCGTCGCGTTCGTGAGCGTCACCGAGCGCTTCGACACGTCGACTCCGATGGGCCGGATGGTCTTGAACCTGCTCGCAACGTTCGCGCAGTTCGAGCGCGAGACGATCGCCCAGCGGACCAAGGACAAGATCCTGGCGTCGCGGCGGCGAGGGATGTGGACGGGTGGCCGGCCCGTGCTCGGCTACGATGTGGTCGACAAGCGCCTGGTCGTCAACGAGGACGAGGCCGAGCGCGTACGGGCGATGTTTGCGCTGTACCTCGAGCTGGGCTCGCTGCTCGCCGTCGTGGACGAGCTCAAGCGACGCGGCTGGGAGGGCAAGTCCTGGACGAACAAGAAGGGCGAGCTGGTCCGCGGGCGGGCCTTCACGAAGACGACGCTGCACCACGCGCTCCGGAACCCGCTGTACGCCGGCAAGGTCCGCGCCGGCGATGAGACCTACGACGGCGAGCACGAGGCCATCGTCGACGAGAAAACCTGGGCGGCGGTGCAGACACAGCTCACCGCCAACGGGCGCGAGCTGGGCCGCCGCAAACCGCGTCGGTCGAAGGAACCCGCGTTGCTCTCTGGTCTTGCCCGGTGCTCCTGCGGCGCAGCCATGACGCACCACTGGACTGGCAAGGGCGATCGGCGGTACTCGTACTACGTCTGCGCCCGCCGGCAGAAGGAGGGCGCTGCTGCGTGCCCAGGTAGCCGTGTCGCGGCGGGGGAGTTGGAGGCGTTCGTGGTCGACCGCATCCGGGCCGTGGGGCGCGATCCGGATGTGCTGGAGGCCACGATCGAGGCGGACCGACGAGAGCGCGAGGAGCGACGGCCCGAGCTGGAGGGCGAACTCAAGCGGCTACGTGCTGGGCGGACGCGCCTCGAACGAGAGCGCCGCAACTTGACCGACGCAGTGGCTGGCGGGAAGCGCGATGCGGGCCTGCTCCAGAAGCTCGGTGAGATCGGATTGGAGCTCGACGCGGCCGAGGTCGAGGTGAGCGCTGCCGAGCGCGAACTCGACTCGCTCAGCGACGACCTCGATGCGGACGAGCTGGCCGCCGCACTCGCCGACCTGGAGCCCGTCTGGGCCGAGCTGTTCCCGGTAGAGCGAGCTCGGGTGCTGGCGCTGCTGGTGGAGCGCGTCGAGTTCGACGCCGAGACGGGGGAGGTCGAGATCCGATTCCGACCGGGCGGGCCAGCGACGCTCGCTGAGGAAGGGCTGTGAGAGCGAAGTTCCGGCCGGCCAAGGAGGCGTCGAGCGCACAGCCCGTGTCCCGGGCCGCACGGCAGCTGGCTCTGGCCCACTACGTCGAGCGTCTGATCGAGGATGGACAACTCAAGGACTACGCGGCCGCGGCGAGCGCCCTAGGGCTGACCCGAGCGCGGCTGACGCAGATCATGACGCTGCTGCTGCTCGCCCCCGAGTTGCAGGAGCGGGTGCTCTCGGGGGAGATGGGCGGCAGCGAGCGGTCGCTGCGGGGCGCGGTGGGGGAGGCAAGCTGGGAGGCGCAGTCTAGCCGTCTGCTGCTCGGACACCGCCGCGGCCGCGCTTCGCAGCCTGCACACGCAAGCGATCTGGCGATCGCGATTGCCGAGCGCCGGTGAGGGACCGCGCAGTCGAGTCGCTCCGCTCCATTGCCGGATCTAGTCGCCTGGGATAGCTTGGCGCGCTGCGGCGTCAGCCATCCTGAAGCTCGTGTTTTCTGGTTGGATTGCTCCGGTCCCACCCAGCCTTAGACCAAGGGTCCCTTGCCATGAGTCGCCCCTGCCTGCCTCTCAAGAGCGTCCTCCGAGTACTGCTCGGGTCTGTCATCCTTCAGTCCCAGATGTGCTTCGCCGCAACGCTGCCGGTTTGCACGCAAGGTGGAGCCAAAGAAGAGGCGCTTCTCGTTGACCCGGTACCGGCGAATGGGGCCGCCTTTGGCTGGGCGGTAGACATATCAGGGGACGCCGCGATCGTTGGGGGGTATCTCGACGACCCTGACGGGCATCAGAACGCAGGGGCTGCATACATATTCAGACGGTCCGACGCGGGAGCCTGGAATCCGGAAGACAAGCTCGTTGCAACGGATGCGATGGCCGACGACAACCTCGGTACGGCCGTCGCGATCTGGGGCGACACGGCCATTGTTGGCGCTTTCAGCGAGGAAGATCCCGGATCCACGATCACCGGCTCCTGCTACGCGTTCAAGCGCAACTCGAAAGGAAACTGGGGCGAGCACGCCAAGTTCGTCGCCGCAGGGCTCGCAGACTTCGATGGTTTCGGCTGGTCCGCTGACCTCTGGGAGAACACTGCGGTCGTTGGCTCCTGGTACTTCAATATCAACCCGGGACGCGCCCACGTCTTTCTGAGACAAGGAGACAACTGGATCGAGGAGAGCGAACTATTACCTATCGGTGCCGTAGCGAACAGCGGCTTCGGCATGTGTGTGTCTGTTTCCGGCGAACTCGCCGCTGTCGGTGCACCGGGCGACTCCACTACCGGCTTCTCGAACGAGGGAGCCGTTTTCGTCTTCAAGAGGGTCGGCGCAAGCTGGGTTCAACAAGCCAAACTCACCCCCCCTGGATCCCTTGTCGGCGTGGCATTTGGGCGATCAGTCGCTCTCGCGGGCGAGCGACTGATCGTTGGGGCCTATCTCGACGACGATGCCGCGCAAGACGCCGGCTCAGCATACGTCTTCGAGTTTGAGCAGGAAACGGGCAGCTGGCTCGAAGAGGGCAAGCTCCTCGCCTCCGACGCGGGGGCCGACGACCTATTCGGCTTCTCGGTTGCGATCCAAGGCACTCATGCGCTAGTCGGGGCGCCCGGAGACGATCAGCCCGGCGGCACGAATGCTGGTGCTGCCTACGTGTTCGGACAGTGCGGCGGGCTCTGGAGCCAGGAGGACAAGTTCATGGGCTCTGCTCTGATGGCCGAAGCTAGGTTTGGACGGTCCCTTGCCTACGAGAGCCCACTTGCAATTGTCGGCGCCCCCGCGATTGTCAATACGGGGGCCTTCGCCTTGGGCGAGGGATATGCCTTCGAGCTACCGTTCCTGTGTTCGTCCGAGGCCGTCCGGCTCGGAACTCCCCCCAATCCGATGGCCCTGCTCCCTGGACAGTCGAGCGGGCCGCTCCTCGGTGCAGCTTGGGACCCCGTGATCGATCACTCCAACTTCATGCCCGGCGCGGTGCTCGACTTCCTCGGCATTACAGCCGGCCCCTTCAACCTGCCTCTCATCTCGCTGGGTACGCTGCTGTGCGATCCGACGATCCTGGTCTCGATTGAGTTCACGTATCCGGGGTCGTCCTTTTCTATACCGATCCCAAGCGACTGTGCCTTTGTTGGCGCATCAGTCTGCACTCAAGGCGCGTCGCTAGACGGCCTCGGAGCCATTTTGCTCACCAACGCGATCGACTTGACGATCGGAACGCAGTAGTTGATCGGGCACAGTTCGGGAGTAGCGCTCGCAGACTCGATCGGGACGGGCTGCACCTGCCCCTCCTGAGAACCCCGTACGGGCCTCCAGCACCCGGCTAGGGGCCTGTTTCGCAGGCTACCCCGGGCAACGCTTCGCGGCGACGGATCCTCCAATGGGATTGCTGCTCGCGTTGCTCCACTTGCTCGTCGGAGATCGTCAACCGCTCTGATGGTTGAGGAACCTCGCCCTTCGCAATCAGCTCAGCGCGCTCGAGCACAGCGCGAAGCGTCCCAGGATCGAAAGCAGCATCCACGACGGCGACGGTTCGTACGGCTGGGAGTTCAGGCGGGCGTTGAAGGTGCTCGGCACCGAACCGTTGCTGACCGCGCCGAGGTCGCCGTGGCCGAAATGCTACGTCGAGCGGGTGATCGGCAGCCTCCGGCGGGAGTGCACGGACCACGTGATCGCCTTCGGCGAGAACCACCTCCGACGGCTCCTCACGGAGTACGTCGCGTACTACAACGCGGCCCGGCCGCATCAATCGCTGGACGGCAACTCGCCGGAGCCCCGCGGTGTCGAGGCCGTGGGGGAGATCGTCGCGGCGCCGGTGCTCGGTGGGCTGCATCACCGGTACTCGCGGGTAGCCTGATCCGGCGTCCCCATGGCAGGTCGGCGGGGGAGGTGTGTCGCCCGCACCTTGTCGGCCGCCAGCCCGGGCGATACTGTCGGCTCATGTTGCATCCTGGGGGCGCGGAGGGAGTTCTCGGGAGGCACAACCGTCGAGTCGGATGCCATGCTGGCGACGCGGATGGCGTTTTCAGGAGGGACAACCTGCGGCGGGCGCTCGATGAGTACCTCTCGCACTACCACACCGAGCGCAACCACCAGGGGCTCGGCAACGAGCTCGTCGACGATGAAGGTGAGCCTGGCGTCGGCGAGGTCGTCAGCCGTGAGGGTCTCGGCGGGTTACTCCGTTACTACCACCGAGCAGCCTGAGACAGAGCAGCAGGTGGCGTCGTTGGATGGGGTGGGGGAGATGCGTTCGCAGCCCGGATCTCGGCCGACAGGTGACGGTGATCGCGACTGCAAGTCCCAGATGCCCGGCGAGTTACCGTTCGGCGCTATTCTCGGACCCTACGGGCGCGGATGGAGTTCTCGGGACAGACAGGTGTGTCCGGTGTCGCCTTGCCCGCTCCGGGCGAGCGCGCTACGGTCGAGCTCAGTGGGATGATGGCGGCATGGATAGAGTTTTTGGGACGGACAGGCTAGGGAAGTGGGCCACCCAACGCTTGGCTGCGCGCGATCCATGCTTGCGCCCGGTCGATGTCGCCGAGCTGCGCATGGACGTGGCCAAGCATGAACATGGCGCCTGCGCTGGTCGGGTCGAGCGCTAGCGCCCTCTCGAGAGACTTGACAGCGTCCGCGTGCCAGCCGAGTTGGGCTTCGATGCGTCCGAGGGACATCCATGCGCGGGCATCTTCCGGCGTGAGCTCCGTTACCCCCTGGGCGTAGGGAAGCGCATCTTCGTGCAGTTCCTGGGCGCACAGCATTTCGACCAAGAGCGCCATCGTTGGCGGGTCGTTCGGCGACTCCAGGAGCTCCCGCTCCAAGAGGCGCTGGGCGGTAGCAAGGTCACCGGTCAGAGACGCGGCCGTGATCGGGTCGTAGCCGTCCAAGTCGTAGCTCGTGGACATCGATGTAACGCCCCCTTCCCGCTCGCGAACGACTCGGACCAGGGCCTCGACCTCCGGCGGGGTCTGGCCCTCGTAGCCAAGCTCGGACGAACCAGCGGGCTTCTGCCAGCCGCGCACGCTATCCGCGGACTCGAAGATTCCGCGCTTGACGCCCTCGAAGGCTGTTTGCCCCACAACGGCGTGGCGCGGCGGCGTCTCCTCGAATCCGGCCTGGCGGCAGGCCTCCTCGACTGCTTTCTCCTGCTCCGCGCTCTTGCACTGAAAAACCACGACCAGGATCACCCCCTGCAGGCCCACCAGTTTCAAACCAACGACGTCGTGCAACTCGTCGATGAGCTCTACCAGTGAGGGGTCGTCCAGCGCGGCACAAGCGTGCACGGTAGAGCACCGGCGGCATCGGAGCTCCTTCCCCCGGTCGCGGTTGGTCAGGATCTTCAGACCGCAGCCCGGGCACTGCGTGAAGTAGATCCGCGTCGTGCGCATCTCCGCGCCGCCGAGGTCCTCGCGGCTGGCCTGGAACCAGGACTCCCGGAATCTCTCCGCGTAAGTGGCGGAGTCGACGTCCGCGTAGAAGTCGATCGTGAACTGCCGCGTGGACCCGTAGAGCCTGAAATTCAGGAAGGGCATGCTGAAGCCCGACTCCGACGTCCCGGACTCGCGGCGCTCTGGCTCGCCTACGCCGCCGGCCTCTGTGTCGGGCAGCGATTCCTGAATCGGATGTTCCGGGGGCTCCCCAGCACGGATTCGAGCAACCATCCGCTCGGCCTCGGCGATCATCGAATCGGTCAGCTCGGTCCCAAGATTGCGCCGCGCTCCCACGACCATCGCCTGCGCCTGCTGCCCGCGCTCCAGCAGGTCGGCACACGCCAGCATGCGCACGAACCACTCGCGCGACTGGAAGCCCTGGTCGAAGGCCATGTCGAGCGCGATCCAGGCCTCGAGAACGCGGTTGAGGGAGTCCATCAAGACCGCCGCCCGGCGCACGTGCGCCTCACCTCTCCCACTGTCGAAACTCAGCGCGCGGTCGTAATCCTCCAGCGCCTCGGTGGGGCGATCGAGCAGCTCACGGGTCCGTCCTAGGTTGATCAGCGCGATCGGCTGGTCCGAGTGTGTGCGAAGAAACCTGACGAAGAGCCGCTCGGCTTCCGCGAGCTGCCCGCTATCCATGTACACAGTCCCCAGGTTGATAACCACGTTGGGAAGCAGGTCGTCCTGCACCTCGTACATCAGAGCCCGGAATAGTTCGATTGCCTCAGCGAAGCGCCCAAGTCGTTTGAGCGAGAGCGCCAGCTCACACTGGGCGCGCTGGCGCTGGTGGTTAGAGAGCTCGCCGGCGAGCGCAGCCTCGAAGACCTCCAGCGCTTCTTCGTCGCGGTCGGCTAGGGAGAGCGCGGTGCCCTTCAAGACGAGAGTCTCGCCGTCGAGATCGTCCTCCGGCACCGCCTCGAGTACCTCGAGCGCTGCCTGGTTCTCACCGATCCTCAGCAGGCCGGACGCGCGCTGAAATGCCGCCTCCGGCCCCATCCCCGTGAACGCTTGCTTGAGCCTGGACGAGTCCATCAACCACATGAGCTCCTGGACCGGATCCCACTCCTCGGCGATCTCGTGCAGGCACTCTCGGATTGCGCCGAAGCTCGGGGGCCGCTCGTCGGGGTCCTTTGCCAGGCACTGCAGTGCGAGCTCGGCGAGGGACGTGCCGGGCTCGTCCTCGAAGTCCGGTGCCTCCGGGATGCGCCTCGCGTGAGCGTCTGCCCACTCCCCACGCGTCTCCGCTGCAAAGCAGGGCTTGCCGCTGAGCAGCTCCAGAATCGTGGCGCCGAAGGCGTAGATGTCGCTCCGCTGGGTGAACTCGCGCTCTGCGAAGGTCTCGGGCGCCTGGTAGGCCCAGGTTCCTTCGAGCGCCAGGGCACCGGCGGCCATGTTCCCCGCACGCGCGAGCCCGAAGTCGGCGACGAATACCGACTGCCGGATGACGAGCAGGTTGTGCGGCTTGAGGTCCCCATGCACGACACCCGCGACCGCGCCATTCGCCAGGTCCATCGCGAGGCTCACCTCCATCGCAGCGCGTAGGGCGCTCGCTGGGTCGAGAGGCCCGCTTCGCAGGTAGTCGTGAAGATTGAGCTCGCCCTGCGGACCCGGCGGGACGGCGAGCATCCTTAGGAATGGCTGGCCGTCGATCTCCTCGATGCCGAGGACCGGCATCACGTGCGGGACGTCGCTGAGCTGCGTCCAGAGCTTTGCTTCGGTCAAGAACGCGATTCGGCTGCTCGAGTCGAAAAAGAGACGCCGCTGAAACGACTTGAGTGCCACTCGCGTGTCCGTCTCCGGGTCGTCGTCCTGCCTGCGCCGGATGCGACAGATGTACACGACGCCCATGCCTCCGCGACGCTCCTCGAGCACCTCGTAGTGTTCTCCGAGCAGGCTCCCTGGCCCCCGCTCCACCTCGTTCCCTTCGTCGGTGGGCGGGTGCTCGAACGGATCGCCGGTGTTGCCCATGGTGCTCCCTCAGAAGTCAATGTCGCCAGTCGACTTCGTGCGTGGCCCCCCCCTGGAGACGCAGCGCTTCAGTTGGTCGAAGCCGTCTTCGCCTAGCTTCCGCTCGAGGCCCCGTACTGTCGAGCTCTCGGAGCGCAGCGCGGCAAGGAAGAGGTATGCAGCGTTTATCTCTCCCGCCCCATCCTCCGCGGCGAGCCGGCCAGCCGCGCGGACGGCCTCATGCGCGTCCAGGTCGACCTCCTCGAACGGCCTCCCTTCCCCGACCCGACCCTGTTTGACGGCGCTTGCCAGGGTGTCGCGAACCGATGTCGCCAGGCCGGTCTCGACGGATTCGAGGCATCGCATCGCGATGCCGCTCTTAATGTCGAACAGGGCGAGCAGGATGCTCGGCGTGAGGAACGGGACGCCGCTCTCCCGGCAGGCCGCGAGGTGCCCTTCAAGGAGCACGCGTAGGCCCGGCGAGAGCTTCGGCTGGCCCGGCCGATAGAGCTCACGCAGCGCCATGTTCAGGTGGTCGCGCACGTTGCGCTCGAAGTCGGCCGCGTCCTCGAAGTTCCCGAGGAGATGTGCCCGTTCGAGCCGCTCGCGCATGCGCGCGACCTGGACGAGCTGCTCCGCCTCCGCGACGGTCTTCGGCGGCGGGGCCGGCTCCTCTCCGAAGTAGAATAGGATTCGCGGCCGACCCTCCGCGGACCAGCGCTGATAGGCGCGCTCATACTCCTCCTCGGTGCCCCCGTCGAACTCCCCAGTGGGCATTCCGAACCGCCGCCAAAGAATCCCGACGAAGACGTCGCACTCGTCGACCAAGTGGTTGATCAACTCCTGCGGTCGGCCGGTGTCCGGCGCGACATCGGTCTCCCAGCGCACCAGCTCGACGTGTACGTCGAGGTCCCGACCAACGGTGCGGTTGAGCTCCTCGATGGCGCGCACTAGCAGCTCGCGCTCCTCACTGACGTCGCTGGAACTGGCGACGAATAGCCGGCAGACCCTCATCGTCGCGCGGTTGTAGTCGCTGTGGATGCCGGCCGCAACTATTTGGGTGACACTGACTAGGAACGTGCGGATGAGGCAGCCCCCGGTTCCGGGGAGAGCGGGTTGTGACCTTGCCCGGGTTTGGTGGACACCTCGGATGAGGCCAGACTGATGATGGAGGAGACGATGGCCAATAGACCGAGACGTAAGTTCACCGCGGAGCAGAAGGCGGAAGCGGTGCGGCTTGTCCAG
>JBCCGI010000144.1:0-13982 GCA_039029355.1 Planctomycetota bacterium
GGACGCGCGCGCGCTCGCGCTCGCGTTCGGCGACGAGAGCTCGGCACCGGCGCTGCTCGCGCTGCTCGCCGACTCGTCCGCGCCGCAGGAACGACGCGCAGAGGCGCTCGACGCGCTGACGCGGGTCCGCTACGCACCGGCCGCGGCGACCGCGCGCGCGCTCCTGGGAGAGCCCGCCCTGCGCGGCCCGGCGCTGCGCGCGCTGGCGGAGTTCGAGGACGAGGCCACCCCCGCCGCGGTCCTCGCCGTCTACGGCGAGCTAACGCCCGACGAGCGCCGCGACGCTCAGGCGACCCTGGCGTCGCGCCCGGCCTGGGCGCGCCCGCTGCTCGACGCGATCGCCGCGGGGAGCGTGCCGCGCTCCGAGGTTGGCGCCTTCGTCATCCGGCAGCTGCGCGCACACGGCGACGACGAGCTGGACGCTCTCGTCCGCGACGCCTGGGGCAACGTGCGCGACACGCCTGAGGAGAAGCGCGAGCGCATCGCCGAGCTGCGCGCCCGCCTCACCCCCGAGGCGCTCACCGCGGCCGACCTGCCGCGCGGCCGGGCGCTCTTCGCGCGCACATGCCAGCAATGCCACACGCTGTTCGACCGCGGTGGCGACCTCGGCCCGGACCTGACCGGCTCGAACCGCGGCGACCTCGACTACCTGCTGCACACCGCCATCGACCCCAGCGCGGAGGTCGGCCGCGACTACCAGGCGACGGTCGTGTGGCTGCTCGACGGGCGCGTCGTTACCGGGCTGCTCAGCGAGGAGACCGACAGCGCCCTGGTGCTGCGGACCGAGACCGACACCATCGTGGTGCCGCGCGACGAAATCGACGAGGTGCGCCCCAGCGACCTCTCGACGATGCCCGACGGCCTGCTCGACGGCTTGGCCGACGACGAGGTGCGCGACCTCGTGGCCTATCTGGCGTCGCCGGCGCAGGTCCCGCGGCTGCTGCTGCCGGGCGACGAGGCCGAGCTCTTCGACGGCGCCACGCTCGCCGGGTGGCGCGGCGACGCGGCGGTCTGGTCCGTGGAAGACGGCGCCATCGTCGGCGCCAGCACCGGGCTGGCGCGCAACGCGTTCCTGCGCTCGGACGCCCACCTGCGCGACTTCCGCCTCCGCCTCGAGGTACGCCTCGCCGGAGACGCGGGCAACAGCGGCATCCAGTTCCGCAGCCGCGAGCTCTCCGGAGGCGACGTCGCCGGCTATCAGGCCGACATCGGCCCCGGCTGGTGGGGCAAGCTCTACGACGAGCACGGCCGCGGCGTGCTCGACGACACGGGCGGAGCCGCACACGTACGGCGCGGCGAGTGGAACGACTACGAGATCCTCGCCGTCGGGCACCGCATCGTGCTGCGGATCAACGGCGAGGTCTCCGCCGACTACGACGACCCGGACGGCGCGCTCGGCGGCATCCTGGCGCTCCAGGTCCACAGCGGCGGCGCGACCGACGTCCGCTTCCGCAACCTACGGCTTGAGCTCGACCCCGAGCTCCCCGACGATCTCGACCGATGATCCACCACCTCGTCCTCCTCAGGATCCGTCCCGATGTCCCCGCGGCCGACGTGCAGCGCGTCTTCGAGTCCATCGGCGGGCTGCGCGCGACGATCGACGGCATCACCGGCTACGCCTGGGGGCCCTACTCCTCACCCGAGGGGCTCCACCGCGGTTACACCCACGGCTTTTCGATGACCTTCACGAGCGCCGCGGCGCGCGACGCATACCTGCCCCATCCCGCGCACGAAGCGGTGAAGGAGCAGGTGCTCGCGATCCTCGACGGCGGCGTCGACGGGGTGCTGGCCTTCGATTTCGAGGCCTAGGACGTTCCGCTAGCCGATCAACGCTTCTCGTCGCCGGCGCCGTCCGTGTCGGCGCCTTCCTCGACGAAGAAGCCGTCGCTCTCGGTTGCGCGCTCGAAGTGCTCGCGCAGGGGCGTGCCGCCGAGGTCGGTGTTGAAGTCGCGCCAGAGCACGCGCGCCTCGTGGCCGTCGGGGTTCAGGAACTCGATCGCGAAGTCCTTCTTCTCGCTGTGGATGCGGTAGTAGAAGGGCTGGCCCGGCTCCTCGCTTCCCACCCACAGGAAGGTGTGATCGAAGATGTCGTGGTCGCGATACCGATTCATGATCGGCGAGGTCAGGTCCTGGTGCACGTTGGCCACGTGCAGGTTCAGGAGCCGCATGAACAGGAAGCGCTGGTTGAACGTCATCGAGCGCGGGCTGAGGCCCTTGCGCGCCTCGAAGTTCTCGGTGCGTCCGGGAACGAGGTGCAGGCGGCTCGGCGGCACGCCGTAGCTCTCGTCCTCGTTGTCCTCGGGCGGCGCATCGGGGAGGTGCAGCGCGAAGCGCCGCTGCGTCTCGTTGAAGCTCGCGATGAGCTCGCGCGCGAGGCGCTCCTCCTCGTAGAACAGCTTGAAGCCCGCGCGGAGCCCGTCCGGCACCTCGGCGGGGCGCGCGCCGAAGTACATCGGCGTGGCGGTGAAGAGGTCGTCGCGATGGACCGTGAAGTTCAGCGACAGGCCCTCGCCCTCGAAGCGCCAGGCCCAGGGCGCGTCTCCGCTGGGCTCGCCGAACACGGTGGCGAAGAAGTTCTGCGGGTCCTTGCCCTGCACCTCGGCCAGCGCCAGGACGCCGTGCGCCTTGAGGTAGCCCTGCATCGACAGCGCTTCGCGCAGCATGCGGTCGAAGAGCGTGCGCTGCTCGCCCGTGAGCTCGCCCAACGCGACGCCCCCGCGGGCCCGCTCGGTGTAGTCCCAGTCGGCCCGGCTCGGGTCGTCGAACGGGAGCTGTGCCCGCCCCACCAGCTCGGCCGGCAGCGCGTCGAGCCAGGCCCGGGCCGCGGTCGACATGGCCTCGGCGCGCGCCCGGCGGTTCTTGTCCTGCGCGGGCTCCACGCAGAGGGCCGAAAGGACGAGCACGAGCGCTACGGAGAGAAAGCTCTTCATGCGGGAACGGACGCGGAGGGTACGGAGGGACGGGGACGGAGGGCCGGTATGATAGCGGCAGCGATGAAGAGCTACCGGCAAGAACTGTGGTTCGAGGTCCCCTCGCGGCGGGGGTTCCTGAACATCACTCCCGATGTAGAAGAAGCGGTCCGCGCGAGCGGCGTGCGCGAGGGCCTGTGTCTGGTCAACGCCATGCACATCACCGCCAGCGTCTTCATCAACGACGACGAGAGCGGGCTTCTCGGGGACTACGAGCGCTTCCTCGAGGAGTTGGCACCGCACGAGCCGATCTCTCGCTACGCACACAACCAAACCGGCGAGGACAACGGCGACGCGCACATCAAGCGGCAGATCATGGGCCGCGAGGTGGTGGTCGCCATCACCGCGGGCGAGCTGGACTTCGGGACCTGGGAGCGCATCTTCTACGGTGAGTTCGACGGGCGCCGAAGGAAGCGTGTTCTGATCAAGATCATCGGAGAATGAGCCTGCTCGCGTCCCTCCTGCTGGGGAGTGCCCTAGGCGTCTCCGGCCCCGAGGTGCTCAAGCCGATCGGCGGGCCGCCGCTGCGGCTGGCCGACGGCCGCCTCGTTCGCCTGGTGGAAGGCGAGCCGCACGAGCTGGAGTGCACGACGACCGAGGGGCCGGGCGAGGTCTACGACGCCGCGCTCGATCCCGCCGGGCTGATCTTCGTGGCCGCGGAGAACGGGCTCTTCGTGATCGACGGCCGCGCCGAAGCGCTCGACCCGATCCAGGTCGAGGACGGCGCCCCGGCCGGGCTGGCGCGGTCGCTGCACGTGGACGCGCAGCGGAGGCTCTGGATCGCGACCGACGAAGCGGTCGGCGTGCTGGATCCTTCCTTCTATTGGGGGCGCACGCTCGGCGCGGACGAGCTCCCCGGCGCGGGCCCCTATCGGATCGAGGGTCGCCCCTGGGGCCTCATCGTCTACGGATCGGAGGACAAGCTGCGCTACCGCCCGGATGCCGGCGACGCGCCGCGCGTGGTCGAGCTGCGCGTCGACGGCGAGCCCTTCGCACCCGACGCGGAGGTCGAGCTGCGGCGCGACTACCGCGACCCGATCCGGATCGCGGCCGACGCCGAGGCGCCCGGCGGCGCCACGCTGCGCTACCGGCTCGACGGGCACCACGTGTGGCGCGCGATGGAGGGCGAGCTGGTGCTCGACCGCGTCTCGCCCGGCCGACACCGGCTCGACGTGGTCGCGATCGACCGCGACCTGAACCGCTCGCGGCCCGCGTCGGTGGCGCTCGTCATCGACTACCCGTTCTACTACGAGAAGGGCTTCGTGCTCGCCGTCGGCGCCGGGCTGGGCGTGGCGGCGACGGCCTTCTTCCTGCTGCGCGCGCGCCGCAGCGGGCGTGGCTCCTACGCCCGCGCGGTGGTCTCGACCGGCGTCGCGCTGGTGATCGGCGTGCAGGTGCTCGCGGGGCTGGTGCCCCACAACAAAGCCTGGCCGTTCGTCGGCTTCAGCATGTACAGCGATCGCTACAAGGAGGGCGACGCGATCCACAAGCCGGTGCTCGTCGGGCTCGGGCCCGGCGGCGGGCGCTGGACGATCCCGCCGCAGGCCGTCGGGGTGGCGATCGACAGCCCGTGGCAGGTGCTTCGCCCGGTGATCGACGGGGGCGCGAGCTCGTCGCGCGAGCTGATGGCGACCTACCGCAAGCGCTTCCCCAAGAAGAACATCGTCGGTCTGCAGGTGCAGTCGGAGCGTATCCGCATCACCGGGCGCGGCCCGATCCCCGTGGCGCCGCTCGTGCTGTCGCACTTCCGGGAGGAGCGTTGAGCGGCGAAGGGCAAAGCGGCTGGGACCGGTACTGGTTCGGCGAGGTGTCGCTGGTGCGGCTCGCGGTGTTCCGCATCGTGATGCTCGCGGCGGCGCTCTACGCCGTGTGGGTCTTCCGCACGGGCGTGTTCCAGCACGCCGACGGCCTGGAGACCTCCTTTCTCGCGCGCTCGTGGAATCCGATCTACGTGCTGGAAGCCCTCGGCGTACCGCCGCCGGGGCCGACGGCGGCCCGGGTCGTATTCGCGGTCCTGCTCGGCTCGATCGCGCTCGGCATCGTGGGGCTCTTCGCGCGTACGGCCTGCGCCGTGGCCGCGGTGCTGACGTTCTATTGGATCGGCGTGCACTACTCGTTCGGCAAGCCGCACCACGACTGCGTCGCGCTGATGTTCGGGCTGCTCGCGCTTCCCTTCGGTCCGGTAGGCGGGCGGCTGTCGGTCGACTCGATGCTGCGCAGGATGCGCGCGGCACGGTCGAGCGGCGCCGGCTATCTGGCGCCGCCGGACGCCGGCGCGTGGGCGGGCCTGCCGCTGCGGCTGACGCAGATCTCCGCCGCGCTCGGGTACTTCTTCGCCGGCGCGACCAAGCTGGTGCTCGCAGGGCCGGGCTGGGCCGACGGGTACACGCTGCAGGCGATCATGCTGGAGTACAAGTCGGCCTGGTCCGGCGTGCTCGCCGATCAGGTGGCGCTCTGCGCGTTGATGTCGGTGGGCCTGCTCTTCGTGCAGGTGAGCTTCCCGCTGGTCTTCCTCACGCCGCTCCTGCGCTGGTTCTACGTGCCGATGGCGGTCGTCTTCCACCTGGTCGCGATGCAGACGATGGCGACCGGCCCCTTCCTGACGCTCTGGTTCACGCTGGTGTGCTTCATCCCCGCGGAGCGCGTGCCCGCCTGGTTCGACCGCACGCTGGCGGGCGGGCCGGCCTGGCGGCGGATTGCGGTCGGGGCGATGCTGGTGGCCTTCGCGGCGCTCACCTTCGATCTGTACTTCGCCCAGGTGCCGGTCTGGCTCGCGGCGACGCTGGTGCCGGCCGCCCTGGCCGTGGGCCTCCGCCTACGCGGACGCGCGCCCGAGGACGTGCGCTTCGATCCGGATCAGCCGTCCGCGCGGCGCGCCGTCGCCCTGCTGGACGCCGCCGACTGGGCCGGTCGCCTGCGCTTCGTCGAAGCGCCCGGCGCCGCGGACGGGCTGACCGCCTGCGGCGTCTCCGGCCGCGCGGCGTGGCGGCGCGCCGCCGCGCGCACACCGTTTCTCCTTCCCCTGGCATTTCTGCCCCTCGGCTCCGGATGACCGACTTCTTCGCCACGCTGCTCCAGAAGATCCAAGACCACGCGACCTACGGCCCCGCGATGCGCGCGGCGGTCGACGCGGACCGCGTGCTGGCGCTCAACTACCACTCGCACGGCGACCCCGGATCGTGGTGCGTCTCGATCTGCGCGCTGCAGCGCGACCCCACGCGGCTGCTGCAGATCGGCGTGCCCGAGCTGGAGGAGCTGGTGCACATCCGGGGCATCGGCAAGAGCGCGGAGGAGTGCATCCCCTTTTGCTCGGCGTTCGCCGACGTGCTCCGCGAACACTACCGCTTGACGGAGCCGCCGCGCCCCTTCCTCAACGGTCAGCCCGTCTCGGCTGAGACGGGCTGAGCCGCGCGTCGTGCGCGGCCAAGGAGTCGGGGCTCCCGAGTGCGAGCAGACTCGGGAGCCCGTCTTCCGTCTCGCCCCCGGGCTCATCCCCCTCACGAGGAGTATCCAGGGGCGACTCCTCACTCTCGAGTTGCCAGCTCCTGTAGATGGTCTGGCGGCGCGCCCCAGCGTTTCAGGAATTCCGCAACTCAAGCTGCAGAGCGGAGATAGCCCGCCACTGGGGACTGCCCTAGGCCGGCGACGAAGCGCGCGCGAAGCGGTTCGCCGTTGCGCTGCGCAGTAGGATCCTCCCTATGCCCGTTTACCTCTTCGCGACGCTCGACACCAAGGGAGCCGAAGCCGCCTTCGTCCGCGACACGCTGCGCGCAGCGGGCGTCGACGTCGTGTTGGTCGACACCGGTTGCCTGGGCGAGCCGCAGCTGGAAGCCGACGTTGCGCGCGACGCGCTGTTCGCCGCGGCCGGCGCCGACCTGGCCGCGCTGCGCGAGCGCGCCGACCGCGGCGAGGCCGTGACGCGCGCCGCGGACGGCGCCGCCGAGCTCGCGCGCCGAGCGTTCGCCGCAGGCGAGCTGGCCGGCGTGCTGGGGATCGGCGGAGGCGCCGGCACAACGATCGCGACGCGCGCGATGCGCGCGCTTCCGATCGGCGTCCCGAAGCTGATGGTCAGCACCCTGGCCTCGGGCGAGGTAGGTCACTTCGTCGGAACGCGCGACGTGATGATGATGAGCTCGGTGGTCGACATCCTCGGCCTGAACCGCGTCAGCCGCGCGGTGCTCTCACGCGCCGCCCAGGCGATGGCGGGTATGGCGCTCGCGGGTGCGCTTCCGAGCTCGTCCGAGGACCGGCCCCTCGTCGGCGCCACGATGTTCGGCGTCACGACGCCCTGCGTCGAGCGCGCGCGCGAGGTGCTCGAGCGCGCCGGCTACGAGGTGCTGGTGTTCCACGCCACCGGCAGCGGCGGACGGACCCTGGAGTCGCTGATCGACGACGGGCTGCTGGCCGGCGTGCTCGACGTGACCACCACCGAGCTCGCGGACGAGCTGGTCGGCGGCGTGCTGTCGGCCGGCCCCGAGCGGCTGACCGCCGCGGCGCGCGCGGGCGTGCCGCAGGTCGTGTCGGTCGGCGCCACGGACATGGTCAACTTCCACGGCGCGGACACCGTGCCGGCGCCGTTCCGCGAGCGCACGCTGTACCGCCACAACGAGAACGTGACGCTGATGCGCACGACGGCCGAGGAGTGCGAGCGCATCGGCGCCGACCTGGCGTCGAAGCTCGCGCCGGCGCGCGGAGCGGCGCGCATCCTGCTCCCCGCCCGGGGCGTGTCCGCGATCGACCGCGAGGGCCAGCCCTTCGACCACCCCGAGGCGCGGCGCGCGCTCTTCGAGGCCGTCCGCGCCAACGCGGGCGAGGTGCGGGTCGACGAGCTCGACCTGCACGTCAACGACGCCGCCTTCGCCGAGACGGCCGCCGCCGCGCTGCTCGAGCTGCTCGGCCCGCCGCCGGCCTGAGCAGCGGAGGGGCCGGGACCGCGCCCGCGGTATCATGCCGTGGGCCCTCTCGCCGCGTCTCCGTCGCTCCGGTCATGCTGCAGCTCCTCCTCCTAGCGCTCCTCCCCCTCCAGGCCGACCCCCTCAGCGTCACCATCCGCGCCGGCGCCAAGACCCACGGTCCCGGCGAGCACGACCACCCGCGCTTTCTGGAGGAGTGGAGCGAGCTGCTCACCTCGCGTGGGTGCAGCGTGCGGGGCGGGCTCGAATTCCCCGATGCGGCGACGCTCGACGCCACCGACGTGCTCGTGATGTACGCGGCCGACGCAGGGTCGATCCACGACGCGGAGCGCGAGCGGCTGGAGGCCTACCTCGGGCGGGGCGGCGGCATCGTCGTGCTGCACGACGCGGTCTGCGGCGACGACCCGCACTGGTTCAAGTCGGTCGTGGGCGGCGCCTGGGAGCACGGGCACTCGAAGTGGCAGAACGGCCTCTTGGGCCTGTACTTCGCGGACCGCGAGCACCCGATCACGCGCGGCGTCTCGAACTTCGACTTCGACGACGAGATCTACTGGGACCTGCACCTAGATCCCGACGCGCAGGTGCTGGCGAGCTCGTTCCACACGCCCTTCGACGTGCAGCCGCAGATGTGGGTGTTCGAGAAGGAGGGGTACCGCTCGTTCGTCTCGCTCCAGGGACACTACCACCGGACGTTCTCCAACCCGGCCTGGCGGACGCTGGTGCTGCGGGGTATCGCCTGGGCGGGAAGGCGCGACGCGGACCTGCTGGTGACCGACGCGGAGTCGCAGGCGCTGCGCTATCCGCCGGGCGGACCGCTGGCGCCGGAGGAGGCCCACACCCCGCACGTGCTGCACCCGGACTTCGAGCTCAGCCTGGTCGCGGCCGAGCCCGAGGTGGTGAACCCGATCTCGGTGGAGTGGGATGCCCGCGGGCGGATGTGGGTCGCTTGCACGCCCGGATACCCGTACAAGCAGGAGTCCTCGGGAGTCGCCGCGCACGACTCGATCGTGATCCTGGAGGACGACGACGGCGACGGGCGGATGGACCGCTCGAAGGTGTTCTACGAGGGGTTGGATCTGGTCACGAGCCTCGTGCACTACCGCGACGGGGTGATCGTGACGATGTCGCCGCACATCCTGTGGGTGCGGGATCTGGACGGAGACGACGTCGCCGACCGGGTCGAGGTGCTGTACACGGGCTTTGGGTATGGCGACACGCACGCAACGGCGAGCAACCTGCGCTGGGGAATGGATGGATGGGTCTATGCCACGCAGGGTTACAGCGGTGGGGCTTCGAAAGAGGTGTTGGGATTTGAAACCACCCCGCGCCCCGAGTGGTCCTCCCCCCCGGTTCCCCAGGGAGGGAGGGGGCTAGGGATGGATTCGGGGGGCGCGGGCGGGTCCGCCGGCACCCTCCACGGCCGCATCCCCAACGGCCTCTTCCGCTTCCGCCCCGACGGCTCCGCCATCGAGATGGTCGCGTCCTACGGCTCCAACACCTGGGGCCTCGACTTCCGCGACGACGGCGAGCTGTTCTTCACGATGGCCAACGGCTCCCATGTGCGGCACGTCGTGATGGCCGACCGCGTCCTCGCCGGCCAGCGCGTCGGCAACGCGCCCAGCTGGGTCGACGTCAGCGACCACCGCAAGGCCTTCCCGCTCTCCGACCACCACCGCCCGCCGTACCACCAGATCGACTTCGTCGGAGGCTTCACCGGCGCGGCCGGCTCGGTCGTCTACGGCGGAGGCGCGTGGCCGGTCGAGTTCGCCGGCAATCACTTCGTCTGCGAGCCCACGATCCACCTCGTCCACCGCGACGTCGTCCGCCCCGCGGGGCTCACCGTGACGGCCTCGAAGCCGCGCGAGGCGGAGTTCCTGGCGTCGACCGACCTCTGGTTCCGGCCGGTGCACCTCGCCACCGGTCCCGACGGGGCGCTCTACGTGCTCGACTTCTACAACCAGGCGGCGGTCCACAACGACACGCGCGGCCCCAAGCACGGGCCGACCAATGCGGCCGTGCGCCCGGACCGCGATCGCATGCACGGGCGCATCTGGCGCGTGCAGCACCGCGACGCGCGCGGCGTCGCCGCCCCCGCGCCGCCGGCCGACCTCGCGAACGCCGAGCGCGTCGCCCAGCTGGGGCACACCAACCGCTGGCAGCGGCTCACCGCGCAGCGCCTGCTGCGCGAGGCGGGCGACGCGCCGAGCGAGGAGCTCGTGCTCTTCTCGCACCAGGCGGCCGAACCGCTCGCGCGGTTGCACGCGCTGTGGCTGCTCGACAACCTCGGGGCCCAGGATGCCGACATCGTCGCCGCGCTGGATGACCCCGATCCGGCGGTGCGCTGGAGCGCCGCGCGTATCCTCGGCCGCCGCGGGGGGAGCGCTCTCCCCGAGGAGCTCCTCGTCCTGGTCCTCGACGAGAGCCCGCGCGTCCTGCTCGAAGCCCTGGTCGCCTTCGCGAGCTTCGACCTCGACCCCGAGCTCGCGCCGGCCTTCGCCGAGCTCTACCTGGAGCTCGACGACGACTGGACGCGCTCCGCGCTGCTCGGACTGTTCGCCGAGCAGCCGGCGCTGCTGCTCGACGCGGCGCTGGCCGACCCGCGGGCGGCCGAGCTCGGGCCGCTGGCGGTAGAGTGCGCGAAGCGCGTCGCGCGCGCCGGCGACACCGACGGCATCGCCTCCGCCGCGCGCCGGCTGGCCGACGGGTCGCTGGCCGCGGCGCCCGAGCTGATCGAGGGTGTGCTGCAGGCCGTCGCGCGGGCGCTCCCGGACCGGGTCGACCTCGCGCCGGCCGAGGCGCCCCTCACCCAGCTGCTGAATCACGAGCGGATCGGCACCGCGATCGCGGCGCTTCCGCTCGCGGCGCGCCTTCCGGGAGGCGCCGAGCTGACCGGCGGCCTCGCCGCGCGGCTCTTCGACCTGACCGCCGACCCCGACCAGCCGACGCCGCTGCGACTCGACGCGCTCGACGCGCTCCTCGCCATGCCCGACGAGGAGACGCGCGCGCTCGGCGTGCGGGCCGGTGCGCGCTTCCTCGACCCGTACTTCCCGCAGGAGGCACAGCTCGCGGTCGTCGACGCGCTCGGCGCGGCGGCGGGTACGGGCGGGTTGGAGCAGCGCGCGGCCGCGACGCTGGTGGCGGCCTATCCGGGTCTCTCGCACCCGACGCGCGAGCGCATCTTCCACCACCTCGTGCAGCGCGCCGAGCGGCTCGCGGTGCTGCTCGCGGCGGTCGAGGAGGGCGAGCTGCACTCGAACGACCTCGGGCCGCACCGCCGCCACCGGCTCGAGACGCACCCCGAGCCCGCCGTCGCCGAGCGCGCACGGGCGCTCTTCGCGCGCGAGCTCGACGCGGACAAGGAGGCGCTGATCGCCGCGCTCCAGCCCGAGATCGAGCGAGGCGGAGATCCGCTGGCGGGGCGCCTCGTCTTCCAGGAGAACTGCGCCAACTGCCACTCGTTCGAGGGAAACGGCGGCGCGGTGGGCCCGGATCTGACCGGGATGGGCGCGCACGGACGCGCGGCGCTCTTGCCCTTCCTGATCGATCCCAACCGCGAGGTCGACCCGACCTACGTCGACTACATCGCCGAGACGGTCGACGGGAGGCTCCTCACCGGCGTGCTCGTGCGCGAGACGCCGGCGGACATCACGCTGCGCTCGAGCGCCGGCGAAGAGGTCGTGGCCCGCGACCAGCTGGAGTCGCTGACCTCGACCGGCCGGTCGCCGATGCCCGAGGGCCTCGAGGAGCTCGGCGCCGAGGCGCTGCGCGACGTGCTGGCCTACCTGACGGCCGGCGTCGAGGACTATCGCGTGCTCGACCTGTCGCTGCTCGGCACGTCGACGACGAACGCGCTCTACGACCTCAAGCGCGACGCAAAGCCAATGCGCTTCCGC
Source organism: Planctomycetota bacterium (assembly GCA_039029355.1). Classification (GTDB taxonomy): domain Bacteria; phylum Planctomycetota; class UBA1135; order UBA1135; genus JBCCGI01. Next base: position 11,776 of record JBCCGI010000144.1, read on the forward strand.
GCCACGGGCGTCGTCGAGGTCGGCGAGGTGCCGTTCGAGATCCTTGACCCCGGCGCCGCGGCGCTCAACGCGGTCACGCTGAAGGGCGGCATGGCGGCCGACTGGGACTCGAAGCTGAAGTTCCCGCAGACCGTCACCGTCCCCGTTGGCTTCGCGCTCGCGCGCGTCCACGTGCTGGGCGGCATCGCCGCCTGGGGCTACCCGTTCACTCCGTCACGCTCCCCTATCGTGCGCTGGACCTGGCGCTATGCCGACGGCACCAGCGAGGAGCTCGTGCTGCACGATGGCGACCGCTTCGCCGATTGGATCCGCCGACACGACGTCGAGGGTTCGGTGTATGCGGACGTGCTCGTGCCGGGAAGCGTCGGCCAGGTGCGGCACTTCACGCTGGACCCCGGACGGCGCGACGTCGCGGTGGCGGCGATCGAGCTGGAGAGCTTCGACAACCATCTCGCGCCGACGTTCCTCGCCCTGACGGCCCAGGTGGCAGGCGCCGACGAGGCCGCCCCTATCCCGCCGGCGTGGACGCCACCCGCCGCGGCGCGCGTGCTGGTGTTCGGCGGCGGCTCGAGCCACGACTTCCGGCGCTGGTTCCACGAGGAGGACTTCAGCACGCTGGCCGAGTACGGCGCTCGGCTCGCCTACACCGAGATGCCGACGCGACTCGCCGCGCTGCTGCCGCAGCTGGACGTGCTCGTGCTCTGCAACAACCAGCCGCTGCCCGACCCCGGCCTGCGCGAGGCGATCTTCGACTTCCACGCGCGCGGCGGCGCGCTGCTGCTGATGCACGCGGCCACCTGGTACAACTGGTCGGACTGGCCGGAGTACAACGCCCGCCTCGTCGGCGGCGGCGCCCGCAGCCATGAGGCGTACGGCGAGTTCGTCGTGACGCTGGACGAGAAGCAGCACCCGGTGCTCGCCGGCGCACGCTCGTCCTTCGGAATCGTCGACGAGCTCTACCGCTTCGAGCGCGATCAAGACGGAGCCGCGGTCGAGGTGCTGGCGACGGGCACGTCGGTCTCGTCGGGCGAGGCCTATCCGGTGATCTGGCGCGTAGCGTCGGACCTCGCCGGCGCCGGGCGTGTGCTCTGCATCACCCTCGGGCACGACGGCGCCGCCCACACCAACCCCGACTTCCAGGCGCTGCTGAGGAGCGCCGTCGCCTGGCTCCTGGAGGGGTAGCGACCGCGCCGCTACCCGCGAGCTTGTGGCGACCTCCGCCTCAGGACGCTACTGCCCTGAGGCCAGCCGCACCTCGATCCGGTGCACGTCCTGCAGCTGATCGACGGCCAGGAGCTCGCCGCCCGTCTCGGCCCAAACGCGCAGGCGCATCGCGCCGCGGCGGTTGCGCTTGAGGAGCGGCAGGGGGGCGACGCGCGAGCGCAGCACGTCCGGAGCGAGCTCGAGGCTGGCGTCATCGCGGCCGACGACGAGCACCGAGTCGACCGCGTCCAGATCCGCTCCGAGCGCAACGACGTCGCCGACGTGGTAGCCCGCCTGGCGCTGCTTGCCGCCGGACTGCCCCTGCGCCACGCGCGGCGAGAGCAGCTCGAGCTCGGCCAGAGCCGCCGCGTCGAGCACTCGCTCTCCGTCCGGAAGCGCCAGGGTCAGCGGCGTCGGCGCGGCTCCCTCGGGAGCCTGTGTGCGGGTGCGAACGTGGATCTCGTAGACGTTGTCGAGGAAGGAGCGCGGGCGCTCCTCGACCTGCTGCGGCAGGTCGCCGTCCGCCTCGAAGGGCACGGCGCCGAGCCCGAGGCCATCGCCGGGGACGTAGAGCAGCGCCAGCTCCTTGCCGCTGTAGTTCTTCGCGGGATCGGGCGAGCGCATCTGACGCCCGTCGCGCGCAAAGGCCTCGACCAGCTTCCACTCGGCGAAGTCCGCGGCGGGCAGCAGCTCGCGCAGCGGAGTCGGCTTCCCGGGCACGGCGCTCTCGAGGACCAGCGCGGTCTCGCCGTCCAGCAGGACGCGCAGGTCAACGGGCGCCGAGGCCAGCGACTCCGAGCAGCCGCCGATCAGGCCCAAGGAACAGGCGGACAGGGCCAGCAGGGCTCCTCCGATGCGCGTCCTTCGCGTCCAGTGCATGGTGTTCGTCGGTCCGTGGGTCGGGATGTGGAGCGGGCGGGGAGCTCGGCCCCGGCCGTGCTCCCCGCCCGCGTCGTTTTCGCGCTTTGGCGATCGACTCAGTCGGTGATCACAAATCCGTGCCC
>JBCCGI010000145.1:0-13979 GCA_039029355.1 Planctomycetota bacterium
GCGTCGGGTTCGCGGTGAAGCCGACCGGCAGCAGGCCCGCGACGCCCGGCGGCGCGCCCACGACCTCGACGCTCGCGCTGGCTCCGGTGGTCAGCTCCGCGCCGCACACGCTCAGCGTGGCGCCGCCCGGCCCGCCGAAGCCGAGGTCCGGCTGGCACACCTGCCCGGCCACCGCGTCGACGTAGTCGATCAGCGAGCGCAGCGACACCTCGACCGCCTGCTCGACGCTCGCGGTGCTCGACAGGCACCCTACGTGGATGTGCCCCGCCGCGATGCACCAGGCGGGGTCGGTCGGCGCGCTGTGCAGGTCCTGGTACCAAACGCCGTGGTAGGCGATGAACTCGGAGAGATAGCTGCCTCCGTCGAGCGAGTAGCAGATGAACGCGTTGATCCCGACCGCGGCCGCGTTGACCGCGTCGGCGATGTCGTCCACCGGCAGGGTCGACAGCCGCAGGTGGCCCTCGGGGACGCTCGCGTCGGGCGGCGCCGGGGTGGGTTGGATCGGAAGCTGGAAGTCCGCGATCCACGCGGCGTCGTTGTACTGGTTCATCTCCAGCTCCCAGCTCGTGTCGATGTTGCCGCGGCTGAAGGTGAGGATCGCGATCGGCTGCAGCGCGTCGGCGATCGGCCAAAAGTCGGCGGAGGTGTCCTGGTAGTCGACCTCGAGCTCGCCGGAACCCTTGCCGCAGAAGCCGCACGTGGTCGAACAACCCGCCGCGGAGAACTCGGGGAAGTGGGCGTAGACGTCGTAGCCGCGGCCCTCCCAATCGGCGCCCTGCCACCCGCCGGGGTTCTGGGCGGGGTTGGCGCTGAACTGGCGCACGCCGTCGTTGGAGGGCGGCCAGTATCCGGTCAGGAGAATCGCGGGTCGCTCGGTCGAGCCCGACTTCAGGTCGGCGCGGGTCACGAGCCCGCGCGGAACCGCTCGCGCGGTCGCCGCGCGCACCGAGCCGGCGTGGGGAGCGGTCCTGGTCGCGCGGGATCCGCGCTGAGCGTGAGAGGAGCTCGCGACGGTCGCGAGCAGGCCCAAGGCGAGGGCGGCCTTCTTCATGGTCACAATCCTGCCGTCGTTAGGGGGAGGGCCAGGAGCATTCTAGCCCCTTCCCGCGGTCCTGCGGGGGCCTCGCTCCGATCCCCCGTGGACCGAATTCGACGCGATCACTAGGATGTCCGCCCCCCCAATCCGGGGTGAGGCTGAGGTGAGGAGGTTCACTCGCGGGCGCCGCGCCCGGGCCCGGCCTTGCCCCCTGAACCACGAATGCCACGCTCTATGGAGATCTCTGAGATCCAGGTCGACGGGTATGAGAAGGTCGTCCGCTGCCGCGACGACGAGACCGGCCTGCACGCGATCGTGGCCGTGCACGATACGACGCTCGGCCCCGCGCTCGGCGGGATGCGGATGCTGCCGTACGTGTCGGAGGACGAGGCGCTCTTCGACGTGCTGCGCCTGGCGCGCGGGATGACCTACAAGTCCGCGGTGGCCGAGACCGGCCTGGGCGGCGGCAAGTCGGTCATCATCGGCGACCCGGCCACGATGAAGTCGCCCGGCCTGTTCCGCGCGATGGGGAGCTTCGTCGAAAGCCTGGACGGGCGCTACATCACCGCCGAGGACATGAACATCGGCATCGGCGACCTCGACCTGGTGCGCGAGTCGACCCGCTGGGTGACCGGCCTCTCACGCGAGTCCGGCAGCTCGGGCAACCCGAGCCCGTACACCGCGCGCGGCTGCTTCCAGGGCATGCGCGCCGTGATGGAGGCGATCCACGAGACCGACGACTTCTCGGGTCGCCGCGTGCTGATCCAGGGCGTGGGGGCCGTGGGCGGCGGGCTGGCCGTCATGCTCAAGGAAGCCGGCGCCGACGTCATCATCTGCGACCTGAACGACGCGCGCGTGACCGAGCTCCGCGAGCAGTACGGCTTCGAGGTCGTCGACGACGAGACCCACCTCGACGTGGAGTGCGACATCTACGCGCCGTGCGCGCGCGGGGCGGGCATCAACGACGAGACGATCCCGCAGCTCAAGTGCAAGGCGGTCGCCGGCTGCGCCAACAACCAGCTGCTCGAGTTTCGCCACGCCGAGGCGCTCAAGGACGCCGGCGTGCTCTACGCGCCGGACTACGTGATCAACGCGGGCGGGATCATCAACGTGTCGGTCGAGCTGCTCCCCGACGGCTACGACGAGGCCGTTGCGCTCCAGCGCATCGATCGCATCTACGACCAGCTCAAGCTCGTGTTCCAGATCGCGCGCGAGGAGAACATCACCACGCGCGAAGCCGCCGCCCGCCTCGCGGAGCGCCGGCTCGAAGAAGGCCGGCTCAAGAAGCAAGCCGAGGCCTAGATCAGGGGCCGGGGGCCGATGGTCGAGGAGCCCGGCGAACACCGCCCGGCGGGAGCCACCGCCGGGCAGCGCATGCGCGTGGTGATGCTGGTGCTCACCGTGTTCGGCTTCCCGCTCGTGCTCATGCTGGTCTTCCTCGGCACGCGGCGGCTCGCCTTCCAGCCTCCGTTCGGCGACCAACCCGGCGGCACGCTTGCCGGGCTGCTCTACGACGCCGACGGTGCGAAGCTGGCCGGCGTCGACGTGGCCGCCTTCGTCTACCCGCGCGCCGGTGAGCCGCGCTTGCACGGGACCACCACCAGCGACAACGGGGGCGCATATGCCTTCGAGGTGCCCGCGATCGACGGCTGCTACGTCGTGCGGGCCGGGGGGCGGCCTGGTCCAGGAGCTGCAGCGCGAGGTGTCGCTCGTGAACACCCGCGAGCCCAGCGTCGACTTCCAGCTGCGCCCGGGCTCCGAGATGACGTGCCTCCTCCGCCGGCGTGACGGGAGGCCGATCGAGGGCGGCGACTTCACCCTGCTCCGCACCGAGAACGGGGTCCTCGGGCTGCCGCTGCCTTCCACGCCGGTGCGCGGCAGCTTCCGCGGCGAGCGGTTGACGCGCGGGGGGCTGGCTCCGGGGCGGTGGAAGCTAACCGTCGAGCTCGACGGCGGCGACCTCGCGGAGTTCGAGCTGCAGCTCGAGCTCGGCCGCCAGGAGCTGACGCTCGAGCCGTTCTAGCCCGGAGGTCGATCCGCGGGGGACGCGCGCCGAACAGCGGCGAGCGTCCCCGCGCGCGCCGCGCTACTTGCGCAGGAAGTCGACCAGGTCGCGCTCGAGCTCTTCGAGCCCGTACTCCGCGACCGTGAGCGCGCGGTAGACGATGCGCTCCAGCGCCTCGGGCGTGTTGGGGTTGAGCTCCTTCGGCGGCGGATAGCTCATGAAGTAGGAGAGCGACAGGCGCTCGACCTCGCCGCCCTGCTCGCGGCCCGCGTAGGTCCACGGGACCTCGTCGAAGGGCAGCGTGCCGGTGAGGATCTCATAGAGCATCACGCCGATGCCCATCACGTCCGCCTTGCTGTTCTTGAGCAGCAGCGGGTTGTAGTGCGGCGTGGTCGAGATCACGCTGCGCCCGTCGAGCCGCAGCGCGGGGTCGATCAGCACGACGCCGCCGGACGGCCGCACGAGGATGTTCTCGGGCTTGAGGTCGCCGTGGTAGTCCAGCAGGTCTTCGTCGCGCAGCCGGATCAGCGCGCGGACGATCGCGAGGAACCAGTTGAGCCGGATGCCCTCGAGGGCGCGGACCTTCTCGCGCAGCGTCTTGCCGCGCACGTAGTCCATCACCAGCACCGGGCGTCCCTCGTGCTCGAAGGTCTCGCGGACCTTCACGAGGTTCTGGTGCTTGAGCCCTTCCAGGAGGGAGGCCTCCGAGCGGATGAGCGCGTCGATCTCGTGCATGTCGAGGAAGTCGATCCGCACGCCGTCGTTGCGGAAGAAGACCGCCTCACCCGGCGTCTCGTCCGGGCTGATCCACTCGGGCGAACGCTTGTCGGTGATCTCGATGAAGCGCGTCACGTAGCGGCCGCCGCCCGCGACGTCGCCGACCTTCAGGGCTACCTTGCGGCCCTGCGTGTCCTCGGCGAGATAGACGTAAGCGAAGCCACCACGGGCCAGGAACTTTTGGACGCGGTAGGAACCGAGATACTCGCCTGCTTGAAGCTTGATCATTGGGACCTGAGTGGACTGACGTCCCCGGGGGGAGCCCGGGGCGGGGGGATAGCCTCCCTTTCGAGCGCTAGGCGCTCCTCGCATGAGGCAATCCATCCCCTCGGGACCCGATCGGGCCTTTTTTTGTGGGCACCTCCGGCAAGTCGTTGAGCACGCGTGGCGAACGGCGGGTTTCTAAGGAACACCCAATGCGTCCGCCTTTTGCGCTCAAGGCGCAGGAGCGGGTCGCGCCCGCTCTCGCGGGCCCGCTAGCGCGCCGGGGCTTCGGACTCGGCGAGCGCGATCTCGCGGAGCTGGCAGGCGTCGCCGGCTCCGAGGATGCCGGCCGCGCCGTCGGCGACGGTGCCGGTCGAGAGCCACTTGGCCTCGCGCTCGTGCGGCCGATAGCGCCACGCCCGGCCCAAGCAGTCGATCATGCCCAGGTCCTGATCCCAGGCGTTCTGGACCATGTAGACCGACGCCTCCGGCCGCCCTGAGGCCTCGAAGTAGACGACGCGGCCCACGACTGCACCCGCCTCGACGATCTGCCATGCCCGCGCGGGGGCCGCGGTGTGGACCTCGGCGCTCTGGGCGAGCGGGCGCTCGACCACCGTCGTGCGGCAGCCGGCCACCAGGGCCAGGGCGGCGGCCAGGAGGGGGGTACGGGGCATCTGCCTACAATCGGACGTTCGGCGCAGGACCCTGAGCGGCCGCGCGCGGCCGCCCACCGCCGCCGCCGCGCACGACCATCGCCGCGGTCGCGAGCAGCCCGATCAGCGAGAGCCCCGCTCCGACCAGGAACGAGGCGGGCTCGTAGCGGAAGACGAGCTCGCTGGTGCCTTCCGGCACCCAGACGCCGCGCAGCGCGTGATCGACGCGCTCGATCGGCTGCGGCTCGCCGTCGACGGTCGCGTTCCAGCCCGGCGCCCATGTGTCGGCGAGTACCACCAGGCCGGGCGCCGCGAGGCGCGCCTCGAGGATCACCTCGCGCGGGAGGTAGGACACGACCTCGACCGTGCCCTCGCCCGCGGCTCCGTCCGTGCGTGCGGCGCGGAAGGCGGCGTAGCCGGCGTGCTCGGGCTCGTGCGACAGCACGGCGGTGCGCGGGTCGAGCTCGGGTGAGCCCAGGAACGCCAGGCGCTCGTCCTTGTCCTCGATCACGCGCACGTCGGTGGCGGCGAAGGCGCGCGGCAGCACGAACGGGTTGCGGTACGTGTGCACGCCGCCGGGCGAGGTGTGTGCGAGCTCGAGCGGCGGCGGCAGCTCGCCGGTCGACACCAGGTAGCGCACGTTGAGCGCCGAGGCGAGCGGGAGCGCTTCGCCGCGGTCGAACAGCGGGATCTCGCTGACGAACGTATCGCCGGGGTCGTTCGAGAGCAGCTCGACCAGCTCGACCTGCGGCTCGAACTCGATCTTGTCGTAGCCGGTCAGCATCGGCACGCGGTAGGCGAGGTTGGCCCCCGCGCGCAGGGTCGTCTGCTCGATGCCGAGCACGCGGAAGAGGCCCTCGTCCTCCGCCAGGAAGTCGGTCGTCGGCGTGGCGGGAAACACCCAGTCCGGCTCGATCTCGGGGTTGTACCCGCGGCCCCAGGCGATCAGCTCGGCCGCGACGACCAGGAAGGCGCCGGCGCAGACGAGCGCGGCCGAGCGCCCGAGCCGCCGCGTCAGCCCGTCGAGCCCAAGCGCGCCCAGCACCGACAGGCCGAAGGCGACGTACAGCAGCAGCCGCGTCGGGTTGGTGCTGCGCACGCGCGGGATGCTCCGGAAGAGGTCGTGCACCGGCCACACCTGCCACGCGACCAGCGCGCAGCCCGCGACCAGCAGCGCGAAGAAGCGCACGTGCGGCTCGCGCCACCGCAGCACGACGCCGATCAGCGCGGCCAGGAGCACGAGCCGGCCCACGTACCCGCCCAGGATCTCGCTGTAGTTGAGGTTGCGCCCCGCCGGCCCGCGGTAGTCGTGGGTGTGCGGACCGCCGTGGTGGTCGGGCGACACCATGACCACGGCCGCGTCGCGCACGTCGAGCTCGCTGGTCTGCTCCAGCGACTCGAGCACGAGCACCCCGCGGCTCTCGCTCAGGTACTCGCCCATCGGCAGCAGCTGCGCCGCCGCGACGAGCAGGCCGAGCAGCCCCGCCACCGCGGCCACGCCCCAGGCGCGCAGGCCGAAGCGCGGCGTGCCCGCGATCGTCCGGAACAACACGTAGACGCCCAGCACCAGCAGGAGATGCAGCGACGTCTGCGAGTGCCCGCCCAAGAGCTGCGCGCCGATCGCAAGCGCCAGCAGCCCGCCGTCGCGCCAGCGGCCGCGGGCGGCGAGGCGCTCCAGCAGCCACAGGTGCAGCGGCACGGTCAGCGCCACGTTCGAGTGCGGGTGGTTCAGCCACACGACGAGGAAGCCGCAGAGGCTGAACGCCAGCGCCGCCGGCAGCGCGGCCGCGCGCGATACGCCCAGGCTCCGCAGGTAGAGCACCGCAAAGAGCCCGGCCAGCAGCAGGCGCACCAGCGCCGACCAGGCGTAGAACTCCGGCCCGGGAAACAGGTAGTAGAGCGCGTTCACCGGCCACAGGAACGAGCCGCTGTTCGCCGCGTGGATCGGCTGGCCGCCGTAGTTGTAGGGGTTCCAGAGCGGCAGCCGTCCGGCCCGTAGCTCCTCGGCGGCGAACTCCAGCCAGGGCACCATGAGGATCGCCTGGTCCTCCAGCAGGTGGTTGCCCGCCCGGTGCTCGGGCGGCGCCACCTCGCTCCAGGGAGCGAAGCTGAAGAGGTGGTCCAGCTGCGACAGCGCCTTCCCGCCCACCAACGAGTCGCGCAGGAACACGACCAGCACGGCCGCCAGGGCCACCGCCGCGAGGGCCAGGTAGCGCTTCTCGCCGGGCCTCTTGCCGGGATTCGGGGCGTCCATCGGGGCCGAGAGTAAGCTCCCGCACTCGCCCCTGCACGTTGTCACTGGACGGTGGGGGGCGTATCTTGCCGGCGTGGATACCCATGCCCTGGACTGCCATCGCCGCGCCGGACGCATCGCGTCGGAGTGCCGCAACTGGGCGGCCGAGAACATCAAACCCGGCGTCAAGGTCCGGACCATCCTCGAGACCATCGAGAGCATGATCCGCGAGCGCGGCGCCGAGCCGGGGTTCCCGGCTCAGTCGAGCCGCAACTCCGTCGCCGCGCACTACTGCAGCTCGCCCGAGGACGAGCTCCAGTACGAGGAGGGCGACTGCGTCAAGGTCGACCTCGGCGTACACGTCGACGGCTACATCTGCGACACCGCGACCACGGTCGACCTCTCCGACGACGGACGCTGGAGCCCCTTGTGTCAGGCTTCACGCGACGCCCTCGCCGCGGCGATCGCGACCGTCGAGGACGGCGTGTCGGTGGGCGACATCGGCGCCGCGGTCGAGCGCACGATCCTATCCGCCGGCTTTCAGCCGGTTCGCAACCTCACCGGACACGGGCTCGGCCGCTGGAAGGTGCACACGCCGCCGCAGATCCCGAGCTACGCCGACCGCGGCGGGGGACGCTTGCGCGAAGGCATGGTCTTCGCCATCGAGCCCTTCGCCTGCAACGGGCGCGGCATGATCCGCGAGCGCGGCAAGGCTGAGGTGTTCATGATGGTGCGCCCTCCGCGCAAGGCGAAGGGGCTCGACCGCGAGGTGTTGCGCGCGATCGACGCCTGGCGCGGCCTGCCGATCGCGCGGCGGTACTTCCGCCATCTGGAACGCGACGCGGTCGAAGACACGCTCCAGAAGCTCGCCCGGCAGGGCTCGCTCATGCGCTATCCGCCGCTGGTCGAAGAAGAGGACGTGATGGTCGCGCAGACCGAACACTCGATCTTCCTGGGTCCCGACGGCGTGGAGATCCTCACCGCGTAGGGGGTAGACAGCCCGCGGGAGTCCCCTAGGCTAGGGAAGCCTCTCCCCCTCTGGGCTCCTGGCTCGCGCCCCCCCCCAATCATCGCTCTATTCCGAGCCGTGAAGGTTGCCCTGATCACGACTTCTCCGTCGACCCATTCGGGTATCGGCGACTACACCCGTCATCTCCTGCCCTACCTGCGGGAGCTGTGCGAGGTACGCGCATACGTCGAGCCCGGCGCGGAGCCGGGTGAGCTGATCGACGGTGTCCCGATGGCGCCGGTCACCGAGCTCTCGCCGAAGGACCATGACCGCGTCCTCTACCAGCTCGGCAACGAGGGGCACCACCGCTTCATGCCGGGCATGGTCCGCGCCATCGGCGGAACGGTCATGCAGCACGACTGGGTGCTGTTCGACCTCGCCTGTGCGGCCTATCCGGGCCTGGCGCGCGGCGGGCTGAAGGGACACGCCCTGGCCCTGCGCGAGGGCGGCGTGCAGCAGATGCAGCGCTACGCGCGCAACTGGGTCGACCGGCGCAGCCAGCGCGTGCGGCCGATCGAGCCCGAGGACTGCGACGGCCTGCCCGGCACGCTCCTGTGCGGCTGGCACGAGTCCGAGCCCAAGGGGCGCTGGACCAGCGACGTGGCCTGCTTCCGCATCCCTGCCCAGGGGGTCGAGGAGGTCGAGGTGGCGCTGCATCTGGAGGGCTCGCGATCCGCGCGCCTGGTCGAGGCCGACCGCCCGCTCGCGACGGCGACCAGCGCCGGCACGCTGCTCGCGCGTGTTCACGAGCAACAGGCGCCGCTGCTGCGCCTGGAGACCGGCGGGATCACGGTCACGCGCGCACAGCGCGAGCACGGCGACTCACGCCGCCTGGGCAGCTTCGTCGAGGGCGTGCGCTGGCGCGACTCGTCGGGCTGGACCGAGCTCGACCTGTCCGAGCCGGCGGCCCATCCGCTGGTGCCGGTGACCCTGTCGCGCGACCGCTTCGAGCTTCCGTTCAACCGCTCGGTGGTGCGCCACGCCGACTCGTTCATCGTCCACAGCAAGTACGTCGCCAACCGCATCCTGGCCGACCGCAACACGCGCACGCCGATCGGCATCCTGCACCACGGCGCCGAGCGTCGCTGGCGCGAAGAGGACCGCCGCGAGGCGCGCCGCAGGCTCGGCCTGCCCGAGGCCTGGGTCGACGGCTTCCTGGTCGTCAGCTTCGGCGGCGTGCAGCCGCACAAGCGCGTGGACCGCGTCCTGCGGGGCGTGGCCGAGGCGCGCCGCCAGCGCGACGACATCCACATCGTGCTCGCGGGCAAGACGCACGCCGGCGAGTTCGACGCCGAGCGCTACGCACACGCGCTCGGGCTCGGGGACGCCGCCCGCTTCACCGGCTTCGTCGAGGAGCAGCGCGGCTGGGACTGGATGCACGCCGGCGACGTGTGCATGAACCTGCGCGGCCCGACCTCGGGCGGGACCTCGGGAGGCATCTTCCAGGCCTTCTCGAACGGCCGCACGGTGATCGCGAGCGACGCCGCGGAGCAGCGCGAGCTGCCGGACTCCTGCGTCCTCAAGGTCCCGGTGGGCGACGGTGAGGTCGACGCGCTCGCCCGGACGCTGGTCGAGCTCCGCGACAACCCCGGCCGGCGCGACGAGCTGGAGCACGCCACGCGCGACTTCGTCGAGGCGGAATGCCACTGGAGCGTCGTCGCCCGCCAGTACGCCGAGTACCTAACCGACTTCCCGGGCCCGCGGACGACCCGCAAGGCCCAGGTGGCCTTCGGCGTCCTCTGGCGCTGATTTTTCGGCGAAATGCTCACTCCTAGCCCCCCAGGGGGGGCAGCGTGGGGGGAGTGAGATCGGAGCGCGGGGATTTTCCGGAATCCTGAAGCGATCCCCGGGGGCCTGATCGCGCACGTCGCGAGCCTCGCCTACTCCGGCTCCGCTGGACTTACCAACCAGGTCTTTCGAATGAAACTGCGCCTGATCCCCCTCACCGCCCTTCTCCTACCAGCATTCGCCCTTCCCATCGCCGCCCAGGTCAGCTTTCCGCTGGCCGATGCGCGCTCCATCTCCTGGCCGTCCGGAACGACGGGCCCGCTGAACATGGGGCGCGCCGCGGTCGCCGAGCTGACCGGCGATAAGCACCTGGAGTTTCTGATCCAACACGGAAACTCCCTCTCCTTTGCGTACGGCGTGTCGATCCACTCGCACGTGGGCGACGTGTCCGTGCCCGAGCTCAGCTCGATCAACGACTTCACCATCATGCCCGGGGCCCTGCCCGATGGCCGTGACGAGATCGTCCTCGTCGGGCCCGAGGGTGGCTACCGCTTGGCGCTCGACTACGACGAGCCCACCGACTTCGAGGCGCGCGTCTTCAGCGACTCGACCTGGAACGGGGCCCAGCGCGTCGAGTACGGCGACATCAACCGCGACGGGCTGCCCGACCTGGTCGGCATCGGCTTCGCCGGCAACCTGCTGGTCAAGCTCGGCCCGCTGTCCGACGGCCAGCCGCCGTTCACGGCGACGCTCGGCGTTTCGGTCGACGACCTGGTTCCGATCGACTGGACCGACACCGACTCTCCGGACTACCTAGAGATCGCGGCGGCCGTGCCCGGCGTCGGGATCGTGATCTACAACGCCTTCGGCGTCCCGCTGCAGATCTTCCCGGCGACCATCGCCAACGCACAGCTCCAGGTGTTCCGCCAGGACGGCTACGCCTTCGACCGCCTGGCGATGCTGTACGACCTGAACGCCACGCAGTACCTGGGCGTCGTGCACGCTCCCAACGTCAATGACTTCCCCGAGAACCTCGGCCCGGCGGGCACGTACGGCTCGTTCGCCGCGGGCGACATCGACGACGACGGCGACGACGACGTCGTGGTCACGCGCGAGGACATGGTGCTCGCGCGGGTGTTCTTCAACCAGAGCGACGGCAACCCGCCGACGCTGCAGACCTTCGACACGGGCGGCGGTGCTTCCGAGGACAACTCGCTGACCGGCGTTGGCGCGAGCGTCATCTCCCAGCTCTGGGAGCCGGTGCTGGCGGACGTCGACCGCGACGGCGATCTCGATCTGCTCGCCCCGCACGACGACGCTTCGCCGACGGTGCGGGTCTTCCCCGGCAGCGCGATCGATCACACCGAGCAGAAGCCCACCGTGCTCGCCGGCACCTACGACTACCTCGAGAGTGATCCCGACAAGCACGGCGAGCTGAGCCTCGTCTTTTGGGAGGACCCCTACGATCCGCTCGACGACCCGCGGAACAACCTGTCGTTCACGCCGACGCACCTGCAGGTGATCGGGTGGACGCAACCCAACTGGCTGGTCGGCGAGACGATGCCCGACCTCGACCTCGACGCGCTGTACTTCTACAACCTCGAGATCGACGACGCGCTGACCGGTGAGAACAAGATCCGGATCAACGACGACGACGAGTACACCGACCAGGTGTTCAACTTCGAGCTCACCTACGTCGAGATCGACCCGGCGACCGACGAGGTGCTCAACGCCTCGCCCTCCTCGGCGTGGGTCTTCTCGTCTTACAAGCCGGTCTACCAGGCCGTCCTTGCCGTGTACGGCTCCACCGTGAGCCTGATCACCCCTGCGATCGACGGCGATGCCTCGACCTCGGTGATCCAGGACCGCGTTGAGTACACGCCCGGCGGCGGCGACACCGGCGACCTGCCGCCTCCCGGCGGCGGCATGGGCGGCAACGGCAACACGCCCAACACCGGCGGGTCCGGCGGCGGCGGAGGCGGCATCTAGCCGCTTAGCGGCGACGAGCCGCGACCCACAGCCCGACTGCTGCGACCGCAGCGAGCCCGAGCGCGAAGGCGATCCACCTTCTGCTCGGGCTCCTTTCTTGGGCGGCGACGGGCCGCTCGAACACCTCGGCGTGGCCCAGCCCCACGACCGCGAGCAGGCCGCAGCGGAACGGCGCGAGCTCGGGGTCGTCCGCGCTGAGCGCCGCGCGTGCGACGCGCAGCGACTCGGCCGGTGACGCGCCGGCCGCGAGTGCGGCGTGCAGCTCGTCGGAGAGCGCCAACACCTCGCCGTAGTCGAGGTCGACGTGCGACAACAGCACCGCGCGCGAGCCGCCCGCCAGGAAGGCGCCGCCGAGGTCGGTCGCGCCGGGGTCGCCGATGCGGTCCGGTGCGAAGCCCGACGAGCAGGCGGTGAGGATCGCGAAGTCCGACGGCGGGAGCGCGCGCGCCAGCTCGTACCCGAGCAGCCCGTCCTCCCCCGCGGCAGCCGACAGCGCGAGGCGCGTGGGGCGCTCGTCGCCGAAATCCTGCACGCCGTGCACCAGGAACTGCAGCACGCGCACGCCGCCGCCGAGCGCGCGCCTCAGCCCGTCGGTCGTCGCCTCGCCGCCGCCGAGGACGCGACCGTTCGGATAGCTGCCCACCAGCGCCGCCGCGCGCTCCTCCGAGAGGTCGAGCCGGCCGAGCCCGTAGGCGTCCTCGACCTCGCCGGCCACGTTGACGCCGGCGACCAAGAGCAGGTCGTGCGCGGCGGTCGCGACGCGCTTGCGCCGCGCCAGCAGCACGCCGAGCGCGAGCGAGGGCAGGTAGTCCACCGCACGGCGATCTCCGAGGAAGCGCTCGTCTCCGAGCGGTAGCCACTCCACCGGCGTCGTGCCGAGGAGGTCTGCCCCGACCACCGTCACCGCGCTCCACTCCGCGACGCGCGCCGCGATATCGGGCGGCAGCAGATGCTCCGCGTTGCGCACCGCGAGCCGGCGCTCCTCCTCGACGACCCAGTCGCGGTCCGCATCCGGCACTCCGCCGGCGAAGGCGTGAAGGTGCGACACCCAATCGGTGCGCGTGCGCCCCAGCTCGTCGGAGGTCGGGAGAGCGGTGTGCAGGACGGACTCGCGGTCGAGCGCGAACACGTGCGAGCCGCCGCGCGCCGGTAGGTAGACGAGCAGCCCGTGGCCCTCGTCGAGCAGGTCCTCGCGCAGGTCCGACACGCGCACCGTCGGCGCGAGGTCGCGGGTGAGGCTGCCCAATCGCTGCACGCGCACCAGGTGCTCGAGCGCCCGCTCGCGCCCCGCCTCGCCCGGCCGCAGCGCCATCTCCAGCCGGCAGAGCTCGCCGAGCACCGCGCGCCGCGTGGAGTAGATCAGAAAGCCCGTGCCGCCGCGGCGCTCGGGCGCGTTCTCCCAGCGCTGCAGGAGCTCGTCGAGCGCCGCCTCGCAACGTGCGCGCAGCTCCTCGGTTGGCGCGCCGTGGGCGAACGCCAGGCGCGCTTCGAGCGCGGCGAGGTCGGACGCCTCCTCGAGCGGCGGCGTGCGGCGCGGATCGCCGCGCAGCTCCTCGATCGAAGCGCGGGCAAGCGCGAGCTCCGTGCCCGCGGCGTCGAGGTCGCCGGTCAAGAGCTCGGCCTCGGCCAGTCGCAGCCGCGTGCGCAGCTCCATCGCGACGCCGAGCGGAAGCGCGAGCGCGGCGCGCAGCTCCGGCTCCGCCAGCGCGGCGTCCTCGGCGTTGCGGCCGCCGCCGAGCAGCGCCAGCCCCAACTGGCTGAGCAGCTCGCCCCGC
Organism: Planctomycetota bacterium; assembly: GCA_039029355.1. Lineage (GTDB taxonomy): Bacteria > Planctomycetota > UBA1135 > UBA1135 > JBCCGI01. Next base: position 13,410 of record JBCCGI010000145.1, read on the forward strand.
TGCGCGGGGAAGCGTGAGAACAGCTCCTCGTCGGCCAGCATCTCGCGCGACATGCGGATGCCGGTCGCGTAGCTCCCCGCGCCGGTGCCGAGCGACGCGGCGGCGTTGACGAACGCGTCCGCGACCTCGCGCGTGAGGGCGCCCTGGGCGCGCAGCTCCTTCGCGGCGCTCAGGTGCTGCTCGACGTACGGCCGCGCCACGTCCAAGAGGCCGAGCTCGCGGTAGACGCGTCCGCGGATGCGCAGCACGTCGCGCCGCGCGCGCTGGAAGTAGCTGTTGTCGCCGGGGATCGCGTCCTCGGCCTCGGTCAGGTGTTCAAGCGCGTCGGAGTAGAGCGCCAGGTCGCACTCGATGCTCGCGAGATCGACCAGCGTCAGGGCGCGGTAGGTGAAGGACGGGTAGTCGGCGTGCAGCGCGAGCGCGACCTCGTACGCCTCCTCGGTCCGGCGCTCGGCGAGCAGGCTCTTGAAGCGTTGCTGCGCGGTGCTCGCGACGTCGTCCGCGCTGCCCGACAGCTCGGCCGCGCGCTGCGCGAGCGCGAAGTAGTCGATGCGCTCGTCGGCCGAGAGC
>JBCCGI010000146.1:0-13633 GCA_039029355.1 Planctomycetota bacterium
ACTTGGTGGTCTACTTGACGGGGGGCGCGCGCGGGCTCCGGCGGGCGCGCGCTCAATCTCCGCCCCCGATCTACGCCGCCGGCCGTTCTCCCGGCGGCGCGTGGCGTCTATCTTCTCGCCATGGCGATCGACTTCGAGACGGAGTTCGGAATCAACGCGGCGTACGTCGAGGGGCTCTACGAGAGCTGGCGCGCCGACCCGGGTCGGGTGGATGCGGCCTGGAGCGAGATCTTCCAGCGCATCGGGCCGCACGCCGTGCCCCCTTCGCCGGCGCCGCCGCCGGCCGAGGAGAAGCGCGGCGACGAGGACGCCGAGCTCACGCTCCTGCGCGGCATCGCGGCCAAGGTCGCCGAGCGCATGACCGAGAGCCTCGAGGTGCCGACCGCAACGTCGGTCCGCACGGTGCCGGCCAAACTGCTCGACGAGAACCGCCGCGTGCTGAACGAGCACCTCCAGGTGCGGGCTCTCGGCAAGGCCTCCTACACGCACCTGATCGCCTTCGCCATCGTGCGCGCGCTGCGCGAGATGCCGCGGATGCAGTCGGCCTTCGCCGAGGTCGACGGACGCCCGCACCGACGCGTGCCCTCGGCGGTGAACCTCGGCGTTGCTGTCGACGCGCCCGACGACTCGGGCGAGCGGCTGCTGGTCGTGCCGACGCTGCGCGACGCGGGACCGCTTTCCTTCCCCGAGTTCCTGAGCGCCTACGACGACCTGGTCGTCCGGGCGCGCGGCGGCGAGCTGCAGCTGCGCGACTTTCAGGGCACCACCAGCACGCTGACCAACCCGGGCGGCCTCGGTACGACGCTCAGCGTTCCGCGCCTGATGGCGGGGCAGGGGCTGATCGTGGGGACCGGGTCGATCGGCGTGCCGCCGGAGGCGGCGGGCATGTCGGCTCGCGCGCGCGCCGACCTTGCGCTCGGGCCGGTGCTCACGCTCACCAGCACCTACGACCACCGCGTCATCCAGGGCGCCGAGTCGGCGCTCTTCCTGCGCCGCGTCGACGGGCTGCTGCAGGGCGAGGACGGCTTCTACGACGAGATCTTCCGCGCCGTGCGCGTTCCGTGGACTCCGCTCCGCGCCGCCTCGGACGAGGACGAGGGCCGCGACCCGGCCGAGCTGCAGTCGCGCGTGTGGGAGATGATCAACGCGTACCGCGTGCGCGGCTGCCGGCTGGCGGACCTCGATCCGCTCGAATACCGCCCCGACCCGCTGCCGTCGCTCGATCCGACGTCGTACGGGGTGACGGTGTGGGACCTCGACCGGACGTTCTTCTGCGGCAGCATGGCGGGCAAGCGCGAGCTGACGCTGCGCGAGATCCTCGCGCTCCTGCGGCGTGCCTATTGCCGGCGCTGGACCGTCGAGTACATGCACATCCCCGACCAGCCGCCCAAGCGCTGGATCCGGGAGCGCGTCGAGGACCCGGCCAACGAGATCGCCTTCGACCTGGGCGACCGGCGGCGCATACTCGACCTGTTGGGGCGCGCCGAGAACTTCGAGCGCTTCCTCCACACCCGCTACGTGGGGAACAAGCGCTTCTCGCTCGAGGGCGCGGACACGCTGATCCCCGCGCTCGCCGAGCTCATCGAGCACGCGGCCGAGCGCGGCGTCGAGACCGTGGTGGTCGGCATGGCCCACCGCGGGCGCCTCAACGTGCTGGCGGGCATCCTCGGGAAGTCGTACGCGGAGATCTTCCGCGAGTTCGAGGGCGTGCTGCTGCCGCTCTCGACCGAGGGCTCGGGCGACGTCAAGTACCACCGCGGCCAGCGCGGCCTGTTCCGCACGCGCGGCGGCCGCGAGGTCGAGGTGCTGCTCTCGCCGAACCCGAGCCACCTCGAAGCCGTCGACCCGGTGGTGGCCGGCATGACCCGCGCGCGGCAGGACGCGGTGGGGGACACCGAGCGCACGCGGGTGCTCGCGGTGCTGATCCACGGCGACGCTGCCTTCAGCGGGCAGGGCGTCGTGGCCGAGACGCTGAACATGTCGGCGCTGCGCGGCTACCACAACGGCGGCACCGTGCACCTGGTCGTGAACAACCAGATCGGCTTCACGGCGAGCCCTGAGGACCTGCGCTCGACCTTCTACTGCACCGACGTCGCGAAGAGCGTCGGAGCGCCGATCCTGCACGCCAACGGCGACTATCCCGAGTCGGTGTTGCGCGCGGTGCGCGTGGCCGTGGACTACCAGCGCGAATTCCGCGGCGACGCCGTGGTCGACATGGTCTGCTACCGGCGCCGCGGCCACAACGAAGGCGACGAGCCGGCCTACACGCAGCCGCTGCTCTACGAGCGCATCGCCGCGCACCCGACGGTGCGCGAGCACTACACGCGCCTCCTGATCCGCCGCGGCGAGCTGACGCGCGAGGAGGCCGAAGAGCTGGCCGCGCGCTTCGACCGCGAGCTGCACGAGGCGCTCGAGAGCTTCCGTGCGATGGACGCGCCCGAGCTGCCCGAGGTCGAGGTGCTCGACCTCGACGACGACGATCCGGCCGACTACGCCGATCGGCCGTCGGCGTCGACCGGCGTGCCGGCCGAGCGGTTGGTGGCGATCATCGACCGTGCGAACCTCGTGCCCGAGGGCTTCGTCGTCCACCCGAACCTGCTGCGTCAGCTGCGGCGCCGCGAGGCGATGGCGCGCGGCGATCAGGGCGTCGACTGGGGCTGCGCCGAGGCGCTAGCCTTCGGCTCGCTGCTCGAAGACGGGGTGCCGGTGCGGCTCGCCGGCCAGGACAGCGCGCGCGGCACCTTCAGCCACCGCCATGCGGCGATCGTCGACCAGGCGACCGGCGCCGAGCACATTCCGCTCCGCGATCTGGCGCAGGGCGAGGCCAGCTTCGAGGCGTGGGATTCGCTCCTGAGCGAGGAGGCGGCGCTCGCCTTCGAGTACGGCTACGCGCTGATCCGCTCGGGCTCGCTCGTGATCTGGGAGGCCCAGTTCGGCGACTTCGTCAACGGCGCACAGATCGGCATCGACCAGTTCGTGCTGTCGGGCGAGGCGAAGTGGAAGCAGCGCTCCGGCGTTACGCTGCTCCTGCCCCACGGCTACGACGGGCAGGGCCCCGAGCACTCGTCTGCTCGTCCCGAGCGCTTCCTGGGCCTGTGTTCGGGAGGCAACGCGCGCGTGACGAACTGCACCACGTCGGCGCAGTACTTCCATCTTCTGCGCGACCAGGGCGCCGACCCGCGGCGCCCGCTGGTCGTGTTCACGCCGAAGTCGCTGCTGCGCGACCGGCGCGCCGCGAGCGCGGCCGACGAGCTCGCTAGCGGGACCTTCCGCCACGTGCTCGCCGACGAGCGCGCGGAGGCCGGCGGCGTGAAGCGGATCGTGCTGTGCACCGGCAAGGTCTACTACGACCTCGAAGATGCGCGCGCCAAGGACGCGCGCGACGACGTTGCGATCGTGCGCGTCGAGCAGCTCTACCCGTTCCCGCGGACCGAGCTCCTCACGCTCCTCGACCGCAGCCCGGACGCGGAGGTCGTCTGGTGCCAGGAGGAACCGCGCAACCAGGGCTTCTGGCCCTTCATACTGCAGCGCTTCGTCGACGGGGGGCGCGCGATCGCGTACGGCGGTCGCCCGGAGGCGTCCTCGCCGGCGACCGGTTCGTACCACCGCCACCACGCGGAGCAGGCGCACCTTGTGCGGCGCGCGCTGGGCGTCTAGCGGTAGCGAAGATCCTCGACGCGCTCCTCGACGTCCGGCCGGTACTCGGCGTGGTCGAGCAGCGTGATCGACACGAACGCGAAGACAAAGAAGAGCGCGAGCAGCAGCGCCAGCGCGTGCATGCCGCCCTCGTGGCGCAGGTGCATGAAGGAGAGGCCGACGAGGGCGGCCTTCACGCTCGCGATGCCCAGCGCGACGGCGACGTCGAAGCGGCCGAAGGGCACGTCCGCGAGCGCGACCGTCAGCGCGGTTAGCGTCATCAGTGCGCCCCAGGTCAGGACCAGCGAGCGCACCGAGGCAACGTGGGCGCGAGGGCTCATAGCAGGTAGAGCAGCGGGAAGAGGTAGATCCAGACCAGGTCCACCAGGTGCCAGTACAGCGCCACGAAGTCGACCGGACCGTAGTAGTCGGGGCCGAAGTCCCCGCGGATTGCCCGCCGTAGAAGCCAGGCGATCACCGCGATGCCGGCGAGCACGTGCACGCCGTGCAGGCCGGTCATGCCGAAGTAGATCCCGAAGAAGAGGTGCGCGTCGAGCGGCGCGTCCGCCTCCGCGAAGTAGCGGCCCGGAAGCAGGCCGTCGTGCCATTTGTGCGCGTACTCGACGCTCTTGATCGCGAGGAACGCGCCGGCGCAGAGAAGCGTGACGGCAAGGCAGATGCGCAGCCCGCGCGTCTGCCCGAGTTGGGCGCATCTCACCGCCCAGGCCATCGTCAGGCTCGAGACGAGCAGCACGCCGGTGTTCACCGCGCCCAGCGCCGGGTCCAGCTGAGCCGCGCCCCACGCGAAGACCTCGGGGTGCGCGCTGCGGAAGACCGCGAAGGCGCAGAAGAGGCCGCTGAAGAAGAGCACCTCGGTGACGAGGAAGATCCACGTGCCGAGCTTGCCGGCAGCCAGCTGGTGCTCGCCGTCCTCGAAGTGGTGCGCGAGGAAGCGCTCGGCGGCCGCGCCGGCTCCGCGGCTCACGGCGTCGCCTCCGCCGACCCGCGGCGTCGCCAGCCCTGCCCGGGGCCGAGCTCGACCAGCTCGTCGAGCGCGTACGGGTCGCTGACAGGCGGCTGCACGTCGAAGTTCTGCGGCTTGGGGGGCGACGAGCAGAGCCACTCCATCGTCGCCCCGCCCCACGGATTGTCCGCCGCCCGCGGACCGCGCCGCAGCGACGCCAGCAGCGCGCCCATCACGACCAGCATCCCGAAGCCGAGCAGCGCTGTCCCGAGGGTCGACAGCTGGTGGAGCTCGGTGAACTCCTCCAGATAGTCGTGATACCGCCGCGGCATCCCCCGCGTGCCCAGCAGGAACTGCGGGAAGAAGGCGACGTTGAAGCCGGCGAAGGTCAACCAGAAGCCGAGCTTGGCCCAGCCCTCGTGGTACATGCGCCCGAACATCTTCGGCCACCAGTAGTGCAGGCCGCCGAGGAGCGCGAACAGCGTCCCCCCGACCATCACGTAGTGGAAGTGCGCCACGACGAAGTACGTGTCGTGCAGGTGGACGTCGGTGGCGAGCGCGCCGAGGAAGAGCCCGGTGAGCCCGCCGATGGTGAACAGGAAGATGAAGCCGAGCGCGTAGAGCATCGGCGTCGCCAGGCGGATCGAGCCCTTGTACATCGTCGCCAGCCAGTTGAAGACCTTGATGCCCGACGGGATCGAGACGCTGAAGGTGATCGCGCTGAAGATGATCCCCGCGAGCGCCGACTGGCTGCTGACGAACATGTGGTGGCCCCAGACGAAGAAGCCCAGCAGCGCGATCGCGAGCGACGAGTACGCGATCATCCGATAGCCGAAGATCGGCTTGCGGCTGAAGACCGAGATCAGCTCGCTCACCACGGCCATCGCCGGCAGGATCATGATGTAGACCGCGGGGTGCGAGTAGAACCAGAAGAAGTGCTGGAACAGCACCGGGTCGCCGCCCATCGCCGGGTCGAAGATGCCGATGCCCAGGAGGCGCTCGAGCACCAGCAGGACCAGCGTGATGCCGAGCACGGGCGTCGCGAGTACCTGGATGACGGCCGTCGCGTACATGCCCCACAGGAAGAGCGGCATGCGCGTCCACGTCATCCCGGGCGGGCGCATCTTGTGAATCGTCGTGACGAAGTTGATCCCGGTGAAGATCGAGCTGAAGCCCAGGATGAACACCCCGGTCGCCGCCGCGATTACGCCGCCGCTCGCGCCCGTGCTGTAGGGCGTGTAGAAGGTCCAGCCGGTGTCGAGTCCGCCGGTGGCCAGCACGAGCACGAAGAACACGGCCCCGATCACCCACAGGTGGAAGCTCGCGAGGTTCAGCCGCGGGAACGCGACGTCCTTGGCGCCGAGCATCAGGGGCAATAGGAAGTTGCCGAGCACCGCGGGGATGCCGGGGATGACGAAGAGGAAGATCATCACCGCCCCGTGCAGCGTGAAGAGCTGGTTGTAGGCGTCCGCGTCCACGATCGTCTCGCCCGGGGCCCACAGCTCCAACCGGATACCCAACGCCAGCAGGCCGCCGAAGAGGAACGAGGCGGTGATCGCGACCAGGTACATCACGCCGACCCGCTTGTGGTCGAGCGTGAACAGCCACGAGCGCCAGCCGCGCTCGGCGTGCAGGTAGTCCGGCTGTACGGCGATCGACGAGCGTTGCGTCGGCAGCGCCGGGTTCAGGCTCGGCTTCACGGGTTGCCTCCCTCGAGTGTCTTGAGGTACGCGATGACGGCTCCGATCTCCCCGTCCTTGATCCTGCCCTTGTACGTCGGCATCACCGGCGGCCAGCCGCGCGCGACCTTGGCCTGTGGGGCGAGGATCGACTCGCGCACGTAGTTCTCGTCCGCGAGCACGCGCTCGCCGCTCTCCAGCTCGCGCTGCGATCCGTACAGGCCCAGGAACGTCGGGCCGCTGCGCGGCGAGCCGTCGACCGAGTGGCACTGCACGCAGCCGCGCTGGTGGTACAGCTCCTTGCCAGCCTCGACCGGCGGCAAGCGGTCGAGCAGGTTCGACGCCTCCTCGAGCCAGGCCTCGAAGCCGCCCGGCGGGTGCACGACGAGCGCCGCGTTCATCGCCGAATGCCCGGTACCGCAGTACTCGGCGCACTGCACCTCGTAGGAGCCCGGACGCTCCGCGACGAACCAGGCCTTCGAATAGCGCCCAGGAACGGCATCCATCTTGACGCGGAAGGCGCGGACGAAGAACGAGTGGATCACGTCCTCGGAGGTGAGCACCACCTCGACCGGACGGTCGACGGGCACGTGAAGCTCGCCGCTGACGTGCCCGTTGGGATAGATGAAGCTCCAGCTCCAGCGCTGGGCGATCGCCTGGATCTCGTACGCGTCGTCGGGCGGCGTCCGCAGCTCGAGGTACGAGCGGTAGCCCTCTACGAACATGTAGCCGAGCAGAACGGCGGGGAGGACGCTCCACGCCAGCTCGAGCGCGAGGTTGTGCGCCGGCGAGCGCTCCGGCTGGGGGCGGCGGCGTTGGCCGTAGCGCAGCGCGAAGAAGACCATCGAGGCGACGATCAGCACGAAGAAGAAGCCGGAGATGCCGAGGATGAGGAAGAAGAGCTCGTCGACGGCGCTCGCCCCCTGCGAGGTGCCCTCGGGGAACCACAGCCCGCCGCCCTGCAGCGTCACGATCTTCATCTCGCGCGCGCCTCCTTCCTGAGGAGACGGAATCCGAACCCCATCAACAGCAGCGTCACCAGGCCGCCGGTCCGCATCAGGCGACCCGCCGCGAGCGCGTACCGCCCCTCGTCCGCGTCGTAGTGAAAGCAGAACAGCAGGAAGCGATCGACCGCCGAGCCGATCTTGCCCTGGCCTGCCTCGATCAGCCCGAGCCGCAGCGTCTCGACCGACGGCTGCACGCCGTAGACGTAGCGCGTGACCGTCCCGTCCGGGCTGCACAGGATGGCGACCGCTGCGTGTGCGTACTCCTGTGTCGAGTCCACCCAGCGGTAGCCGAAGCCCACCGCGTCGGCGAGCGCGCGGATCGCGTCTTCGTCGCCGGTCAGATAGCGCCACGCGTCGGGCTCGACGGCGCGTTCGTAGAGGGCGAGGTAAGCGTCGCGCAGCGCGCGCGCTTGCTCGGGAGTCTCGCTCGGATCGATGCTGACCGTCAGCGCGAGATAGTCCGTGCCGAGGTCCAGGTCGAGTGCGCGCATCGTGCTCACCGTGCCCTCGAGCTGCAGATGGCACAGCATCGGGCACTCGGCGTAGTTGAGCGTGAGCAGCACCGGTAGCCCGGCGGCGAACACGTCGCGCAAGCGAACGCGCTGGCCCTCGCCGTCCAGGAAGGCGAGGTCGAGCGGCACCGGCTCTCCGAGCCGCTCGGTGACTCCCACGCCCTCAAGCTCGGCGGGGAGCGGCTCCATGCGCTCCTGGGAGGAGCCGGTGCCACCGAGAGCGAGTAGCACCGCAGTCGCTGCTGTTCTTCGCGCCATGGCGTCTACTGCGCGCCTCCTCCCGGCGCCGCGGCGGCGTAGTCGCGCAGTACCAGCTCCACGGCGCGGTCGATCGGTACCGCCACGGCTCCGGCCTCGCGGTCGATCCACGCGTACCGCTCGAGTCGCTGCCGCTGCGCCGCGGCGGCGACGTCGAGCTCGGACGGCAGTGCGCGCTCGCTCCGGTCGCGCTGGAGCGTGGACTGGCTCTGGTCGTGCAGTGCCCCGAGCAGCACCACTAGGGTGAAGAGCAGCAGCGAGGCCATCACGGCCAGGGTGACGATCAGCGGGGTGTCGATACGGTCCTTCTCGATCATGGCTATTGGCTCAGGTCTGACGGAGCGCGAGCGATTCGCCGAGCCGCGGATCGCGGATCGGCACGAGCGGGGAGTGTTCGGAGGCGCGCAGCAGCGCGTGGGCGAAGACGCCGCCGGCGCCCGCCAGCGCGGCGACTTCCGGCAGGCCGAAGGCGGGCCCCGCGGCCCGGAACGCGGGGCCGACAAGCCACAGCAGGTCGACGTAGTGGAGCGCGACGAGCGCAGCGCCCCAGGCCGCGAGCAGCCCGCGCCGGCGCTTGACGCGGCGCGAGAGCAGCCCGGCGAAGGGCAGCAGGAAGTGACCGAATACGAGCGTTAGCGACACCGGTGCCCAGCCACCGCGCTGGCGCGGCTGGAACCACACCGTCTCCTCGGGCACGTTCGCGTACCAGATCAGCAGGTACTGCGAGAAGGCGATGTAGCCCCAGAAGAAGACGAACGCAAAGAGCAGCCGGCCCAGGTCGTGGTAGTGCTCGACGGTCACGACGTCGCGTAGCCGACCGCGGCGCTCGAGCAGCAGCACCAGCGGCACGCAGAGTCCGAGGAAGCCCAGCACCGACCCGGCGAACACGTAGACGCCGAAGATCGTGCTGAACCACTCGGGGGTGAGCGACATCACGAGGTCGAACGAGGCGAAGGCCACGGTCACGCCGTAGAGCACCATCGCCGGCGCGCTGCGCCGCTGCATCGCGAGCGTGGCTTGGGGATCGCCCGAGAGGTCCTGCTCGCGCGACCTGGCTGCGAACCACCGCGCGAGCCACGACCACGCGCCGATGTAGAGCGCGATGCGGAGGGCGAAGAAGGGGCCGTTCAGCCAGGGCCGCTTGTGGGCGATCAGCTCCGACTCGTGTGCGGCATCGGCCGCGGCCCACGGAAAGAGCCCGCCGTGCCCGAGGAGGGTGGGCAGCACCACCGGCACCAACAGCAGCCCGGCCGCGGGAATGGTGAGCGCGACCTTCTCCGCCACCCGTCGCACGGCGACGCTCCAGCCCGAGCGCACCAGGTGCTGCAGCAGCACGAAGAAGAGCGCTCCGAGGCCGAGTGTCAGCACGAAGAGCGCTGCGATGAGCCACGCGAACTGCGCCCGGCGGAGGCCGTCCTCGGCCAGGAAGGCTGTGAGCAGGACGCCGACCGCGCCCGCGGCGGCAGCCATGGCGGCGGCACGGGCAGGCCGGCCCAGGTCGCCCGCGATGGTCCTCTCGGGCGCGAATCGGATCGCTTCGGTTCTCATCGGGAGAAGGGCGTGACGCCGGGCGGGAGGTCTTCGGAAGTCGCGTTCTGGCTCCGCTGCAGCGCGCGCAGGTAGGCGACAACCGCCCAGCGGTCGCGCGCCGCGAGCTGGTCGCCGTAGCCGGCCATGTTGCGCACGCCGTTCCTCACGACGTCGTAGAGCTCGCCGTCCGCGAGCCCGCGCGCGTGCTCGGACTGCAGGTCGGAGGGCGGCACCCAGGCCGGCTCGCGCAGCGCCTCGGCGCGGATCGCGACCGGGCCGCGCCCGCGCCCGTCCGCGCCATGGCACACGGCGCAGTGGATCGCGTAGCGCTCCCGCCCGCGGTCGAGCAGCGCTCGATCGATCTCGAGCGGCGGGCGCGACAGCCAATCCCCGTCGGCGCGCCCGGTCTCGAAGCCCGCGTCCGCGCGCAGCTCGCCGACCGCTACCGTCCCCGCGACGGGCAGGCGCGCGGCGCGCCCGTCGTCGAAGAACGGGCTCTCGGCCTGGGCCCCGCGCTTGGGCTGCCGGTCCATGTCGCGCACCAGGTGAACGCGCGGCAGCCGCGACACACCCGCTCGCTTGGCTACGATCAGCGCAGGCGGCACCAGCGCGAGCGCGAGCGCGATCCACGCGCCGTAGACGAGCGGTCGCGGGAACGGGGCACGCGGAGGCGCGTGGAACGCCTCGACCCCCGAGGCTCCTGCCCCGGCCAGCACCGCGCGCGCACGCGCCTCGTCGAAGGCGGGGTCGGCCGCCTCGATCGCGACCGCGAAGCCGGTCGAGCTCGCGGCCTGTACCGCCTTCGCGCCCAGCACCGGGTTCGCCCAGCGCGGCAGCCCGTTGAGCGCGAGCATGCCGACGAAGGCCGTGACGGCGCCCGCGAGGATCACCACCTCGAAGGCGACCGGCACGTAGGCCGGGAGGCCCCACGCCGGCTTGCCGCTGGTGACGAACGGATAGTCGACGCCGTTGGTCCAGAGCTGCAGCGCCAGCGCACCGGCCAGTCCCGCCACCCCAGCGCCGAGGACGAGCCACGGCAGCACCGTCGGGCGCGTGCCCATGGCCTCGTCGATTCCGTGGACCGGATACGGGCTGAAGGCGTCGAAGCGCCGGAAGCCTGCGGCGCGCACGCTCCGCGTCGCGGCGACCAGCTCGTCCGCCGATGCGAAGGCGCCGACCAGGCCCAACTTGGTGCCCCGCGCGCTAGCCATGGGCGGCCTCCCCGCCGTCGACGTGCCGCGGCTGCGCCCCGGGCAGCCCGGCCTTCACCTCGGCCATGGCGACCATCGGGAGGAAGCGGCAGAAGAGCAGGAACAGCGTGAAGAACAGCCCGAAGCTCCCGAGGAACGTCAGCACGTCGACCGCCGTCGGCCGGAAGTGCTGCCACGAGGAGGGCAGGAAGTCGCGGCTCAGCGACGTGACCGTGATCACGAAGCGCTCGAACCACATGCCCACGTTCACCAGCACGCAGACCGCGACCATCGCCGCCGGGCTCGTCCGTATCCGGCGCGACCAGAAGAGCTGCGGCACGAGCACGTTGCAGACCACCATGACCCAGTAGGCCCACGCAAACGGGCCGAGGGCCCGGTTCAGGAAGGCGAAGCGCTCGTACGGATTGCCGCCGTACCAGGCGATGAAGAGCTCGGTGCCGTACGCGAAGCCGACCATCAGGCTCATCGCGAGGATGACCTTGTTCATCGTCTCCAGGTGCCGCAGCGTGACGAGGTCTCCGAGGCCGAAGAAGCGGCGCGCGGGCACCATCAACGTGACCACCATCGCGAAGCCGCTGAACACGGCGCCGGCCACGAAATAGGGCGGGAAGATGGTCGTGTGCCAGCCGGGCACCTGGCTAACCGCGAAGTCGAAGCTGACGACCGAGTGCACGCTAAGCACCAGCGGCGTCGCGAGGCCGGCGAGGAGCAGGTACGCCTTCTCGTAGCGATGCCACTGGCGCGCCGAGCCGGTCCAGCCGAGGGCGAAGAAGCCGTAGGCGACACGGCGCAGCGTTCCCTTCGCGCGGTCGCGCAGCGTGGCGAGGTCGGGGATGAGCCCCATGTACCAGAAGAGCAGCGAGACGGTCGCGTACGTGCCGACGGCGAACACGTCCCACAGCAGCGGGCTCTTGAAGTTGGGCCACATCTGCATCTGGTTCGGCACCGGCAGCAGCCAGTACGCCAGCCACACGCGGCCCACGTGCACGGCTGGGAAGATGCCGGCGCAGGCCACGGCGAAGATCGTCATCGCCTCGGCGAAGCGGTTGATGCTCGTGCGCCAGCCCTGCCGGGTGAGGAACAGGATGGCCGAGATCAGGGTCCCGGCGTGGCCGATGCCGACCCAGAACACGAAGTTCACGATCGGCCAGCCCCAGCCCACGGGCGAGTTGTTGCCCCAGACGCCGACGCCGGTCGCGATGAGGTAGCCGAGCATCCCGAAGAAGAGCCCGGTCAGCGAGACCGAAAGGGCGAAGGCCGCGTACCAGGCGCGGGGCGGGCGTGGGCGCTCGACGATGGCGCACACGTCGTCGGTGACGCGGCCGAGCGTGGCCTCGCCCGTCACCAGGGGAGGCCGCCGGCGCGGGTCCTCGGACAGGACGTCAGCCGTCGTGGGAGTGACGGTCGTCATGTTCCGCGGGCGCCTCCAGCGCCGGGCTCGGGTTGGTGACGCGGGCGAGGTAGGCGGTGCGCGGCTTGACGTTGAGCTCGCCCAGCAGCTCGTAGCTCCGCGGGCTCGCGTGGCGGCGCGCGACGAGCGACTCGGAGTCGTTCAGGTCGCCGAACGTGATCGCGCGCGTCGGGCAGACCTGCTGGCAGGCGGTGCGCACCTCGTCGCGTCCCAGCTCGCGACCCTCGCGGCGCGCCTCGGCTCGCGTGGTCTGGATGCGCTGGACGCAGAACGTGCACTTCTCCATCACGCCGCGCGAGCGAACCGTCACCTCGGGGTTCTTGCCGAGGCGGAGGAGCTCGTTCTCCTCACCCTCGAGCTCGGCGTTGTAGTCGAAGAAGTTGAAGCGCCGCACCTTGTACGGGCAGTTGTTGGCGCAGTAGCGCGTGCCGATACAGCGGTTGTAGACCATGTCGTTGAGGCCCTCGCTGCTGTGGACCGTCGCCGCAACCGGGCAGACCTGCTCGCACGGCGCGTTCTCGCAGTGCTGGCACGCGACCGGCTGGGTCGTGGCGCGCGGGTCGTCCGGCTCGCCGGCGTAGTACACGTCCATGCGGATCCAGTGCATCTCGCGCCCGCGCCGCACCTCGTCCTTGCCGACGACCGGGATGTTGTTCTCGGCCTGGCACGCGACGACGCAGGCGTTGCAGCCGGTGCAGGATCCGAGGTCGATCGCCATGCCCCAGCGATGCCCCTCGTCGTACTCGTGCTCCTTCCAGAGCGACTCGAGCGGAGGGTGGTGCACGGCGTGCTGGGCGAAGTCGGGGTGGTCGAGGTACTCGGCCAGGGTGCCCTCGCGGACGAGGTCGCCGAGCCGAGCCTCGCGCCCCTCCATGCCGACCGCGTCGATCAGGTGGTGCTCCTGGGTCGCCGCCAGCGTCGCCCGCGCGCCGGTGCGCGTGACGCGAACGCCGCCGGCTACGAGTAGCTCGGGCCCGCGCCGGAGCGGGGTCGCGTCGTCGCCGACGGGCTCGACGCCCTCGGCGGCCGAGCCTCCGACGACCCCCGCCCGTACGCGCCCATAGCCGAGCGCCAGCGCGAGCGAGCCACGCGCCTGCCCGGGCGCGACGTGGACCGTCGCCTTGGTCGACGCGTCGCCGTGCTCGACGAGTACGACGTCCTCCTGCGCCAGGCCCAGCTCCGCCGCCGTGCGCGGGGCGACCAGCAGCGCGTTGCCCCACGTGAGCTTGGTCGTGAACTCGGGCAGCTCCTGGAGCCAGGCGTTGTTCGCGAAGCGCCCGTCGTGGACCTTCGGGCAGCGGTACAGCGTAAGCTCGAGTCCCTCCGGCGCAGGGTCGTCGTTGCGCGGCGGAGCCGCCGGGCGCGCGCCGATCGGCGCGCGCGCCGGCCAGGGCAGCACGCCGTCGTGCCGACCGCGCCGCCCGC
>JBCCGI010000147.1:0-13467 GCA_039029355.1 Planctomycetota bacterium
CCGAGACGAGCACAGCCGCCGAGACGAGCACAGCCGCCGAGACGAGCACAGCGGCCGAGGCGAGCACAGCCGCCGAGACGAGCACAGCCGCCGAGACGAGCACAGCCGCCGAGACGAGCACAGCGGCCGAGACGAGCACAGCGGCCGAGACGAGCACAGCGGCCGAGGCGAGCACAGCGGCCGAGGCGAGCACAGCGGCCGAGGCGAGCACAGCGGCCGGGACGAGCACAGCGGCCGGGACGAGCACAGCGGCCGGGACGAGCACAGCGACCGAGACGAGCACAGTCGCCGAGTCGAGCACAGCGGCCCGGACGATCGCGGTTGCTCTAGAGGGCGTACCGCGTCTCACCGGTCGACCCGTGGTCGGGCCCTTCTGCCCGCCCTCCTTGCGGCGCTTGCTCTCGCAGCCCTCGTGCTGTCGAGCTCCTGGCTGCGCGTCGAGGTCGCCCTCTCCGACCCAGGCTTCGACCGCACCGATCCGGTCGGGATGATGAAGAGCGACCCGGCGCTGCTCTTCTACATCACCGAGCGAATCCTCGAATCCGACGGCCACCTGCCCGACGACGCCCGCGCCGACCCACGCGTCGAGCACCCGCACGGCGCCGACCTGCCCGCGCAGTTCACGCTGGGGCAGGAGTTTCTGGTGGCGTGGACCTACCCCTGGCTCGCGCGCGGAGCACCGCTGCACGTCTTCGCCCAGCGCCTGATGGCCTTCACGTCGAGCCTGGTGTTCGTCGGGGTCTTCCTCTTCGTCGCGGCCTGCACCGGCCGGCCGGGATGGGCCCTCTTCGCGGCTCTGCTCGCGGCGCTCCTCCCCGCGAACTACCGCACGATCGGCTTCGTCCTCGTCCGCGAGGACCTAAGCCTCCCGCTGTTCGCCCTCCACGCCGGCCTCGCCGCCTGGGCGACGCGCGCCACGCGCTGGGGAACGGCAGCTGCCGCACTTGCGGGCGTGATGCTGGCGCTCGCCCTGGCCACCTGGCACGCGATGACGTTCGTCTTCGCGCTCGAGGTCGGCGCGCTCGCCCTCCTGGCCATCTGCTGGGACCAGAACCCGCTTGCGACCCGCCGCGGCTGGCTCGTGCTCGCACCGGTCGCCACCGCGGGAGTCCTGGTGCCGGCGCTGGCCGCCAACGGCCTCCTGACCTCGCTGCCGATGCTGCTCGCGCTCGCCCTGGGAGCGCTCGCCTGGACAGCCTCCCGACGCCCGCTCGGCCCGGCGGCCCGCACCGCGGTCCTCGTCGGCACGACCGGAGCGCTGTGGCTGATCGTCTTCGCCGCTGCCTCGGCGGGCTGGGGCCACGGGGGCGAGCTGAGCCACGTCTACGAGGTCGTCCTCGCGAAGCTACGCCACCTGGGGCAACCGCCCGCGGATCCGCGCGGCGTGCCGTTCGATGCCCGCCTGCTGTGGCAGGGGCCGTTCCAGACGCTCTCGCTCGGGTGGGGGATGCGGCTGCTGGCGTTCTCGGTGCCGGTCGGTCTGTTCGGGATCGTCGCGGTACTGACGCGAGCCGGAGGGCGGACGCATAGCGACGCGGCCGGCGGCACCGCCGAGTCGCACCCGAGCCCAGCACCACCCGCCCGCGCCCGCGGCGACGCAGCAGCAACAGCGCTGGCGCTCTTCACCCTGCTCTCCCTCCCGGCCGCATGGATGATCGCCCGCACCGTCGTCCTGCCGGGCCTCGCCCTCCCCACCCTCGCCGCCCTCGCCCTGGCCCGCCGACCAACGCGCCCGGCGGCTGCGATCGCAGGTGTCGCGCTCGCCGCCCAGGCGCTGGTCTTCGTTCCGTTCCTCTCGAGCCACGAGCTGTCCTGGTACAAGCCGCCGGGCAAGGCGGAGGAGCTCCAGGCCCTCCTGACAAAGCTCCCCGACCTGGTCCCCCCCGACGAGCCGATCTGCTCCGACTTCGTCAACTCGACCTCCATCCTCGCCCACACCCGGCACCCAATCGTGCTCCAGCCGAAGTACGAAACCGACCGCTCCCGCCGCGACGCCGAGGCGTTTCTCACCACCTTCTTCGAGGGAACGCCGGCGGACCTGGCCACGCTGCTGCGGGAACGCTTCCGGTGCCGGTATCTCCTGGTCGACCGGTACGAGCTGGGCTACGTGTCGCCGTGGGTCGCGGGAGTGCCGGCGGGACGGGCTCCCCAAGAGGGATCGTGCGCCGCGATCCTGCTGAGCCAGGACCGAGAGGTCTTGGAGGGGGTACCGGAGCTTGAGCTGGTGTATCGGAGCCCGACGACGATTCTGCAGTCGAACGGACGGCCGTATGACTTGTTTCGGGTGTATCGGGTGAGGGAGTAGGGCTGGCGTCGGGTCGCGCAGCGAGGCGGCGTGACGGCCGTTGCGCCACGCCGGATCTCCGCTGATTCGAGATGGTGAGCGGCGGCCGGCCCGCCAGAGCCGTTCGCGCGAGGCGGGCCGGCTCGCGTGGTGCGGCTCGGTGCGCGCCGGGACAACTTCGCTCAATCAAGATCTCCGGACTGGGGAGGCATTGGAGCGACGCAGGGGAGCGTTGCCGCGACCCGGGCGTCGAGAGGGGGGAGGCGCGGTCAATGCGGGCCTGCGATCTCGGCCGAATCAAGGAGCCTGAATGAGCGGAGATCGGCCGCCACCGCGAGCTGTCCCCACGACGAGGCAACCGCGAGCGCCGATGTGGGCTCCAACAGCGTGCGGGGCCAGGCTCACACGGCGCTGATCTGGAGCCTTCGATCTCGGCCGAATCGAGTGGCCTGATTGGGCGAAGATGGGGGCGGGCTCGGCCGGCGCTCGTGTGCGGTGCCGGCGGCGCCGGCCCACTCGGGCGGACCTCGATCTCCGCCGAATCGAGCGACTTGATTGGGCGAAGATCGCAGGCGAGCCCGGCGGGCGCTGGCGTGGGGTGCCGGCGGCGCCCGCTCCCTCGGGCGGACCTCGATCTCCGCCGAATCGAGCGACTTGATTGGGCGAAGATCGCAGGCGAGCCCAGCGGGCGCTGGCGTGGGGTGCCTGCGGCGCCCGCCTCCTCGGCCGGACCTCACCTCTGCCGAATCGACCGCCTTGACTCGGCGAAGATCCCGGGCAGCGTCGGCGAGCGCTCGCACAAAGCGCAAGCAACGCCAGCCCCCTCAGTCGCTCCTCGACCTCCGCCGCCGCACCACACCAAGCCCGCTCCCCCAAACCGAGCCACCCGCAGCCCCCCTCACCCCACCAAAAACGCCATCGACGCCGCCGTAGTCAGCTCCTCCGCCCCCAAATCCTGGTGATACCCAAGCACATGCCCCCTCACCACACCCCGACGCACCACCCCACCCTCCCGCAACACCCTCAACACCAACTCCACCGGCACCGACTCCGCCGCCCGCGCTGCGTCCCCGCTCGCCACCGCCTGGGCGCGCCATCCCTCCGCATCACACTCCACCGCCAAATCCACCATCCGCTTGTCTAGCCCCCGCAAGGCCCGGCGCCCCTCGGGGCCCAACGCATCCGGCTGATCCGCAGCCGCGAGCAGTCGGGCCAGGTCCGCGGCGGCCAAGAAGAACGTCTCCCCCGGCAGCCTCTCCACGCGCCGGAGCGCGGCGACCGCCTCGTCTCGTTCCGTCTCTCCAGACACGGCTCCTACCAGCAGCGGGACCACCCGCGTGTTCGGCAGCAGCAGCCGCAGGAAGAGCATTTGGCGCTCGAGTGCGAGCGCCTCCCGATGGGCGAGAGCGTCCTCACCAGCCTCCGCGCCAAGGGCGGCGAGCGCTTCGCGATCCACCTGCACCGCGCCGAGCGGCGTCTCGAAGTCCTTGTCGAGTGGCACCAGCACCCGCGAGACCGGCGCGCGGGCGGGCGCCAGCAGCACGATCCGCGCGAAGCGCGCGCCCACGATGCGCAGCGCGGCGTAGGAGCGCGCGTACAGCGGCGCGGCGCGGCCGATCGAGCACGCCGGGGCGAGCAGTCCCCGCAGCCCCGCCGGCGGGGGCATGTCCCAGTCGTTTGCGACGAGGCCGGCGATGCGGATGCGGAGGTCCGTTGGGTCGGCCGGGTAGTCGCGGCCCGCTCCGACGCTGGGGCGGTTGGGGAGCGCGTCGAAGTCGGTCCGTGCGGTCGCGAGGCGGGTGGTCGACTCGGCGTCTTCGAGGACGCCGGCGGTGGAGAGCTCGGCGACCGCGGCGAGGACCTCCTCCTCGGATACCTCCTGCTCGGCGACCGCGGAGAGGTCCGCAGCGATGTCCGCGGCGGTACGCGTGCCGTCCAGACGGCGGGCGACGCGCCAGAGGTCGGGCGCGAGGTCGAGGCGTTCGCGGCGCCGTGTCTCGGCGTCGGGCGAGCGGCCCGCGACTCCCAACGGGTCGCGGATGCGGAGCGACGTCCCGTCGGCGGCGGGGGTCGCTTCGAGCGGCCGGAGGCGCGGTAGGAGCGTCATGCGCTTGGGGGGCGCGACGCCTCGCTCCGCCGCCTACTCCTCATACCAAGCCTCGTTCTCCGCGGCGATTCGCTCGACCTCGTCGGCCGGCGTGAGCGGGCCCTGGTCGATGCCGGGGCAGCAGTCCTTGACCGGCCCCTTCCACACCTTGCGCTTCAGGTTCTCCTCCCAGAAGGGCCAGGTGCGGCACTGCATCGGGCGCACTTCGTAGACCCCGCAGCGGTTGTCCTCGCCCAGGAAGGGGCACGCCGGCCGGTCCATCCGGAGGCTCACCATGCCGTCCTCCAGCACGCAGTAGCGCTCCAGGAAGACCTTGGGCGCGAGCTTCAACCGGCGCGACATCGCCGCCACGTCGGTGGCGGCCAAGTAGACGTAGGCGTACTCCCCATGGTTGCGGCAGCAGTTGCCGCACTGGGTGCATTCAAATCGCAAACCTTTGTGATACCAGGGCTTAGAGGGCATGTCGTCGGCCTTGGGGGCGGGGTGTGCGTAACCGAACGTCTCCGGGGGCTAGCTAGGGCGTGCGTGCGCTTTCACACGGTCGGGGGACGGGAGGACCGATGCGGATCACGGTTGTGGAGGAGGGTACCCGCTCGTCCCTGGAAATCGACAGGCCCGTCGTGCGCGTCGGGCGGGCGGTGGACAACGACATCCGGCTGGCGAGCACGTCGGCCTCGCGGCACCACTGCCGGCTGGAGTGCGATGAGGAGGGCACCTGGGTGGTCGACCTCGGCTCGTCGAACGGGACGCAGGTCAACGGCGCGAAGGTCGGGCGCCAGCTGCTGACGCCGGGCGACGTGATCGCGGTAGGGGGGATCGAGATCCACGTCGAGGATCCGGCCGGGCCTCCGGCGGCGCCGCCCGCGCCGGCGGAGTCGTTTGGGGAGGCCGGGCTCGCGACCGAGACCGGTGCGAATCGCGCGGGGGCCGACAACCTGAAGGTCTTCGCCAAGATCACGAGTGCGCTGGCGAGTGAGACCGAGCTGCAGCCGTTGCTGCGGCGCATCGTGGACTCGGCCGTCGCGCTGGTGGGGGGCGAGCGCGGCTTCCTGCTGCTGGACGAGAATCCGACCGCGCGCGGGGCGCGGGGGGCGGCGGGTGCCGAGGCGATGAGCGTCCGGGTCGCGCGTCAGTTCGACCGCTCCGACATCCCGGTTCCCTCGTCGCGGTTGTCGATGGGCATCGCCGAGCGCGTCGCTTCGAACGGGCGCCCGCTGCTGTCGGTCGACGCCGGGCGCGACGACCGCTTTGCGGCGATGGCGAGCGTCGAGGACCTGAAGCTGCGCTCGGTCCTGTGCCTGCCGATCTCGATCGAGGGGCGCACCGAGGGCGTGCTGTACGTCGACAACCGGCTGCAGCGCGGCGCGTTCAGCGAGGAGGACCTCGACCTGGCCGAGCTGTTCGCCGGGCAGGCGTCGGTTGCGATCCGCAACGCGCGGCTGCTGGCCGAGCTGCGTGAGCGCAACCAGCGACTGATCCACTCCAGCTCGCAGATCGAGCGCCTCAACGAGCAGCTCGGCCGCAAGATCCGCGACCGCGACACGCAGCTCGCCGTCGTGCGCGCCGAGCTGGGGCGTGAGCGCGGACGCTACGACTACACCGCGATCGTCGGCGCCTCCGACGGAATGCGGCGCGTGTTCCAGCAGCTCGACCGCATCGTCGAGAGCGAGCTACCGGTGCTGATCCACGGCGAGAGCGGCACCGGCAAGGAGCTGATCGCACGCGCCATCCACTACAACGGTCCGCGCAAGGAGCGGCCGTTCGTGGTCGAGAACTGCGCCGCGCTCCCCGACACGCTGCTCGAGTCCGAGCTGTTCGGTCACACGCGCGGCGCGTTCACCGGCGCCGACCGCGCCAAGAAGGGGCTGATCGAGCAGGCCGACGGGGGCACGCTGTTCCTCGACGAGATCGGCGACATGAGCCCCGAGATGCAGAAGAAGCTGCTGCGCGTGCTGCAGGAGGGCGAGGTGCGCCCCCTGGGCTCCAGTCAGACCGTGAAGGTCGACGTGCGGCTGATCTCGGCCTCGCACCAGAACCTGGACGAGATGGTGCGCGAGAGCAACTTCCGCGAGGCCCTCTACTACCGCGTGAACGTGCTGGCGGTTCACCTCCCCCCGGTGCGCGAGCGCCGCGAGGACGTGCCGCTGCTCGCCGAGGCGCTGCTCGCGCGCGCGGCGCGCGAGGCCGGCCGGCCGGTTCCCGTCCTCTCGCACGAGGTGCAGGCCGCGCTGGTCGACTACGACTGGCCCGGCAACGTGCGTGAGCTGGAGAACGAGATGCGCCGCCTGATGGTCCTGGCCGAGGACTCGGTGCTGCTGGAGCACCTCTCGCCCACGATCCTCGAGCGCGTCGGCAAGCGCGACGACGCCGACGCCGGCGGGCCGCCCGAGGTCCTCGGCGACCTGCGCGCGGCGGTCGCGCGCTTCGAGCGGCGCGCGATCGAGGCGGCGCTCTCGCGCAACAACGGCAACAAGAGCCGCGCCGCCAAGGAGCTGGGCATCAGCCGCTTCGCCCTCCAGCGCAAGCTCGACAAGTACGGCGTGGGCGCCTCGGACGACGAGCAGTAGGGCGCCCACGCGGGCAATTTTTTCCGAGCCCCAACGCTGGGTCGCACGGAGGCGTCTCGCCCGTAACGCGCGGTCCAGGGCGGGATAGGCTCCCTTTGGGGGGAAGCGTGCCGCGTGCCGGCGCCCTCGACCCTTTCTGGACGCCCCCCGGGGTGCCATGAAAGGATGGGGAGTCGACCCCACGCCCCCTCGGAAACCATGCTCCAAGCCCGCCTGCCGCGTCTCGTTCTCCCGCTCCTCGCCGCGCTCCTCCTGGCCGCGCCGGCCGCCGCGGACTATCTGTTGCTCGACGACGGGCGTCGGATCGAGGGCAAGATCCTGTCGGAGACGTCGAAGCAGGTCGAGATCAAGACCAGCTTCGGCACCTTCACCTTCCCGAAGGACGAGATCGTGGAGATCAAGCGCGAGAAGACGCGCGACGAGGTCTACGACGAGAAGCTCGCCGCCTGCAAGACGGCCGAGGACTTCTATCAGCTCGGGCTCTGGTGCGAGGAGAACAAGCTCCGCAAGCGCGCCGAGAAGATCTACAAGCGCGCGATCAAGGTCGACGCGGACCACGCGGGCGCGCGGGCCAAGCTCGGCTTCGTGAGCTACAAGGGCGAATGGATGACGCCCGCCGAGCGCGATGTGCGTCAGCAGGCGGACTTCGAGGCCGAGATGCTCGCCAAGGGGCTCGTGCAGCACGAGGGCAGCTGGGTCACGCCGGACGAGAAGGAGAAGCTAGAGCAAGGGCTCGTTCTCTACGACGGTCGCTGGATCCCGAAGGCCGACGCGATGCGCCGCGAAGGGCTGGTCGAGCACAACGGCGAGTGGATCGAAGCCAAGACGGCCTTCGGGCTGCAGGCGGCCGAGGGCTTCGCCATCGGCGCGACCGCGCGCATCGACCACGTGTTCGGCGACCAGACCACGGTCGTCGGCGTGCTGCCGCTGGCCGAGATGGAGGAGATCGCCGCCGGACTCGACAAGGCGCGCGCGTGGTTCGACCAGACGTGGGACGTGAAGTCGGGCCTCAAGCTCTTCGGCGGCCGCCCGGCGGAGTTCTACGTCTTCTCGCACGAGGCGTCGAGCGAGTACGTGCGCTCGGTCGACTGGACCAAGGAGCGCTCGAAGTACATTCCCGAGGGCTGGGACACCGCCGTGCGCAAGAACTACGGCTTCACGTGGCTCGAGCCGATCCCGATCTCGTCGGCGCGCCAGGCCAACCGCGGAGTCGAGGATCTCGCGGGGCACTGCTACCACCACATGGGGCACCTGATGGCCGGACGGCTCGGCTACGACGGCCGGCTGCTGCCCCCGTGGTACGAAGAAGCGGTCGCGGGCCTGACCGAGCTCGCGGTGCACGACACCAACCTCGTGTTCTGCCGCTCGTCGCTTGCGGGCACGTTCGAGGGCTCGCAGTCCGACACCGGGCGCGACGACGTCGAGGACGCGAAGATGCGCTCGTCGGAGTGGCGCGTGGCGCTGAAGCGTACGCTCGAGCGCGGGCAGGCGCGCCAGTTCGACAAGCTCGCCCAGCTGGAGTTCTCGCAGCTAGAGCTGCTCGACATCGCGCAGTCGATGGCGATCCTCGAGTGGCTGCAGTCGCTCGGCCCCGACGCGCTGGCGCGCTTCCACAAGGTGCTGAAGGACGGCGCCCCGCCCGCGCCCTCGCGCGTTATCCGCACCGGCATCGACCGACACACGCTCTACAACAAGGCCTTCCAGGCCGCCGCCGGCATGGACTTCCGCCGCGCGGACTCGGAATGGAGGCGATGGTTCCTGAACCGCTGAGACTGCAGCGCCAGGGCGGCGCGCCCGAGATTCCGGGCTACCGCATCGAGGGCGTGATCGGACGCGGTGCCACCGGCACCGTGTACCGCGCGTGCCAGCTCGCCGTCGACCGGCTGGTGGCGCTGAAGGTCCTGCACCCCGAGCTCGCGAACAAGCGCAGCATCGTCCAACGCCTGCAGCGCGAGGCGCGCACCACCGCGCGGCTCGCCAACCCGCACATCGTGTCCGCCATCGACATGGGCGAGACCGACGGGCGCTGGTGGTACGCGATGGAGCTGGTCGACGGGCCCTCGCTCGCGCTCACGCTGCGCCAGGAGGGGCGCCTGACCGAGCGGCAGGCGCTGCGGCTGTTCATCCCGCTTTGCGAGGCGCTCGAGCACCTTTGGGAGCACGGCGTCGTGCACCGCGACATCAAGCCCGCGAACATCCTGATCGACCGCGCCGTCGGCGCGCGGCTGGCGGACCTCGGGCTCGCGTTCGCCGGCGACGATCCGGCGCTGACCAGCCAGGGCGGCACGCTAGGTACGCCGCACTACATCAGCCCCGAGCAGGCCGTCGACTCGGCCCAGGCCGACGTGCAGAGCGACATCTGGTCGTTCGGCGCCACGCTGTACCACGCGGTCTGCGGGCGCCCGCCATTCCACGGTGCGAGCACGGCCGAGGTGCTGTCGTCGGTGCTCTATTCCCGCGTTCCCGACCCGCTGCGCTTCGAGCCGGCGTTGTCGCGCGGACTGGTGCTCGTGCTGCGCAAGTGCATGACGCGCGACCTGGTCGAGCGCTACCAGACGCCGCGCGAGCTGCTGCTCGACCTCGAGCGCGTGCGCGAGCGTCGCACCCCGCGCGTCAGCGCCCGCAGCCTCGACCCGGTCGAACGCGAGCCGCGGCCGTGGCTGCGGCCACTGGTCGCGACGCTGGGCGTCGCGGCGGGGCTCCTGGGCGTCTTCGTCGCCGCCGGGCAGCTGGGCGGCGATCCCGAGGAGGCGCGCGTCGACGGCGCACGCGCCGCGGAGCGCTTCGATCGCCTCGAGGACGTCGCGCGCCGCATGGAGCACAACCCGGGGAACGTGGCGCAGCACCTGCGCGACCTCGACGAGCTGCGCCCGCTCGTGCCGCCCGACCACGCCGCGCGCCTCGGCGAGCTCTACGCCGACGCACGGGCCGAGCTGCGCCGTCAGCTCGAGGGACTCGTCGACGCGGGGGCGGCCGACGTCGAGGCCCGGCGTCAGGCCGGCGACTTCGTCGGCGCGCGCGCGGCGCTCGGCGAGCTCTTCCCGCAGCTCACCGCCGAGACCGGCCTCGCGCCGGAGGAGCTCGAGACGCGCTTCCCGTTCCTGCGCAAGCGCAGCGCGGCGCTGACCGCCGACCTCGAAGCCGCCGAGGCGGGCCTCGCGGAGGTGATCTCGGGCAAGCTCGCGCAGCGCGCCGAGGCGCTGATCGAACAGGCCAACCAGCTGCTCGCGCGCAGCGCCTACCGCAGCGCGATCACGCGGCTCGACGTGTCGGACCAGGACCTGCTCGGCCAGGTCGGCTACAGCGACTTCCGCTTCCCGGCGCCGCTCGTCGAGCAGCTGCTCGCGGACGTCCGCATCGAGCTCGACGTCGCACGCCAGGCGATGGCGCTGGCGTGGGGCGGCGTCGATCGCGAGCTGCGCGACTGGGTCGCGTCGCGCTCGGAGACCCTGCGCGAAGACCTCGCGCTGGGCGACGCGCCACCGGGGCTGGTCGCCGAGGAGCTCCGCCGCAGCTTCGACAACCACCTCTTCGAGCTCGACCTCGACCGTGGCGAAATGGCGGTCGAATCGTCGCGCCTCGCCCTCGACCACCTCGACGAGCGCGCGGCCGAGCTGACCGAGCACGAGGACACGCTGCGCCGCGACCGCGTGCGCGCACAGTTCGACTTCAACCGCGAGCTCGAGCGCACGCGCTGGAAGCAGCGCGACTACACCGCCGTCAGCGAGCTGTGGACGAAGTTCCAGTCCGACCTGTCGTCCGAGCCCGGCGATCCCGAGCGCTCCTGGCGGCGCGAGATCCAGCGCCGCGCCGCCTTCCGCGCCCGGGAGGCCGAGCTGCTGCAGGAGCTCCTGGAGGCCGCCGCCGACGGCGTCGTGCGCGCCGACGGGACGCGCCGCGAGATGCGCGTCCTCGCGCGCGGCATCGCCGAAGAGGGGCGCATCGTGTCGGGCTTCGATCCGCTGCGCGACGGCTTCGAGCTCGTGCCGGACCACGGCGCGAGCTACACGCTCACCTTCGGTCGCCTCGCCCCGCACGACGTGCTGTCGTTCGCGGGCGTCTCCGACCTCGACGACGAGCTCAGTCCGCGCCAGCGCGTCATGGTCGCGGCGTTCCGCTTCCACGAGCACATGCTCGAGCGCGCCGAGACGACGCTGCGCTCGGGCGTGCTCCCACGCGAGAGCGAGCTGGCCGAGCTCGCCGCCGACCTCGGCACCCGCATCTCGGCCGCCCTCGAGGCCCAGGAAGCCGCCGCGGCCGAGCGCGCCGCGATCGTCGACGAGCTCTTCGACTATGTCGACGAGGACGCCGCACACGGCGACCCGGGCCGGGCGCTGATGGCGCTCGACCGCCTCCTCACCGAGTTCCGCGACGAGCACAGCGTGCGCATCCTCCGCCCCGAGCTGGAGGCTCGACGCCGCCAGCTGGAGAACCGCTCGCGCAGCTTCGAGGAGTCGTACCGTCCGCTGCGGCTGGTCGAGGAAGGCGAGGGACGCGTGCGGATGGACTTCGAGTTCGACGCCGTCGAGGCCGGCGCGTGGGAGCCCGGCACCTGGCGCTACGACGGCGGCGGCTGGCGCGCGCCGCGCGAGGTGCTGCAGTGGGAGCAGCTCCAGCGCGACTGGGGCGCGCGCCTATTGCTGCGCTCGCCGCTCGACGTCGGCCGCGAGGTCGAGCTGACCCTCAAGTTCCAGCTGATCGACACGACGGCGCCGGCACAGCTGTTCGTCGCGTCGCTCCTAGGCTTCCACGTCGCGCTGACCGGGCCCGGCCTGACCGGAACCGACGGCAGCTCGCGCTGGCACGTCGGCTCGGGCGAGCTGGGCAACTTCCTCGACGACGTGCGCGCGAACCGCGGCGAGGTCGTGAAGGGTCTGCTGCGCCCCGGCCGCGTGCAAGAACTACGCATCGTCGTGCACGCCCGCCGCGGCTCGGTCGAGCTCGAGCTCGACGGCGTCGCGCTGGGCACGCGCCGACTGCCGGGGCGGGTGCCCGAGCCGCGCAGCATCGTGCTGCGCTCGTGGGAGCCGGTGCTGCTGCAGAGCGCCGAGCTCGCGGCGCGGCGGTTCTAGCCGGATGGCGTGAGAAGGCCGGTCTCCTTCATGGGCTAGTTGTCAGCACCCATTGCAGCCCCTCGTGGTGACTGCGGCCAGGAGACCGGTTCTCACCCCATCCGGCTTCGAGCTCGGAAGGACCTGACCACTCGCGGCCGTCGGGTCCTCCGCGGTTCGCGTGGCTCCTCCGCTACGCGGCGCTTCGACGCGCGGCGGTCGTCGCGCCGGAAGCGCTCGCCACCCGGGTGCTCAGCCCTTTCTGCGCCGCGCGCGAACGGAGCCGTCTCCCGATTCGTCACGCGGGACGACGACGTACCCGGTCGCGACGTCGCCGAGCACCTCGCAACGCTCCGGAGCGTGCGCAAACCGCGCCGCCATCGCTGCGCACACCACGGCGTCGAGCCGATCCTCGAGGTCTTTCAGCGCCCGGCCGCGGAGCTCCGCGACCCGCTCGCGCGGAAAGGGCCGCACCGGCGGATCGAGCCGCGGCAGGCGCTCGTGCAGCAGCCTTTGGAAGCGCGCGAGGCCGACGCGGCGCTCCTCCACCGGACCCTTTTTGTACTTCACGATCCGCTCCAGCCCGAAGAGCCGCACCCCGGCGGCGTGCGGGTACACCTCGAGCAAGACCCGCCGCCGCGCCCCACGCACGCTCGGATCGACCGACCATCCACGCCGACAGAAGCGCGCCGCCAACTCGACCGGCCGCGCACAGCGCTCGCGATTGCCCGGATAAGCGCCCGCGTGCTGGCGCGCGAATAGCCGCGTGACCTCGCGGTCCACCGGCCGGCTCGTCCCCGGCGGATTCGGCGCGACCAAGGGCGCGTCGACCGCGACGACCGCCGGCCCCGCCCCGGCGCGTTCCAGCACCCAGGGCACCAGCTCGTCATCGCCTCCGAGCCGCGTGTGCTCCCGAACCTCGAAGCCACCGCCTGAGGTCGGAGCGAGGAGGACCGCGCCGGTGGGGTTGCGGGAGCTCCAGGCGAGGTCGAGCCCGATCAGCACCGTCATCTCCGCCATCCCCGGACTGGCTGGGTTCCGTGTGGAAGTCGCGGGCCATGGCGGCGGAGCCCGCGGCTCCACACCGCGTGCGCGGGGCTTCGAGGGCCCTTGAGGGCCGTGGCGCTGCTCGGAGGAGCCGCGCGGCGGTGGTGTGGTCGTAAATCGATCAATACAAGACTTTTATGGCGGATGTGATGTGCCGATTCCACACGGAACCCAGCCAGTGTGGGGGGGAGGCGTGGGGGGCTGGCAGCCGAGTGGCTCAGCGGGTCTGATGGCCTTCTCTACAAAGCTTAGTAGGCTAAGCGTAACTGCCTAAGTTGTGATGGTTAGCTGCTCCTGGCGACCTGGCGACCTGGCGACCTGGCGACCTGGCGACCTGGCGACCTGGCGACCTGGCGACCTGGCGACCTGGCGACCTGGCGACCTGGCGACCTGGCGACCTGGCGACCTGGC
>JBCCGI010000148.1:0-13418 GCA_039029355.1 Planctomycetota bacterium
CTCATGTTGACTGACTCGGATGATGTGCGCTACAGGTAGTTATCAGTTATCAACGACTCCCACAAGCAAGACGTTCAACGTTGTTCCTCGGTGTGGTGGCTTTCCTCGTGCACGCGTTACACAGGTCTCTTTTAAACGCACTGGGGGTACCACTTTTTCTTGAACAACGTCTTGGGGCGGGAGGGGCGCGGGGCGCGCGCCGCGCCGGAGGCGCCGCGGCCAGCACCAGCGCGCGCCAGCTGGGGTCCTCGCCATAGCGGCCGTCGAGCTCCGCACGCAGGCGCTCCAGCCCGCGCCGGATCTGGCTCAGCACGGTGTTCACCGGCCGTTGGAGCTCCGCCGCGATGCGCGCCGGGGACTTGTCTTCGAAGAAGCGCAGCAGGAGCACGTGCCGGTAGGGCTCGTCGAGCGCGAGCAAGGCCACGCCCACCGAGCGGAGCACGCGGCGCTTCTCGCCCGCCGACGCCGGGCCGAGCTCGGCCTCGTCTTCGGCGCCGCGCGGCAGCCGCGCGCGCCGGCCGGCCTCGCGCCGCGCGACGTTGCGCGCGATCGCGGCGAGCCAGGCGCGTACGTTGCGGCCGTGGCGGGGAGGACTGGTGAGCGCACGCAGCCAGGTCTCCTGCGCGATGTCCTCGGCCTGGCTCTCGTCCGTTGCCAGGCGCAGGGCGAGCTGGGTGAGGAACGCGCGCTGCGCGAGCAGCTGGTCGAGCTTGGGCGGGGTCTCGGTGTTCATCGCGGTGGGTGGGCCGCCCCGCGCGCGTGGATCGTCGCCGCGGCGGCCGAGAAAGATCGTCGATTCGCCGCATCGATTCTAGGCCCTGCGTGCTTCGGAAAGTCGTTCCACGAACGCAGCCCCGACGCCGCTCGGCGACGATCTCTCC
The DNA here is from genome assembly GCA_039029355.1 of Planctomycetota bacterium. Lineage (GTDB taxonomy): Bacteria > Planctomycetota > UBA1135 > UBA1135 > JBCCGI01. Next base: position 882 of record JBCCGI010000148.1, read on the forward strand.
GCGTGCGAAGCCCGCCGCCGGAGCGCGCTACGGGTCTGCCTTCTCCCGACGACCCTCTCCCTACGAAAGGACCCTCATGCGTCGCATCTTGACCGCCATCGCGGCCTCTCTCTTCTGCCTCTCGCTCGTCTCGTTCCAGTCGACCAAGTGCACCAAGGCCGACGGCTGCACCTCGACGACGGTGGCGTCGCTCTACACCGGCAGCCCCACCATCCCGTGCCCGGCGGAGGACGAGGTCGTGGAGCTGACGACCACGGCGACCTGCAAGAAGTTCGCCGCCTCGGTGCAGCTCCTGCGCTGCGGCTCGAGCGACGCGCCGTTCTTCGTGGTGACCGGCACCACGCTCCACCGCTTCGAGCTCAAGACCAGCTTCACGTGGGGCGACGTGCTGAACGGCAACTGCGCTGCGCTGATCTACACGACCTTCTCCTGAGGCGGTGCGATGAGCATGCGTTCAGCGATCGCCGGCTTGGGCTTGCTCGTGGCGCTCGGCTGCGGCCCGCCCGCACCCGCGGAGGCCCCGGGCGTGTGGTGGGCGCGTATCGGCGCCGGGGCGGGCGTGGCGGCCAACTTCGGGCCGCTGCTCGCGACGCCCGATGGCGTCGTACGCCCCTTCACGCTGGTGGTGCACCTGCCCGGCTCCGACGAGCCGCTCTCATGCGTCGCCGAGTCGGTCCTGGCCGCCGCCTCGGACCCGGTCGTGGTGGAGGGCGCGCGCTACTCGCTCGCCCTGGCGCCGCGTCCGGGCCTCACCTGGGCGGAGGTACGCACCGACGAGGACCTGGTCTCCGAGTCCAGCGGCCTGTTCTGAAGGGGCGCGCCCCGGAGAGAGAAGCGGCGGCGCACCCGTCCCCAGGGCGAGTGCGCCGCCTTTCCCCGGCTTTCTTCAGCGGCGCGGTACGGCTCGGATCACATGCCCAGCGTCAGATCGATGGCGTTGCAGAGCCCCAGGCTCGCGCCGAGGACGACCGCCTGGGAGTAGATCACGAAGCCGCCCGCAAGGTACGGATCGGCGGGCACCGCCAGCGTGTGCGTCGTCGTCCCGCCGGCGGCGTTCTCCAGCGAGCTCCACACCAGCGCCGTGCCGCTGTCGACCAGCAGCTCGCCGAGCGAGCCAAGGGGCAGCGGCACGAGCGGCGCCACGTAGCCGTGTATGAGGGCGGCCGTGCCCGCGAACGAGTGCGCGGTCACGTCGACGGTCGCGGTCCAGGTCGAGCCCAGCACCGGCAGCGTCGCCGTGCTATAGCATGACGGGTTCACGCCCGTCCCGTTGCGTACGGCCGTCGACGCGACGAACTGCGGGTAGAAGTAGGCGCCCATGTCCACCGTCGTGCCGTCGGGATCCGGCGCGCTGGCCGGGTTGCCCGCGTCGATCGCCGGCGAGCCCAGCGCGAGCTGGAAGTCGCCGCCCGGAGCGTCGACGAACGTCGGGTCGGAGCTCAGGTTGCCGGCGCCCACGTAGCCGCCCATCACGGTCGAGTAGCTGATCGCCGGGCTCGAGAAGAAGGCCACCTCGCGGTTCTCGTTGTTCCACAGGACCGAGTCCTCGACGCTGATCACGTTGCGGATGCCCCCGGAGTTGTCGCCGGGCACCGCGCCGCCGGCGATGCGGTTGTCGGCCACCGTGCAGCGGATCAGGGTCGCGCCGGTCAGGCCGCCGTCGATGCCGGTGCCGATCTCGTCGGGCGGACCGCCCGAGAACCAGTGGTGCGCCTCGTTGCCCGTGATCTGCGTGCCGATCAGCGTGGCCGGCCCGAAGACCCCGCCGCCGCTGTAGCCGTCGAAGCCGTTGCCCGCCAGGTTGCCGTCGATGATCGAGTCGGTGATGGTGCAGGGGCCCTCGGTGTAGATGCCGCCCCCGAGCCCGCCGCTGCGGTTGTCGGAGATCACGCACTGCACGATCGTGGGCTCGCCGCGCACGCCGCCGCCGTTGCCGTAGGGCATCGAGTCGTTGCCGACGATCGCGCAGCGCTCGAGCCGCGCGTCGCCCGCGACGCCGCCGCCGAAGCCGCCGGAGTTGCCGGTGATCACGCAGTCGCGGATCACGGGCGAGGCGCCGTCGCAGTACACGCCGCTGCCGCCCACGTAGCCCGAGCCGTACAGGCCGCCGGTGATCGTGAAGCCCTGGACCACCGTCCCCGAGCCCTCGCCGCTGACCATTCGCACGACCGCGCCGGTCGGGAAGTCGAGCCAGCCCTGGGCGCCCTGGGAGTCGATGGTCGTCGCCGCGGCGCCGGCGGACGAGCGCACCGTGATCGCCTTGCCCAAGAGGTCGAGCTGTTCGTTGTACGTGCCCGGATCGACCAGCACGGTGTCGCCCGGGGCGGCGGTCGCGATGGCGCTCTGGATGCTGGCGTAGTCCTGCGGGACGAGCAGTGTGGACTGCGCGGACAAGCTCGTGGCGAGCGCGAGGGCGGAGGCGAGGTAGATCGGCTTCATGAAGGGAACGAGAGGGGTTCGTACGGCCGCGGTCTGGGTGAGAGCGGAACGCGTCGTTCGCGTCCAAAGGTCTTCGGCGTAGAGCAGGTCCGGGGGGCGCAGCACATTCTCGCGCTTTTCCGTAAGTTGGGGGAGATCGATCCCATGACCCAGACCGACCAGCGCACCGCGGCCCTCTACGACGTGCTGCACGAGCTCGCCGCCCGCTCGATGGGGCGCGAGCGCGCGGGCCACACCCTGCAGCCGACGGCCCTCGTGCACGAAGCCTGGCTGCGGCTGGCGCGCAGCCCCGAGCGCACCTGGGACGACCGGGCGCAGTTCGTCGCGGCCTGCGTGCGGTCGATGCGCCAGGTGCTGATCGACCACGCCCGCCGGCGCCAGGCGGCGCGGCGGGGCGGCGAGCTCCTGCGCGTCGCGCTCCCCGACGACGCGGCGGCCGAGCCGGGGCCGGGGCTCGACGCCCTCGCGCTGGACGAGGCCCTGACCCGGCTGGCGGCCGAGTACCCGCGCGCGGCGCGCGTGGTCGAGCTGCGTTTCTTCGGCGGCCTGACCGGCGCCGAGATCGCCCAGGTGCTGTCGCTGTCGGCGCGCACGGTCGACAGCGATTGGGCCTTCGCGCGCGCCTGGCTCATCCGCGAGCTCGACACCGGCGACGACGCGTGAGCGAAGCGCGGTCGATCCAGGAGCTGTTCGCGCGGGCCCTGCGCGCCGCGCCGGACGAGCGCGAGCGGCTGCTGGCCGCCGCGCCCAGCCCCGCGGTCCGGGGCGAGGTCGAAGAGCTCCTGGCCCACGCCGAGCGGGCCGAGCACCCGCTCGACGACTGGACGGTCGACTCAGAGCGCCTCCGCAGCGCGCTGAACGCCTCGCTCGGCCCCTGGCCCGACCCGCCGCCGGAGGCGATCGGCGACTACCGCGTCCGCGCGCTCCTGGGCGCGGGCAGCATGAGCACGGTCTTCCTCGCGACGGGCCCGGACGGCGAAGAGGTCGCGGTCAAGGTGCCCAAGCCCTGGCTCCTCGCGGGCGAGGCGTCGCGGCGCTTCGAGCAGGAGATCGAGCTGCTAGGCCGCCTCGATCACCCGTTCATCGTGCGGCTGCTCGACGCGGGGCGGGCCGAGCTCGCCAGCGGCGAGCATCCCTACCTCGTGCTCGAGCGCGTCCGCGGCCGCCCGCTCGACGCCTGGCGGGAGGAGGACCACCCGACGCGCGCCGAGCGGCTGAAGCTCTTCCTCGGGATCTGCGAGGGCGTCGCCCACGCGCACCAAAAGGGCGTGATCCACCGCGACCTCAAGCCCGGCAACGTGCTGGTCGACGAGGCCGGCCGGCCGCGCGTGGTCGACTTCGGCGTCGCGCGCGCGACCGGCCACGACGAGCGCACGGCGAGCCTCCTCACGTCGATCGGGCAGCTCGTCGGCACGCTGGAGTACATGAGCCCCGAGCAGGCCGCCGGCCGGCCCGAGGATGTCGATACCCGCGCCGACGTCTACGCGCTGGGCGTGCTGCTGTTCGAGCTCCTCACCGGGCGCCGGCCGATCGACTTCCAGGGCGAGCCGCTGGCCGAGTGCCTGCGCCGCATCGCCGAGCGCGAGCCCGAGCGGCTGAGCCGCTACGACCGCACGCTCGCCGGCGACCTGGAGACGATCGTGGGCAAGGCGCTCGAGAAGGAGCGCGCGCGCCGCTACTCGACCGTGCGCGAGCTCGCGGCGGACGTCGAGCGCAGCCTCGCCAACCTGCCGATCTCCGCCCGGCCGCCCAGCTCGCTCTACCTGGTCGGCAAGTACGCGCGCCGCCACCCCGCGGCGGCTTCGGCGGTCGGCGTCGGCGTGCTGGCGCTCGTCGCGACGGCGGTGGGGGTCCTCTTGGGCTGGTCCGAGGCACGCGACCAGGCCGAGCTCGCGCGCGCGCGGCTCGGCGAGGCCGAGGCGGCGCGCGAGGAGTCCGACCGGGTCGCCGCGCTCCTGGCGCAGGTGATCCGCGCGCCCGACGCCTCGGCGGAGGGGCGCGACGCGCTCCTGCGCGACGTCGTGCTCGAGCTCGGCGACGACATCGAGGCCCAGCTGCCCGACCAGCCGCGCGGCCGCGGGCGGCTCGGCTTCTTCCTGGCCCTGTCGCTCTCGACCCTAGACGCGCCCGCGCGCGCGCTCGAGCGCTGCGAGGCCAGCGTGCGCGACCTGGAGCGCGCGGGGCTCGCGGACAGCGAGCTGGGCGAGGACGCGCGCCGCCTGCGCGGCACGCTGCTGGACCAGCTGGGGCGTTCGACCGAAGCCTGCGAGGTGCTCGGCGCGCTGGTCGACGAGCAGCGCGCCCGTCACGGCGCCGACGACGAGCGGACGCTCCGCACGCAGCAGGCGCTCGGCACGGCCTTCCTTAACCGGCCGGACCTCGACGCGGCGGCGCGCGAGCTCGAGGCCGTGCTGGCCACGCGCACGCGCCAGCACGGCGCGGAAGATCCGCGCACGCTGGAGACGAAGGTCGCGGTCGCCGGCCTGTGGCTGAGCCAGGGGCTCCACGACCAAGTGCTCGAAGAGCTGTCGACCGCGCTGCCGCTGCTGCGGGACCACCACGCCGACGCGCCGCACCGGTTGAAGACGCCGATCAGCCACCTGTCGGAGGCGCTCACCTACCGCGGCAAGGTCGACGAGGCGCTGGCGCTGCGCGAGGAGCAGGTCGCGATCTGCGAGGCCGCCTTCGGGCCCGAGCAGTTCCACACGTGGGACGCGCGCGCCGACCTGGTCGGGACGCTGTTCACGATGGGCCGCTTCGGCGAAGGGCGCCAGATCGCGGAGCGGACGTTGGCCTGGGCCGAGGAGCACCTCGACGAGTCGCACGCGATGATCTCGGACACGCTGATGCAGCTCGCCACGTGCGACATGGTGACGGACCGCTTCGAGGAGGGCGAGGCGAGCCTGCGCGAAGCGCTGCGGCGCGTGCTCCTGCGGCATCCGCCGGGGCATCCGCGCGTCGCCCTGTTGCGGCTTCGTCTCGCCGACCTGGCGGTCTACGACCTGCGTCCCGCGGACGCGCGCGACGAGCTGGTCGCGCTGATGGAAGACCTCGAGCCCGGGACCGCCGGAGCGCCCCGCGTGCTGCAGCGGGCGCGCGATCTCCTCGCGAAGTCCCACCTCATGCTCGGGGACACGGACGAGGGGCTGCGGATGCTGCACGAGTCGCTGGCCGCCACGATGGCGGCCGAGGGCTTCGGCGAGCCCATGACCGTCTACAGCTTCCTCGACGCGGCGGTGGCGCTCTCGGTCGTCGACCTGCCCGAGGAGGCGGACGCCCTGCTCGCGCCGTTCGAGGAGCGGCTGCCCGCCCTCGCCGAAGGGTCGCGGGTGCATCTGGAGGCCCTGACCGCGGTCGTCCTGCAGCGCGGCATGATCGCGGCGAGCGCCGGGTGGCGGGACCGCGCGACGGCGGCGCTCGCGCGGGCGGAGGAGGTCGGGGCGGGGCTCCAGCGCCCCCTCGCCGACGACCTGCAGCAGCTGTTTGAGCTGCTGCGGGCGAAGCTCAGCGTGGGCCGCTAGGCGCGGGGGCGGCGGGCGCGCCGGAGGTTGTCCGGATCCGGGCCAATCCGACCGAGGCCTTGGTCCCGTAGCGGGGGCGAGGGGGGCGCCGGGCTCCCCGCCGCCTGGTCTCCCGCCCGACGAACCCGATGAAGCAGACGCTCTCCGCGCTCCTGACCCGCACCGCCGCCGCCACCGCCATCGCCGCCGCGCCGCTCGCGGACGGGGCGATCTCCGACTCCCAGGTCGTCGACGACGTGCAGGGCGGCTTCGCCGGCGCGCTGGACGACGACGACCACTTCGGCACCGCCATCGCGAACCTGGGCGACCTCGACGGGGACGGCGTGCGCGACCTCGCGGTCGGCGCGCCGGACGACGACGACGGCGGCCTGTCGGGTTCGGGCGCGGTGTGGATCCTCTTCCTGAACGCCGACGGGACGGTCAAGTCGGAGGCCAAGATCAGCCTCGACGCCGGCGGCTTCAGCGCGACGCTGCCGAAGCGCTTCGGACGCTCGCTCGCGCGCCTCGGCGACGTGGACGGCGACGGCGTCACCGACCTGGCGGTGGCGAGCGAGGACTACGTGCACATCCTCTTCCTGGCGGCCGACGGCTCGGTCGCGGGGCAGACCGACCTCGACTGGATCGGGCTCTATCCGCTGGCGAACGCCGACGCGGTCGTCGCGGGGCTCGACGACGTGGACGGCGACGGCACGCCCGACCTCGCCGTCCGCGGCGTCGTTTCGGAGCGGCTCTTCCTCGCGCTGCTCCATCCGGACGGCAGCACGAAGAGCGTCACGCAGTACGACCCGACCTTCGGAACCACCGGCGGCGGCTTCGGCGACGCGCTGGCCTCGGTCGGCGATGTCGACGGCGACGGCGTGCCCGACCTGGCCGTTGGCGACGCGGACGACACGGCGGGCGGCGCGGTCTGGGTCCTCTTCCTCGACTCCGCGGGCGCGGTGACCGGCTCGCACAAGACGACCGCGGACGACCTGGGCTACGGAGGGTTCGGCGAACTCGGCGAGAGCCTCGCGCGCCTGGGCGACGTCGACGGGTCGGGCGCGCCCGACCTCCTGGTAGGCTCGAACCAGGGCGTGGGCGTGCTGTGGACGCTCTTCCTCGACCCCGATGGGTCGGTGCGCTCGTGGGTCGACTACCAGGCGGCCGACTACGGCCCGACCGAGTTTCTCGACGACTTCGGCACCGCGCTCGCGTCGGCGGACGTGGACGGCGACGGCGTGAACGACCTGGTCGTGGGCGCGCCCGACCGCGACGGGGGCGGCGTGGACCGCGGCGGCGTGCACGTGCTCTTCTACGAGGGCGTCAGCCCGGGCGGCGTCGAGGCCTACCCGGGCTGCGGGCTGAACCCCGCGGGCAGCCTCCAGGTCGTCGGCGCGCCGGTGCCGGGCGCCACGCTCGGCTTCGAGCTCGACAACCCGCTCGGCACGCAGAACCCCGGCGCGCTCGCCTTCCTGGCGCTCTCGCCGGCGGGTAGCGCGGACGGGGGCGGTTGCGGCCTGCCGCTGCCGGGCCTGAACCTGGATCCGACGAAGGCCTTCGGCGAGCTGCTGGTCGCGCCGCCGCTCGCGGCGCAGATCAGCTGGACCGGCTCGGTCTGGCTCGGTCCGGGTCAGCCGGTGACCGTCCCGGTCGAGCTGGCGGGGGGCGTCGAGCTCCTGGGCGTCAGCTTCGTCGCGCAGGGGCTGCTGCTCGACCCCGGCGCGGGCATCACCGGAACGCAGCCCGTCGGGCTGACGCGCGCGGGCCGGGTCACGATCGGGAGCTGAGCGGCTACGCGTCGACCGCGAAGCGCAGCTCGAGCGACGCCCCGCCGCCCGGCAGGTTGCGCGCGACCAGCTCGCCGCCGTGCGCGGCGACGACCTTGCGGGCGACCTCCAGCCCGAGTCCCGCCGAGTCGCGCCGTCCGCGGTGGCGGTGCAGCTCGGCCAGCGCCACGCGTCCGTCGCGCTCCGGCAGCCCCTCGCCGTCGTCGCGCAGCAGGATCGCGATCCGGTCCTCCTCGCGCTCGGCGCGCAGCTCGACCCGCTTCCGCGCGTACTGGATCGAGTTGAGCAGCAGGTTCTCGAGCGCGCGCATCAGTCGGCGGCCGTCGGCATGGAGCTCGAGCAGCCCGTCGCCCAGCGCCAGGGTCAGCTCGATCCCGGCCTGCTCGGCGAGGGGCGCCAGCTCGCGCTGCGCCTCGCGCAGCAGCTCGCCGACCGGGACCGGCTCGAGGTGCAGCGGGTCGCCCGCGTCGAGGCGTGCGATCTCGAGCAGGTCCTCGGCCAGGTCCTGGACGCGCCGCACCTCGATCGAGGCCGCCGACAGCACCGACGCCAGCGTCGCGCGGCGGCCGGGCTCGTCGAGGTCGTCGAAGAGCGGCTGGGCGCGATCGAGCGAGACGCCGAGCGCCGTGAGCGGCGTGCGCAGGTCGTGCGACACCTCGGCGATCCACTCGCGCCGCTCGCGGTCGCGCCGCTCGAGGCGCTCGAGCAGCGTGACGATCGACCCGCGCATCTCGTTCATCGTCCGTGCGAGCGCGGCGATCTCGTCCGTCCCGCGCACCGGGAACGGGCCGGGGACCGCCTCGGCCTCGGCCGAGCCCAGGGCGGCCACGCGCGTCAGGTCGACGACGCGCCGCGCCGCGAGGCGCGAGACCAGCGCTCCCAGCAGCGCCGCGAAGAGCACCGCCGTCACCAGCACCGCGGCGACGAGGATCCCGAGATCCGCGGCGGTGAAGTCCGTGAACGACCAGCGCTCCGCCGCGCGCTCGTCCGGCGTCAGCGATTCGAGGTGGTCGGCGTAGTCGCGCAGCGTGGCGGGGTCGAACCACTCCGGGGCGAGCGTGCCTTCGAGCCAGGTCCACAGCGGGTACGTGCCCAGGTCGACGACGACCGTAGCCACGAAGACCAGCAGGCCTACGCGGAAGCCCAGGCTGCGGAGGCGCGGGACGCGGCTCACTCGCCCTCCGCCATCTGGTAGCCGACGCCCCACACGGTGCGCAGGTGCCGCGGATCGGACGGGTTGTCCTCGAGCTTCGCGCGCAGGCGGCGCACGTGGTTGTCCACCGTGCGTTCGTCGCCTTCGAAGCCGTGGCCCCACACCTGTTCGAGCAGCTGATCGCGGGTCCAGACGCGGCCCGCGTGGCGCAGCAGGAAGAGCAGCAGGTCGAACTCGCGCGGCTTGAGCGCGACCTCGGCGTCGCCGCGACCGGCGACGCGGCGCTCGGGATCGGCCCAGAGCTCGCCGCTCCGCAGCCGGCCTACCGGCGCGCGCCGGTCCGCGCGCCGCAGCACGCTGCGCATGCGGGCCAGCAGCTCGGCGAGCTGGAACGGCTTGGCGACGTAGTCGTCGGCGCCGTCGTCGAGGCCCAGCACGAGCTGGCCGGTCGCCGCGCGCGCGCTCAGCACGACGATCGGCGTGCGGTCGCCGGCCTCGCGCAGCTCGCGGCACAGCTCCAGTCCGTCGGCGTCGGGCAGGCCGAGGTCCAGCAGCACCAGGTCGAACGAGGCGCGTAGCTGCGCGCGCGCCTCGGCGGCGGACTCGGCGCACTCGACGCGGTAGCCGGCTTCGGACAGCGAGGCGCGCAGGCCGTCGCGCAGCTGGCCGTCGTCCTCGACCAGGAGCACGCGTGTCGGCGGGGGAGGCACGCCCCGTTTGTAGCGCGTGACGGGCGCGTGGGCACCCCCGCTTCGCGATTGTGAGACGGGCACACTTTGGTCACATCTTTCGGCTAGCGTTCGGAGACCGCCGCTTTCCGCAGGCCGCACTCCAGGAGCACGCATGGACCGCCGACACCTCCTCCGTCTCGCCGCAACGCTCGCCGCCACCTCGCTCGCCCCGCGGGCCCGCGCCCAGGGGCAGAGCGTGGGCACTCCGCTGAAGCCTTCCCGTCGCGGGCAGCCGCGCGTGCTCGTGATCGGGGCGGGGATCTCGGGGCTCGCCGCCGCGCAGCGGCTGGTAAGCGAGCTCGGGCTGTCCGCGCCGGGCCAGGTCGTCGTGCTCGAGGCGCGCGGCCGCATCGGCGGGCGTATCTGTACGGACACCAGCCTCGCGTCGCCGGTCGAGCTGGGCGCGAACTGGATCCACGGCTCGGTCGGCAACCCGATCAGCGCGCTCGGCGCGAAGTACGGCGCGAGCACGGTGAACACGAACTACGACTCGGCCGACCTGTACGACTTCGACGGCTCGCCGGTTCCGTTCGGGGTACAGACCTTCACCTATCTGCAGTTCCTGCAGGCCTATCAGGCGGCGCTGGCCTACATCGGGGGGCTGACCGACGACGAGTCGCTCGAGCAGGCCTTCCAGGCGACGGGCGCCGGCGCGGGGTTGGCGCCGGACGCGAAGCGCGTCTTCGACCATTGGAAACAGGGCTCCTTCGACTCGGGTTGGAGCGCGTCGGGCACCGAGCTCTCGGGCTTCCACCACGACATGGGCGCGGCCTTCGGAGGCGTCGACAAGATCTTCCCGGGCGGCTACGACCAGATCCCGACCGGCCTCGCCGCGGGGCTCGACGTGCGCCTGGGGCACGTGGTCGAGCGCATCGACTACAGCGGCCCGCTGGTCTCGGTTCAGACCGACCAGGGCGAGTACTGTGCCGAGGCGTGCCTGGTGACGCTGCCGCTCGGCGTGCTGAAGGCCGGGGCGGTGGACTTCGCGCCGATCCTGCCGACGGCCCTGACCGAAGCGGTGCAGCGGATGGGCTTCGGCGCCGTGTACAAGCTCATCCTGGAGTTCCCGCAGGTGTTCTGGAACCAGTCGGTGCACTTCGTCGAGTACATCTCGCAGACCGCCGGGGAGTCGATGGGGTGGCTCAACGTGGCGCAGTACTCGGGCGCGCCGATCCTCAACACGTGGACCTACGGCGACCACGCGCGGACGCTGGAGGCGCTGGGCGAGGTGGAGGCCACCTCGCGCGTGATGGACAAGCTGCGCCAGGTCTTCGGGGCGGGGATCCCGAACCCGACGCAGGTCGTTTCGACCGACTGGATGGGCAACGCGTTCACCGGCGGCTCCTACAGCTTCCCGGCGGTCGGCTCGACGCCGGCGGACTACGACCAGTTCCTGGCGCCGCTCCAGGAGCGGCTGTTCTTCGCGGGCGAGCACACGAGCTCGCTCTATCCGTCCACGGTGCACGGCGCCTATCTCTCCGGGCGCGACGCGGCGGGGCGGATCGTTGGGCTGACCGAGCTGTCGGCGTCGGCGCCTCCCGGCGCGGGCGGGCGACGCTTCCTGAGCCGGTTGCGCACCCGCTAGCGCGGCGGGCGACGCCGCGGGACCCGCGCCGGGCCGGCTTTTTCCGAGATGACGTCGGCCGCGTGCCGGGCGGCCGGACACCAACGACGTGCTGGTGCGCGGTCGGCTACCCGCCGGTCGCGCGCCCGTTCCCTGGACTCTTCCGGGGGCTCGGCCTGCGCCGGGCTCGCGTGCAGGGCGGGGGGAAGCGCAGGCCGTTCGCTGGAGTTGCTCGTCCGTTACCCGTCGCCGGGGTGGGTCGGACGCGAAGCGCGGGGCCTCGCGCGGCCTCCCGCCCGGTTTGTTGCCCCGCGGCGCGCCGGCGGCGGGGGTAGACTCGCGGTATGCCCCGCAGCAGCTCCCTTGGAGTGCGGCGCGCGGTCGTGCTGCTCCTCGCGTCGCTCCTCGCCGCGGAAGGCGTCGGGTGCGGCGGGTCCGCCCCCGGCGAGGTCGAGGCGTGGACGGTTGCCGCGGACTTCGACGGCGAGGCGCTCGCGCCCCGCTCGCGCGGCGCCTGGCGGCGGCTGCTGGTGGCGGAGTCCTTCGGCGACACCCTGGACCCGTGGACCTGGGGGGCGGTGACGCCGGCGATCGACGCCTGCACCCTCTGGGAGCGCGTAGAGGTGGACGCGCTCGGCGACGTGGCCGCGCGCGGCACGATCGAGGGGCGCCTTTGGGCGCTCTGCGCGCTCCGCCACGTCGCGCCCGGGGCATACGCGACGCTCGGAGCGGAGCTGGCGGACAGCCGCGCGCCGGTGCGATTCCGCCATGGGTGCCTCGTCGGAACCGGCGAGGCGCGCGAGTGCTTCGAGCGCGAGGTGCGCGCCGACGACCACCTGCTGCGCGCCTTCCAGAGCCTGCACGGGTCGCAGGACGGAGAGCGACTCGTCGAGTGGGGAAGGGGGAAGCGCGGGTCGCGCCTCCGCCCGGGCCCCTCGCGCGAGGCGTTCGAAGCGCTGCTCGACGGCGACCGCATCGAGCAGGACGGGCCGCTGCGGCGGAGCCTGGAGCACCTGCTCGAGCATGAGCCGTTCTGCAGCGTGGCCGCCCACACGCTGCTCTGGTCCGACACCGCCACGGCGCGGTTTTGGGGCGCGGCGCTGCTGCGCGAGCTCCAGCCGAGCGCGTACGAGGCCGTGCGCCCGCGCGTCGCCGGAGCCGACCAGCTCGTCCGCTGCGCCGAGCACGGCGAGGTCCGGCTCGACCGCGCGCTCGCGCGGCACGTCGACTAGCTGTCCTGTCCAAGTACGTTGTTCACCCGAATCTCCCCGGGATCATGGGGGCTGAACCACCAGTCCCAGACCCCGAGGAGATCGAGTGAAGCTGCATGCTAACGCCAAGACGACGCCCAAGACCCGCCAGC
>JBCCGI010000149.1:0-13201 GCA_039029355.1 Planctomycetota bacterium
CGAGAAGGCCCAGGAGATCGGCCAGGAGCTGCGCCGCAGCGGCTTCACGACCTTCTACGACGAGAAGGGCGCGATCGGCCGCCGCTACCGCCGCCAGGACGAGGTCGGCACGCCGTACTGCGTGACGGTCGACGGCAACACGCTCCAGGAGGACGTGGTGACCGTGCGCGAGCGCGACTCGATGCAGCAGGAGCGCGTGCCCGTGGCCGAGCTGCGCGCCCACCTTGAGGAGGCGGTGCGCAACTGGCGGCGCGCCTGAAGGCTCTGGAGCCGCGCGCCGCGGGGCTCCTCGGGCCCCTCGCGCTGCTGCTCCTCTCGCTTCCGTTCTACGGCCCGCTCTTCAGCCTGGATCAGGCGGCGATCGGGACGGACTACGGGCGCATCTTCCTGCCGCCGCTGCTGCGCGCGCGGGAGGCGCTGTTCGACGGCGAGCTCCTCCTGTGGGATGCGCAGCGCTTCTGCGGCACGCCCCACTGGTCGCTGCCGAACACCGCGCCGGCCTGGCCGCCGCTCCTCCTGGGGATCGCGCTGTTCGGGGCCCTCGGCGGGCTGAACGCCGCCGTGCTCGCGCACCTGGGCTTCGGCGCCTGGGGGACCTCGCGCCTGGCGCGTGCGGCCGGCGCGGACGGGTTTTCGTCGTTCCTCGCCGCCGCGCTCTTCCTGCACGCGCCGTTCACGCGCCTCTTCGCGTACGAGCTGCCGCTCGAGGCGATGGCGATCTCGTTCCTGCCGTGGACGATGCTGCTGATGCTGCGCCAGGGGCAGGGCGCCGACTGGCGCGTGTGCGGCATCGCGGCGGGGCTGCTTTGGGGCGCGGTGCCGTGGTGCGGCGGCTACATCGTGCTGCTCTACGGCTTCCTCGCCTTCGGGCTGATGGCGCTGGTGTTGGCGGTGCTCAGCACGCCGCCGGACCGCACGCGGGTCGGGGCGCTGCTGCGCGCGGGGGGGATGCTGACGCTCCTCACCCTGGTGTTCGCCGCCGTCGCCGCCGGGCGCATCCTGCCGACCGCGGCCTGGGCGGCGCTGACCGACCGCGCGGAGGCGTTGCCGTACGAGACGACGCTCGCGGGCGTGCTGCTCGCGCGCGAGTTCTTCGCCGATCTCCTGTCCGAAGGCTGGGCCGTGGTGGGGCTCGCCGCCTTCGCGACCGCGGTGGCGTTGGTGCGCCGCCGGCTGCACGCGCTCGCGTTCGTGGCGGTGCTGGGGCTGGTGGCGGTGCTGACGCTGGGGCTCGTACACCGCTTCGTCTACGACTACGTGCCCGGCTTCGACAAGGTGCGCGATCCGCGGCGCGCGTGGGTGCTGCTGCCCGGCGTCCTGCCGGTGCTGGCGGCGCTGGGGCTGAAGAGCGTGCGCTCGGCGCTGTCGCGGACGCGGCTCGCGCCGCTGGTCACGCCCGGGCCGCTGGCCGCCGTGGTGGCGTTGGCTCTGCTGGCGACGCTCGGGTTCGACAACTCGCGCTCGTGGCGGCGGCCCGAGATCATCTCGCTGTCCGAGCGCATCGAGGCCAACGAGTTGCACCGCGAGCTGGCGCGGCGCGCGGAGGACGAGCGCCTCTTCCGCGTGCTCGACCGCAAGGACACGCGCCCCAAGCTGAAGCGCACCGCCGACCTGGTGCGCGCCGGCTACGACCTGCAGTCGGTCGAGGGCGTGATCGGCAACATCCTGGTCGACGCCTACGACTACGGCTTCGTGCAGCCGGGGCAGCTGATCGGGCCGCGCGTGTGGGGGATGATGAACTGCCGCTACGTGACGTCGATGGAGCCGCTCGACGAGCGCTTCCTGCAGCACGAGGGCACTTTTGCGGAGGACCCGAACGAGCTCAGCAAGGGCACAGACGGCCCCTACCTCTACCGCAACCGCGCCGAGCTGCCACGCGCCTACCTGGCCGACGCGGCGGTCGTGCTGCTCGACCCGGTGAAGCCGCAGTCGATCGCGATGCTCGCGAGCGACGCTTGGAGCCCGCGCCGTGCCGTGCTCGCGCGCTCGACGTCGGTGGAGCTGCTGGAGGCGGACGACGCGCTGCTGTCGCACTTCGCCTCGTTCGTCGCCTGCGAGGAGAACGCACGCGCCGTGAAGCTGCGCGACCGCGTGCGGGCCCTCGGCGGCCGCTGGCGCGTGCATCCGCCCGAGGGCGTGGCGACGCCTCCGGGCTGGCTCCTGGCCGAGGAGCCCGAGCGCCTCCTTCGGCTCGAAGACCCGGTCTACGGCTGGCGCGGCGCGCGCGTCGACGTCGGCGGCGACTCGCCCGCGGGCCTGGCCGCGCCGAAGTGGCTCGTGCTGGCGGAGACCTACGCGATCTACCCCGGCTGGCGCGCCGAGGTCGACGGCGCCACGGTGCCGCTGTTCCGGGCCAACGGGGCGGCCACCGCGATCCCGCTGCCGGCGGGGGCGCGCGAGGTCGTGCTCAGCTACTTCCCCGAGGACCTCGGCCTCGGCCTGGCGATCAGCGCCGCAGGCGTCGCGACCGCGCTGGCCGCCCTTTGGAGGCTGCGCGCCGCGCGCCGCTTGCCCGGCGACTCGGTCCCGGCCGCGACGTAGAATCGCGCGCCCGGCCATGCGCACGCCCGTCCTCCTCGCGCTCTACGTCCTGTCGTTCCTCGCCTCCGCGGCGGGGCTCCGCGCGCTCCTGGGCTTCCCCGAAGCCTCGGGGCTCAAGCGCAAGCTGGCGCACTACGAGGCGGATCCCGAGGGCTTTGAGGTGGTGTTCGTCGGGTCGAGCAACGTCCTGTGCTCGGTGCTGCCCGACGTCTTCCGCGAGGAGCTGAAGCTCCGCGGCCACGACGTGCGCGCCTACAACCTCGGCGTGCCGGGGATGCTGTCGTTCGAGACCGATCACCTGGTGCGGCACGTGCTGGAGACCCGGCCGGAGCGCCTGCGCTGGATGTTCGTCGAGCTCACCGAGTGGCGCCCGGACCCGCGCATGAGCGACCCGACCGAGCGCACGGTCTTCTGGCACACCCCCGAGCGCACCGCGGCGATGCTGGAGACCGCGCGCAGCTACGAGGGGCTAGGCGGGCGCGAGCTGTTCGACTTCGCGCGCGACCACCTCGAGCTGTGCCTGTGGCGCCTCGGCAACGTGGGCCGGGTGCAGCAGCGGCTGATGCTGCTGCTCGGCGCGCGCGAGCCCGATCGCTGGACCGGGCTGATGACGCCCGCGGTCGAGGGTGGCTACCTGGCGCTCGAGGAGATCGGGCACGAGGGCGCTGAGAAGGGGCGCGAGCGCTTTCTGGCCGACATGGGCCGCTACCAGAACCAGGTCGCCGAGCTGCGGAGGCAGGAGGTGCCCGCGGGGCCTCCCGCGGCACATCTGGTGCCGCCCGCCGAGCGGCAGCTGGCGTTCTTCGAGGGCACCGGGGTCGAGCCGATCCACGTGCTCTTCGCCACCAGCCACCCGACGCCCACGCTGCTGCAGCTGGGCGCGGAGGAGGGGCCGCTGCCCGAGCTGTGGGCGTTCAATGACCCGCGCGCTCATCCGGAGCTCTACAAGCCGCGCTCGCGCTACGACAGCCGCCACCTGAACCGCCCCGGCGCCGAGCGGCTGACGCGGCTCCTCGCCCAGCGCTTCGCCGACCACCTCGACCGCGCGCAGGGGCAGTAGATGCTCTTCACCGAGCTCCGCTTCTTCGCCTTCTTCCTGGTCGCCCTGGCGGTGTACTGGGGCATGCGCCGCGACGGCTGGCGCAAGACGTGGCTGCTGGCGTGCTCGTACGTGTTCTACGGCGCATGGGACCCGCGCTTCCTGGCGCTGATCGTCGCCTCGACCGTGATCGACTTCTTCGCCGGCGCGTGGGTGGCGCGCGCGGCGACTCCCGGACGGCGCCGGCTGGGCGTCGCGGTGAGCCTGGTGGCCAACCTCGGGCTGCTCGGCTTCTTCAAGTACTACAACTTCTTCGTCGAGTCGGCGGCGGGTCTGCTCGAGGCGTTCGGTTTCGAGCCGTCGCTGAGCACGCTGCGCATCATCCTGCCGGTCGGCATCAGCTTCTACACCTTCCAGACGCTGAGCTACACGCTCGACATCTACTTCGGGAGCCTGAAGCCGACGAGAAGCCTGCGTGACTTCGCGCTCTTCGTCGCCTTCTTCCCGCAGCTGGTGGCAGGGCCGATCGTCCGCGCGCGCGACTTCTTGCCGCAGCTCGACAGCGCGCGCCGCTGGGCCGACGTGGCGGTGCGCTCGCACCTGGCGCTGTTCGTCTTCGGATTCGTGAAGAAGGCCTGCGTGTCGGACAACGTCGCGATCCTGACCGACCAGGTGTTCGCCTATCCCGAGGCGTATGGGGTACTGGACAAGTGGATGGCCGTCGGTCTCTACGCCGTCCAGATCTACTGCGACTTCTCCGGCTACACCGACATGGCGATCGCGAGCGCGGGGCTGCTCGGCTACTCGCTGACGCTCAACTTCAACTTCCCGTTCTTCTCGGTCAGCATCACCGACTTCTGGCGCCGCTGGCACATCTCGATGATGAGCTGGTTCCGCGACTACGTGTACATCGCCTTCGGCGGCAACCGCGCCGGGACGGTGCGCACGTATTCGAACCTGCTGCTGACGTTCTTCCTCGCCGGCCTGTGGCACGGGGCCAACTGGAACTTCGTGCTGTTCGGGCTGTTCAACGGCGTCTTCCTGATGGTCGAGCGCTGGGGCATCCGCAACCGCGGCTTCGACCCGTTCCGGCCGCGGCTGTGGGGGCGGGTGTACATGCTGTGGGTGATCGCGATGAGCTACGTGCTCTTCCGCAACCCCGACTTCCCCGCCGCCTGGACGTACTTCAAGGGGCTCTACTGGAGCCAGCCGCTCGTCGCCGCCGAGGGCGCGGCGCCCGTCGACCCGCGCTGGTGGCTGGTGGTCTTCGGCTTCGGCTTCGTGCACTGGCTGATGTGGAGGCGGTTCCTGCACCGCTTCTTCGCGGGGCTGCCCGACTGGGTCGTGGCGGTGGTGCTCGGCGTCCTGACGGCGCTGCTGCTCCCGCTGCTGCCGACCGAGTATCAGCCCTTCATCTACTTCCAGTTCTAGGCCGCGACCGCCGGGAGGCGGCGGGGGCCTTGCGTTCGGCGCCACCGGACCTATCCTCTTGGCCCCGAATTCCGAGATTCCGGAGGCCTTCCCGTGTCCACGGCAGAGACGATCGCCTTTCAGGCGGAAACCCGCGAGCTGCTTCAGCTCGTCATCCACTCGCTCTATAAGCAGCGCGAGATCTTCCTGCGCGAGCTGATTTCCAACGCGAGCGACGCGCTCGACAAGCTGCGCTTCGAGGCGTTGACCTCGCCCGAGCTGTACGAGGGCGATGAGCGCCTCGCGATCCGCCTCGAGGTCGACCCCGACGAGCGCACGCTGCGGGTCATCGACAGCGGCATCGGCATGACGCGCGAGGAGGTGGCCGAGAACATCGGCACCATCGCGCGCTCCGGCACGCGCGGCTTCGCCGAGGCGCTGCGCGAGCGCGGCTCGGAAGGCGACACGCCGGACTTGATCGGCCAGTTCGGCGTGGGCTTCTACTCCGCCTTCATGGTCGCCGACGAGGTCGTTCTCGAGACGCGCCGCGCCGGCCAAGCAGGCGGCGTCCGCTGGACCTCGGCCGGCGAGGGGGAGTACACCCTCGAGGACGTCGAGCGGCCTGAGCGCGGGACGTCGATCACGCTCAAGCTGCGCGCGCCCGACGCGGACGACGGCGAGCCCCAGCAGGACTTCACCCGCGAGTGGGTGCTGCGCGACGTGGTGAAGCGCTACTCGGACTTCGTCGGCTATCCGATCGAGATGGACGTCGAGCGCGAGGAGGGCGAGGGCGACGACAAGAAGACCGTCGAGCGCACCGAGACGCTCAACTCGCAGCGCCCGCTGTGGACGCGGCCGAAGAGCGAGATCGAGGACAGCGAGTACGCCGACTTCTACCGGCACGTGTCGCACGACTGGCACGAGCCGCTCGAGACCATCCACACCAAGGCGGAGGGAACGCTCGAGTTCACGGCCCTCCTGTACGTGCCGCGCGAGCGGCCGCACGACCTGTTCGATCCGACCCGCGGCGGCTCGCGGCTCAACCTGTACGTCAAGCGGGTCTTCATCCTGGCCGACTGTGAGGAGCTGCTCCCGCCGTGGCTGCGCTTCATCCGCGGCGTCGTCGACGCGGACGACCTGCCGCTGAACGTGTCGCGCGAGACGCTGCAGGAGAACCGCCAGGTGCGTCAGATCCAGAAGCACCTCGTGCGCAAGACGCTCGACGCCCTGCGCTCGATGCTGTCGGGCTCGCGCGACGACTACCTCGTCTTCTGGGCGGCCTTCGGCCCGCTGGTGAAGGAGGGCATCTACTCCGACAACGACAGCCGCGACGAGCTGGTCAAGCTGCTGCTGGCCGAGTCCACCGCGGGCGACGAGCTGACGACCCTGGAGGAGTACGTCGAGCGCATGCCCGACGGCCAGGAGGAGATCTACGTGCTCCCGGCCGCCGACCGCGCCGCCGCGGAGCGCTCGCCGCACCTGGAGGGCGTCCGCTCGCGTGGCTTCGAGGTGCTGTTCCTCGTCGACCCGATCGACGAGTTCGTGCTACAGCGCCTGACCGAGTTCGACGGCAAGAAGGTCCGCTCGATCGACAAGGGCGGCCTCGAGCTCGAAGAGGACGACGAGGCGCGCGAGGCGCGCGAGGAGAAGCAGAAGGCCCTCGGCCCGCTGCTCGAGCTGGTGCGCAAGGAGCTGGCGGACGAGATCGAGGAGGTCCGCTTCTCGGCGCGCCTGACCGACAGCCCGGCGGTCCTGGTCTCGGCCGAGAACTCGCTGTCGCCCCAGGTCGAGCGCATGCTGCGCGAGACCGGCCAGGACGTGCCCGAGCAGAAGCGCGTGCTCGAGCTGAACCCCGGCCACCCGCTGGTCGAGAAGCTGCGCGACCTGTCGGCGGACGACGCGACCTTCGCGCGCTTCTCCGACTACTGCGCCCTGCTCCACGGGCAGGCGCTCCTGGCCGAGGGCTCGGCGCTGAAGGACCCCGGTCGCTTCAGCCGCCTGGTCACCGACCTGATGGTCTAGCCGGGCTACGCAACGCCAACGTTTCGCCTTTCCGTGCCTTTTGGCGCGGGAGGGCGGCGCGAAACTTGTGGCTCTTGCGCTGAGGTGCAGCGCATAGTTGTGGGTGTCCCACGATTGGGCGCTCAGCCGCAATCTTCTGAGGCGCTGCGGGCTGCGCACGACGGAAACCCGCGAACGCTGTCGAAGAGACTGGCGTGGCGGGAGCCGTCCGTACCAGCCAGCCGGAACGCACGCCTCACCTCGCACCCCCGAAAAAGCCGGAAGACAGTGGAACAGACGAAAGACAGGTCCGGATGTATCTAGAGGAGAAGCTCCGCGGAATTAGGCTCGCCCTGGAGGAAGGTAGGGGGGAGCTCACGGACACCGAGGTGAAGGTGATGCGCATGACCTTCGAAGAGGAGGTCCTCAACCTCGAGTCGCTGCGCGCGGCCCATCCCGACGAGGTCGGCCGCGAGCTGGTCGAGCAGGCGCGCCGCATCACCGAGCTGCTGCGCGGCTTCGAGGACGATCAGTCCGAGCTGACCGGCGCGGCGTAGATCAGCTCGCGTCGAAAGCGACCCGGGTCCTCGACCGCCAGGCAGCCCCAGCGGGGCGAGTACCGCGCGGTCACGCCGCCGCCCGCGAAGGCGGCCACGGCCTCACCGTCCGCTCCGGTGGGCTCCCACGGGCCCCGCTCGACGAGCTGGGGCGGCAGCGGCGGAGCCTCGCCCGGAGGCGCATGCTCGGCGAGGCTGAGCTCCGGGCTCGTCAGGTCGAGCAGCGCCCCACCCTGGCGCCCGACCTCGTAGAAGCGGCGCCCTTGGCGCACGATGCGGACGGTGTGGTCGTTGAGAGGCTCGCCCGTCAGGCGGAAGAAGCTGCGCTGCAGCGTCCAGACGCGCTCCCCGGTGCCCTCGTCGTCCTCGACCGCCCGGACCTCGTCGAGCTGCCAGGTGGCCAGCGTGGTGTCGCCGCCCAGCTCTGCGGTGGACAGGAAGAGCGCCCGCGCGCCGACGCCGCCGGGCCAGGCGGAGCCGTCGTCGGCCAGGCTTGCGCGCAGGACCAGCTCGGCGCGCCAGTCGGTCCTGCCGGCGGCCGGAGCGGTCGGCAACAGCGTCGGCGGCGCCGCGGGGACCTCCGAAGGCGACGCGACGTGCCAGGCCTGGGCGAAGTGGAAGAAGGCCAGCTCGCCCGCAGCCGCACCGTCGCGCAGGGTGGGGTGCTCGGCCGTGAAGGCGCTCCACGCTTCGAGCCCGCTGAGCTCGGACAGCGCGGCGATGTCCAACTCGCCGGCCGGCTCGGCCGAGGCGCGGATGGAGTCGACCAGGTGATCGACGAAGTCCTCGAGCCGGTCGCCGTCGAGGCGCGCGGCGATGGCGGCGACCTCCTCGGGGGGGGCGCTCAGCCCGGCTTCGGTGAGCTCGTTCCAGCGCGCCTCGACGTTCGGCGCCAGCGCGTCGGCCTCGACCGCGATGCGCGACTCGATCCGTCCCACAGCCGACTCCAGCGACCGCGCCCGCTCGACGCCTTCGCGCACGATCCAGGCCGAACCGATGAGCGCGGGGAGCGCGCGCGGTTGTCCGGCGTCCTCCATCCCAGCGCGCGCCGCGCCGAGCCGGTCGAGCTGAGCGATCAGGTCGGAGCTTACCGCCGGGCGGTCGAGCGCCTCGGCCGCGCGCGTCAGCCCGTCGAGCCCCTTCAGGGACGGCAGTCCGGGCACGCCGCGCGCGTTGCGCGAGAGCAGCTGATAGCGCGCCCGCGCCGCCCCGCCGTCGCCGTCGGACAGCGAGTCGAGCAGGAGGTCGATCTCGTCGAGCATCGCGAGCGTCGGCTCCGAGGAGCGGCGCGACGCGACGTTGGTTGCGTCGAGCTGCGCGCGCAACGCGGCCAGCTCGGTCTCGCGGGCCCGTGACTCCTCGCCCATCGCCTCTAGCGAGGTGCGCACCGAGTCGAGCTCGACGCGTGCCGTCTCTAGTTCGTCCTCCAGGCGCTCGGCGGAATCGCCCTGCAGCTCGGCGTCGGCGAGCGCGGCCTCGAGGTCGCGGGCCAGCTGCTCGCGCTGCTCTCCCGCGAGCGCGAGCTCTTCCTCGGCCCGCTCGACGCGGCTCGCGAGCGTTGGCCCGTCCGCGGCGGAGGCCTCGTCGCTTCCGGAGCGCTCGCGCCACCAGAGCGCGGTCATGGCGAGGCCGAACAGCGCGAACGCGATCGCGGCTCCGCCGCCACGCGCCGGCTCGGCTTCGTCCGGCTCGGTCGGAGCCTGGACCGCGGGCGGCTCGGGCTCGGGGTTCGGCTGCGGCCGCACCATCAGAGACGCGGGCGGCGCCGCCTTGAGCGCCGCATCGCGCGTGCGGGTGAGCTCTTCGCGCTCGGCCTCCCAGGCGCGCTTCTCGCCGCGCAGCAGGCTGAGCTCGGCGCGCAACCAGCTGGTCTCGTCGAGGCGGCCGCGGAGGGTTTCCAGCTCGCGCTCGCGCTCCAGCAGCTTGGCGCCGGCGCTGCCCAGCGCGTCCTCGGCGATCCGCGCGCGAAGCCGCATGCGATCCTCGGGAGTGCTCGGCACGTACGGCGACGCGCCCTCGAACTCCATGACCGGGTCGTCGGACGGCGGCGGCAGCGACAGCGCGGCCAGGAACGCGCCGGCGTCCTGGAAGCGGTCCGCGGGGTCCACCGAGAGCGCGCGCGCGAGCAGCGCCGCGAGCCAGTCGTCCTCCTCGGGCCACTCCAGCTCCTCGGCGGCGGAGGGCGGCGCTCCGAAGAGCAGCTCCCAGAGCACCGCCGCGGCCGAGTAGAGGTCGGACGTGAGCGTCGCGGGCTGGCCGTCGTGCAGCTCCGGAGCGCGATAGGCGGAGCCTTCGCGAGGACGGGAGGAGCCGGTTAGCTCCAGGACACCGTAGTCCAGCAGGCGGATCGGCGCGGCGAACGGGTCGCCGCCTTCCTTGCCGCGCACCAGGAGCACGTTGCCCGGGTGCAGGTTGCCGTGGGGGAGCTCGGCGGAGTGGCCGACGCTGAGCGCGGCCACGAGCTTCTGCCCGATCGTGCACACCCGCGACGCCGGCAGCGGCGCCTGGTCGGCGATCAGTTGGCGCAGGTCCTCGCCCTCGGCGAAGTCCGTCGCGATGTAGGGCAGGCCGAGGCGCGTGCGGCCCGCCGCCAGCAACGGGTGCAGGCCGGGGTGGCACAGCTCGCGCAGGCGCGGGACCAGCTCCTCGCAGTTGCGGTCGAAGAGCGCGTCGTCGACGGCGTCGGCGCGCAGGATGCGGAGCGCCGCCTGTCCGGTCCGCCCGGGACCGGCGTTGTGATCGACCGCGCGGTAGACCTTGCCGAGCGGGCCTTCGCCCAGCGTCGCTTCGGTCTCGAAGCGCCCGGCGATCAGGCTTCGGTCGGGAGAGTCTTGGCTCTCCCCGTGCGCGCCCTTTTCAAGGTCCATCGGTTGCGTCTCTCGGTGCAAGCTCGCCCGACGGACCGCGGCTGCGGCGATGCGGTTCCGGGGCGTCCGAATTCAGACTACAAGCTCCGGCGGGCCCGGGCCCGATTCAACGCTCAGATTCCCTTTCGAATTCGCTTATCCGCCCAACGCCAGAAGCCGCTCGTCTCGGTCTTCCAATGACTGCGCGCGCCGAGGAACTGCGCCGCGGTCTCCAGCAGGGCGTAGGGAACCGAGTAGGCGCGCCAGAAAAGTTTTCGTTCGAACGGAAGGTCCATGTCGGCCAGCAGCCGACGGTAGAAGCCGCGCTGCCAGTTCCAGCCCTTCCACACCGCTCCCCAGCTGGGAACGTTGCGCAACCCGAAGAGCGCGAGCAGGTTGCGGTGGTCGCAGTAGATGCGCTTGAACTCGCGCAGCATCTCGATGCGGTGCGAGTGCTCGACCACGGCTTCCGGCTCGAAGGCGATGCGGCCGCCGGCGAGCAGCACTTCGCGCGCCCACGCGACGTCTTCGCCGAAGGAGCGCTCGGGGAGCGGGTGGCGCTCCCACGTCGAGCGCCGCACCGCCGACGCGACGTTGTCGAACGCGCAGGCGAGCAGGCGGTCCATCGGCTCGAGCTCGTCGAAGCGCGCCTGCGCGGCGGCCGGGTCGCCGGGCGCCAGCTGGTGCAACTCGCGCTCGGTGCGCGACGCCATCCACTGGCGCAGGCGCTCGGCGAGCAACGGGTCGCAGTCGGGGCGCGGGACCTGGCGCGCGTAGGCGCCGTCGACCGGCTCGTCGCCGTCGAACGAAGCGACCAGGCGGCGGAGGAAGTCGCGTCCCTCGGGGACGGCATCCTGCGTGAGGAGCACGACGATCTCGCCGTGGCTGCGCGCGATCGCACGGTTGCGCGTGCCGCCGTGGTTGAACTCGGAGTTCGGGATGCGGAACACGTAGGCGCCCGCCGCCGCGGCGCGCTCGGGCGTGCCGTCGGACGAGCCCGAGTCGACGACGACCAGCTCGATGCCGTCGTCGAGGTCCTGGGCCGCGAGGGCCTCGAGCAGCGCGACGAAGCGCGGACCCCCGTTCCACGTCGGGATGACGACGGAGACGCGGCGCGGCGCGCTGTGGATCGCGGAGACGCTCAACGCGCCGGTGCGTTCAGCCGGTGCGGGCGCGCTCGAGGAGCTCGCCCGCGAGCTTGCGCGCGGAGATCACGCACTGGTCGGAGTTGAAGTAGTCGTAGTGCCCGAAGCGACCCAGCGGGTGCAGGGCGTTGTCCTCACACCACGCGATCGAGCGCGTGCGGCGCTCCTCCAGCTCGTGGTCGTAGACGATGTACGCGTAGCGCGTGTCGGTGCGGTCGGTGAACAGGATCTCGTCGCGCTTGACCAGGCCCGCGTGCACCATGCCGGCGACGACCTCTTCTTCGAGCTCTTTTCCCGGGAACGGCGCGCCGCCGTCGCAGGTGACCTCGCACAGGAACGACGTCTTGCCCTCGGGCGCGTTGCCCGGCGAGTAGTTCGACATGTACGTGATGCGGTTCGCCGGACCCTGCACGTGGTGGGGCAGGTAGACCCACGACAGGTTCGGGTGCTCCGCGCGGTCGAGCGCCAGGAGGAAGCAGGTGATGTTGTTGAACGCGAGCCCGCGCAT
This sequence comes from Planctomycetota bacterium, assembly GCA_039029355.1. GTDB lineage: Bacteria > Planctomycetota > UBA1135 > UBA1135 > JBCCGI01. Next base: position 12,048 of record JBCCGI010000149.1, read on the forward strand.
GCACTCGGCCACGTCGGCGGGCATGTCCTCGACGATCGCCGGCAGCTCGTTCATCGGGATCGTGTTGACGACGCGGTCGAAGTCCTCGCCGTTGACCTTCCAGCCCTCGCCGTGGCGCTGCAGGCTCGTCACCGGCGTCGACAGGCGGACGTTCGGCGTCAGCGTCGAGCCCATGCCGTCGGTGATCGCCTGGAAGCCGCCGGCCTTGGGATAGAAGAAGATCGCCTGGTGGGTGTAGCCCTCGGTGCGGATGCCGATCGCCGCGCGCAGGACGTCCTCGACCGGCGCGTCGGGCACCCGGCCGGCGACCCAGCCGCTGGTTATGTCCTCGAGCGGACGCTTCCAGATCTTCTCGTTGTACGGGTCCATGAAGTGCGCCGCGATCCCGTCGCCGAAGCGCCACTGGATCCACGACTTGAAGTCGCGCGGCGCCTCCGAGCCGTCGAGCTTGCGCTGGTGCCAGGCCTGGACGTAGCCGCGCAGGCAGTCGTAGTTGGCCTGGTCCGGCAGGTCGCCGATCCCGTTCTCGAACGGGTAGTGCACCCAGCGGTCCTCGAAGCGGATCTTGGTGTTCCGGTCGCGCCGCACGAAGGCGTCGTCGCCGCCGGCGACGTCCTTCATCCACTGCATGACCTCCTTGTCCTTCGAGAACAGGATGTGTCCGCCGGTGACGTCGTACGTGAAGCCGTCGACGGTCTTGGAGCGACACAGGCCGCCGACCACGGGGCTGGCCTCGAAGAGGTGCAGGTTGGAGGCGTCGAATCCCCGCTCGATCATGGTGCGAGCGAGGGCCATGCCGGAAACGCCGGCGCCTAGGATGGCGGTCTTCAAGGGGATTTCGCGTTGGGGGGGGAGCGCTCGACCTGCCGCCCCTCTATGGGGCCGTGCGCGGCCGCGAGCGAACTACCCTAAACGCGTTCCGCGGCGTCCGCCACCTCCAGGACGCCGCTGGGCCGGCTCCGGAACGGGCCGTGCGAGAGGCGGGCTGCGGCGCTCGACCCGGGCCCCCGGCCGCGGGCGGCGGAAGGGCTTTCCGGGCCGCGGCGGCCCCTCAGCGGGCGCGCACCAGCACCTGCCGCGGGAGGGCCGCCCGCGCCAGCGCCGGCTCGGCCTCCTCCAGCCAGCGCCGCCCGTCGGTGGTGTAGCCGGCGGTC
>JBCCGI010000150.1:0-13046 GCA_039029355.1 Planctomycetota bacterium
GGGGCCCCATGGGGCCCCGCCTCTCCAGCCAGAAACTGCTCGGGGCTCAGGCCGCCGAGCCCAGTATGCGGGCGGACCGCGTTGTAGTCAGCGCGCCAGTCGCCGAGGAAATCCTGCGCGTGGCGACGCTCGTGAAGCAGTGCTGGTTCAGGAGTTCATCGCGGACGCGACCATTGAAACTCTCCGCGTACGCATTCTCGACGGGCTTCCCTGGCCGGATCGGGTGATGCTCGACGCCGCGCTCGGAGCACCACTGGTCAAAGGCTCGGCTCGTAAACTCCGGGCCGTTGTCGGTTCGGACTCGCCTCGGCTGCCCGTAGGACTCGACGGCACGGTCGAGGATGCGAAGCACTCGCGCGGCGGGTAGGGAGACGTCGCACTCCAACGCAGTACATCGCTTTGGGTGGTCGTCCACGACGGCGAAGACTCGAAGCGCTCGACCGTCCGTCATCGAGCCCGAGAGGAAGTCCATCGACCAGAAGTCGTCGCGGCCTCAGCCGGCACCTGCGCCTTCCGAGGGGCCTGAGACGCTCGTTTTCGTCGCCTTCGGCGCACGGTCAGGCTCAGTCCTCAATAGAGCCGCCAGATCCGCTTTGTGGTTCACGAGGAAGCCCTCGCGCCGGAGGAGGATCGTCAATCGACGATACCCAAAGCGCGGCCGCTCGCCGGCGAGCTCGACCATGCCCTCGATCGGCCTCGCCACGCTTCGGTACTGCTGGACCGATCGGGGCTGCCCCGCCAAGCTGCACGCCCGCCGCTCGCTCACTCCGAAGTCAGCCTGGAAGTACTCGACGACGGCGCGGCGCCCGTCGGGGCTCGCCACTTTTTTCCAAGCGCCGACTTCAGGGCGCGTTCGTTCAGCGCGAGCTCGGCGACCATCTCCTTCAGCCGCCAGTTCTCCTCTTCAAGCTCCTTCAGGCGCTTGGCCTCGTTGACCTCGAGTCCGCCATACTTCGCGCGCCAGTTGTAGATGGTCTGGGTGCTGACGCCGTTTTCGCGTGCTAGGTCCGCGACCCTCGCGCCACCTTCGGCTTGCTTCAGGATCTCGATGATCTGGGCCTCGGTGAATCGGCTCTTCCGCATGGCTCCTCCGTGTAGGTTCTACACCGAGATCCAAGCTTTCGGTGGCCCGGGATTCGGGGGCTGCCTCACACCGGCTCAGGACGTCACGCTGGCGCTGACGAGAACTCGTCGCTGAAAGTCCCGAATGTCGGCGTTGGTAGCACGGTCATCTACTTCCAGCCGCCCGCGCTCCCCCCGCGGCGCTTGCCTCGGGCGCGGCTGCGCCAGCCCGGGCCGCGCCGCTGCCGTGCGGCAGTCGCCTGACTCCTTCCAGACCGCAAGTCGGTAAGTGGTGAGGTCAATCCGTGGTGCCCTTGGCGGGGCGAAAGCCGAGGAGGCCGAAGCGGATCGACGGGTGCCAGTAGACGCGGTACGCCGACCGGGCGACCCGCGCGGTGACGTCGAACGAGCCGCCACGGTACACGCGGTACCCGGAGCCATCCTCCCCCCAAGCGCTGCCGTCCCTCGGAGCCCCCTTGTAGTTGTTGCGCCACGTGTCCTGACACCACTCGAACACGTTCCCGTGCATGTCGTAAAGGCCCCAAGCGTTGGGCACCTTCTGCCTGACGGTCTGGACCGAGCAGCCCCACTCACCGGTCACCTTGCCAAAATTCCAGTCAGTGCCCGCAGGCAGCTCCGCGTGACCGGAGTTCCTGAAGAACCACCCGTGCTTCAGGAGTCCCTCTTCGCCGCCGTCGAAGCTGAACGGCGTCGTCGTCCCCGCCCGGCAGGCGTACTCCCACTCCGCCTCCGACGGCAGCCGGTACCCCGCCTTCTCGCAGAACTTGACTGCGTCATCCCAAGACACATCGACCACGGGCAACGCCGGCTCAGATGATGCACCTTCCTGCTCGCCCATCACGCGCGCCCACTGCGCAACGGTGACCTCGGTCTCCGCGAGGTAGAACGGGCTCGCGATCGTCACCTCGTGCTGCGGTCCCTCGCGGTCGTTGCGCCCCTCCTCCGACTCAGGCGAACCCATCGTGAACTTGCCCGCTGGAATCAGCACGAACACCACCCCCGTCGTCGGGTCTTCTACCCGCTTCGCCCAGCCGTCCACCGGCGTCGCATCGAGCACCCTCCAGCCGCCCGGCGACAGTGGACGCATGGCTCGTTTGATCGTCAGCGCCTCCCGTCGCGTATTTCCCGCTAGATCGGACACGACGAGTTCAGGCCGCCACACGCCGGAACCGTCGGGAACGGTGACCGTGCCCGTTGCCAAGGCCCCGTCCGTCTTCAGCTCCACTCCGTCGAACGACACGTGCTTGCACGGCTCGTCGAATTCAAAAACCAGATCTAGCTCGTCGCCGACCGAGGCCTCGTCCGGCACGCCCGAATTCGCTTCCTTGAACGAAGGGCGGGTCGTGTCTCGTACGACGATCTCGACCAGCTCGGCTGAGTTGCCCGCGTGGTCCAAGGCCTCCACCCGAATCGTGTTCTCTCCCTCGACAAGCTCGACGCCCTCGACCTCGAAGAGGTCGCCGCTCACCTTCGTCATCGCTTCGGAGTTGACATGCACGGATGCCAGGTGGCTGTCCCGAGCCTCAACCCGGACCGCGATGGCGGCGTCGGTCATAGGCAAACCACCTCCAGGTGTTGACAACCATGAGAGCGTGGGGCGCTTGGTGTCCTGAACGACTTCGAGACCACCGCCGACCTCTCCAAGGCCAACGACACGAAAGCCGACTGTCTCTAAGGCGTCGCGAGCTGGAGCGAACTTCAGGCCGAAAGTTCCATCTTGCTCGACACCGACTTTGATGGGCGTTGAGCGCTTGTCCGAGACGAGCTCCAACCCTTCGACCTTCTGCCCAGCTCCATCGGCAAGGACTCGGCCCGTCAGGTCGAGGGACAGGTCCTTGGTGTGCGCTCGGCCATCCTTCGCCAGGGGCACGTCAAGCACGACCCTGATCTGCTCCGCCGTCAAGTGGCTACCGCCGCCGCTGGCGCGCGACCGGCCCATGCCGCCCGCAGCCCAGACCGCGAGGTAGAAAGCCGCCGCTGCCGCCGCGAGGCCTAGGGCGATGGGACCGACTAGCGTCGCCTCCGTGCCGCGCGCCGCTTGCCGAGACTTCGGCTCGTCTTGCGGGTGGGACGCAGCCTCCGACTGTCGAGGCTCGCCGAGTTGCGCCGCTTCGGCTTCCCGTCGTCGCGCTTCTTCCGCACGGCGCGCCGTATCCACACGCTCCCTGGCCAGCTTCGCGATCTCCTCGGCGGCTTGAACCAGAAGTTCCTCTCGCTCCACGTCGTCCAACGACATCGCAGGGCGCTTGGGATCGTTGATGCCCTGGTACTCGATGAGGCGAGCCTGGAAGTTCCCGTCTTCCGGATCCACGACCGGCAAGCTGAAGTGCTTGACCGCTGACGGCCGCACGTAGAGGCAGGCGGGCGTGAGCTCGCCACGCCTGGCCGCAAGCGCTGTGCGTGGGATCTCAACGGAACGAACGAACTTGCTGTCCAGGAAGTCGGACGAGACGAGCATGACCACCACCAGAGCGCGGTCCAGCTCCTTGTGGATGCGACGCTCCCACTCTTCGCCGATCTCGATTCTGGGGTCGGCGAACACTCTCAGCTCCGACCCGAAGCCAAGGACAATCTCGAGGTGCCTCACGAGCTCGTCTCGGCAGGCAATGTCGCTCGCGCAACTCCTGCTGTAGCTGACGAAGATGGTGTCCCGCTTCAATCGCTCGCCTCGTCGAACCGGATGCTAGGGCCCGCAGGAGACGCCTGAGGAAGCCACCTCCACAACGCGGCGGAGCCGCGGGAGGTCCTGCGGCGGCTTCGATCGTCGTGGGGCGAGCTGGGCATCGAGGGCGAGCGACACTCGGTGGCCCAACAGGGTAGCGTCGAGGCCGGAGGCGTTAACCACTCTCTCCGGTAGGGGAGAGACATCGAGAGCTCATAGGCGCCTGAAGGCCGCCACGCGGCGCTCTCGGCCAAGCGAGGCCGCCCCCGTCGTGATCAGTCTCGCCGCTAACCGCCCCGCATCAGGGTCGAAACGACGCCCAATTGGCGCAACGAGCAAGGCCGGCGCGACGCTCTTCGGGTCAACCGCCTAGGGACCCCACGCGCCACTGGCTCCCCGAGTAGGACTCGAACCTACGACAAACCGGTTAACAGCCGGTTGCTCTACCAACTGAGCTATCGGGGAAGCGGCCCAAGAGACTACCCCCCGAGCCCCCGCTGTCAAGGCCCCGCCGACGCTGATCCATCTCGCGCTGGCGCCCCCCTCCGGGCCCCAGCCGCCGTCCCCGCCAGCACGCCCGCGAGCAGGATCACGAAGTGCGAGATCTGAATCGCCAGCGGCTCTCGCCCGTCGCCCGCGATGAGCGACACGTACCCCATCAACCAACTCACCACGAGCAGCGCCGCCCCGTGACCCCATGGGTTGCCGCGGGCCACGCGGACCGTCACCCATGCGCCGGCGGTGGCGGCTAGAACTCCCCAGAGCTCGGCGGCGACGAGGAAGACCAGGCTCGGGGTCGTGCCCGGCGTGTGCCGGTAGCCGCTTGCGAGGGCCCATGCGACGAAGAGGCCGCTGATGAGCACGGCGAGCACTAGGTAGCCGACGAGGATCGCGAGAGCGCTTCGGAGCACCTCGGCAGGATACCCGCCGGGCGGGGGGTGGAGAACGCGCTGGCGAGATGCGCCCGGGGGGGGGTGAGAGCCGCCCTACTCCTCGCCTGGAAGGACGAATCTTCCGACCCGGAAGATGCTCCGGGCGGCTGGGGCTCCGCCTGGGTGGTGCGCGGTCAGCCGCCAGCGAAACGTCGCGCTGTTGAGCTCGCCCTCGCTGAGGGGGGGCACGATGCGTTGGTCTAGCAGCAGGCTCCAGGGCGCCACGATGCTCGCGTCGGCCGGCGTCGGGCGGTTGCCTTCGAGGTGGATGAGCGTCGGCTCGAGGGCCAGCTCGCCTGCCGGGGGTACCGGCAGGTCGGCGAAGATCGAGGCCTCGACTCCCTTGAACTCGAACAGCAGCTCGAGGCGCGCGAAGGAGCCGCGGCGCCAGGCGCCGGTTAGGCCGTTGGCGGCGAAGCGGGGGCCGCGGTCGTGGACCTCGGTGGTCACGAAGGTGGCCTCGGCGGGGGGGGTGCGGAGCTCTAGCTCGGGGAGGGCGGCGAGGGGGCGGGCGAGCTTGCTTGGGGGGGGGCCTTCGCCGCGCCAGGTCACGTGGGCGATCGGGTTGCCGAAGCGGAGGGGGAGGGAGAGCGGTGCTCCGCACGCTAGGCGGGTGCCGGGCGAGCCCGGGTCGTCGAGGCGGACCTCGATCTCGCCTTGCTCGTGGGCGAAGACGAGGGCGCCGCGGATCGGGGCGCCGCTCTTGAGCTGCAGCTCGAAGGCTCCGACGGCGTGGGCGGGGAGCGGTGGGTCCGCCGTCCAGCCGCTCGCGTCCGCGACCAGCGGCGTGCCGAGTCCCTCGTCGCCGGCGAAGCCCGCGCGCAGGGGCGAGAGGGCGCGCGGCATGCGCCGCCGCCGGTTGGCCGAGCCGGGCAGCGTGGGGTCGGGCGGCAGCGGGTTCCACCCGGCGTCGCTCTCGACACCCACGACGCACACGTCGCGGTCGCCGATCGAGGCGCCGGAGAGCCAGTCGCGCAGCTCGCGCGACGAGCGGAAGCTCAGGATCTCAACGCGTTGCTCGGCCGTGAAGGGCGGTCCCTGGGAGGCCTGCATCATCGGCCCCATGCTCGGGATGCCTCCGAAGCCGCCGTCGGGCAGGATGCCGAGCACGAGCGGCACGCGGCCGGGGCGGGCCTGGTCCGCGATCTCGGCGAAGAGGCGCTGGAACTCGCGCAGCTCTTCGCCGTGCATCCGCTCGGTGAACGCGACGTGGCGGTTGCCGTCGACGAGGAGCGCGGCGAGCAACGCGACGCCCGCGATGCCGACGCGGCGGCGGTCGTGATAGAGCGCCCCGAACGCCAGGCCCAGCGCGCCGAGGGCGGTCGCCATGGGCAGATATGCGGTGCGCGACAGCACGTTGGTCGTGTGGCCCTCGTTGAGCACGCCCGGCGGCAGAATCGACGGCACGAGCGCCAGGAGGAGCAGCGCGAGCGCCGCCCGCGCGCGGGGTGCGAAGAGGAACGCGGCCGCCAGCAGCGGCAGGCAGAAGAGCGCCGCCACCGCCGGAGCGTCCAGCCCGAGCGCGGCGAGCCGCGGCTCCTCGCCCGTGAAGAGCGGGTCGCGGTTCCACGGGAAGAGCGCCTGACCGAAGGCGATGAAGCCGTCGACGACGATCGACGGCAGCTCGGTCCAGGACGGGGTGACGCGCTCTTCGTAGCGCAGGTGCTGGGTGCCGAGGAAGAGCGTGCGCGTCACGAGGCCCGCTGCGACGCCGGCGGCGATCGCCGCGCCCTCGACCGCCAACCGGCGCCACGCGCGCGACGCGAACGCCACGCCGGCGAGCACCGTGAAGCCCGCCGCCGGCACCGCTACCGCCGGGGCCTTGGTGATGATCGCGAGATAGAACGCAAAGGCCGCCGCCGCCAGGCCGCCCCAGCTTCCGCGGCGGCGCGCGTCCAGCGCGAGGTTCACGCCGGCGAGCCCGAAGAGCGTGTAGAGCAGGCTCGACCAGGCCGCGGTCCAGCTGACCGCCTGCATCGCTCCCGCGGCGATGGCGAAGCCGGCTCCGGCGACGAGCGCGGCGGGGCCGGCGTAGGCCTCGGGTGCGTGGCGCGCGACCGCGCGCGCGAGCAGCAGCGCCGCCAGCGTGTGCAGGAAGAGCCCGAAGACGTGGAACGGCAGCGGCGACAGCGGCTCCGGCGCGAACACGTGCACGAAGGCCCACGCGAGCCACATCGGAATGCGGCACATGAACGGCGGGATGTCCTCGCGCGCGTACTCCTCCACGTGGCCGAAGAGCGCCAGCGGGTCGCCGACCAGCAGGAAGTCGTCGAGCTGGAAGGGCAGCGTCAGCATCCACGCCTGCGACACGACCGCGGCGAGCGCGATGAGCAGGGCGGAGGTGCGGCCGAGCCGGCGTTCGCGCCCGCCGGGGGGCTGGGGCTCGGGGGTCACGCAAGCGCCTCCCGGCGGGCGAGAACGAACAGGCTGCCGGCGCTGCCGGTCAGGCGGCAGACCAGCGCCGCGAGCGCGGCCAGCGGCGTGCCGAAGGCGAGCAGCGCCAGCCCGGCCGCGCGCGCCCCCAGCCCGTGGCCCGAGCCGGGGCGCAGCGCGTCGAACAGGAAGCGCCGCGGCAGCCCGAGGCGCCCGGCCACGGCTTCCAGCCAGCCGAGCACGTCCATCTCCCACTGGCCGGTCCACGTGCGCTCGACGCGGAAGCCGGCGTCCTCGAGCAGCGCGCGCAGCGTGGTGGGCGTGAAGTGAAAGCGGTGGAACGGCAGGTCGAGGTGCAGCCAGAGCGGCCCCGCCACGCGCGCCTGCAGCGAGCCGGCGTTGGGCACCGCGACGACGAGCATCGCGCCGGGGCGCATCGAGCCGGCGACGGCGCGCAGGCTGGTGAGCGGCGCGGGGTGGTGCTCGAGCGAGTGCCAGAACGTGACCAGGTCCAGCGGCTCATCCGAGCGCCAGCCCGAAGAGAGCGTGCCGGCCGCGACGTGCGCCTCGGGCAGAGCCAGGGCGGCGTAGTCGGCCGAGGCCTCGATGCCGCGCACGCCGAAGCCGCGCCGCGCGAGCTCCGCCAGGAAGAGGCCCCGTCCGGCCCCGACGTCCAGCACCTGGCCGCCCGGGGGGATGAGGCGCGCGCACCAGGCCGCGCGGCGGCGGCGGGCGAACGCCACCAGCTTCTCGATCGCCCCGACGAAGCGCGAGCCGCCGCCGAGCGGCGCGTCGGGCGCGTTGAGGTACGTGACCCCGCAGGCGCCGCATACGACCAGCGCGTCGACCCAGGGGGTGCCGCGCGGTCCGTCCACGGGAGCCCCGGCGAAGCGGCGCTGCGCCGAGGCGGGCGCGGCGCGGCCGCACGGGCAGGTCTCGGGAGCCGCCTCGTCGCCGGGCGTCACGAGCCTTGGGAGTCGGGCTCCAGCCGCGGCGGCTTCCTCGGATAGCGGCGGAAGCTCGCGAGGTTGGTGCGGTGGAGGACGGACTCGACCATCACGCGCAGGCAGCCGAAGCCATAGCGGACGCTGGTGCCGAAGCCCACCGACGACGAGTCGGTCGCGTAGTGCGTGCGCACCGGCACCTCGGCGAAGCGCAGCTTGGCCAGCACGCACTGCACGATCATTTCGTTGTCGAAGACGAAGTCCTCGGAGTTGGCCTCGAAGTTCACCGCCAAAAGCGCCTTGCGTGAGAAGGCGCGGTAGCCGGTGTGGTACTCGCTGAGCCGCTCGCCCAGAATCAGGTTCTCGGTCCAGGTCAGCACCCGGTTGCACACGTACTTGTAGAGCGGCATGCCGCCGGCCAGCGGGTTGCCCAGAAAGCGCGAGGCCAGCACGGCGTCGGCGCGGCCCTCGGCGATGGGCGCGACCAGGTCGGGGATGATGCCCGGGTCGTACTGGTTGTCGGGGTGGACCATCACGACGACGTCCGCCCCCAGCTCCAGGGCCTTGGTGTAGCAGCTCTTCTGGTTGCCGCCGTAGCCGCGGTTGTGGCGGTGGCGGATCGTGATGAGGTTCAGCCGCTCGGCGATCTCGGGCGTCGCGTCCGACGAGCGGTCGTCGACCAGCACGATCCCGTCGCAGGCGCCGGCCGGGATGCGCTCGTAGGTGGCCTCGAGGGTCTGCGCCGCGTTGTACGCGGGCATCACCACGATGACCCGTGGGCGGCCGGGCTCGGCCGCCTGGGCCTCGGCGTCCGAGGCTAGCTCGCTCTCAGGCTCTGTGTGAACGTTCGCCATGCGTCGTGGTCTTTCCGTGCGCGCTCGATCGCCTCGCCGGCGCGCACCCGGTCCTCGCCGGTCAGCTGGGGCAGGTGCTGCTCGAGCAGTCGGGCTCCATCATCCGCGCGCTTGGCCCTGCGGTAAAGCTCCGCGAGCAGAAGCAGCGCCGCGGGGTCGCCGAGCAGCGCCTCGCCGCCCGCTTCGAGCACCCCGATGGCCTCCTCCAGGCGCTCCAGGCGCACCAGCGCCTGGGCCTCCAGCGCCGCGCCGGCGGAGCGCAGGGGGGCGGGGAGCCCGACCGCGGCGCGCCAGGCCGGGTCGTCGAAGAGCGCCGCCGCCAGGTCCGGCCGGCCCGCGCCCAGCCAGGCCGCGCCGAGCCCGACGCGCGGCGCCGGCGCGTCCGGATCGGCCGTGTGGGCGTCCAGCTGCGCGAGGAGCCCCGCAACGGGTCCACGGCGCTCCGCCGGGAGCTCGGGCACGAGCGCCCGCGCCTCGTCTACGCGCCCCGCCCCGAGCAGCGCCACCGCCAGGTCGGCCCGCGCGCGGGGGTCGGCGGCGGCCGCCGCGCGCCAGGTGTCGGCGTCGGTCTCATACACCAGCCAGGCCGCGCCCAGGTGGTCGACCGGCTCGAACGCGTCGAGCCAATGACGCGCGCGCCCCGGCGTCTCCGGGTCGAGCGGCGTGCGGAAGCGGACGTAGATCGCGAGCCGCCCCAGCCGTGGCCCGTGGCCGCGCAGCACCTCGGTCAGCGGCTCGCCCGGCTCATCCGGCTCGTGCGCCCGGAGGGCGGCCAGCCCCGAGTGCCGCATCTGCCCCCAGTCCGCGTTCGAGTCGTTGTAGTGCCGCCAGGCCCCTCCCGGCCCGCCGAAGAGCCGGTTGAAGTAGCCCGGCCCGTTCGGCCAGGCGCCGAGCGCGGCCCACAGCAGCAGCAGCCCGTAGCCGGCGGCCAGAACGCGCGGCGCGAGCGGCGCCACGCGCCGCAGCCGCTCCCACTCCGGCACCGCCGCCAGCCCGCCGAGCAGCACGAAACCCAGCGGGAAGAGCGGCAGCACGTAGCGGATACCGACCTGCAGCGTCGCCACGAACGAGAGGTAGGCAAAGGGCACGGCGGCGGCGATCAGCAGCAGCCAGACCGTGTCGCGCACCGGCCGCGCGGCCCCGCGGCCCAGCCAGCGCGGCAGGCCGAGGAGCGCCGCGAGCGCCGCCGCGACCAGCACGACCTCGGGCGTCTTCGCCACCATGCCGAAGGCGTGATACAGCGGATGCCCCGCCCCGTACGCGCCGCGGAAGAAGCTGACCGAGATCGATGCGCCCATGCGGAGCTGGTAGTCCAGCCCCTCGAGCATCGGCGCCGGCAGGAGGCGCAAGACGTGCCCCACGCCGGGCACCGCGATCCAGCGCTGCAGCGCGGCGCTCAGATAGCCGCCCGCGTCGCCGGAGCCCAGCCCGGCCAGGAAGCCATAGGAGGCGTGCAGCGCGACGACCGTGACCACCGGCACGACCGCCAGCGTCGCCAGCGCCGCGCGCGCGGGCGAACGGCCGGACGCGCGTGCGCCGCGCGCCGCGTGATAGGCCGCGAAGAGGGCACAGATCGGCCCGAGAAAGAGCGCCAGATACTTGGTCGCAAAGGCCAGCCCCAGCGCGACGCCGACCCACAGCCGCCGCAGCCAGCGCGGGTCGGCGGCGTGGGACGAGGTCGCGTCGAGCGCCAGCAGCACGAACGCCGCGTGCGCCATGTCGACCGCCACCAGCGCTCCATAGCCGAACATCAGGGGATGCAGCGCGAAGGTCGCCAGCGCCAGCAGCCCGCCCGCGTCGCCGAACAGCCGGCGCGCGAGGCGGAACACCAGCACGCCCGCCAACAGCCCGAACGGCAGCATGCCGAGCCGCGCGCGCGTGCGGAGCTCATCGGTGAACACCGGCCCATCGTCGCTCCACTCCGCCGGCGAGCGCGTCAGCAGCTGGTTGCCGTAGAGCGGCAGCGGGCCCTGGAAGGTCGTCTCGCGCACGACCCACTCGCCGGTGTTGACGATCGAGCGCCCCGACTTCCAGAGCAGCCGCTCGTCGGCGGTCTCCTCCAGCTGCGCCGCCGCGCCGGCCGCCAGCCCGGCGAACAGCGCCAGCAGGAAGCCGACCAGGAACCAGGTGCCGCGCGCTCCGGTCATCGCGCGCGGAAGGGTACCCGGCACCAGGGCGAGCGCGCGGCCTCGAGGCCGCCCGGGTGGAGCAGGCGCACGCGCACGAAGGCGTCGCCGCCGCTGCGCCCGGCGGCTGCGAGGCGGGGGAGGATGTGTTGGTCGACCACGGCCCCCCACGCATAGCTCGAGCGCGGCGCCACGGCCAGCCGCGGCTCGAAGTGAACGCGCTCGGGAACCAAGGTGAGCGCCGCGCCGCCGAAGCCGCCGGGGGCGTCCGAGCCGCCCTCGGTCGCCCACCCGCCCTCCGCGTCGAGCGCCCAGGGGCGCCGGCGCGCCCGCAGCGGCCCGGGCGGCCCGAGCTCGAAGTCCGCGCACAGCGGCAGCCGCTCGGCGGGGGGGCGCAGGACGAGCTCGACGCGCGCACGGGTGGCGCAGCGCGCGGCGTCCGTCCCCGGCGGTAGGCGGAGCTCAAGACGCGGCGGACCACCCGCGAGGTCGAGCGCCTCGCCCGCGGCCAGCTCGACCCGCGGCAGCCGGCACAGCAGCCGCGCCTCGCGCGGCGGGCGTCCGCGCAGCCGCAGTCGGAGCAGCGGCTCGAAGCCGAGGGCGAGCTCCGGCGCCAGCGCGAAGGTCACGACGCGCTGATCGTCGCCCGCGGGCAGCCGCGCCACGGACGTCGCCCCCGTCGCCCCCGTCGCATAGTGGGGCGTGACCTCGACACACTCCTCCGGTCCGGGGGCGAAGCGCAGCTCGAAGATGCGCGCCGCGGTACCTGGGAGCGGCGCGCCGAAGGACACGTCCCAGCCCAAGGGCCTGCCGTCCGGGGCGCTCGCGCGCGACACCTGCCCCTTCACCTCCGCGCGCGCGAGCTCGCCGGGGCTCGCCAGACCGCGCGCGGTCGGCGTCCAGCGGCGCAGCGCAAGCTCGCGGCGGCGCGCCGCTCCCGCCGCGGCGGGCGGCGTGAACGAGCGCTCGTCGGGACCGAAGACGCACGCGTCCAGCGCGATCAGCTCGCCGGCGGCGAGGAGCGCGCCGAGCTCGCCGCGGTCCGGCACCCCGCGCACGCGCAGCGGGGGCCCGAAGCGGAAGGGCGGCGCGAGCCCGGCGTCGAGCGCGACCGGCGTCCACAGGAGCGTCGAGCCCTGGCCGTCGGTCCCGCGCACGACCAGCACGGTCAGCGCACGCGACGGCCGCTCGGGGTCGCTTGCGGCGTCCTCGGCGTGCGCACGCGCCGCCTCGGCCAGCGCCGCGCGCCCGGCGCGGAGCACGCGCGCCGAGGCGTGCTCGACCCGCGCGACGTGCACCGTCCCATCGGCGGCGACGACCAGCGCCAGCCCCAGCGCGACCCGCCCGAAGCGCCGCGCCAGGAGCGGCTCCAAACCCGCCGCGACCGCCGCGAAGAGCGGCAGCAGCGCGGGGTAGAGGTGGCGCGACTGGTAGTTGGTGCCGGCGCCCGGAAAGAGCGCCGCGGCCGGCAGCGCGAGCACCAGCGCCAGCCCGAGCAGCAGCGCCACCCGCCGCCGGGCGCCGCCGAGCAGGCCGGCCGCCAGCGGCAGCGCGAACGCGAGCACGGCCCAGGGCGCTCCGCCCGGCAGGAGCGCGGCCGCCGGCGCGAGGTCGCGCAGCTCCGCCGCGCGCTCGAGCGGCATCAGCGCCTGGACGAAGACCCCGCCCGCGCTGCGCGCGAGCTCGCCCGCCGGGGGCAGCGCATCACGCGCGACACCGTAGGAGAGCCCAAGGCTGCCGACGAAGAGCCACCGCAGCCCGAGCGCCAGGGCGCACAGCCCGGCCGCCCCCAGGGCCGCCGCGCGCACCGCTCCGGGGGCGACCGCCTCGGGGCGCGCGCGCCGTGCGCCGGCCAGGGCGACGACCACCGCCGGCGCCACGAGCAGGCCGGTCGCCTTCGCGAGCACCGCCGCCGCGAGCAGCAGCAGCCCGGCGACGGGACGGCCCGCGAGGTAGGCGCACAGCGCGCCCGCGCCGGCGGCGGCGACGAGGAGGTCGCCGCCCGCCGCGGGCCAGTGCACCGCCTGCAGCCCGCCGGCCGAGAGCGCGAACAGCAGGCCCGCGGCCAACCC
>JBCCGI010000151.1:0-12998 GCA_039029355.1 Planctomycetota bacterium
GCGCGACTCGTAGCTCCGCGGAACCGGCGAGCCGCCCGCGCTCCGGGTCCACGCCGGCCAGGAGCGCGGGCGGCCCGCGCATCGAGCAGGGAGCTCTAGCGGCCGTCGCTCGGCGGCGAGTAGTCGTCTTGCACGAAGTCCGGCAGGCAGACCAGCGGGACGGTCCAGCCGCCCTCGTCTTGGATGCCCTCGTCGTCGTCCGAGATGTCGAGGTCGATATTGACCTGCTGCGACTCGTCGCCGCCGATCTCGGGGCTGACGAGGTACTCCCGCGCGTTGTTGGAGCTCGTGAAGGAGTGGATCGCCGCCGGACCCGAGTCGATGATGCGTCCGTTGCCGTTGAGCTGCACGAGTCGGAGCTCGACGTGGTGGATGAACTCGGTCGTGGTCGGGTCGTCGTCCGAAGAGAAGTTGAAGGTGACGGTGTCGGGTAGCCGCTCGACGTCGTCGGAGTAGATCGCGTCGAGCTCGACGTCACTGCCCAGCACCTGACGCCAAACGACGATCAGCAGCCGGTCGAGGTTGGCGTCGCCGCCCGGGATGGTCACGTCGAGCGAGAGGTTGCCCAGGTCGGTGGGGTTCCAGGTGTAGAGGCCCCCGGTGACGCTCGGGCAGTCCGAGAGCCCCTCGGGCCCCCCGTCCAGGCTCGTGTGTCGAACGGCGAGAGCGCGATCGCTCTCGATCGGATAGAAGATGTCGCCGTCGCCATCGAGGTCCAGGTCGATCATGGTCGGGACCGCCTCGTTGTCACTCGCGTTCGCGCCTCCGGAGCCGTCGGAGGTCATGTCGAACAGCTCGCTGACCCCGGGACCCCAGCTGAACGCCGGCTGGAGCGACCCGGCCGGCTTCTGGTTGTCGAGGAAGACCAGGTTGCGCTGGGTCTTCGTGCTGAAGAGGAGATCGTCGCGGCCGTCGCCCGCGAAGTCGCCGGCCACGCCCGCGATCAGATCCACCTGGCCAAAGGCCAGCTGGCTGTCCCAGGTCGTGCGGTCGAACGCATAGAGGAAGTGGAGCGACTGCACCTTCGTCAGGAAGGCGATCCGGTCGTAGCTGAGGTCGTCCTGCTCGACGATCGTGATCGTGTCGGTTCCCGCGGCCGGCAGGTTCGGGTAGAGCGGCGTCCCGCCGGGCGTCAGGATGTGGAGCCCGTCGTTTGCGATCAGCGCGATCTCACGCTCGTTGTTGACGGTCTCGTCCCACTCGAGCACCTCCAGGCGGTGGATCGGCGAGCCGTGGGGATACGTGCTCATGATCGGCGCCTGCAGGAAGTTGTACAGGTAGAGCACCGTCGAGTTGTTGGCGTGGATGCCGACGAGGTCGAGGTGATCGTTGTTGTCGATCTTCGCAACCCTGAGGTGGGTTGCGTTGGTCCACATCGGGCCGCCGAGCGTCGTGTGCGTCCACTGCGACTGCGCGAGGTCCAGCGACCACAGCTCGAGGTTCATCCGATCGCTGGAGATCAGGAAGGCGTCGTTTTGGTCCCAGCCGCCGTCAGGCACGGCGACGATGTCGGTTGCGGTCGTGTCGACCACCAGCGTGGCGTGGTAGTGCCCGGGAGTAGCCGAGTAGACGGGCGTGCCGTCGACGAGCGTGACGATGTCGGGACGCGCGTCGCCGAGCATGTCGAGCGCGATCGTACGGGTCATGGGACCCGTGGAGTCAATGATGAAGGGGTGCCCCAACTGCCTTAGTTTCCCCAGGCCGAGGGAGGCCTGTTGCCCGGAGACGAGGGACGGAAGGGCGAGGCATGTAGCGAGGATCAACGAACGGTGGGTCATCTGCAGCAATGTCGAGTCGGAGGAGAGGGGCAGAGAAATCCCATTTTAGGGCCCCGACTCGCGCTCGTGCAGACGTGTTCCGAAGGGCTCTGCCAAGAAAAAGAAACCGGTCAAAGTGCAAACAGATTGGACCTTCGGTGCAGCTAACCACCATAGCTCTGGGCGACGGCCCCTCCCGCCGGTCCCGGAGGGACGGCCTTTTCGGCCGAAAGGGACAACCACAGCCACCGCCCGCGGAGACAACGCCCAGTGCACTTCGGAACCACTCTCCTGCTCTCCCTGGTCTTCGCGGCGAGCGCCGTGCCCGTGCCTTGCCTCGGCGTTGAGCCTGGCACGGCTACGGAGTCGGCTCGGGAGACCGAACTCGAGCACGGGCGCGTAGCGTCGTGCACGGCCTGCCACATCGAAGCGCGGCAGGACTACGGGTCGCATCCGCGGCCCGCTAGCGAGCACGCCCTACCGGCGCGGCGGCAGTCCGAGGACTCAGGCGCAGTGGGTGCCCGAGAGTCGCACACGCCGGGAGGGGCGTTGTAGGTGCGGGTCGACGGCAACGTCGACTCGCACCCTTTTCTCTCGCGGCGCTACTTCCAGTCGGCGTAGCGCACGTCGGTCTGGTTCGGCACCAGACGTCCGATCTCCTCGCCGGCGCGCGTGGCGAGGTGGACGTCGGTGTAGCCCTGGGTCTTGAGGTACATGATGTACTCGCCGCTCGGGTCGACGACCGGCAGCCAGTTGCGCCAACCGTCCTCTAGCAGCTCGCTCTCGGACGCGCCGTCGAGGCCGATCTCGACCAGCGGCCACGACACGAAGTCCGCCGCGACGTCCGTCTCGGGGTTCGTGTCCTTCGGGAAGCGCGTGAAGAGGGCCATCGACGTGGCGCCGCTCGGCTGGTGGTCGGACACGCCCAGCGTCGCGCTGAGCTGAATCACGTTGCTCCCGTCCGCGTTCATGACGGCGATGCGGCGCTCGTTCGAGGTCAGCCCGTCGCCGAAGGTGTCGGTCTTGAACAGGATGCGCCCATCGAGAAGGTAGCGCGGGTCGGCGTCGTCGTCTCCGTCCGGGGTCAGGTCGGCGAGCTCGAAGCCGTCGTCCTGCATCACGATGACCGAGAACGTACCGCCGCGCTCGGACTGGTAGGCGATCTCCATGTCGTCGGGCGACCAGGTCGGGTTGCGGTCCTCGAAGCCGTCGGTCGTCAGTGCCGTGACGCCGCCGGTCCCGTCCACGTTCGCGACGTAGATCTCGTAGGTCCCGGGTGATCCGGGGTTGTTCGTGCCGTGGAAGGCGACGCGCGTCAGGTCGTGGGAGAGCGAGACCGAGCCCTTCCAAAGGCCCGGCTCGTCGGTGATCTGCCAGGCCAGCCCCGTCAGCGGCTCGTACGCGTAGATCTCGCCGTTGTCGGTCTCGTGGTCGCTCAGGTAGACGATCAGCCCAGGCAGGCCGGCCGGGATCTCGGAGTGGTCGTGGGGCTCCGCGGCGACCAGCGGGATGTCGTCCCACCCATCGGTCGACGAGCCCAGCCCGCCGATCCCGCTCACTCCGACCGCGTTGCCGGTGTCGAGCGCCGGCTGCGCGTGGTCGTAGATGACGACGTTGTAGCGGCTGCTCGTGGTCAGGTTACCGTCCTCGCCCGCGGGGTCGGCGGTGAAGGGGAAGAGGAGCTCGCAGGTATAGAGCTGCGTGCTGTCGTCGTACGCCAGCTTGCCCTGTCCGTTGCCGACCTGGTCGACACCGCCGGTCGACACCGCGAAGCCGTCGACGTAGTACGACGACGCCGACGCCGCGAAGACCTGGCGCAGGTCCTCGCCGGTGCTGAAGAGCCCGTCGCCGTCCACGTCGATCTGCAGCTCGATGCCGTCGAAGTCGAGCGGACCCGTGTCGGGGTCGTACACGTTGTCCTGGCTGACGTCGTCCCACTCGAACGCGAAGTAGATGTCGCGGTCGTCGTTGGTCACCGCCCAGCGCAGCGTGGTCAGCTTCGCGGTGGCGGCTCCTTCGCCCAGGTCGTCCAGGAACTCCAGCGTGATCGACTGGGGGGCCGGCAGGTCGTCGAAGTTGACCTCGCCGTCGATCGGGAAGGCCTGGGAGAGCGGCACGGGGCCCGACGGACCGTCGAAGATGATCCCGTCGCCGTCGCCGGTGCAGGACGTGCAGAGCGAGGCGGGGACCAGGAGCAGCACGGTGGCGGTGGGAAAGCTCTTCATGGCGAGCTATTCGTCGGCGGTCCGCGGGCATCCCATGAGGACTAATACCGCCTTCCCGGGCCGGATCCGCCGGTTCACGGCCGCAGCCGGCTTGCTCCCGGGCCCCGGGGCCGCAGAATCCGGCTCGCGATGGAGCCCCAGTGCCGCCAGAGCCTCCGCTTCCGGCGCACCGCCGAGCGCGCCTGGGTGCGCTTCGAGCGGGCCGCCGTCGAGGCCGTGGTACGCGTCAACGGCGTCGAGGTCGGGCGCTCGCGGGGCGCCTGGAGCCCGTTCGAGGTCGAGGCGACGCCCTACCTCCGCGACGACAACGAGGTCCAGGTCGAGGCCCGCTGGGTCGACCATCCCACGAACGGTTTTCTGCCCCGGATCGGCGTCCGCTGGAGCGCGGTCCGCGGCCTGCGGGTGCTCGACCGGCCGACCCCTGCGCCCGCGCCGCGGCCCTCGCGCGCCCGTGTCGACGGCGACCGGCTGCTCGTCGACGGCCGGCCGACCCGCGTGCGCGGCGTCCTCCACTGGGGCTACTACCCCGAGCTCGCCGACCCGTGGCCCGACGAAGCCGCGATGCGACGCGAGCTCGAGCTGCTGCGCGCGCGCGGCTTCAACCTGGTCAAGCTCTGCCTGTGGGTGCCGCCCCCGCGCTTCTACGAGCTGTGCGACGAGCTGGGCATGCTGGTGTGGCAGGAGTACCCCGTGTGGGACGCGCCCCTGGCCGGCGACGAGCTGGCGGAGGAGCTCGAGCGGCTGATCGCCTTGGACGCGGCGTACCCCTGCGTCGTGCTGCGCTCGCTGACCTGCGAGAACGACCGCGTCGACGCTGCGCTGGTGCGGCGGGTGGCGCGCTTCTGCCGGGACCGCGTGCGCGGCGCGCTCGTGCTCGGGAACTCCGGGTGGCTGTGCTCCGCGGGCGAGGGCGACTTCCATGACGAGCACGCGTACCTGCACAACCTGCAATGGCTGTACTACCCGCAGCGGATCGCCCCACGCCTCACCCGGCCGCTGATCCTGGGGGAGACCATGTGCTTCGACCGACCGGCCGACGTCGCCAGCGCGGCGGCGGCCTGCCGCAGGTGGCAAATCGAGACGCTGGCCCGCGAGCTGCCCCACGCGGGCTACGTGATCACGGCCTTGCGCGACATCCCCGGGGCGCCGCTCGGCCTGCTGACCGAGCGCGGTGACGAGAAGGACCGACCTGAGGATTGGGATTGGCACCGCGAGCCCGCCCACGCGCCACGCCCGATTGCGCCGCCGTCGGCGCCCTGGATCGGTCCGCGCAAGGGCGAGTGGAAGTGCCGCGAGCACACCTTCTGGAGCCCGGTGGTGCGCGTCCTCGTCGCGGACCTGCCGCGCGAGCTGATCGAGCGCGAGGCGCTCTTCGAGCTGTTCACCGGCCGCGTGCTGACCCACGCCGAGGGAACGCGCGTGCTCGTCGAGCTCCTCGACTACCACGACCAGCCCGACGGTCCGGTCCGGCATCCGCTCGTGATCGAGCTCGAGTCCCAGGGCGAGCGCCGCGTGGTCTCGGCCTTCCGGACCGACACGCCCGCCGGCCGAGAGCTGGCCGCCGCCCTCGCGGAACGCCGTGGGCCGGCGCCCGAGGTCGGCCCGCTGGCCGGGGACGCCGTGGTCCTAGAGCGCTGGACGATGACGCCCGCCGGAGGCCGTCCGCGCGAGGTCCGCTGCGACACCCCGTTCGTGAACGGCGGGGCCAACGTGTTCGAGGGCGAGGCGACCTTCGAGGCGCGCTTCCACCACCCCGGCGGACGCACGGTGCTGGTCTGCGAGGGGGTGGGCGACTTCTTCGAGCTGCACCTCGACGACCTCTGGATCGCCGAGGCCGGCCCGCGCACCGGGACCTGGGACGGGACCCGCGACCGGCCGCGGCAATACGGGCTGCAGCTCGACCCGGGCGAGCACGCGCTGCGCCTCCGCGTGCGCGACTGGCGCGGCGCCGGCGGGTTGGTCGGGCCGGTCTACTTCACCTCGGACCCCGACCAGCGCGTCTTCTAGCCCAGCCCTAGGCCCTGCCGGATCGTCAGCAGGCCGGAGCGAATGCGCGTCTTGATCGTGCCCAGCGGAGCGCCGAGCTTGTCCGCGACCTCGGAGTGGCTCATGCCTTGGAAGAAGGCGAGCTCGATCGCCGTGCGCTGGCTGTCCGGAAGCCCGCGCACCGCGCGCCGGACCTGCGACGCGTCTTCCAGGTCCTCGGTGTTCTGCAGCGGCGTCGAGCCGGAGTCCGGCGGGAACAGGCCGCTCGCGAGCTCGTCGAGCGGCGTCAGGTCGCGCCGGCCGCCGCGCAGGCGATCGATGGCGCGGTTGCGCAGGATCGTGTTGAGCCAGGCGTTGACCGTGCCGCGCGCCGCGTTGTAGGTGTGCGCGCGCCGCCACACCTGCGTGAAGACCTCCGACACGACCTCCTCCGCGAGGTCCCAGGAGCCCAGCATCCGCATCCCGATCCGGTGCAGCCGGTCGTGGGTCAACCGGTGCAAGCCGTCAAGCGCGCCCTCGTGGCCGGTGGCGATCAGCGTGACGAGCTCACGGAGGACGGGTTCGCGGGTTGCCGGGGGGAGCAGCGTGGAGACCATGGGTACCTGGGCGGGTGGGGGTGGGGAGAGCTGGGGCCGCCGTTGGCGACCGCCCACCGAGCGGTCAATCCACGTATTCCGAACGACGGATCGGATCAATTTCGTGGCCCGGCTCCCCGGCGCACCGCACCAGCCGCCGCCCGCGCGTGCCGAAGCCCGGCTGGCAAAACGGCTTAGGGGCCACCGCCAGCCCCGCTAGGCCGCTGCGCGGGATAAAGCGGGAGTGAATTCACGGATCGAGCCCAAACCTTGGCGGCTTCGTGCGTAGTGGAGTGTGAACCGAGGCCCGGAACCTCGGTCCGACAAGGGAATCGACCCGGATGGGTTCCTGAGTCCGTTAGAGGCCCGCATTCCAGGGGGGGATGCGGGCCTCCTTTCTTTCCCGCCGGCCCCGGGCGGGATTCCCCTGCGCGGAGCCCGTTGGTTCGGGTCCGTAACGCGGGAGGGGCGCTCAACCCGTCTCTGTGGTTCGTCCGCAGTCGGGTATGGCGTTTGTAGAGAGCGAGGTGGCTTCTGACGGGGCAACACCCCGAATCCACGAGGTCACGTACCGATTCCTAATAGGAGGCCCGCAGTACCCGGGGGGGGCAGCGGGCCTCCTTCCTTTTCCAAGGACGGCTCGCGGGCGTCGTCTCGCAGCGTCACGCTCGACACCCCGAAAGCTCTTCGCCGTACGAGCTTAGGGCGCATCTGGGACACCGCGTTGGCGCGCGAGGGTGCCGCGGTGCCCGCCGGCCGCCTTGCCGGAGCGCGTCTGGCGCGCAGAATTCCGGGGTGGCACGGGTCGAGCTGGAGGGGGTCCGCAAGTCCTTCGGGGGGAGCCCCGCGGTCCAGGCCCTCGACCTCGTCGTCGAGGACGGCGAGCTGATGGTCCTGGTCGGCCCCTCGGGCTGTGGCAAGTCGACCACGCTGCGCATGATCGCCGGACTCGAGGAGCCCGATGCGGGCGACGTGCGGATCGGCGGCCGGCGCGTCAACGCGCTCGAGCCGCGCGAGCGCGGCGTCGCGATGGTCTTCCAGAACTACGCCCTGTACCCGCACATGACCGTGCGGCGCAACCTGGGCTTTCCGCTGCGGATGGCGCGCCGCCCCGCCGCCGAGGTCGCGGCGCGGGTCGACGAGGTCGCCGCCCAGCTCGGGTTGGCCGCGCTGCTGGACCGCAAGCCCCGCACGCTTTCGGGCGGGCAGATGCAGCGCGTCGCGCTCGGCCGCGCGATCGTCCGGCGGCCCGACGTGTTCCTCTTCGACGAGCCGCTGTCGAACCTCGACGCGAAGATGCGCGTCGAGATGCGGGCGGAGATCGCGCGCCTGCACGCCTCGCTGGGCACCACGATGGTGTACGTCACGCACGACCAGGAGGAGGCGATGACGCTGGGCACGCGCATCGCGGTGTTCCTCGGAGGCGAGCTCCAGCAGCTCGGCACGCCGCGCGAGCTCTACGAACGCCCCGCCAACCGCTTCGTCGGCGGCTTCCTCGGCAGCCCGCCGATGAACTTCATCGACGGCGGCTCGCTGGGGCTCGGGGCAGGTGAGGTCGGGGTGCGGCCCCAGGACGTCGAGCTGGCCGAGTCGGACGGCGTCGAGGCGGAGGTCGTGCGGCGTGAGTACCTCGGGCCCGAGACGCACCTCTACTGCCGCGCGGCCGGACAGGACCTGCTGGTCGTCGTGCGCGGCTCGTTCCGCGATTCGCGGGTGCGCCTGCGCTTTCCCGCCGAGCGGGTGCATCGCTTCGAATGAAGGGCCTGCTGCTCGCGCTGTCGCTCGCGGCTCCCGCGCCCGCCCCGGCGCCCGAGCCACCCGAGCGCGAGCTCCGCGTGATGGTGTTCGACCCGACGTCGCTCACCGAGCGCTGGCGCAAGCTGCAGGACCTTGCGGAGCGCTTCGAGCGGGAACACCCCGGTGTGCGCGTCCGCCTGCTCGCGGACGGCGGCTCGGCGTCGTTGACCAAGCTCAACATCCTGCTCGCCGCGCGCGAGCCGATCGACGTCGTCTGGTGCGACGTGGTCGAGTTCACGTCGCTGTGGCACGACGGCGCGCTGCTCGACCTGCAGCCGTACTTCGACGCGGATTCCGCCTGGCGTCCGGAGGAGTACTTCCCCGGCCCGCTCGACGCCTTCCGAGGATCCGACGGGCACCTCTTCGGGCTGCCGTCGACGTTCACGCCGTACGTGATGTACGTGAACCGCGACATCCTCGCCGAGGAGGGGCTCGCCTTTCCCGCCCCCGAATGGACCTGGGACGACCTGCGCGACATCGCGCTCCGCTGCACCGGTGAGCGCGAGGACGGCTATCGCTGGGGGCTGTCGATCACCCAGTGGCTGCAGGCGCTCGCGCCCTGGATCTGGCAGAACGGCGGGCGCTTTCTGAGTGAGGACCTGTCGCGCTGCACGCTGGACGAGCCCGAGGCCGTCGAGGCGCTCGACTTCCTGCTGCGCCTGTTTCACGAGGACCGCGTCGTGGCTACCGACGCGACGTACGAGGGCCAGGTGACACGCGGCGAGTTCCAGGCGGGAAACGTCGCGCTCTACGGGCCGGTCGGCTACTGGGAGGTCTACCGCTTCAAGCAGATCACCGACTTCGCCTGGGACGTGCACCCGCTGCCGCGCAGGCAGCAGGCGGCGACGTCGGTTGCGCTGCGCAGCTACTGCGTGACGCGCTACACCGGCGAGCCACAGCTCGCTTACGAGTTCGTGCGCATGCTGGCCGGCGAGGACATGTCGCGCACCCTCGCGCGCATCGGCAACGGTGTGCCCGGGCTGCGCGCCGTCGCCGAAAGCGAGGACTTCCTGCGCCCCGACGTCGCGCCGGACAGCGAGCACGTCTTCATCGACGTGATGGAGCACGCGCGGTTCCTGCCGGTGCACGCCAGCTGGCGCGAGATCGAGAGCGTGGTGCGCGACGAGCTGCAGGGTGCGCTGCTCTTCGGCAAGTACGACGCCGAGACCGCTTGCCGGCGGATGACCGACAAGGTGAACGCGTTCCTCGAGCGCGAGCGGGCCGACCGCTCGCGTCCGCGCGCGAATGTCCCGCTGCTGGGGCTCGCCCTCGCGGGTGCCGCGGGGCTCGCGCTGCTCGTCGGCGTGCGCCTGATGGGGCCGCGTCCGGGGGCGCTGCGCCGGCGCGAGGAACGCGCCGCGGCGCGGCTGCTCGCCTTGTGGGGGACCGGCTTCGTCGCGTTCACGCTGGGCCCGATGCTCGCGACGCTGGGGCTCTCACTGCTCGTCTGGACGCCGGTGCGACCCCTGCTCGAAGCGCGTTGGGCCGGCCTCGACAACTACGCCGAGCTGACGCGCGATGACGCCTTCGGGCAGGCGCTCGCGGTGACGGCGAGCTACACGCTGCTCTCGGTGCCGCTGACCCTCGCGCTCGCGCTCGGGCTCGCGGTCCTCGTGCGCCGCGGCCTCGCGGTGTTTCGCACGATCTTCTACCTGCCGGTCGTCGCGAGCGCCGTGGCTGTCGGCGTGATCTGGCGTTGGATCCTCGGATCGGGCTTTGTCGAGGCCGCTCTCGGAGCGAAGTGGATCGAGTCCGAGGCCTGGATCGTGCCGGGCTTCGTGCTGATGAGCCTATGGAGCATCGGCGGCCCGATGCTCGTGTTCCTCGCGGCGCTGCAGGGGATCGACGGGGCGCTCTACGAGGCCGCGCGCGTGGACGGCGCCTCGCGTTGGAGGCAGTTCCTGCACGTGACCGTGCCGCAGCTGACGCCGGCGATCCTCTTCAACCTGGTCATCGGGCTGATCAACGCCTCGCAAACCTTCGCCCAACCCTACGTCATGACCGACGGCGGGCCGGGGAACGCGTCGCTCTTCTACGTCCTCTACCTTTACCGCACCGCGTTCCGCTTCCACCGGATGGGGTACGCGTCGGCGCTCGCGTGGGTGTTGTTCGTCGCCTTGCTCGCGCTCACGCTGCTCGTGATGCGCAGCTCGCGCCGTTGGGTGCACTACGAGGGGCGGGTCGCATGAGGCTCGCCCGCACCGTGTTGCTCGCGCTGCTGGGGATGGCCTTCCTCGCGCCGCTGGCCTGGATGGTGAACGCCTCGCTGAAGGCAGAGGGCGAGGCCGTCGTGTCGCCGGTGGCGCCACCGGAGGTCGCCCGTTGGGAAAACTACGGCGCCGCGCTGCGGCAGATGGGAGCGTTTGACGACTCGGGACCCTACGCGGGCTTCCTGCAGCTCGCCGCTAACACCCTGTTGATTACGGCGCTATCGATCGCGTTTCAGATACTGACTTGCTCGCTGGCGGGATACGCCTTCGCGCGGCTGCGATTCCGCGGGCGCGACGTGCTCTTTGTACTCGTGCTGGCCGCGATGATGCTGCCCGCGCAGGCCCTTGTCATTCCGCAGTTCGTGCTGTTTCAGCAGCTCGGTTGGATCGACACGTTCCTTCCGCTCCTGGTGCCGTGTCTGCTCGGGGGCAGTCCGTTCTTTATCTTCCTCTTTCGCCAGTCGTTCTTGACCATCCCGCGCGACGTCGTCGAGGCGGCGCGGCTCGATGGCTGCGGTGCGTTTGGGGTCTATCTCCGCGTGATGCTGCCGCTTTCGCGCCCGGTGGTCGCGACGGTTGCGATCTTCACATTCCTGGCGGCTTGGAACGATCTCTGGACCCCGCTGATCTACTTGAGCTCGCCGGAGAATCAGACTCTCACGCTGGCTCTGGCCGGCTTTAGCCGTACCTACCGGGTTGCCGTTGAGCACCTGATGGCGGCGTCGACGATTGTGCTTTTGCCGTGCGTCGTCGTGTATTTTCTGGCGCAGAAAACGCTCGTTCGCGGAGTGCAGCTTTCGGCGACCAAGGGGTAGAGTACCCGGCCGCCGCGGAACCGGAACCTCGGCGGAATACGGGGTTCGATAAGCCGCTCGCTTTCAGGAGGGGGAGTGATTTTCGCAGACAAGGGTGCCTGGCACGGGTACGGCCTGGACGAGGCGTACGCGCTCGAGGCGATGAGCTTTGTCGACGGGAGGAGATTCTCGCTCGACTTCACCCGCGAGGTGGGAGGCGGCGCCCTGCATGCGGACAGGATCGAGCTCGAGGTCGCCGGGCGTGGGCCTGCTTCGCTGCGCTTCCTCGACTCACGCACCGCCCTCATCCAGGTGCCCGAGGGGACGGCCGTGCAGGCCCGCGGCGAGTCGCCCTTCCGGCTGATACCGGACGGGCCCGGCCGCTACCTACACGTGTTCCCGGGCGGGCCGCGCGAGACCGCCGAGCTGGAAGGCCTGCCGCGAACGCTGCGCTGGAACTGGCGCTCCCCCCTGGGCGGCGTGCGCAGCGCCGGGGCGATCCCGTCACCCTTTGCCTACAACGGCCTCTGGGCCTGGGACTCGTGGAAGCACGCGGCCGTGCTTCCCACGGACCTCGCGCGTAGTCAGATCCAGGCGATGTTCGACCACCAGCGGGCGGACGGCATGGTGCCCGACACCGTGTGCCGCGACGCGTCCGAGAACAACTGGGACAACTCGAAGCCGCCGCTTGCCGCTTGGGCCTGCTCGCGACACGAGGGGTTGCTCGAGGAGTTCCGCGAGCCGTTGCTGCGCTACCACCGCTGGTGGGAGGCGGCGCGGCGCCCCGCGGGGCAGAAGCTCTACGCCTACGGCGGCGCCGGCCTGCAGCAGGCGAAGTGGGAGAGCGGCTGGGACAACGCGACGCGCTACGACGACGCCGAGCTGGTCGGCGGGGTCCAGAGCGTCCTGTCGGTCGACCTCAACGCGTGGATATGCCTCGAGAAGCGGCTGCTCGGCATCCCCGATCCCGAGCTGGAGCACCTGGTCGACGAGGTCTTCTACTTCGAGGACTCGTCCGGCGGCGCGTACTTCGACGTGACGTGGCCCGACCTCAAGCGGGTCGACACGCTGACCGCGGCCACCTGGATCCCGCTCTGGTGTGGCGTGGCTTCTCCGCCACGCGCCGAGGCGGTGCTGCGCCGGATGCTGAGCGAGGAGGACTTTTGGACGCCCTTGCCGTTCCCGTCGGTCGCGCGGTCGGACGCGCGCTTCGACCCCGACGGCTTTTGGCGCGGGCCGGTCTGGATGGACTACGCCGCCTGGGGCGTCGAGGTGCTTCGGCGCTACGGCAGGCGAAGCGAGGCGGACGCGGCGGCGGAGAAGCTGCTCGCCGCGCCCGCCGATTGGGAGTGCTACAACCCGCTCACCGGCGAGCCGGCCCAGGGCGTGCGCCCCGCCGTCCCGCAGTTCAGCTGGACGGCGGCTGCGCGCATCGAGCTCGAGCGCGGCCTCGCCGGCGAGTAGCGCGGGCGTCGAAAAAGCCGCCGCAATTCCGAGAAGATTCGCCGCTGCCCGTCGACTAGCTGTCCTGTCCAAGTACGTTGTTCACCCGAATCTCCCCGGGATCATGGGGGCTGAACCACCAGTCCCAGACCCCGAGGAGATCGAGTGAAGCTGCATGCTAACGCCAAGACGACGCCCAAGACCCGCCAGC
>JBCCGI010000152.1:0-12694 GCA_039029355.1 Planctomycetota bacterium
GCCCGCGCAGGGCGCGGGGTGCCGTGTGGTGCGGCCCGCGCCACCTCCGGGGGGGGGCGGTGGGGGCGCCGTCCGGGGCGTCCCGCCGGGGACGGAGGCGGTAGGAGACCGGGCGAGCCTGCACGGGATGGCGCCCCGCCGCGGGCTGCGCTCCGTCCGTGGCGGGCGCCGGCCGGGGCCCGGGGGCCGCCTGGCCGTGCACCTGCGCGGCGACGTCGCGTCCCGCTGCGGGAACTCCGCCGAACGTCTGGAACACCAGCCACGCGAGAGGCGCGACGAGGACGAGCAGGGCGATCCGTAAGCGCTGCATGGTTCCGTCTCCCTTTGCCTAGAGGTTCATCGACTCAGAGCGCCCCACGGGCGGTTCAGTCGCAGAGCTCGCATCTCTGCTCCACCGTGCAGCCGGTGAAGCTCCTGGTGACGACCCAGAGCCCGATCTCGGCGTCGAAGACCGGATCGCTGACCTGCGTGCCCTTCCAGTCGAACGACTGGACGGCGCCGCACGGATCGCCGTCGGGGCAGTCGTCGCAGCCGGTGACCGACAGGTTGGCCCACTGCAGGGCGTCGATGGCGGAGTCGTACACCGCGTTGTCGGCCGTCGTCCCCTGGCCCGTGACGGTGCCGCCCGGCACGGGGTACGCGACGGTCTTGTTGTCGCAGGCCTGACGCGCGTGTTGCGCGAGCGCGAGCGGAGTGACGGCAAAGACGAGCAGCGAGCAGGCCGCGAGCCTGCGGATGGTCTGGGCAGACATGAAGATCCTCTTTCTGTTCGGAGTGGAACCGTCGCGGCCCCGGACCCAACGCGGGCCCGGGCCTCGGCCTGGAAGCGGCCGCACCGACGGGGAAGCGGGGCGCGGGACCGCGTGCTCAGGCCCGGCACGGTCCCGCGGAGCGCGCCACCTGCGCGCCGGGGAGCTCCCGGCGACGGCGGCACCTACTAGCGCGTCTCGAAGCCTGGCTGCGCGGCTACTCGCAGCTCTCGCACGTCTGCGTGATGGTGCAGGCCGTCCAGGTCCGGCCGACGAACCAGAGGTTCAGGTCGGTGTCGTACTCGGCTATGCCGACCACCGTCCCGGACCAGCTGAGCGAGCGCTGCGAGGCACACTTCGAGCCGTCCGGGCAGCGGTCGCAGCCGGTCACCGAGTACATGGCGATCTGGATCGCCTCGGTCTCGGCGTCGTCCGTGGCCGTCGACGGGGTCGTTCCGTAGCCGAGGACGGACCCGGCCGGCGCCGTGTACTTGACCGGCTTGCCGTCGCACGGCTGCGGCGTGTCCTGGGAGAGCGCGAGCGGCGCGAGGGCGGCAAGGGCGAGGGTCGATGCGGAAAGAACGCGCGTGAGGTGGTTGGGCAACGGGAGCCCCCCTTTCGATGGAGTGTGGCCGGATGCTGGGCTGCGGCGGCGCGCGCGGGACGCAGCGGTACCGCCGCCTTGGGAGGCGGGCGGGCGCTGGGGCGCCAGCCGACGCTTCAGCCGTACTGGGCTCGAGGGGGTGAGGCATCCGTCGCCGGACGCGCTCGTGCGTTCGTTCAGCTGTGACGCCTTGGCTGGAGCGGGGACTCCCTGGAGTTGCAACAACCTCGAAGAAACCGTTCGAAGAAGGCCGGTCGAGCGCCGGGTTCGCGCTAGGGCTGCTCGTCCGACCCGAGGTCGACCGCCGCGCCGAGCGGGCGCGGGTCGCCGTCGAGGTCGGTGTCGCCCGTCGGACCCACGAAGGCCGGGTCGTCGGCGTCGATGCAGGGCGAGCCTGCGCTCAGGTGGTCGTCGCCCGCAGCGGGGTTCGCGAAGCGCGGGTCGAGGTCGATCACGCCCGGGCCGAGCGTCACGGTGCCGGTGCCGCCGATGGAGGTGACGCCGCCGGCGAGGTCGGTGTAGCGCAGCTCGGGCGTGTGCTGTCCGTTGACGAAGATCTCCTGGTCGCTCGGCGGGCTGTCTTGGTTGTTCCAGAAGATGCAGTTCTCGACCGCGTCGGAGATCTGGGTGAAGTCGTGGCCGGGACCCGCGAGCGAGTCGACGACCCAGAGCTTGCCCTGGGCCTGGATGGACCCGGTGACGAGGAGGAGCGGCGCGAGCACGCGGAGAAGGTGCATGGGCGTTCCTTGGTCGATGGGGCGTGGACCGGAAGACGGCCCGAGGGCGGCCTGACCTTCCGCACGGGAGTCGGAGAGCGGCGCGTCCGCGGTGGCCCGCGTGGTCCTGGAGCGGGTCGTGCGTCTTCCGGATCCGCGGGGGTGGGCGGTTCTCCAAGCCCAAAAAGGGCGCGGAGAAGCTGCTCGGAGGCCTTGCCTTCGACGCCGGGCTCGGCGAGCTGCCCGGGTGTCGGCCGGACTCCCGTTCGCCTCGAACGCCTCGAACCACGCACGGGACATCGCTCGGGAGATCGCACCGGCCAGGGCGGTCGACACCGACCCACCGGACCGGCGAACGTCGGAGTCGGGAGGATCGGGCGGCGGCGCGGGAAGCGCGTGCGGGTGCGCTCGTCGGAGCGAACCGACCGGGCAAGATCTTCTCGGTCGCGCGGCGCTTGCGAGGGGGCTCCCTAGCCCAAAGGCGTTTCGGCGGTTCCTTTCGCTTGCGTTTGAGGTCGGCCTATCCAGCACGCCCCGATCTCGATTGGCGAACTCCCAACCCCCCGGTTAGGGTGGCTCCTTCGGGTGGAGCGCTCGTCCGCGCTGCAGCCCGTCTCGGGTCCCGCTCGCGCCCCCATCGCTTTGTTGCGCTTCCGAGGGCGTCCGTGCGAGCCCATCGCGATCGCCACGATGCCTGCCTGCACCCATCCTCCCCGGAGCCGCCGCGGTTGAAGCGCGACACCGTCTTCATCAGCTACAGCCACGCCGATTCCGAGAGTCGCGACGAGCTGGTGCAGCACCTCGAGGTCGTCCTGGACCCGAGCTCGGGGCTGCGCGTCTTCGCCGACACCGCCATCGAGACCGGTGAGGAGTGGCGGCGCCGGATCCACGACGAGCTCGACCGCTCGCTGGTCGTCGTGCTGCTGGTGTCGGCCGACTTCTTGACCAGCGACTTCGTGCGCGACGTCGAGCTCCCGCGCGCCGCCCTGGCGGCGCGGCGCGGCGAGCTGGTCATCGCCTCGCTGCACGTGCGGCCGTCCGCGGTGCAGCACTTCCGCCTGCCGATGCAGGACTCGGACGGCGAGAGCTTCGACTTCCGGCTGGCCGAGTTCCAGGGCATCAACGACCCCGGCGAGCCGGTGATGACGCGCGAGGGGCCCGACCGCGAGGCGGCGTTGCTCGAGGCGGCGGAGAAGATCCTGCACCTGGCGACGTCGCTGCGCGGCGGAGAGCCCGAGCCCGCGCCAGGCGTCGAGCCCGCCGCGCTCGTCACGCCCGCCGTTCCGGCGCGGCTGCCCGCCCGCCCCTGGCTTCGCGCGGCGGCCCTGACCGGCTTCCTGGCGCTCCTCGTCGCGTGGGGCACGCGGCACCTGACCCCCTCACCCATCGCCGCCGGCGCGGCGGTGGGGTTGCTCGCGCTGCTGCTGCTGGTGCGGCGCCCGCGCGGCCTCGCTCTGCGGTCGCTCGCCGGCTGGGCGCTCTCGACGCCGGTGCTGGTCACCCTCGGCGTGTGCGCGGTGCTGGCCACCCTGTTCGTGTCGTCGGTGACCGTGATCGGCGCCGACTCCGCGGCGATCCAGCTGAGCGCCGAGGGCTCCGCCGCGCAGCCGGGGACCGTGTACGCCGCGGAGCGGTCCGCGCCGCCCGCGGCCGAGCGCGTCCCCGAGCCCGAGCTTCGCCGGGAGCTGCAGCGCGACTGGGAGGCCGCCGCGCACACGCTCGGCGAGCGCTCCGGCGCGTCCACGCTCCGACCGGGCGAGGTGGTCAAGGTGACGCGCTTCACGACGCCCTTCGGCCGGCCGCTGGTGCTCGAGGTCGAGGGCTGCGGCTCGCTCGCGATCGACCTCCGGCCGGGAGGCGGCGAGCGGGTGCGCGTCCCCGACGACCTCAGCGCGAAGTCCTCGGTGCTGGTGCGCGTCCCCTACCTCTCGCGCGGCACGGTGGCCGACGGCAGCATCCATCTCTACCGCGTCGGTGCGGACGGCGAGTTCGAGGTGCTCGGCATCGCGCGCACGAGCGAGCGCAGCGCCTCGGTGCTCTTCGGACCGGCGCGCGCGCTGCCCGCCGGATGGAGCGAGGCGCGGCGTACGGAGTGGGAGGCCCAGATGCGCGCCGCCGGCGCGGAGGGCTCGGGCCACGGCGAGGTCTTCGACCGCTGGGCCAGCTCCGTCTCGGCCCCCCTCCTCCACCCGATCCAAAGCGGCGACCGGCTCCAGGCCTGGTACTTCCCGCGCCACGACCGGCTCGGATCGGCCGCGGGCCGCGCGTTCTTCGAGGCGACCGACGACCCGATCCAGGACTGCCTGCTGTCCGCCGGCCCCTATTGACTCCGAGTCGGGATCTCCAGCGATCCACACCATGACGATCCGAAGCACGATCCGAGCCACGTTCCGCGCCGCGACGGCGCTTGCGCTCGTCGCTCCCTGGGCGGCGGCCCAGCGACCGACCGTGAGCGTCGACTTCGAGCTCGAGGCCGCGGCCTACCGCGAGAGCGTCACCGAACCCGAGGTCCCCGCCTTCGAAGCCGACATGAGCGAGCAGATGGCCGGCGTGCTCGGTGGCTACGTCGGCTTCCTGCGCTTCCGCCCCGCGTTCGAGCCGGGGTACCCGCTGCTGCGCATCCGCCTGAGCACCGTGCCGCGCAACGCCGGCCCGCTGAAGGACAAGGTGCCGACCCGCTTCTACCTCGCGCTCGCGCTTGCCGAGGGCGGCGAGGTCTTCACCGACGACTTCGAGTTCCGGCCCGACGAGCAGTACCGCGACGAGATCGCGGTGTCGCAGCTCTCCGACCCCCTGCGGGTGGGATCGATTCCGAACCGCTTCGAGGCCATCGTGCTCGGCGACCGGCTGCTGGGCGGGCTCCTGTCGCGGGTCTCGCTGCTCGGCGCGCAGGAGGGCGAGGCACCGCCCCAGGGCTACTTCGCCGCCGGCGCGGACCGCGACGGCGCGTTCCAGGGCTTCTTCCTCCTCAAGAACAACCTCAAGGACTTCGCGGCGCTGCCGCGGAGCAAGTTCGAGGTCGAGTGCAGCCTCCCGGCCGGGACCTTCGGTCGCGAGGCCGTGCGGACGCGGCTGATCGGCATGAACTGGCCCGACTCCTTCAGCGACCTCAAGTCGGTCGCACCGGACGCCTACCACGACGGGACCTTCACCCAGGAGGACGTGGACTGGACGCGGGGCCTCGCCGTTCCGAAGCCGGCGGAGGGAGGCGCGGCCGTGGAGGAGGACACCCAGGCGCAGGCGGACACGCCCCCCGCGCCGAAGACCGTGCTCGACGCGCGCTACGTGGGCCTCAAGGAGATCTGGGAGCGCAAGCGACCGCCGGCGCCGGCGGGTGAGTCCCATCCTCCCGCCCCGGTGGACGGCTTCTTCCGCGAGCTGCAGATCGAGGGCCTCTACGTCGCCCACTACATCCCGCGCGAGGACGCGCTGCTGCACCACTCTCCCGCCGGCGTCGCGAGCCAGGGTCCGTGAACGACCGACGCGTCCGCGCGGCCCGAGCGGCCCTCGTTCTCCTGCTCTCCGGCGCCGCGGTCGCTCCCGCGCTTGCGGTGCAAGATGGCCTCGAGCCCCAGGCCGAGGGCGCGGAGCTCTCTACGGCCGCCTTGGAAGAAGCGGCTCCGGAGGCCGACGGAGAGGCGCTGGCGCGCAAGGCGCGCGCGCGGCTCAAGCGCGACGACCGCGCGGGCGCGATCGCGCTGCTTCGCGCCGAGCTTCCGCGCGCGGCGCAGGGCACGCGCTACGACGGCGCGTACCTGCTCGCCTACCTCCTCGAGGAGGAGGCGGCCAAGCTGCCTCCCGGGCCGGCGCTCCCGCTCCTGCGCGAGGCCTCGGAGCTCTACCGGATCGCCCTCGCCGAGCGGCGGGGCGACCCGAGCACCGGCGAGAACCGGGCCCTGCTGCTGAGCCGTCTCGGCCAGCCGGGCGAGGCGCTCGAGGTGCTCGACAGCCTGTCGACGGCGGGGATCGGCGCCGACGGCCGCTACCGCCGGCAGGTGTTCCGCGGCGACCTGCTCGTCGGCCTGCGCGACCTCGGCGCGGCGCGCGTCGAGTACGAGCGCGCCTACGCCTCCGACCCGGCCCGCGAGATGGCGCCGCTGCGGCTGCTCGAAGTCCTGACGGCGCTCGGCGCGCGCGCCGAGCTCGAGTCGCTCGCGGGCCAGCTCGCGGCCGGCGGAAGCGCCGCCGTCGCGCGCGCGGGCTACGAGGCGCTGCTCGCCACGGCGACGCTGGCCGAGGAGCGCAGCGGGGACGCCGCCCGCTGGCTCGAGCGCTGGATCGACCTCGAGAACGAGCTGGGCACCATGAGCCCCGCCAGCCTGCAACGCCTCCCGGTCCTGACGCAGGTGCCCGAGTACAAGGCGCTGGTGCGCCTGCTGCTCGACCCCCTCGCCGAGGCGGGCGAGGCAGATGTCGAGGCGCTCTCGTTCGAGCAGCGCCAGCGGCTTGCCGCGACCCTGGGCAGCCTCGCGAAGAGCGCCGAAACCGAGCGGCGCTGGCACGAGGCTGCGGAGATCCTCGACACGGCCGTGGAGATCGCTCCGGAGTACGCCGACTACACCGCCGAGCAGCTGGCGTCCGGCGTGCCGGTGCCGCGGCTCGACCTAGCCCTCGACCGCCTGAACCTGCTGCACCGCTTCGAGGACGATCCCACGCCGGACCTTCCGGCGGGTTTCGACGTCGAGGCCGAGATCGACGAGCTCCACGCCGGGCCGCTGGCGCGCACGCACGTCCCCGCACTAGAGGCGGCGCCGCTGCGCGTTCGCCGCCTGCACCAGGTGCTCGGCCTGCGGCTCGGCGAGCTCGGCCACTGGGTCGCCGACGACCCGTGGGAGTCCGCGTCCTACCACCTGCGCCGGGCGATCGAGCTGTACGACGGCGGCGACCCGGGGCTCAGCCTGGTGCTCGCGCGCGGCCTGCGCCGGGCCGGGCGTCTGGAGGAGTCCTTCGCCGCCTTCGGCGACGCGGCGCGCGGGTTCGCGCGGCTCGACGACGGCGCCAACGCCCGCGCGGCCTACCGCAAGGCGGACGAGGTCGCGGACGACTCGCGGCTGCGCATGCGCGAGGAGCTCGGCGAGCTGCGCTCCGACATCGGCCTGGTCGACTTCGGCTTCTTCCCGGCGAACGACCCGGGCTGGTACGTCGGGGGCGCCTGGGGCCAGCGGCGCGCCAACATCGACCGCGGGGCGTACATCAAGGACCTGAACGACATCGGCTTCCCCGTGACGGCCGACTTCGACGACACAGACGCCGCCTGGCGCGCCTACGTCGGCTACCGCTTCGAGGGCGCGCTCGCCTTCGAGCTCGGCTACACCCACCTCGGCACGATCGAGTCGCGCGTCGGCGACGCCAGCGGAGGCCTGGTCGACCTCGAGGACCTCGCCGAGGCCGCGGTGGCCTTCCACCCGACGGCCGCCGAGGGCGTGACCGCCATCGTGCGCGGCAACCTGATCGACCTCGGGCCGCTGCGCGCGACCGCGTCGGCGGGGCTCTGGTACTGGGACGCCGAGGTCAACATCCGCATCGCCGACGGCCCCGCCGCGTCGTTCGAGCGCGACGGCCTGGACCCGATCCTGGGGCTGGGCCTGGGGATGGACCTCGGCCGCGGCGTCTCGTTGCGCGCCGACTACGCCAAGTACTTCGTCGACGACGAGGACCTGGACCTCCTGTCGGTGGCGCTCGAGCTCGCCTTCTAGCCGGGACGAGTCGCCCCGGCCGAAGGCGGCGGCGCTCCTACGAGCCCAGCGTCAGGTCGAGCGCGTTCGTCAGCCGAATCGCGCCCGCCGCGTCGACCGAAGCGCCCTGGCTGCAGAGCGTCGCGCCGACGAGACCGCAGTCGTCCGGGATCGGCACCGCGAACGGCAGGCCCGGGACGCCGGGGTCCACGAGCACCGTCGTCGCCGGATCGCACAGCAGCGTGCCGACCGCTCCGAGGCCGACGTTCGCCGGCTGGAGCGCGACCGCCAGCACGTCGAGCGTGGCGGCCGGCAGGAAGCTCGTGTGGTCGATGACCGGATCCCACACCGAGCCCGCCACCGGACCGCTGGTCTGCCCCGGCAGCAGCGCGTCCGGGTTGGGCGGGGACCCGAGCCGCGCGACCTCGGTCGCCGGGCCGACGGGGCACTCCTCGGTCACGACGCGCAGCCGCGTGGCGAAGCCGGCCCCGGTGCTGCCGAAGGCGCACTCGTTCGGGAACTCGCCGCCGAACTGGACCTCGGGGTCCGAGAACCTGCCGCCAAAGCGGAAGATGCTGGCCTCGTTCAGCTCCTGAAGCGCGGCGGCGTTCAGCGGAATCGTCGTGAGCGTCTTGGTGTCGGCTTCGGCGTAGGCGCGGCTGCCGTACTCGACCCCCACGCCGGCGGGAGGAACCGCGCCGCCCCAGGCGAACACCGTGTAGGTGCTCGTCGGTGGCGACTGGCCGACGATCACGTCCGCGGCGTCGAACTCGAGCTGGGCGCTGACCACCTTGCCGTTGAGGCCGCCCAGGTGGAAGGCGAAGTAGTTCCGGTACTCCCCCGGGGTCGAGCACGTGCCGCACTGTCCCGCGAAGTAGTTGTTGATCGCGGAGAACACCGCCTGGCCCGTGGGGCCCACGTGCCCGCGCAGGGTCGGTTCCAAGACGGTCTCCTGACCGCCGGCGGGGTAAGGAAGCGCAGGGGCGGCAATCGTCGTGGCGAGCAGGAAGGCGAGGCTCATGGGAAGTGGCTCTCCTAGGGTTGGGCGCTTGGGAACAGGGCGTCGACCCAGCTTAGGCGTGCACGCGAACGTCGGGGCGAGGCGGGCGCGATTCCCGCGCGGAGGCGCCGCCCACGCCCGGCCGTGCGGGGCGGCGCGGCTCTTCGTATCCTGGTCGAGGTCCGGCGCGGGACGCCGCGCGAGCTGCGCGCGTACCGCGCCTCCGCCAGGAGCCCCTCTCCGCATGCCGAAGCCGCTCTTCTTCCTGCCCGCCCTCGCTTTCCTGCCGTCCGCCGGCTCCGCGCAGGGCGCGCTGTCCTGCAACGGCGACCCAGACCTCTGCGACCGGCCCTACAACGAGGTCGCCTACGCGACCACGCACAACGCTTACGCGAGCTCGGCCGACGGCTTCTTCCTGCCGGTGCCGAACCAGGCCTTCGACATGCCGACCCAGCTCGCCGACGGGGTGCGCGCGCTGATGCTCGACACCTACGACTTCTTCGGGGGCTCGTTCCTGTGCCACGGGTCGTGCCTGCTGGGCTCGAAGCCGCTGGTCGAGGGGCTGACCGAGGTGCGCCAGTTCCTGGCGGCGAACCCGAACGAGGTGGTGACGCTGATCCTCGAGAGCTACCTCTCGGAGGCCAAGACCGCCCAGGCCTTCGCCGACGCCGGGCTGACGCCCTACCTCTACGCGCACCCCGGCGGCGCGGGGCCCACGCTGCGGACGATGATCGAGGACGGGACGCGGCTGGTCGTGCTGACCGACGACTCGGGCGCCTCGCTCCCCTGGCACCACTACGTCTGGAGCCTGGCGTGGGAGACGCACTTCGACTTCCCCACGCTCGCGTCGTTCTCGTGCACCGAGAACCGCGGCACGCCGCCCGACGACCTCTTCGTGCTGAACCACTTCCTCACCGGCCCGCTCGGAGGGCTGCCGGACGAGGCGCCGCTCGTGAACAGCTACCCGGAGCTCTTCGTGCGAGCGGCGGAGTGCTGGGGCTACGAGGCCACGAACCCGCTGCGCCAGATGCCGAACTTCGTGACGGTCGACCACTACCACGAGGGCGACGTGTTCGAGGCCGTCGCGGCGCTCAACGCGGCCTGGCCCGAGGCACCGCTGTGGCTGGACGCACCGCCGCTGCCGAGCGGCGCCGGCGCGACGGTCACGGTCGAGGGCGCGCTCGCGGGCGAGACGGTCTTCGTCGGCTACGGGCTGAGCGGCCTCGGTCCCGGCGCGTGCTTCGCTCCGCTGGGCGGCCTCTGCCTGGACCTGCAGAGCCCGGCCTATTACCTGGGCCTGGCCATCGCCGACGGAGCGGGCGTGGGCCAGCTGTTCGTCGCGGTGCCGCCGGGGCTGCCGCCGATCGAGGTGGGGCTGCAGGCGGTGGCCGTCCGTGGAGCGGGCGGCGTCGAGTCGGTGAAGTCGGTCGCGGTGGCGACGTCGATCCTGTAGCGCGGCGCTCCTCTCCCCGCTCAGTCCAGCAGCGTGAACTCCACCACCGTCCGCTGGCCTGCGGCGACGCGGGCCGCGCGCGGGTTCGGACCGGCCGTGCGAATCCGTGGGCTGGTCAGGAGGACGGAGTAGTCGCCAGCGGGCACCAGCGAATAGGTGTAGGGCCCGCGCAGATGGCGCGCGCTGCCCATCGAGGTGAGCTCGAGACCCTGGCCCGTGTGGACGGGAGACCCGTGCCCCACGATCAGGTCGACCGGTCCGTCGTAGGCGTTGCCCGAGCGATCGCGGAGGCGCACGACGATCCGACCGGTGTCCTCGGAGGGCAGCGTCACCTCGCAGGGAGTGGAGTCGATGCGGATGCGCGCCGGCAGCCCGGGCACCGGTCCACTCGCGCGGAGGCGGACCTCGAGCTCGTACTCCCCCACCGGAATCCCGTCCAGCTGCGCGCGGCCGTCGCTCCAAGGCGGCAGTCGCAGCAGGAAGAGCGGCGCGGGCTCGACGTCGACCGGCACGAGGTGGACCGTTCCCTCGAGCGCTTCGGTCGCGTCGCCGAACGGGACGCTCACATCGGCCGACGCAACGCTCGCATCGTCCGGAGGACCGCTCGAACCGGCCGACGGAGCGATCGCCCCGGCCAGCGGAGCGGTCTCACGGAGCAGCACGAGCGACCCGAAGCCCCCCTCGTCGAGTGGCGTGAGCTCAACGCGCGCTTCGGTCCATCCCTCGCTCAGAGCGACGAGCTCCAGGGGGGCGTCGACCGCTTCGTAGCCGGGGATCCAGCAGCGCAGGCGCGTGCGAAGCGCTTCGGATCTGCCGGGGCCGGTGCGGTCCGCGACCAGCATCACGAGGCCCTCCCGTGAGCTGAGCCGCGAGGAATGGACGCCGGCTAGCCACGCCGCCGTGGGCCACGGGCGCACACGCTGCACCCCCTCCGGCAGCTGGAACCCCTCGCGCAGCGTCGCGTGGACCTCGGTCGAGACCGGGCCGAAGGGACCGGCGAAGCGCACGGCAACGCCGGCGAGCGGCACTACGACCAGCTCCACGGACGCCTCGGAGGGAGTCACCACGGAGGAATGCTCGAGCGACGCGAGGCCGCGCCCTCCGGCCGCGAGCCCGTAGGCCTCGCCGAGCGCGACGTCCTCGAAGCGGAAGCTCCCGTCCGCCGCGGTGATGGCCTCGAAGGGCCCCGTCCCGTCGGCATGCGACTCGAACGCGTGCACGTCGAGCCACAGCCGGCGCTGCGGCCAGGCGAGCACGCGCAGGCCCCCGCCCGCGCGCCGACCCTGGGGGTCGAGCACGACGCCGTCGATCGAGGCCACGGGCTTGAGCACCACCTGGATCGAGTCGGCGGGCGGCTCGGCCAGATACACCGTGGTGCGTGCAAATCCCGGAGCCCGGGCCGCGACGACGCCGGCGCGGAGGTCGCTCCAGCGGCACTCCAGCTCGCCGGCCGCCGAGGTGACGCCGAGCACCGCGCCGCTGGTCACTTCGGCCCCCGCCAAGCTGCGGCCCGCACCGTCGGAGACGTGGATGCGGACGCCGACCTCGGGCTCCACGACCGGCGCTGCCGCACCGGCCCGCAGGGGCTCGACGCGACTCGGCGGCCGACTCCAACCGGAGTCGGCCGCAGCCGCACCCGGCTCGGCGAGTCCGCCAGCGCGGTCCTGGCCGGCCCCCGCCAGGTCGATTCGCGGCCCCGCGCGGCTGTCGTTGACCGGCCGGGACGCGATCCATCCCAGCAACAGGAGGCCCGCCGCGACGGCGGCGAGCAGGGCCCCGCCCTTGGCTAGAGGAGACACTTGGGCCAGCTTACGATCTTCTTGATCGATCCGTCCGGGTGGTAGCTGATCAGCGTCAGCATCCTGCAGGTGGAGCCCGCCGCGCCGGGACACCCCGCCGCGGCGCAGAGCCCGATCGAGTGGAGGACTCCGTTCGGCTCCAGGTAGAGGTCGCAGCAGTTGACCTGGATCGTGTTCGTGCACTTGCACGACTCCCCCGCGAGGCTGCTCACCCAGAACGAGCAGGTGTCGTTCGGACACGGCGAAGCGCAGGTCAGAGTCGAGCCCGTCGGGACCGACGAGACCTTCATGTGGCAGTACCCCTGGCTGCGGCCCGCGTTCGCGCCCACCAGGAGCATGGCCAACGTCGCGAGAAGAACACCGATCGAACGACCCATGGAAAGCGCCTCTCTCTAGATCTGCTGCGGAGCCGTGTTGCTGCCCGGCGCGGCTGGCGCCGTTCGCCGCTGTTCGCCGCTGTTCGCCGCTACTCGGCGGTCCCTGCGCCCGAAGCGCCGCTGCCCGGGCGCGCTCCCTCTAGAACGTCTCGACGAGCCCGGCCGAACGAGAAACCGAGCGTTGGAGCCGCACCAAACTTTGGCAATTTCTCACGGAAGTATTGTGATTACTTCAATGAATATGAGCTGGGAACCATTTTAGTAACCCCCTGTGTACGCGCCTGCAGTGGTAATTCATCCAGAAGTCCAGGAGTATCTGAA
>JBCCGI010000153.1:0-12461 GCA_039029355.1 Planctomycetota bacterium
CTTGCCGTCGCAGTCGAAGTCGCCGACCTCGGCGCTCATCTGGTCGCCGGAGACCACCAGACCGTTGATGCCGTCGAAGATCGGGTAGTCCTCGCCCGCGGGGTCGTTGACCACCCAGAAGGGGCAGCCGTCGAGGCGCCAGGCGATCTCGTCGATCAGGTCGCCGTTGAAGTCGCCCACGGCGGTCAGGATGCGGTCGCTGTCGAAGAAGGGCAGCTCGTCGTCGATCACCAGGCTCGGAGCCGTGGTCGACCAGCGCTCGACGCCCGTGCCGCGCTGCGCGGAGTCGAGCAGGCCGTCGCCGTCGAAGTCGCCCTGGACGACGGTCGCGCCCTGGTCGGCGAGCTCCTGGTCGCCGCGGGGCGTGATGAAGTTCAGGTCGCGCAGGGGCTGGTGGCCGTTGTTCTTGACCAGGTACTGGTCCTGCGCCTGCGCCGAGCCGCACAGGAGCACGGTGGCGCCGAACGCGGCGGCGGCGCCGAGGGCCTTGCGGCCCGACCATCGGAACGGGGAGGAAGCGAGGTTGGTGGAGGTCATCGGGTCGGGGTTGGGAAGAGAGACTTAGGAGGATGGGCGCGCTCGAACGGGTCGGGACGAGCCGCCTCGCGCTTCTGCCGGGATCGACGAGAACTGCGCGCGAAGCCTGCAAAGGAAAATCTGCGCCCGGCTCCGCAGGTGCGGCTCCCCCGCCCGGCGGGCCGCCACGGCCGATTTCGGGGCTCTCTCTCCCCCGATCTCGGCGGCCCCCCCACCCGGCCGGCTCGGACGTACGCGGTATTCGCCGGCGAATCCCTGCCCTCAAAACGCAAGGGGAGCGAGCGCGTCTCCGCCCTCGCTCCCCGCCTCGCTCCGGTCTTCGGCCGGCCTCAGCCGCCCGAAGCGAACGTCGCTACTGACAGATCGTGACCTTCAGCCCGTTCGACAGCGCCAGCCCCGCCGGCTGGCTCGCGTCGGCCGCAAACGACTGCAGGTAGA
Source organism: Planctomycetota bacterium (assembly GCA_039029355.1). GTDB lineage: Bacteria > Planctomycetota > UBA1135 > UBA1135 > JBCCGI01. Next base: position 976 of record JBCCGI010000153.1, read on the forward strand.
CGTCGAGCCCCACGAGCGCCCCGTCGTCCGGGATGTGCAGGATCCAGTCGCTGTTGCCGCCCGCCGAGGGCACATCGGTCGACTGCAGCAGGATCTGCGCCGGGTCGATCAGCACCTTGCCGCCCAAGAGGTCGAGGCTGGCCTCGCCGAGCGAGAGCAGCGTCGTCACCGGCGCGTCGGGCGCCAGCCCCGTGACCGCGACCAGCACGCCGCCGACGGCCGGAGTGCCGCTCTCGGTCAGCTCCATCACGTTGGCGAGGCCGGCGCCGAGGCCATACTGCGAGGCGCCACAGGGCTCCTCGTAGATCACCTCCAGGCGCGGGCGCAGGATCTCGATGCTCGACTCGCTCGTGCGGATCTCGATGCCGTCGTCGTTGCCGCTGATGATCTCCGGCAGGATCGCGAAGCCCCAGTTGGCCGAGCCATCCGACCAGGCCTGGACCGACGAGGTGACGTCGATCCGGCGGAGGAAGTCGCTGTCGGGGCTGTTGTCGCCGTCGAAGCTGGCGAAGGCGGAGGTCAGCTCAGAACCGACCTGCAGCCCGTTCCCCAGCGAGTTCCAGGTCGAGCCCTCGTCCCACGGCACCAGCACGCGGTGCACGAAGAAGTCCGCGTCGAAGAGCGGATTGTCGATGTCGTTGGAGAGCTCGAGGCTCAGCGTCGCGCTGACGATGTTCGCGCCGGAGGGGATGGCTCCCGAGCCGAAGACGTCGTCGAAGCGGACCAGCGCCTGCGCCTGGTAGTCGCCGAACACGAAGTTCTCGATGTCGTCGTCGGAGACGCGGACCGAGCTCTCGCCGTACGAGGTATCGGGCTCCGCTTCGTTGATCCACGTGTCCTGGGTGCCCGCGTAGGCGTTGATGCCCTGCTGGAACACGCGCGCCGGGTTGTCGGTCGCGTAGTTGCTGAAGTCGGTCGTCAGCGTGAACTTGCTCTCGCCCGCGCTGCGGAACTCGTCCAGCCAGGGCGAGTACGACTCGGCCTCGATCCGGTCGGCGTCGATGTCGATCGTGTAGTAGCGCAGCCAACCGTTGCCCCCGTTCGGGTCGTCCTGGTAGTCGGCGAGCACCTCGTGCACCGGGTGGCCGTAGACGTTGGTGCTCGTCTGACGGAACTCCTCGTGGAAGTGCCCGCAGTTCACCATGAAGATGCTCGGGTTGCGGCGCAGGAACCAGTTCCAGAGCTCCTCGCTCTGGATCCCGTTCGGCGTGTAGACGTCCTCGATCAGGTACCAGATGTCCGGATAGCGGCCCGACGGCACCAACGGAACGCCGGCGGTGTAGTCCTCGGCGTCCTGCAGGTAGCGGTGCGTCGTGAAGATCACCGGCTTGTCGCGGTGCCGGTCGAGCACGCCCTGGGCCCACGCCAGCTCGTGCAGCGGCGTGTCGACCTCGACGCTGAGGCTGACGAAGGAGCGCCCGCCGCCGGTCCAGATCTGATAACTGCTCATCCCCGTCGGCGACGCGCCGCCCCACCAGGGCTGGTGCGAGTAGCGCGACGGTGCGAAGAACGCCTGGTAGTTCTGCGGGATGTAGCTTTCGCCCGAGGAGCCGTTCGGCAGCACGTCGTGGTTGCCGGGCGTGACCGAGTTCGGGATGCCGGTCGCGTCGATCGTCGCCTGGGCCTGATCGGCGACCAGCCACTCGGCGACGATGTCGCCGTGTTGCACGAGGTCGCCGTAGTGGTTGACGAAGGCGATGTTCAGCGCGGTGATGCTGCTCGCGACCCACTGCGTCTGGTCGTAGTAGATCTGCGGAAACGACTCGCTGTAGTTCTGCGTGTCGGGGATGCCGACAACCGTGAAGGTCTGTGCGGCCGCGGGCGCCGCGAGGCAGGACAGGAGGACGGCGGATAGGACGGGAGCCTGCATGACCCTACTGGATACGATCGGCCTCGCCTTCCCGTCAAGGTCGGGGAACGAGTCGGCAAGGACCGGGGCCCTCAGCGGGCATTCAGCGTGGCTTCGAGCCGCTCGGTCACCGCGCTGCGGCTGATCGACGAGAGCTCGACGTCGTGCCCAAAGGCCAGCTGGCTGTGGCCGTAGTCGACCGTCTCGACCTCGGTCCCCTCGAGCTTCAGCGCGAGCGAGTCCGCGCGGCCCGCGTCGACGAGCCAGCGCAGCTCGCCCTCGCCTTCGAGCTCGGACACGATCACGACCTTCTCGATCGTGGGGCGGTGCGGACCCTCGGTGTGCTCGACGACGTCCTCCTTGGGGAGGAAGGGCGTCAGGTCGAGCCGCGCCGTCGCGCGGACCGCGAGTGCGATGCGCGCGACGCCGCCCTCCAGCGCTTCCAGCGTCCCCTGAGCCTCGCCCTCGTAGACCGTCGAGCCTGCGGGCGCGAGCAGCTCCAGGCTCTCCTCCCCCTCGCCGGCCATCTCCCAGGCCAGCTCGCCGCCGGGCTCGCGCAGCGCGGCGAGCAGGTCGACGGGCACCGGCCACGAGTCGCCGACCTCCACGGGCTCCGCGGGCAGCAGCACGGTCCAGTCCGGCGTGGGGAGCGCCCCTGCTTGCTCGGTGCCGTCGGACCGACGAGCTACGAGGACGCCCTCCTCGCGCGCGAAGCGCAGCGGCTCTTCGACGAGCGGCGAACCCCGCTCGCCTTCGTCGGCGTGCTCGCCCCCGAACGGATCCACCATCTGCATCGACGACGTGCGGCGCGCGGCGGTGTAGGTGCGCGCGAAGGCGTCGACGCGCCCGCCCTTGGCCTCGAAGGCCGCGTCGCGGAAGACCACGGCCTGGCGCACCTCGATCGTGCGCGAGGTGCCGCCCGGAACCGGGACCTCCTTGCCGTCCGCGAAGAGCTTGGTGCTCTCCAGGCGCGCCGACGACGCGAGCTTGCACTCGGTGACGAGCACGCCGTCGGGAACGCGCGGGACGAGCTCGACCGGATCGGAGGGGTGGAGCGAGAGGAGCAGAGCTGCCGCGGCGAGGTTCTTCATGGCGGGTGGATCCTAGCGCCCGGTGACCTCGATCAGCGCGCTCGCGCGATGCTCGCGCCCGAACTCGTCGATAGCGAGCACGCGCGCGACGTGGACGCCCGGGGCGAGGTCGTCGGGCAGGTCGACCGCGAAGAGGTGCGACGAGGGCTCGGCGTTCACCCACGACTTCTTGGTGTCCTCGTTGCGCACGAAGACCTCGATGGCGTAGGGATCGCGCCGCTTGACGCGGCGCATGGGGAGGGGCTCGCGGTCGCCGATGCGCAACGCCACCCGCGAACGCGGACCGCCGTCAAACAGGTTGACGAGGAGCTCGGCCGCGGGGACGGCGTCGACCGACAGGCGCCCGTCGAACAGCTCGCCCCAGCGGAAGTCGCGCAGGCCGTCGCGCCCCAGCCCGTGGTGAGCAACGTCGAGCACGATGCGCATCTGATGGTCCGCCGGTTGCCCGGCGGCGCGGAAGCTCGCCTTCACCTCGGCGCCGTCGATGTGCAGCACGTGGTACCCGTTGGGCGTGCCGTCGCGCTGCAGGCTGGTCGGAACCCCGCGCTCGTCGAAGGGCCCGCTCCACCACGAGCCCGACACGGTCGTCAGCACGTGGTGGTGCAGCTCGCCGGGGCCGGGAAAGCCGTCCTCCTCGCCGAAGTAGACGTGCTCGGTCGTGTGCGTGTGCCCCGCCATCGAGTACAGGTTCGGCCTACCGGCGAGGATACGGAAGAGCTCGTCGCGGTCCTGGGTGTTGACGCCGGTCGAGTGCGGCGAGACGTAGCTCGCGAGCGGCGCGTGCATCGCGAGCACGACCAGCTTCTCGGCGGGAACGTGGCTCAGCTCGCGCTCGAGCCAAGCCAACTGACGCTCGCCGATCCGCGCGACGTACCCGCCGTTGCCGCGCACGTCGCCGGGGTCGCTCGCGCCGCCCCCCTGGTACTCGATGTTGTCGAGCACGAGAAAGACCGCCTCACCGTGCTCGAAGGAGTAGTAGGGCGGGCCGAAGTAGCGCTTGAACGTCTCCAGGGAGTGGCGGTCGCCGTCGGCTTCGAAGTTCAGCTCGTGGTTGCCCGGCACGTTGTACCAGGGGATCCCGAGGCCGCCGACCAGCGCCACGTAGCGCGGGAACAGCGACAGGTCGTCGAACAGGATGTCGCCGAGCGTCATCCCGAACGCCGCGCCGCTGTCGATCAGCTCGTCCAGGACGTCCTCGCGGATGTAGTCGAGCTCGGCCTCGGTCTGCGGCTGCGGGTCGGCGAACAGCAGCACGTCGAACGCGGCGGGCTCGTCGCGCCGCACGAGCGGGAAGTCGATCGACGCGGGCAGCGGGCCGGTCGGCTCGACGCCGGGGTAGCGCAGCCCCGCGGGCGAGCCGGCGGGCTGGTGCACGTAGTAGAAGCGCGGCAGGTTGTCGGCGCTCAGCGACACCGCGTAGCCGGACGGCTTGGTGATGAAGAGCACCGCCTCGTCGCCGACGGACAGCGACCAGCGCCCCTCCTCGTCCGTAACGGTGACCTCCTCGCCGTCGGACACGCGCACGCCGGCGATCCCGGGCTCGTCGACGCCGCGCTGCCCGTCGCCGTCGCGGTCCTCGAACACAACGCCGCGCGCCGTCTCGCCGGCCTGGCGCGGGCCGAAGGCGGCGCCGCCGAGCAGCAGCAGGCCGAAGCCTCCGGCCAGGGCGGTGGTGCGGACGCCGTGGGGCGGTTCGTTGCGCATGGTTCGCGGTCTCCGAAGTCGGGGTCGACGGGGCGCGCGGCGGGCCGCCGCGCCTGCGCACTCTAGTCTCCCCCGGCCGCCGCAGGCCGGTCGTTCATGCAGGGTTCGCCCGAGCCACGCTCCTACGGCACCGCGAGCTCGGCCTGCTCGAGGTTGGTGAGGCGCAGATCCACCCCCGCCGCGGCCTGCCAGAAGACCGGCAGCCCCACGAGCACCGCGAGGTCGGGCACCGGCGCCGCGAACAGCGCCGTGCCGGCCGGGCCCAGGGATGCGCTCTCGAGCGAGAGCAGCGCGGTCGGATCGACCTTCAGCGTGCCGTAGAGCGGGAGCTCGACCGCGGTCGGCGCGAGCGACGCTGCGAGGAGGCACGGCTCGCCCGCCGGCCCGAAGACCTGCACCTCGGCCGCCTTGCCCACGCTCGCGAAGCCGCGCAGCGCCACGTGCCGGCCGCGGCTGCTCCAAAGGCGGGCGGGGAAGCCCTCGCTCCCCAGCACGAAGAGGTCGGAATCCGCATCCCCGTCGGCGTCGAAGGCGAGCAGCGTCGAGCGGTCGGCGTCGCCGTAGCCCTGTAGCGGGTTCGCGACCTCCGTGAAGCCGCCGGCCGCCTCGCTTGCGTAGACGCGGATGCCCAAGGCCGTCGCGATGGCCACGTCGTCGCGTCCGTCCTCGTCGAAGTCCCCCACCGCGAGGTCCAGCCCCTGCAGCGGATCGGGCAGGCCGACCTCGGTGAACGTGGGCGAGCCTTCATAGAGGAAGACGCGCTCGGGCGCGGTGGGCCCGGCCTCGGCCACGTCGAGGTCCAGGTCGCCGTCGAAGTCGCCCACCCGCAGCCGGCCGTTGTTCGAGCCGGGCCCCGCCTTGGTGAGCACCCCCGCACCGTCGCACTCGAAGAAGCCGCTGATGCCGAAGGTCTCGGGTACGCCGTCGAGGTCGAAGTCCGCCGCCACGATCGGTCCGTCGGGGTCCGATCCCGGCAGCCACGACGCGGGCGCGTCCGTGAAGTTGCCCGCGCCGTCGTTCACCCAGTAGTTCGTCACGACGACGTTGACGAGCGCGTCGAGGTCTCCATCCAGGTCCGCGTCGAGGAAGGCGCCGTGGCCGGAGTTCCCCTCGATGAGCGGCGCCGCACCGGTCACCTGCGTGAAGCTCGAATCGCCATCGTTCCGCAGGAGGTGCACGGGCGACGAGAAGAACGGATCGGCGTACGGCAGCAGCAGCACGTCGAGGTACTGATCGCCGTTGAAGTCGGCCGTGGTGATGCGGTTGACCGACGACGCTCCGGGCACCGCTCCGGGCACGTCGGCGAAGTTGCCCTCCCCATCGTTCGCGAGCAGCTTGCGGAAGCCGTTGTCCTGCACCAGGAAGACGTCGAAGTCACCGTCGAGGTCGAAGTCCCCCGCCACGGCCTCGCGCGTGTCCGGCGCCGGGGCGACCTTGCGCTCGCGCAGCGAGTAGCGCAGCGCCCCGTCGCCGATCAGGACCTGCGCCTGGTCGGACGCCGCGCCGACGACCAGGTCCGGGTCGTCGTCACCATCGACATCCCCCGCGGAGGCGGCCAGGACCGAGCTCTCGAAGCCGTCGAACGGCAAGGCGACCTCCACGAAGGTCCCGCCACCGTCGTTCGCGTAGAGCCTCTCGGGCGTGTTGGAGAGCGTGCCGAGGAAGGCGTCAAGGTCCCCGTCCACGTCGAGGTCGGCGAGCAGCACCGAGCGGACCGAGAGGGCCGACGGCAGCCCGCCGACGTCGGCGAAGATCCCGGCCCCGTCGTTGCGGAGCACCTTCGAGGTGAACTGGTTGCCGAGCGCCAGGTCGAGATCGCCGTCCGCGTCGACGTCGCCGAACGCGGCGCCCCAGGTCTCGTCCGGCACGAAGGCCAGCGCGCCGGGCAGCTCGCCGAAGACGCCGCCGTCGTTGCGGAAGACCTCGTTCGCGCTCGCGAACTGCTTGTAGCCGAAGAACGCGTCCGGATCGCCGTCGCCGTCGATGTCGCCGAAGCGGACGACGCCCGCGTCGCGCTCCATAGCGGCCTGCCCCGAGGCCGCGTAGGCGGAGCCGGCCCAGAGGTAGAGCCCCACGTCCGCGAGCAGCACGTCGAGGTCGCCGTCCCCGTCCGCGTCCGCCGTTGCGAGGTCCGCGACCGTCTCGCCCTGCGGCAGCCCAGCAGGCACCTTGGTCAGCGAGCCCGCGCCGTCGCCGAGCAGGAGCTGCGCGCCGAAGCCGGCGCGGCCGATGAGCAGGTCGAGCGTCCCGTTCCCGTCGGCGTCCAGCAGCTCGCCCGCCAGCACGTCGGGATCGAGCTGCGCCGGCGTCCGCTCGAAGCGCCCGTCGCCGCGCCCGAGCATCACCGCGCTGTCGTCGTCCGAGTTCAGCACGACCGCGTCGAGCACGCGGTCGCCGTCGAGATCGCCGAGCAGCAGCGCACGGTTGTTGCCGTCGTCCCAGTCGAAGACGGCGCGGTCCTCGGCCAGCCGGATGCCCTGGGCGGCGGGAAGGGAGATGGGGACGAGAAGGAGCCCAAGAAGGGGGAGAAGCGCGTTCATGGCGTGCCTGGGGTCCGAGACGAGGGGCGTGGGCCGAGCGTTCCCCTTCGCGTCGCGGACCGGCGCCGGCGCGGCGCCGCTCGCCCAAAAACACGCTTCGCAGCCGGAAAAGAAAGCGGGCCGCCCGCGAGCGAAACGCTCACGGACGGCCCTCCCTTTGGATTGTTCGAGGTCGAACGGCGCGCGTGGGATCAGAAGACCACCACGTCGTAGGCCTGGGTGAGGAGGCCGGGGAGCACCGTGCCGGGGCAGGGCCCGTCGGGCGGCAGCACGTAGGCCTGGGTCGAGAAGGTGAGCCCGACCGAGGAGGCCGGCAGCGGCACGGCCACCGAGGCGTTGCCCGTGGCGTCCGCCACCGCAAAGAGGTTGGTCACGCCGCAGCCGAGGTTGATGTCGATCGACTGGTTCGCCACGCCGCCGCAGGCGGTCGCCGGCAGGAAGGTGCAGGTCGAGAAGCCCGCGCACACCGCGCCGGGCGTCGCCGGGCAGGGCGAGAAGGCGAAGAGCACCGGGGCGCCGGGGGCCGTGTTCACCGTGAACTTGACGTCGCTGCCGCTGGCGACGGCCATGACGGCGGCCGAGGTCGAGCCGGAGCCGAGGCCGTCGACCATGTAGTCGTTGTAGCCGGGGAAGCCGGTCGTCTGGGCGGCGGTGGGAAGGGCGAAGGCCGAGAGGGCCAGGAGGAGAAGGGAGAGCAGGCGCATGGGATTGATCTCGGGAGGGCGGCAGTGCCGCGGTGTGATTCGATGCGGAAGTGGAGCGCGCGGTCAGGCTTGCCGCGGTCGCTCGATGGGCACGGAAGCGCGCCGCCGGTTCACGCCGCGGAATCCACGCGCTTCTCGCGGACCAGCGCCGGAGAGCGCATCCGGTACGATCCCGCCCATGAAGAGCCCCCAAGAGCTGTTCGGCCGCGAGCGCGCGCTCGTCGGGATGGTCCACCTCGGCGCGCTGCCCGGCACGCCGCGCTCGGCCGACCCGGTCTCGGCGCTGGTCGAGCGCGCCGTGGGCGAGGCGCGCCTGCTGGCCGACGCGGGCTTCGACGCCGTGCTCCTGGAGAACATGCACGACGTCCCCTACCTGCGCCGCGACGTCGGCCCCGAGATCGTCGCGGCCATGACCGCGGCGGCGACCGCGGTGCGGGCGGCCATCGAGCTGCCGCTCGGGATCCAGGTGCTGGCCGGAGCCAACCGCGAGGCGGTCGCCATCGCGCACGCCGCGGGGTGCTCGTTCGTCCGCGCCGAGGGCTTCGTGTTCGCCGCGGTCGCCGACGAGGGCCTGCTCGAATCCGCCGACGCCGGCCCGCTGCTGCGCTACCGCCGCGCGATCGGGGCCGAGGACGTCGCCATCCTGGCGGACGTGAAGAAGAAGCACAGCTCGCACGCGCTCACCGCCGACGTCGGAACCGCGGCCACGGCCGGCGCGGCGGAGTTCTTCGGCGCCGACGGCGTGGTCGTCACCGGAGCGGCGACCGGCGCCGAGACCGACGCGCGCGAGCTCGCGGAGTGCCGCGCGGCCACTTCGCTGCCGCTGGTCGTCGGCTCGGGCACGACGCCGGACAACGTGGCCGAGCTCTTCCGGCACGCCGACGCCGCGATCGTCGGCTCGTGGTTCAAGCGCGGCGGCCGCTGGTCCGAGCCGCCGGATCCCGTCCGCGCCCGCCGGCTGGTCGAGGCCGCGCGCGCTAGCCGGTGACCAGCACCCACGGCACCGCGACGGCCAGGAAGAGCAGCACCGTGACGGCCGCGTGCAGGACCACGACGCAGACCGTCCGCCACAGCGTCGCGAGCCGGCCGTGGCCGAAGAACTGGAGCGCCGCCCAGTAGGTCCAGACCACCGTCAAGAGTGGTCGCAGACTCCCGGCCGCCTCCCAGCCCAGGGCCTGCACGGGCGCGAGCACCGCGCCCAGCAGGAAGCCCAGGCCGGAGACGTAGAGCACCAGCACCATCGCCTCCGCGACGTTGCGCCCCGACGAACGGAAGAAGGCGCGCAGCAGGACCGCGCGCAGCGGCAGCGCCAGAAACAGCATCAGGTCGAGGTGGCGCGTCAGGAAGGCCCGGACCCCCGCCGCGAAGTCCGCCGCGTCGCCCTCGGCTCCGGTGGTGGAGATCTGGATCCCCGAGGACTCCATCGGATCGAGGAACAGCACCCGGGTCACGACGAACCAGAGGGTGAGGCTCAGGAGGCAGAAGCGCGCGGGGTGCACGAAGCGTCGCCGCCGGCCGCCGGCGTACTCCTCCACCAGCCGCCCGGGCCCCCGCAGGAGGCCGCGCACGGTGTTCGCCAGGGCCGAGTCCCAGCCCAAGGCGTTCTGCAGCGTCTCCTTGGCGATGAGCCGCCCGTCGAGCCGGAGCAGGCGGTTGTCCTGGCCGCAGTCGTGGCAGTAGCGCCCCGCCGGCGCGGCACCGCAGTTGGGGCAGGGGGTCGGGGGCGCGCTGGCGACCATCGGGCCGGAGCATAGGGGGCTCCGGGCGGATGTCGAGCCAGGGGGGGCCGCGGAGGATCTGAGGGGCTTTGTGGATTTCCCCCCGGAACGACGGCCTGCGCCTCCGTGCCTGCGGGAAGGGACGCTCCCCCTCTCTCCCTTCCTCACGAATCTCAGCTCAGCCAGCCCAGGAGTCCTCCATGCGCCAAGAACCGCTCTCGTTCGCCCTAGTCGTCCTCTTCCTCAGCCCCGTCGCGGCTCAGAACCTCACGCCCGCCGGCACCTCGAGCGCCGGCCAAACGCCGCCCCGGGCGGTCGTCCCGGGGCCCGACGGCCCCAACGCCGCGCCGGGCGCGGGTGCGCTCGGCCAGGCGGGCCGCCCGGGCGGCCCGAAGCACCAGGTGGGGTTGAGCAACATCCTGGTGTACGACACGGACACGCAGAACAGCCTTGCGACCACCGCCGCGCAGAATCTGAGCTTCTTCGGCACCACGGTCGCCGACTCGGCCGACTTCAACACCCTGCTCGGCAGCGGCCCGTGGGACGCGGTCGCGGTCGACTGCCCCAACGTGAACCCCGTCGGCGGCTGGCAGCCCCTGATCGACTACGTGAACGGGGGCGGTCGCGTGGTCACGTCGTTCTGGAACTGGGACTCCGAACCCGCGCTTGCGTCGGCCTTCGACGTCTTCGTCACCGGCACCTTCTCGTTGGCCTCTCAGACGCTCGAGGACGAGGAGACCTCGCCCGCGTTCCTCGGCGTCACGATGCCCAACTCCGACTGGAGCGACTTCTTCTTCGACGACGGAGACTTCTTCGCCACGGTCGGCTCGGTCTCCATGGCGACGCTGTCGGGGACCGACGACGCGGTGATGGCGCGCGGCAACGACGGGCGCACGATCGCTGCGCCGGTGCTCGACGAGGCCGGAGGCACCTGGCTGGTCGACGGCAGCGGCGTGCGCCTGTGGGAGAACATGATCCAGATGGTCGCCAACGCGGGCCAGGGCCTTCGCATCCTCGCCTACGACGACAGCCTCAAGAACCTCGGGCAGGCCGGAGCCTTCGAGCTCAGCCCCGGCGACACCTACGTCGCGAATCGGGAGACCTTCAACGCCCAGCTTGCCGGCTCGACGTGGGACGTCGTCGTCGTCGACTCGTCGCTCTTCTGCGATCCCGTCGGAGGCTGGGGCGAGCTCGTTCACCACGTCAGCGGGGGTGGGCGCGCCGTGATGTCGTACTGGGACTGGGACGCCGACGGCTGCACGAGCGCGGCGCTTGCGCCCGCCTTCGAGGTGGGCGTCGCCAGCTCCTTCAGCTCGATCGAGAGTGAGACGCTGTTCGACAGCGGCACGACCGACGTCTTCAACGGTCTGTCGATGCCGAACACCGACTGGGAGGACCTCGTCAACGACGACGGGGACCGCTTCGAGCTGCAGGGCATCGCGCTCGGCATCGCGCACTTCGGCAACCCCGACCGTCCCGTCATCGTGCAGGGCAACGCGGGGCGCACCGTCGCCTCCTTCGTGCTCGACAGCGCCGGTCCCAACTGGGCCGACGACGCCGTCGAGATGTGGCGGAACCTCCTGCTGCGCGTCACCGAGCCCAAGGCCTCGGCGACGGTGCGGACGGGCGTCCTCGGGCTCAACCCGCTCGACCTCTCGACGTCCGACACGCCGGTGCTCGGCGAGGTTTGGACCGCCAACGTCAACATGGCGCCGAGCGTCGGCACGGCCACGCTGTCCAGCTACGTGACCTTCGGCATGGGCGGTCCGATCCAGGGCTTCCCGTTCCTCGGCTATGAGCTGCTGATCCTGGCGCCCTACATCGAGACCCAGGCCTTCGGCGTGCACAACATCCCGCTGCCGCCCGACTCCAGCGCGGTC
>JBCCGI010000154.1:0-12105 GCA_039029355.1 Planctomycetota bacterium
GACCTTCGCGCCGCCTTCGGCCTGCTTCAGGATCTCGATGATCTGGGCTTCGGTGAATCGGCTCTTCCGCATGGCTCCTCCGTGTAGGTTCTACACCGAGATCCAAGCTTCCGGTGGCCCGGGATTCGGGGGCTGCCTCAGCAGCTCTCTAGCTTGCTCGCTGCCTCCTCGATCTCTGCGCAATCAACATCGTTGAATCGGCGAAGATCGCCCGAAGCGCACATGGGTCTGAGCACAGAGAGTTCGGGACTCCGCCAACCGCTCGCAACGCTCGCCCAAGATCTTCGCCCAATCAAGCGACTTGAATCGGCGAAGAACGTCCCTCCCCCAGTCCCGACCTCCGCCGAACCAAGGCACCCGAGCAGCTTGGACTTGACTGGGCGAAGATCGAAGCGAGCAACCAGGAACATCGAGAGCCCACCCCCTCCACCTTCCCCTTCCGCGGCCGCTGCCGCGCCCCCCTCGCTCTCCCGCTCTTTCCCCACAAGAACCGCAACCAAACGCCCCCCCACCAGTCCAAGGGGCATGCCACGACCCAAGCTCCGACAACCCCTCCTCTTCCGCTGGGGAGGCAAACGCCGCCGTGCAGGAAGAAAGCCAAAGGGCCCAAAGGCCGGAGTGCCACATCGGGTTCGGCCACCACTTGCCGCCCGTTTCCCGGTCCACCTCACCATGGTTGTCGAGCCGGGCCTCCCAAGCCTCCGGGGACGCTTCACTTTCCGCGTCGTCCGAGGCGCCATCGCCGACGGCTGTCGGAAGGCGGGCTTCCGCATCGTCGAGTACTCGGTGCAAACCAACCACATCCACCTCATCGCCGAGGGCAGCTGCCGGGAACGGCTCGCGCGCGGCATGCAAGGGCTCGGGGTGAGGATCGCGAAGCGCCTCAACCGCTTCTGGAAGCGGCGCGGCCGTGTGTTTTGCGACCGCTACCACGACCGCATTCTGCGGACGCCTTCCGAAGTGCGCCGTGCTCTCGTCTACGTTCTACAGAACGCTCGCAAGCACGGAGTGTCGTTGGCGCGCGGCGCACTCGACCCTTGCTCTTCCGCGCGCTGGTTCTGCGGCTGGAGAAGTCAGAGGCCCCCCCGCAGCTCCCCGCTGCCAAGGGCGAGAACCTGGCTGCTCGAGGAAGGCTGGCGGAAGTGGGGACTGCTCTCCGTCAACGAGGTGCCACGTGCCCGATAGCTCCAGCAATCCGCGGCACCTAGGTGCCGGCGTGGACGGCGTGACCGTTCCCCTTGCGGGGGTGAGGAAGCAGCTCCCTTTCCTGGAGCTCCTCCGGCTGCGCACAGGGCGCCATACCGGCCAGCGAAAGCACGCGGTCGATCAGCCGCACCCGCTCCTGCATCGCGAGCGACTCGATCGGGATGTACGGGATCCCGAACATCTCGAGCAGGATCTTCACCATCCCGTCGATCCGCACCACCTCTTCCCACTCCAAGCCTGCCCGTACGCCGTCGGGCACCACCAGCGTGGGGTGAGGACGAAGGAAGAACACGACCCCGTCCCGAACCGAGTCCATGTAGCGCCTGAGCCGCGGGTCCGACGCCACCTGGGAGAGGATCCGCGAATGGTGCGCCGCGTAGGCCAGGTTGCAGAAAGCCCGGTCGGACACGAACGAGCCGACCTGCCGCTCCTCGGCCTCGATCTGGCGCTCAAAGACCTCCGTCTGGTAGCGATCCACCAGATCCAGGTTGGACCGCAGGCTGTCCAGCTGCGCCTCCATCTCAGCCAGGACCCCGCGGGCCACCTCCGAGATCATCGGCACGCCGAAGCGATCCCGGATCCAGCGAGCCAGCGTGGTCTTGCCCGTCGCGTGGGCGCCAACAAGGTAGATCCGGAGGGACGGCTTCATGGCCGCCACCCTACTTATCGCGGCCCGCCCCGTCCATACCTACGACATCTTGTGTGCGCTGGCCAATCTGAGCCTGAGACAGAGTCAGCCCGATCAGCACCATCGTCGCGCTCGCCAGAAACAGCCCTCGCAGCCCGAGGACCCCCGCCAGCGCGCCTCCTCCCATCGCTCCGAACGACATCGCAAACGCTCGAGCGCTGAAGGCAGCCCCCATCGCGCTTCCCCGCCGCTCCACCGGAGTCGCGGTAGCGACCACGCCGAAGGAGGTCGAGTTCGACCCCGGCAAAGTCAGGCCCAGGATCAGCCGAAGACCCACCACCAGCGCGTAGGCGGTCGCCAACGCATGCAACCCCAGCACCAGCGCTCCCAGCAGCGAGCAAATCAGAAGCGCGCGCGTATGCCCTACTCGGTCCCCATACCGCCCCCAGCCCGGCATCGCGACGAGGCTCGCGAGAGCAAAGGCCGTCACCGCGAAGCCCGTCATGCGGGGCACCAGCTCGGGATCCCCCTCCCAGACGTCGCGGACAAAGAGCTCCATCTGCGGGTTCGTCGAGCCCATCCCGAACTGCACGCAGAACAAGACGAGCAGCGCGCTACGAACCTCGCGCGTACTGAGCGCCAGCTGGAGATCCGACCAAGCGTGGGCGAGGAGCGAAGTCGGCGACCAGCTCTCCACGACCTCATCCAGCGTCCGGTCTTCGTGCGCAAAGAGGGCGACCAGGAGCGCTCCGGTGCCGGCCAGCACCGACACGCAAAGGAACACGTTGCGCATCCCGAAGTGCTCCTGCATGAACGCGCCGAAGAGCGGGCCGAGGATGCTCCCCACCGCCAACGAACCCTGCAGACTCCCGGTGATCCTCCCCTGCACGTCGGCCGGAGCGCCGACGCTCACCAGCGTGACCGAGGGCGGTACGAAGCCCGAGAACACGCCTTGGCAGAGGCGCAGCGCGAGGAGCTCCCAAGGGGAACGCACCACGCTCATCGCACCGACGAAGAGCGTGATGGCGATCATCGCGCGCAGAACCATCAGCTTGCGGCTATAGCGATCGCCGATCGATCCCCAGATCGGCCCCATGAACGCCGCGGCGAGCGGCGCGGCGCCGAACGTGACGCCGGTCCAGGTGGCAAGGGCGCCGCGGTCCTCAACTCCCAAGCTCTCGAGGTAGCTCGGGAAGAAGGGGAGAAAGCTCATCATGCCGATGGCGGTGATGAGGTTGGCCGCGTAAACCGACCAATAGGTACGCTTCCAGGGACTCAGAAGCGCCACAGAGTCGCACGGCGAGGCGCCGGGCGCAACGCGTCGATTGTCGGGTTACGCGGCGGCGGCGCCGCCCTCGGGCTCGTCGGGATGCTGGAGCCGGATCTCGTCCGCCAGCTCCCCGCGCTTGTCGAAGGCGTCGACGACGGCGGGGTCGAAGTGCTCCCCGCGCTCGCGGCGGATGAGGTCGATCGCCTGCTGATGCGGCCACGGGTCCTTGTAGGGCCGGCGGGTCGTCAACGCGTCGTAAACGTCGGCCAAGGCGACGATGCGCGCGCAGAGCGGAATCGCGTCGCCCGACAGGCCGTGGGGGTAGCCCGTGCCGTTCCACTTCTCATGGTGGAAGAGCGCGATGTCGTGCCCCATGCGGAGGAAGCCGGGCTGGGCGGTGCTCTCGATGATCGAACGCATCGTCTCGCCACCGATGGTCGTGTGGGTCTTCATCACCTCCCACTCGTCCGCGTCGAGCTTGCCGGGCTTCAGCAGGATGTTGTCCGGAATGCCGACCTTGCCGATGTCGTGCAGCGGAGCGGAGCGGACGAGGTCCTCGATGAAACCATCGGTGATCTCGTCGCCATATGCGCCGTCCTCCCGCATGCCGAGCGCGATCAACCGGCAGTAGCCACTGACTCGGTCGAGGTGCTGTCCCGTCTCGTTGTCGCGCCGCTCGGCCAGCCGGGCCATCGCGAAGACCGTCGCGTGCTGTGCTTCGTCGCGCTCGAAGCGGCGGATCTGCACGTGCGCGGCGAGCGCCGTTGAGGAGATGAGCGATGCAAGCACGCGTCGGTCGCGGTCGGTCAGCGGGCCTCCACCGCTCTCGTCGACGTCGACGGCGACCGAGCCGATCTCTCCTTCGGGCGTGCGGACAGGCTCTAGGTGAGACTCCGGGCCGGGCTGAAAGCTCTTGGACGACGCCGCGCTGGCCAGCGCCCCGCGGTAGGGATTCTCGAGCTCGATCAAGGCCGCCCTGCCTCCGAGGGCGCGCGAGATCGTCTTCACCGCCACGTCCGCAACTTCCCCCAACGACGAAGTCGAGCTGAGGCGTGCCGCCAACGCCTGCATGCTCTCCAGGTTGCTGATCTCGCTGTCGAGCCTGCGCTCGAGCTCGTCGGTGAGCGACAGCAACGAGTCGCGCGAGAACAGCAGCTGTTCGGTCTCCATCCGGCGCGACGTCGCGCGGTCGAAGTGCTCTAGTGCCGACTCGAGCATCTCGCTGAGCTCCGCGACCTCGAACGGCTTCTGCACCAGGCGCAGCACCTGCCCCTCGTGAACCGCCCGGAGCGCCAGGTCGAGCTTGGCATTCCCGCTCATCAGCACACGCGTCGTGTCGGGCCAACACTCCCGAATCCCAACGAGCAACTCGACCCCGCAAGCACCTCCGAGATGCTGATCGGTCACAACCGCCGCGAACGGCCCGCACTCGTAGCAGAGACGGAAGGCCTCCTCGGCGCTCGAAGCGGTCGAGACGTCATACGGACCTCCCCCCACCGCCTCGGACTTGAGCAAGTGCACGATGCTGTCGAGCACAAGCGGATCGTCATCCACAAAAAGGACTCGGCGGTTCACGGATCAATCCTCACGGGGCTCATCAAGGTTGCGGGCGCGGCCATTCCGAGGGTTGGCTTCGACCCATTACCCACTCGCCTTGAGCTACGCCCCCGCCGGAGCCGCTCGATCCCCAAAACCAGCCGCCGGAGTGGTCCTAGCGATGGGCCCGGGCGCGGCGCAGAGGGCGCCAAGGGGGCTTGTGAGCGCCCCGCGGGGAGGACGCGCTTCCGGTCGCTGGCTGCACGCCCCCGGTTGCAAGGCAGCGGGCGGGCCGTTCCGGCTGGCAGCGCGAGACCGGACGCCGCGCTTCCATCTCCGCCCAATCAACGATCTTGATTCCGCAGAGATCTGCCAGGCGCAAGGGCCGGGGTCGCCGAGACCTCTGCCGCATCGACAGGCTCAGAACGGCAGGCAGCGAGCGGCTGGCTCTGCGAATCGCCATCTTGAATGAGCGCAGATCCCAGTCGCCGCCGCGGACCGCAGGCGGCTCGCGCGCGAGCGGTTCGGGACAGCGCTACAGCCATGACTCGGGGCCGACAGCCCCGACCGAAGCACCCTTCGCAAGGGACGGGGCGTGCCTCTCAGCAAGGCGATGTGGGGCGCCCTCAGCTGCCCTCAAAAGAACGTCCCCCCGGACTAGTTCTTGTACCCCTGAAGCGGCGCCGGCACGCGCCCGCGGCGCGAGTGGAGCACCGCGCACGAAGCCCGGCCCGGATCCTGGACGATCGCCGTGCCGAGCAGGCCGCCCCACTCCACGGTTTCGCCGGGTCCCTTGCCCGGTACCGGGATGATGCGGACGGCGGTCGTCTTTTGGTTGACCATGCCGATGGCCATTTCGTCGGCGATGATGCCGTAGAGGGTCGCAGCGCTGGTGTCGCCGGGGACGGCGACCATGTCGAGGCCGACCGAGCAGACCGAGGTCATGGCTTCGAGCTTGGCGAGGGAGAGGATGCCGTCCTGGACGGCGCGGATCATGCCGGCGTCTTCGGACACCGGGATGAAGGCGCCGGAGAGGCCGCCGACGCTCGACGAGGCCATGGCGCCGCCCTTCTTGACGGCGTCGGTGAGGAGGGCGAGGGCGGCGGTGGTGCCGGGGCTGCCGGTGCGGTCGACGCCGATGAGCTCGAGGATGTCGCTGACCGAGTCGCCGACGGCGGGGGTCGGGGCGAGGCTGACGTCGACGATGCCGAAGCGAGTGCCCAGGCGTTGGGCGGCTTCGCGGCCGACGAGCTCGCCCATGCGGGTGACCTTGAAGGCGGTGCGTTTGACGACTTCGGCGACCGAGAGGAGGTCGGCGTCGGGGCCGAGGCGTTCGATGGCCGAGCGTACGACGCCGGGGCCGGAGACGCCGACGTTGACGACCGTCTCCGGTTCGCCGGCGCCGATGTGGGCGCCGGCGACGAAGGGGTTGTCCTGGACCGCGTTGCAGAAGCACACGAGCTTGGCGCAGCCGAGGCCGCCTTCGTCGGCGGTCAGTGCGGCGGTGTCGAGTACGACCTGGGCGAAGTCCGAGACCGCATCCATATTGATGCCGGCGCGGGTGGAGCCCAGGGCGACCGAGGAGCAGACGTGGTCGGTCGCGGCGAGCGCGGCGGGGATCGAGTCGAAGAGGGCCTTGTCGGCCCGCGTGAAGCCCTTCTCGACGTAGGCGGTGAAGCCGCCGATGAAGTCCACGCCGACCGCCTTGGCGGCGGCGTCGAGGGCGCGGGCGAGCGGCACCAGGTCCTCGGCGCCGCTCGGGCCTGCGATCCAGGCGATCGGCGTAACCGCGATGCGCTTGTTCACGATCGGGATGCCGAGGTCGGTGCTGATCGAATCCGCCACCTCGACCAGGCCGCCGGCGTGATGAACGATCTTGGCGTACACCTTCTCGCAGGTGCTCTCGAGGTCTGGGTCGGCGCAGTCGAGCAGGTTGATGCCGAGGGTAGTCGTGCGGATGTCGAGCGTCTCGAGC
Organism: Planctomycetota bacterium; assembly: GCA_039029355.1. Classification (GTDB taxonomy): domain Bacteria; phylum Planctomycetota; class UBA1135; order UBA1135; genus JBCCGI01. The sequence continues at coordinate 6,616 of JBCCGI010000154.1, forward strand.
TCGATCATCCGCACCGTCTCGAGGATCTCGCGGTCGGTGAAGGGCGCCATCGGGTTTTAGACGCGGTGCATGAAGCGGAAGACGCGTTCGTGCATCACCGTGACGGCGTAGTCGTCGGGGCCGCCCATGCACTCGAGCGCGCTCTTCAGGTCGTGGAACGAACGGCCCTCGACGAGTTCGACGACGAGCACCATTTGGAAGTAGCCCTCGACGACCTTCTGGGAGACGTCGTGGATGTTGCCGCCGAGCTCGGCGACGGCGCCGGTGATCTCGGACAGCACGCCGGGGCGGTTGCGCCCGACCGCGGTGACCACGGCCGCCGTGCCGACGCCGGGGTCGGCCGGAGGCTCGGGCAGAGGAGCCGTGCGCTGCGCGCCGCCGGCGGCGTCGGGGCCGCGGTCCGGCGCGGAGGAGGAGGCGGTCCAGGGCCCGCCGGACGAGGTACGGATCGCGATGCCCGCGGCCTGCGCCGCCTCGAGGGCATGCGGGGTGACCACGGTGTGCTCGTCGACCACGACCTCGGGCCCGCCGGCCCGGCGGACGTCCTCGGCGGTTAGGAAGCGTCGTGCCATCGGTGCCTCGTGTAGCAGATCGAGGTGGGGCGGGGCGCTGCCGTCGGCAGCTCGAGAACGACTCGTGCTCGCAGCGGAGTCCGAGCCCGGGGCGCCGAGCAATCGATCGGCGCACGCAGCACTCGAGTCGAGATGAGGCCGGGCGCTGCCGTCGGCAGCTCGAAAACGGTTCGTGCTCGCCGCGGAGTCCACGCCGGGGGCGCCGGACGATCGAACGCCGCACGCGGCACTCGAATCGATGGCGCTCGACGCCATGCCGAGGCGCTCCCGCCGCGCTTCGCGCCGCCCGCTCCCGCTTCCCTTCGCCTGAAGGCCGCGTTCGCGTCGGTCGCGGCGTTGCGCTCGCGCCGGCTGATCGGGTTGCTAGCCATCGCTAAGCGGCACCGGGCCGGAGTCGGTCAAGAGGCAGATGCGGGCGCGCCCGCCGCGCACCTCGACGACGTAGGTGCCGTCGCGTGCGAGCATCTTCGCCAGCGCGCCGCCGGCGGGGCCGGCGGGCGCGGCCGGGGCGGCGGCGCCTTGCTCGGCCGCGTAGCGGACGCGGATTCCCTTGGCGAAGGCCAGGTCGAGCGCGGCCGGAGTGGCGAGGTCGGCGGGTCCGAGGACCAGCTCCCCACCATCGGGCAACGCGCGGACCCGCGCCTCGTCGAAGAGATTCTTGCCCGGCAACGGGGGTCCCTAGAGGTACCGGCCCAGGTCGGGGTGCGGGCGCGGGATGACCACCTGGCGGGCGAGGGTGCCGGACTCTTCGGCGGAGCGGGCGCCGACCTGGATCGACGAGCGCACGTCGGAGACCTCGCCGGTGAGCGTGAAGAAGCTCTTGCCGCCGAGCCCGTTGGCGATCCGCAGGTCGAGCAGATCGACGGTGGCGGTCTTGAGCGCCGCGTCGGCGGCGAGCACCGACGAGGCGACCGTGGTCGTTTCGACCACGCCGACCGCATCGAGCTCGCCGTTGATCTGGCCGCCGGTGCGGCGGAGGCCGGCGCTGATCTGCTCGTGGACCTGCTGGATGTGGAGCTGGTCGACGAGGTCGTTCCCCGCCAGCTCGGCGCCGCGGCGCAGCGCGGAGCCCACGTCCTGCACGCTTCCGGAGAAGAGCATCACGTACTTGCCGGGCTGCACCGGCGAGGCGAAGAGCATCTCCACCTCGGCTTCCCACAGCACCGAATCGGCCACCTCCACGCCGCGCGCGACCGAGCAGAGCTCGAGCAGGCCGATGCAGGTGCCGAGCTCCTTGCCCTCGGGCAGCGCGGGGTTGACGTCGTTGCGCGTCATCACTGGTTCCTCGTTTCTGCGGGTTGATCCTGCTCTTGAACCTGGCCGACGCGCGCGCCGCCCTCGAGCTCCATGCCGTCGATGATGCCGACGATCGCGGTCTGAAAGCCGATGTCCTGCCCACGGCCGATGGCGTGGCGCGCGGCGCGGCCGAAGACGACGAGCACGCGCTCGCCGGTGCCCGCGCCGATCGTGTCGACCGCGACGACCGTCTCGGCGCCGTCGTCGCCGCCGCGGCGGAAGGGGCGCACGACGAGGAAGCGCAGCCCCGCGAGGCTCGCGTCCTTCTGCGTCGACCAAATCTGCCCCACCACGGTGCCGACGAGCATCAGTCGGCGGCCTCCGCGGCGGTGCGCCACTCGGGGTGCTTGGGCACATCGAGGTCGTCGACGATGCCGACGATCGCCGCTTCGAAAGCGAAGTCGCCGTCGCCGCCGCAGGCGACGCGCGCGGCCTTGCCAAAGGCCACGACGACCTCCTCGCCCAGCTTGGCGCCGATCGGGTCGGCGGCGACGACCGGCTTGACCGGGTCCTCGCCGGGCTGGATCGCGCGGTCGATGCCCTCGACGACCAGCAAGCGCTTGCCCTCTAGCGTGGCGTCCTTCTTCGTCGCCCACACCTCGCCGATGACCTTGCCGAGGAACATCAGTCGAGCCCCTCGTGCGGGCGTCCGGCGACGCCGTCGAGGGCGCGGTGGACGGCCTCGACGGCGGCGTCGATCGCGGCGTCGGTGCCCGCGAGCCGCAGGCGTCCCACCGCGCCGTTGTTGCCGACGCCCACGATGCGGATCGGCGCCGCCTTCTCGGCCTCGTTGGCCGCAAGCAGCACCCAGATCGCCGGGTTGACCTCGAGCGTGTAGAGCGTGTCACGCCCCAGCACGAGCATGCCGGAGCGCGTCCGGTTGATCATCATCGCCTGGTGATCGTCGATCTGGCGGATGACCTCGTCGGTCAGGACGTGCGGCTTCAGCTGGTCGTCCGGCTCGACCTTCGCGGCCTGCAGCACCCGCCGCCCCGCCTCGCGCACCTGCCCCTGGTCGGACGCGTGCACCTCGAGCGTGCCGTAGGAGCGCTCGGTGATCAGCGCGCCGGGCGTGACCTCGCAGGCTTTGAGCGCGACGTCGAGGAGCCGGTTGATGACGATGCCCGGGCGTACCTCGAGCCAAAACGCGCTCTCCCCGGAGATCGGGAAGTAGCCGTCGGAGTTGGCCGCGACGGTCGCGGCGAACTGCGGCTGCATCTGGTCGAGGACCAGGGCACCGCGGAGTTCGATCGCCTTGGAGGAGACGGGCATACCGGCTCGTTAGGGGGCCTTACTTCTTCTCCGGGACCTCGGGCAGGAGGCTCTCGAGGTCGTCGGCGGGACGCGGGATCACGTGTACGGAGATCAGCTCCCCCACGCGCCGCGCCGCGGCCGCGCCGGCCTCGGTGGCCGCCTTCACGGCGCCCACCTCGCCGCGCACCATCACGGTGATCAGCGCTCCGCCGGACTTCTCCTTGCCGAGCAGCGTCACCTTGGCCGCCTTGCACATCGCGTCGGCCGCCTCGACGGCGCCGACGATGCCGCGGGTCTCAATGAGCCCGAGCGCAATCAGGTCTTCCATGGGTCAACTAGAGTCAGGTGTGAAAACGTGTGAACGGGAGGGCGACGCCGCCGGAGCTCAGGCGTTACAGGCTCCGGTCGCGACGTCGTGATGGGGGCAGCCCTTGCACGGGCCGAGCGGACAGCCGCTCCCCGCGTTGGCCAGGATGCCGTGCTTTCCACGGTCCTGCCTGGTCTTCCGAGAGCCTGGGGATTCCAGCTCGATCTGTACACCAATGCCATTCGCCAAGGTTTTGATCTTTGATCTTGTTCTTAATAGAGGACCAACAACTTAAAGCAGCGGATTTAAAGGCCTCTTCCCCGGTCAATTCCCAGGCATTCCAAAAACCAACAACAGCTTCGGCCTGGGGCCACCAATGCTTATCAGAATCCAATATACTTTCTTTGAGTTCGTTAAAAATTGCACCGTCTTCATCAGTTCCTGAGTTCAGAACTGCTCGTGCCATTTGCATGGAAGGGGCAACCACTCTTTGGAGCAGTCGGGAATCCCCCAGAAGTTCAGCAGCCTCTACCAGTAGCCAACTGCACTCTATATCATGCCCAAAGGATATTTCGTTTGATTTCAACTGCCATCTTTCATCAAAAAACAGCTTTAAGTGGCCCGTGGAGTGATCGATAAATTTGTCGAGGAAACACAAGATTAGTTCCTTTAACTTATGGCCGACTTTGTCCTCTCTGGAAGCTCGAAAAAGATTGGTGTATGCTTCAAGAATGTGAAGATGCGTATTCATAGTCTTGGCCTCGTTGGCATCCTTGGTGCTTAGCCTCAAGTCATCCAGGAGTTGCCAGTTGCGTCCGAAAGCTTCCAAATATCCACCTTCCACCTTGTCTGCACTATGAGCCTCGACCAGGTGGAAGATCGCGTTGGCTTGTTTCAGGGCGGTTTCATCTTCGGTCAAAAGGTAGTATTCAGAAAAGGCATAAATGGCAAAGGCTTGGGCATAGATCTGTTTTTTGGTTAGCACAGGTTGGCCGGCAACGTCTAACATCCAAAAGACACCTCCGTCAACAGGATCCAGAAAATACTGCGTAATATATTCGTAAGCCCGGCGCGCCATCGAGGCATACAATTCGGAATCGGTTGCCCGGGCAGCTGCGGCAAAAGTCCATAAGATGCGAGTATTGAGAATAACACCTTTATCGGCATCCGGATAGAGCTTTCCTCGTCCGTCCATCCTTCCGTAGAACCCGCCGTTTTGGTTATAGACCATATTCTCCATCCACCAACTCAACAGAGCACTCAACTCTTCTTCCATTTCCCGTAGAAAGTCTCCTTCGATTTGCTTCAACTTCATAGTTTATGAGTTTACTGCCAAGACTCGGCATTTTCTAAATTCTTTCTGATTAACGCAATCCCGTCGCCGTACCACGAACGCCGTGAGCCAGATGCAACCACCCGTGGACACATTGATGCAGTTGTTGGCCCAACCTAGATCTGCTGGAAGTTCCTTGAAGTTGAAGTTGTTTTCCTGGCTCCATAGCAATAAACGAATAGCCATAGGGTAATTTAGCCTTTTAATCTCTGTTTTTAAAGTTTTTGGAGATCCAAAAATTAACAGTATGTCCGGCCTGATTCAGGCGATCGATCCACTATTCCAGTTTGAAGTAAATGGGTATGATCTCTGCTATTTCCTGACATTCTTTTGGAGTGTACTTCTTAGCCAATTTAAGAAATTCTTTCATCCCTTCGAGGGCAGCCTCATCACAACCGTAACCCAAAGACTGAACCACATTCATCTGTAGGACATTACACTGCTCATCCAAGACGATTTTCAATTTAACGACCCCTTGAATTTCATTATCTCTCGCTGATTCCGGGTAAGGAATCGAAATATGAGGCCTCTTTCTAATCTCCTTTTTCCGATCGTAGTCGTAGCCAATGATGCCTTCATCGTTTTCGTGATATTCAAACCAGCGGCCTACTTTTTTGCTGGAGATTTTCCGACCGTTTTCAAAAGTACTGATCCTTCTTACGTTTCCATTGCCGTCAAATTCTTTCCATTCACCGTGCTTCCGATTTAGAACATATTCTCCACGCTCC
>JBCCGI010000155.1:0-11864 GCA_039029355.1 Planctomycetota bacterium
CGGCATCGACGACATCGTCGACTTCATGGAGCACGAGGCTGCCCATTATCTATATGCCAGCACTCTAGGAGAGAAAGAGTTCCACAAGGTAGAAGGCTATGTTACGGTGCTGAAAATCATCGGGGGCTGGTTCTCACTGCCTTTGGAAAGTTTCACCCAATTTGATTTTGGCACGAGATACTATAACGGGCTGAAAGTCATCATGGCAAGCATGGTGCTGCTGCTCACCCTCTTTATGATGACGGGGGTTTCTGAATTGATGCGCCTCTATACGGGGCAGGCATCGGGCGATGTGCCGCCCTTCTGGTTGCTGCCTGTGTTTCTGATAGCCGCTAGTGTGCAAATAGGACGTATCTGGTATCGGGATAATGTGCTTGATATGCCGTGGCATAGTCACAGCAATGGCATTTCGGCATTCTCATTCCTTAACCATATCGATATCAGCAAGTTTACGAGTGATTTACCCGTCTTGCGCTGGCTGCCTGATAGACCCTTTACCAGTTGGTGGATTGCTCGGGTCGGCCACCCGTTTATTTGTCTAGGTGTGGGGCAATGTCTGATATGGGCAGATGCGCCGCTGCTGGGCGGCTGGGTGATGATGTCTGCGCTAATGCTCTCCATTAAAAACAATATGATGTATCAGGGGTATCGTGGGCGGATTTTGGATGTCAAAGATGCCCAGATTGAGCAGCAATATTTGGATGCTTCCTTGAGCGGCAAAGAGTCCAAACGCCAAATGGCGGAGTGTCCGTTGCCTGTCGCTTCGTGGCAAGGCGCGACGACGACTGCGTATCCAGGGCGCTACGCCGAGGAGGAGCAACGCAGCCACGGAGTGACAGGCGGCGGACACTGCGCTGGAACTTCGGAACCAGGACACTAGCTCGGCCCGATCACTCGGACTCGACATAGCCCCACTCGCTCTTCCAGTCCCAACCGTGGTTGGTCGGGTCGAGGATCTCGGTGCCGTGGAAGGGGCTCTCCTTGAAGGCGGCGTAGCTGAAGACGTCGAAGCCGTCCAGGTAGCCGTCGTTGTCCGGGTCGAGGAGCACGGTCACGCTCCCCGTCGGTCCGGGCTTGCCCGCTTGTTCGTCTCGCGCAGGAGATGGAATCGCCCCTCGACGGGATGGTCGTAGGTCCCGAGCGATCGGCAGTAGGTCAGGTGAGGGTTCTCCGAAGCGCTGAGCTCCAGCGTCACGGTCGGTGAGGCTCCCAAGAGGTCCAGCGAGTAGACGTGGCCAAGCCCATAGGAGTGGAAGAGCAGCGATCGTCCCTCGGGATCGACGTCCAGGCTGTCGATGTGCTGATAGTCGGTGCCGGAGTAGAGCACGGTCCGGGTCGGCGTCGGCTGCCCCCGCGGCCGCTCCGCATGCGGGACGTAGGTCCCACCGGCGATCGAGAGGCTCGCGGAGTAGTGCCCACGCGGCACCCCGGCCGCCGTGGTCGGTGGGTCGAGCGCGGCGACGTGGGAGCCCGTGACCTCGGGAAAGACCCAACGCTCGATGACGTCGTCCCACGTCCCATCCGGGTGCAGCTCGATCCCCGCGACGTAGAGCTCGCGGCCGCCCTCGCGCGAGGCCACGTCGGTGATGTTGTAGGAGGTGGAGTAGGTGAAGGAGCTCTGCTCCCACTCCTGGGTCGCGGGGACGAGCTCTTGGATCACGAGCGTGAGGAAGGGCTCGGATGAGTAGGAGACGTGGTTGCTGACGCCCTCCGCGGCGAGGACGTTCTGCGCCGACATCGGGTTCCAGAAGCTCAGCTCCTCCGGGATGGAGTACGGGCTCGGCGACCTGCCTGCGCCGGAAGAGCATCCCGAGCCCGTGAACGCGGCGGCCAAGACGCCTCCTGCCGTCAGGGCGAGAGCCGTGCTCCACGCGTGGCGACGACTCGTGCTCGTCTCCGGTCTTCTTTCCAAGGGCAGCATCCGCAGAGGCAGCGCTTCACTCGAGGTGACGCTTGAGCTCGCCGTACAGCTGCCGGTTCGCCTTCAGGAAGAACGTCAGCAGCTGCTCGTACTCCGGGCTCGTCCCGTAGCCGACGCCGTAGGACTCGACCTTGGTCTGCGTCGGCGAGAGCGCCTCGAAGAGGATGACGTTCGTGAGCTTGTCGCCGTCCTGCTTCATCACCTCGGGCCAGTTGTCCGCGACCTCGGCCTTCAGGGTCAGCAGGCGTTCGGGCACGTAGTTGAGGATGTGCAGGGTGTTCGTTCCGGCGTCGCCGATCTCGGCGTCGGGAGCGTACTGCGTCAGGATCGTCCCGCCGACGCGCAGGTCGATGCGGGCCTTGGGCGCGGCCCAGGCGGTGTAGCCTTCCTCGGTCGTGTAGGCCCTCCAGACCTCGGACAGCGGCGCGTCGATCAGGACCTCTTCGACGACGATGCGCTCGCCGGTCTCCAGCACGTCGACCCGGCTCTGGATCGGGGCGCGCTCGGCCTTCTGGGAGGGGCGGTCCGCGGACTGCGCCGCGGTGAGCACGAGGCCGGAGGAGAGCAGCGCGGAGCAAAGGAAGAGGCGGGAGGTTCGTCGCATGGTGGAGCCCAGCATAGGGGCCCCGCCCCTTCGGGCGGCGCGCTCGCCGGGCCGTTCGCGACGGTACGTCGAACGACCGTCTGAGCGGCGCGAGGAGCGGGCGCGCGCGAACGGGGCAGCCCGCTCCCCCACGATCGCCTACGAGGTCCCCAGGACGAGGTCGAGCGCGTTCGTGACCGCGAGCGTCGAGGCGTCGGCCGAGCCCGCCTGGGTGCACAGTGAGAGCCCCGCGAGGCTGAGCTCCGCGGGCACCGGGAACGCGAACGGCTCGCCCTTCGGCACGATCTGCGCCCCCACGTGCGGCAGGTCGCAGAGCAGCACGCCGAACGGCATCGGCACGTTGACCGGCGCCGCCGAGAAGGCCGCGAAGTCGAAGAGCGCGTTCGGCAGGAACGAGGTGTGGTCGACGCGCGGCTCCCACGTCGTGCCGAGGGTCGGCGGGGTCGGCCCGGGCAGGTACACGTTCGGGTTGGGCGGGGTCCCGAGCCGGACGGTCACGTCCGACTCCACCGGGCAGGGCACGAAGGCGAGCGACGCCGCGGCGCCGGTCTCGAGCAGCCCGACGAACGTCGCGTCGCCGGTGACGGGGTCGATCTCGTACAGCTCGTCGCCGACGACTTCCGCGCGGGCGCCGAACAGCTTTCCGTCGGTGGGGCGCACCGCGAGCGCGTCGAACCTGCGGTACGGCGTCACGTCGATGGTCGAGACCAGCACCCAGTCGACGTAGACCGACAGCTTGGAGTCCACCATCCAGTACAGCGTGCCGTCCGGGTGAAACGTGAGGCTCGCCGACGGCCCCGCGGGCTGCATGGTGCCGAGGTTGTCGGCGGCGCCGGTCTCCACGTCGATCTCGTAGAAGCGCCCCACGCCGCCGAAGTGCGACAGCCCGAAGCCGTACAGCTTGCCGGTCAGAGGATCGCACGCGATGTCGCGCATCGCGATCTCATCGCCGTTGTTGTCGACGATCTTCACCGAGCTGAGCTCCGCCCCGGTCTCGGGGTCCAGCTGCATCAACCAGGTCGAGAACGAGCCGCGGCGCGTGCCCCACAGGCGTCCGTCGGGACCCACGGCGAGCCCGGTGACGGGGCTGGTGAACTCGTTGAGCTTCTTCCCTCCGAGGGTCGCTTCGTCGACCAGGAAGAGCGAACCCTCGACCACGGACCGCTCCGCGGCCCCGGTGATGAAGTGGTGGCAGTAGGCCTTGGCATGGCCTCCTCGCACGCCGCCGGATGGGGCCTGGCCCGTCGGCGACTTCGAGGGGGACGACGTGGCGGCCGGCGACTGGACCGGCGCGCTCGCAACGGCGAGCAGGAGAGCGAGTTGGAGCGATAGCATGGCGGTTGGGTTGGGTGTCCGTGATCACACGGCGCGACCGAAACGGTGCGCCTCTTCGTGGTGCGCGGGCGCCGCGAGAGGGGTCGCCGCACACGCGGAGTCAGAGGCGCGATCGGCGCGCGCCGGCTGCCAGGCTTTTCGCCGAAACGTGAAGTCGGGGGGCTTCGTCAAGGCGAAGCGTGCTTTCCACGGGCGCGCTCTAGTACGTGCCGATCACGATGTCGATCGCGTTGGTCAACGCGACGCCGCCGCTTGCGTCCACCGATCCCGCTCCGACGCACGCAATTGTTCCGGGCAAGGTGCAATCCTCGGGCAGGACGAACGCAAAGGGCGCACCCGCAGGCACCACGGTCACGTTGAAGTACGGACCGGCGCACAACAGCTGCCCCAACGCTCCCAACGCGACGTCGGTCGGGTTCGGCGAGAAGGCCGCGACGTCGAGGACGGCTGCGGGCAGGAACGAGCTGTGGTCGACGACCGGATCCCAGGTCGCGCCCAGCACCGGGCCGCTGGTCTGGCCCGGGCGGAACGCCTCGGGGTTCGGGGCGGCGGTGCTGTTGCGGAGAACCTCCGACGCCGGAACGCAGACCCCGCAGGCCGTGAGGTTGACCCACCCCGCCGCGACGGGGTCGAAGAGCGTGCCGGTGAAGTCCGTCGCGCAGTCGTAGAAGGCGCTGCCGGCCGCCGACGCGAGCCCCGCGGCGCCGGTCAGGCTCGCGCCCGAGAAGTCGGCCGAGACGAGGTCCGCCGAGGAGAGGTCGGCTCCCGACAGATCGGCCAGCCGGAAGTCGGCGAAGATCAGGAAGCCGCCGGAGAGATCCGCTCCGGAGAGGTCGGCCCCCGAGAAGCCCGCGCCGGACAAGCCGGCGAAGGACAGGTCCGCCGACGACAGGTCGGCCGAGCTGAGGTCCGCGAAGTTGAGGTCGGCAAAGGCGGCCGCGATCCCGGCGTGGTTCTCGCACCCGTGCTGCTCGAAGGGCCCGACCCCGAACGGGAAGGTCGGCGGGCAGAAGCCGACCGAAGGGCAGGATCCGCAGGTCTGAGCGGAAACGCTCGTCGGCGCGGCGAGGGCGAGGGAGACGACGAGGCGGAGCGGGATCCCGAAGGCGCTTCGCCGATCCCCGTCCGGGTGGGTCCGTGACGTCCGCAGCATCTCTCCATCCTCCTCGTCTCGTGGGATCGGGCCGCGGCGAGCGCGCGCGACCCATCGTCGATCGAGCCCGAGTGTAGCGGCTCGCCGTCTGCGTGAAGCGACGCGCGGCTTTACAAGGAGCGGTCGAGCACGGCCTCGACACGCCGCTCGGCGCGTTCGCGCAGCCATCGACGCGGCGCGGGTCTTTACCGTCGCGCTCCTCCCGAAGCGGCGGAGAGCCGAGTTACGCGATCCGTGCATCCGGTCGCCGGCCGGGGGCGAAGCTGCGCTCAACCAAGTCGAGGATCGCCGTCCACGCCTTTTCCCCCATCGCTCCCGGAGGAGCTCCATGCGACCCAAATCCCTTCGCGCCGCAGGCCTTCTGACGGCTGTGCTCGCTTCTGCCCCGCTCGCCGCCGCCAGCCCCGCGGGCTCGGGCGACTTCATCGACGTGCTCGAGCAGTCGGGCCAGTTCACCACGCTGCTCGCCGCCATCGACGCCGCCGGCCTCACCGACGAGTTCGAGACGCAGGGCCCGGCCACCGTCTTCGCGCCGACCGACACGGCCTTTGCGAACCTGCCCGCCGGCGCCGTCGAGGCGCTCGTGACCCAACCCAACCTCCTCGCGACGGTGCTCAAGTACCACGTCGTCCAGGGCGAGTTCTTCGCCGCCGACGTGATCAGCCTGCCCTCGGCGCAAACGCTGACCGGCGAGAAGGTCAAGTTCAACGTGACGCCGACCGGCGGCGTGCAGGTCAACAAGGCCAACGTGACGACGCCCGACGTCGTCGCGACGAACGGCGTCGCGCACGTCATCGACCGCGTCCTCATCCCCGACCTGAGCGAGTTCGCCGCGATCCGGCTCGACCTCGTCCAGCTGGTCAGCCTGCTCAACGTCAAGTTCGACGACTTCAACACGCTGCTGACCGCCGTCGTCGCGGCCGACCTCGCCGGCGCGCTCTCGGCTCCCGGCGACCTGACCCTCTTCGCGCCGACCGACCGCGCCTTCGCGCGCCTGCCCGACGGGCTGCTCGAGTCGCTGCTCGCCAACCCCGCGGACCTCGCCGCGGTGCTGACCTACCACGTCGTTCCGCAGGAGCTCTTCGCGGCGGACGTCGTCGGCCTCTCCGGCGCGACCACCCTGCAGGGCCAGGACGTCTCCTTCTCGGTCGACCTCTCCGGCGGGGTGTTCGTCAACACCTCGCAGGTGGTCGTCACGGACCTGAACGCCAAGAACGGCGTGATGCACGTCATCGACGAGGTGCTGATTCCGGATCTCGGTTCCTGAGCCTCGGCGCCCGCGCTCCGCGCAGGCCGGCCGCGCTTCCGAGCGCGGCCGGCCGTGCTCGTTTAAGGACCGCGAGCAGCGTCCCCGGGGGGCGGCCCGAGAAATGTGCCTTTCGCGTCATGCCCCCGGGCGCATCGACCTCGAGCAGCTACACCCGCTTCTCTTCCCCCTCACAGCTGCTCCATGACATCCTCCCTCATTTCGCGTCCCTCCGCCCCTCTCCTGGCCCTCGTGGCCTCCCTGGTCCCGCTGGGATCCACAGGCTCCGCCCAGGTGCCGGCCGCGTCGAGCCACGGCCTGACGGGCCAGCCCGATCAGCTCCTGGGCTCCGGCCGGGACTACGTGATCGAGCTCACGCCCGCGGCCGTCACCTTCACGCCGGCGCTCGGAGCCGACGTGGCCCAGACGGCCCGGCTCACGATCCGCCGCCGCGCCGTGCGCGCGGGCGAGCTCGAGCTGGTGAGCACCGACCTCGAACCCGCCCCCCAGCGCGAGGGCGACACCGCGGTTTACGACCTCGGCGGCGGCGTCCGCGAGCGCTGGACGGTCGGCCCCGGCGGCGTCGAGCTCAGCTACGTGCTCGCCGAGCGCCCCGCGGCGGACGGCCCGCTGACCGTGCTGCTCGACGCCGACGCGAGCCTCGGCGCTCCGACCGGCTCGCGCGCGGGCGGTTGGTCCTGGCTCGACGCGGACGGCAACGGCGTGCGCGTCGGGGCCGTCACCGGCATCGACGCGGACGGGCGCGAGGCGGCCGGCTGGATCGACGTCCGCGACGGGGAGATCGAGCTCGGGCTCCCGGCCTCGTTCGTGCGCGACGCGGCCTACCCGCTGGTCCTCGACCCGCTCTTCGGCGCGGTGTTCGGCGTGAACGGCAGCGCCGACGGCCAGAACCCGGCGGTCGCGACGATGGACTCCGCCGACCGGCGGCTCGTCGTCTGGGAGCTGCCGCTCTCGGCCTTCGACACGGCGATCCAGGCCCAGCTGACCGACCTGGCGGGCAACCCGGTGGGCGGCCTGATCACGGTCCAGGGCAGCGCGCCGAACACCGGCGTCGACGTGGGCGTGCTGTCCCAGCTGCTCGCCCAGGACGACCGCTACGTCGTGGTCTGGGAGGTCGAGGGCCTCGACAGCGACGTCCTCGGGTCCTCCTACGACAAGGACGGCAACTTCACGGGCACGTTCGTCGTCGCCGGCACCCCCGGCGTGGACGAGCACAGCCCCGCGCTCGACTCGGGCGAGGTCGCCCTGACCGCCGCCTGGGTCGAGGCCGGCGCCGGCATCCGCTCGGCCGGCATCTTCAAGGGCCCCACCGACGTCACGCCCGTCGTGCTGGCGCCGGTGACCATCTCCAGCAGCCCGCACGACCACTCGCCCGCGGTCGGCGAGACCGATCTCGGCGCGAGCCTGGTGGTGTGGGTCCACTCGCCCCCCACGGGGTCGAACCGCATCCAGGGCCGCGTCGCGCCGTCGGGCGCGATCACCGACCTGGAGGTGGTCAGCGACGAGCTCTCCAACCCCACCGCGACCAGCCCCCAGGAGGACGACTTCGTCGTGGCGTGGGAGGTGAAGACCGGCTCCTACGACATCCGCGGGCTGCGCGTTCGCTGGGTCTCCGGGCAGCCGCTGCAGCTCTCGGCGGCGACCAAGCTGTACACGTCGGGCGCGGACGAGCGCTATCCGGCGCTGGCCTCCGGCGACCGCGAGGTGGCCCTGGCCAGCTGGCGCCCGGGCGGCGTCGCCCTGCGCTACCTGGACGCCCTCACGCTGGTCGACCTCGAGTCCGAGTCCTTCCTCCCGCTCGACAAGGAGGTCGAGCCCGACGTCGCCGGCCTGCCGTACTCGACGCTGTTCTCGCCCGAGTTCCTGGTGGTCTGGCCGGACAAGGACCCCTCCGGCGGCTCGTTGGTCTTCGGCCAGGCCGCCGACGACAACGTCGGCACGATGATCCGGCTGACCTCGGCGGGCTGCGACGCCGAGGGTGCGGTGCCGCGCTGCGGTGCCGCGGTCTCGGACCACCCCGCCTTCCAGAGCGAGATCGCCGGAGCCGAGCCCGGCGTGCTGGCGATCCTCGGCGTGGGGTTCGTGAACCAGTCGATCCCCTGGGGCGGCGGCGTGCTCGTACCGCAGCTCTCCACCGGGTTCTCGCTGGTCGCCGGGACGACCGACGCGACCGGCTACGCACAGGTGACCGGGGTGCTGCCCCCCGGCCTCACCGGCGTGATCTTCTGGGAGCAGTGGGCCCTGCTCTTCGGCTCGCCGCCCTGGTGCGCGCCGGGTCTCTACGACATCACGGACGCGCTCGAGGTCACGATCGACGTCTAGCGCGGGGTCAGGCCACGTCTTCGGCGAGCTCGTCGAAGACCGAGCCCGCGAGCTTCGCGCGCAGCTTCGCCAGGGCGCGCCGGTAGATCTGGGCGGCGGTGTTCGGCTTCAACCCGAGCATCGCCGCCGCGTCCTGGTTGGAGTGCTGCTCGATCACGCGCAGCACGATCACCTCGCGGTCGCGTTCGTCGAGCTCTTCGAGCGCGGTCGTCACCAGGCTGCGGCCCTCGGCCCGCACGACGCGCGTCAGCGGACCGCGGGTCGGATGCTCGACGCCGTTCACCAGCCGCGCCGTCGGGCCGTCCTCGTCCGAGGCGGGGCTCACCAGCCGCTTGCGGAACAGGTTGTTCACCTGGTGCAGCACCGCCGTGCTCAGGAAGCGCACCAGCACCGGCGTCGCGCGGCCCTCGCGCTGCTCGAGCTGCGCCAGCCGCGGCAGCGTCGTCGCCCAGACCTCGCTCACCACGTCCTCGGGATCGTGGCTGGCGAGCAGCTTTTGCCCCATGCGATAGCGCGCCTGCGCCAGAAGGAGCGGCGTGAAGCGCGCCACGACCCACTCCACGTCGGCGCCCTCGCCGCGCACGGCGCCGCGCACGTGCTGCGTCGTCCGGTCCTCCGGGAAGGAATTGCCGGGGCTTGGAAGTTGCAAAGCCACTACTCTGGATTACCCCATGAAGCCCGCAACCCGCAAGGACGCAGACGTCCTCAACCGCTTCCTGCGCACCTATTTCGAGGACCGCGAGTCGGGCTCCACCCGCTCGCTGGGCGACTACCAGGCCCTCCACCCCGGCTACGAGGACCTGATCGCCGGCGAGCACGAGCGCCTCCTGCGCGGCGAGGGCCCGACCGACCTCACGAGCGCCCTCGGCGGACACCCGGCCGGCGCCCGCATCGGGCCCTACCGCGTCGTGCGCGAGCTCGGCCGCGGAGGCCAGGGCACGGTGCTGCTCGCCGAAGACGGGCGTCTGGGGCGCCGCGTGGCGCTCAAGGTGCTGACCGGCTTCGCGAGCCTCTCCTCCGAGCACCTGCTGCGCTTCCACCGCGAGGCGGCGCTCGCCTCGCGCCTCGATCACCCGGGCCTGTGCAGCGTGTACGAGTCCGACACGATCGACGGCGTCCCCTACGTCGCGATGCGCTACGTCGAGGGCGAGACCCTCGCGGCGAAGATCGCCGACGCGCGCCGGCGCGGAGCCGCGCTCGCTCCGCGCGACGTGCTGGGCTGGGTGGTCACCGCCAGCCGCGCGCTGGCGGTGGCGCACCGCGCCGGCATCGTGCACCGCGACGTCAAGCCGGCGAACCTGATGATCACGCCCGCGGGCGAACCGGTCGTGCTCGACTTCGGCCTCGCGCGCGAGCTCGACGGCGCGGGCACGACGCTGACGCGCACCGGCGAGCTGTTCGGAACGCCGGCCTACATGGCGCCCGAGCAGCTCGACGAGAGCGTCGGCTCCTGCGACGGGCGCACCGACGTGTGGGCGCTCGGCGTGGTGCTCTACGAGGCGCTGTCGCTGTCGCTCCCCTTCCAGGCGCCGACGCGCGAAGGCCTGTACCGCGCGATCCTCACCTCGCGACCCGCCGCGGGCGCGGTCCGCGCCGGCGGGCTGCCCCCCACCCTGCGCACCGTGATTTCGACGGCGATGGCGGCCGAGCCCGACCGCCGCTACGCGAGCGCCGACGCGCTGGCGGAGGACCTGACCGCCGTGCTCGAGGGTCGCCCGATCTCCGCCCGTCCGGTCGGGCCGATCGCGCGCCTCGCCCTCTGGGCGCGTCGCGAGCCCGCGCTGGCCGGGACGCTGGCGACGGTGCTCGTTCTGCTGCTGGCCGCGACCGGTCTCGGCGGGTACCTCATCGCCGCCCAGGAGCGACTCCACGCCGGCGAGTCGGTCCTGCGCGCGGCCTCGCTCAACGAGCTCCTCAACCGGGCCATGAGCGGCCGCATGAGCGACCGCAGCGTCAGCGAGATGCACGCCGTCCTGGAGGCGGAACCCGAGCTCGACTACCTGCGCGCCGCTCTGGTCCACCACGCGCTGTTCGTGGAGGACGAAGACACCGCGCTCGCGCTGATCGACGCCGTCCCCGCCACCTCAAGCGAGCCCGCCGCCTTCGAGCGCCTGCGCGTCGACGCGCTACGCCGCCTCGGCCGCGACGCCGAGGCCCAGGCGATCACGGGCGAGCTCTCCGACCCCGCCGGCCCCCTCGACAGCTTCATCGCCGGCCGCCTCGCCCAGGCCCACGTCGCCCCGGGCCGCCCGGGCTCCGAGGAGTGGGCCCAGCAGGCCCTGGACCTCTACCTGCGCTCGGCGCTGCTCGAGGAGGAGCCGTACGAGACGCTCTACCACTGCATGCTGCAGGCCGCCGTGGCCGCCGGCGAGCGCGACCTGGCGCGGCTCGTGGCGGACACGCTGGAGCACCGCGGGCCGGCCTGGTGGTGGGCGTGCTTCTTCAGCGGCGGGGCGCGCGCGCGCCACTCCGAGGGGGCGCGGTCTGCGTACGAGCGCTCGATCGAGCTCGACCCGGAGTTCGCGCAGCCGTACACGAGCCTGGCCGTCCTCACGGCGCTTGAGGGGGATCTGGAGGAGGCCGACCGGCTCTACCTGCGCTCGATCGATCTGACCTTCGTCGTTGCTTCGAAGGTGCGTTTGCATCTGGCTTGGGAGCGGACGATGCGGCTGTTGGAAGAACCCGAGCTGGGGCTCGCGGCGTGCGAGCGGGCGCTGGAGCTGGATCCGGATTCGCCCGAGGTGCTGGCGCGTATGGGGCGGCTGTATCAGGACCTGGAGCTCTACGACGAGGCGGATGAGGTGCTCTTTCGCGCGTTGGAGCTGGATCCGAGCTGCGCGGAGGCGAAGGAGCTGCTGAGGATGGCCTCGCCCTCGGGGGGCTGACAGCAACGGGGTTGGAGCTAGAAGGCCGCACCGAGTGCAAGGAAGCTAGCGTCCCCCCTACTCCGGCCCAGTGCAGCGGGCTGGCGCCGGCGTAGGCGTAGAGGTTCAGGCCAGCGGCTTCGCCTAAGGGATCACGTGCGACGAAGCGTGAGGCCTCGACGTCCAGGAGGCGCGTGCCGAGCAGGGCATAGCCCGAGCGCAGGTCGAAGGGGCGTGCTTGGAAGAAGAGGTCGTTCTGAGGCAGCCCCCGTATCCGGGCCACGAGTTACTTGGATCTCGGGGTGCTCTCAGGTGCTGACGAGAGCAGGTTGGTTGGGGTGGTCAGGGACGGCCAGCTGGAGAGGCGGGGCCCCATGGGGGCCCGCCTCTCCAGCTAG
>JBCCGI010000156.1:0-11660 GCA_039029355.1 Planctomycetota bacterium
CGCGCCCGCGGTCGGCCTGGCGGCTCGCGGGCCTGGTCGCCGCGGCGGCGGCGGTCGTCGCGATCCCGGTCTTCCTTCGGCCTGGCCCGCGCGGCCGCGGCGCTTCGCTCGGCGTCGCGGCGCCGCAGCACGCGGGCGGCGCGGCCTCCGAGGCGCTCGTTGCCGCCAGGGCGGCCGAGCCTCCCGGACGCGTGCCGGTTGCGCTCGACCTCGCGGCCGGGCGCGCTCTGGACGCGCCGGCGGAGCAGCTCGGCACCTTGTCCGTGCGCGTCGTCGACCGCGACGGGGCGCCGCTCCGCGGCGCGCTCGTCTGGATGATGGCCCTGGGCCTCGACCGGGACGACGAGCCGGCGTCGCGCGAGGCCGGCAGGACCGACGCGGCCGGCAGGCTCGCCGTCGCGCTCGTCCCGGCCGACGTGGGGGACATCTTCGGGCGGCGGACCGTCGGCGTGTGGGCCGGTGCCGACGACCGCGCGGCCTCCAGGGCTTGCTACGCGCCCCTGGCGGACGCGCTCGAGCGCGAGCTCGTCCTCGCCACACGCGGGCCTGCGTGGGAGCTACGCGGCCGCGTGCTCGGCTGCCGCGAGCCGCTGGCGGGGGCGGTCGTCGCGGTGGGGAGCGGAGGCTGGGAGTCCGACGGCTCCGTCATGACCTGGGACCGGCCGCAGCGGCTCCGCACCGACGCGAGCGGGCGCTTCGCGGTCGACCTGCCGCCCGGCCGCCACCGGGTCGCCGTGACCGCTCCGGGCTACGCGCCGTTCATCACGCACCCGGACTCCCGGAGCGGGAAGGGCGAGCTCGCGCTGCACCTCGAGCTCGGCGCGAGCGTCAGCGGGGTCGTACGCGATACGGACGGCGTGCCGGTAGCCGGCGCCGAGGTGTTCGCCGGCCGGGAGTACGACGAGCCCAGCTGGGAGACCCGGACCGCCGCTGACGGCTCCTTCGAGCTCGCCGGTTTGCCGGCCGGGGCGCGCTACCTCTACGCCCGCGTCGACGACCGCCCGCAGTTCGTCCGTTCGGTGATGGAGCTCACCCCCGGTAAGAACGAGCTCTGGGACTGTCGCCTGCGGCCGGAGCCGCCGCTCGAGATCCGCCTGGTGGACGAGGAGCAGCAGCCGCTCGCCGGCCACGTGGTGCACCTCTCCGCCGACGCGCGCGCCCCGTGGTTGCGCGCCCTGACGACGGACGAAGACGGTCGCGCCACGACGTTCGGCCCGCCGCCCGGCCCGTGGCGCGCCGTCATCCACCGTCCGGCGCAGCTCGGCCACGGACGCGCGGACGAGCCCCATTCGATCGTCGAGTTCGCGGGGCGCGAGACCGGCCCGACCACGATCCGCGTCCCCGCCGAGCCGGAGTGCCGGGGCACGCTCGAGGCCACGGTGCTCACCCGAGCAGGCACGGCGCCGCAGGGAGCGAACCTGCGTCTGGTGGGCGGCGACCTGTGGCTCGACCGCAAGATCCCGATCGACGCCGCCGACGGGCACGCGCGGCTGGAGCACGTGCCCGCCGGCTCGTACCTGCTCTGCGTCGGCTGGCGCGACCACCCCACGGTCGTGCTGCGCCGCTGCACGCTGGCGGCGGACGACGCATTGGACCTCGGGTCGATCGCCCTGCCCGAGAGTGCGACGCTCGTGCTCGACCGCGCCTTGCCGGCCGGGCTCACCCTGGAGCTGGCGCAGAACCTGGACGGGCGCCGCGAGGTGGTCGCGCGGACGTCCAACCCTCCGCCGTTCGAGCTGCCGCCGGGCAGCTTCGAGGTCGTGCTGCGCTCCGCGCGCGGGATCCTGCACCGCGAGGCGATCTCGCTCGGGGCCGGGGACCGCGTGTCGTGGTCCGTACCCGACGCCGTGCGGAAGCGGGACTGATGCCGGAGCCAGGCGTTTCGGACCGGCGGCCGAACACGACCACCGGGATCGGCAAGGTCCCCGGGCTCGCCGAGAGCGCCCTGGGAGGCGTGAACCCGTCGGCGTTCCCCGCGCCGGACGGGGGCGAGCAGCTCTGGTGCTGCTATGCCTGGCCGCTCGTGGCGGGCACGACCGGACAACGGGTCTTCTTCCTGAATCAGGAGGGCGTGCTGCTCGCCACGGGCAACGGGGACGGCGCCTACGACGGCTTCCTTGCGCCTCCGCTGTTCGACGCGGCCCTCAGCAACGAGACGGGGGGCGCGGACCTGTCCGCTCCGCTGGCATCTTCGAGGACGTGACGCCACTCGGCTTCGCGGCGAACGACGGAAAGGTCTGGAGGAAGGTGGCCTCGCTCTGAGGGCGAGGCGCGGTGGAAGCGCCGCGCCCGACGCGCTCAAGCCCTACCGGCGGTCGAGCCCATCCGAGCTCAACCAGCCGAACAGGATCTGCTCCCACTCACGCTTGCCGCTCGGCGTCAGGTGCACCCCGTCGGTGAACAAGCGGTCGTCGCTGGGCAGATAGCGGCTGCTCGGCTCAAAGAGCACGTGGTCGTGGCGGCCGGCAAAGGCGCCCATCCACGCCTCGTACTCCGCCGCCAGACCGCTCTTCCCCCAGGCTGCTCGCAGGGTCGGCGCCAGCGGCGGCGGGCAAAGGACGAGCACCGCGCCGGCCTCGGCCGTCACCTCGGCGAGACGCTCGAGGTAGCGCACGGTCTCCACGGGCGGGTCGAACGAGTCCAGCGCCGACAGCTCGGCCAACAGTTCCTGCGCCGAGCGCGTGAGCGGCGGCAGCGTGTTGCCGCGGCTTCGCTCGAGGCGCTGCTTCGCACTGCGCAGCCAGCGGCTCATCGGGTGCAGCACCCAGCCCGCGCGCTGGTTCGAGGGGATCCGGCGCCGCGCCGAGGAGCGCTCGGCGCGCATCGCCTCGACCAGGTCCGAGCGGTCGAGGCGGGCCTCGACGTCGGCGATCTCGCGGTCGCGCAGGAAGACGCTGGTGAAGTAGGGGCCCAGGTGGGCGTAGTTGTGCAGGCCCTCGCGCAGCGAGCGCGGCGAGGCGATGTAGACGACGGCGCGCAGGGGCTCTGGGCGCGCCTCCCGCAGGCGCTCGAGCAGGAAGACGTTGCCCGCCACCCCGACGGACTGGTTCGACGCCAGGTCGACGAGGCCCGCGTCGCGGGCGCGGTCGGGGTCGAGCACCGCGTAGCACACGCTGTCCGCCAGCAGCACCACGTCGCCGGCGGGGGCCCCGAGCGCGGTCTCGCGCGCCAGCCGGTCGACCTCGTGGCGCCCGCGGTCCACCGGCAGCGCGAACCCGAAGACCAGCTCGAGCGCGACCACAGCGCCGGCGAGCAGCGCTAGGAAGCGGCGCGCGGTGGTCGGAGAGGCGGAGCGTGCGTCGTGGGCGGGCATGTCAGAACTGGAAGTAGATGAACTCCTCGCCGGCGAAGCGCCCGAGCAACGAGACCGCCAGGTACAGGGCTCCGAACAGGAGCGCGCGCGGAGCAGCGGACAGGCCCCGGGTGGGCAGGTCGCGCCCCTCGCGCTCGAGCACCGCGTCCCACAGCAGCAGCGCGACACAGCCCAGCCCCCCGATGAGGAGGCCCCGGGCCGTGTGCTCGGACAGCTCCAGCCCGGTCAGCCAGCCGCCGCCCGGGGTGAGGAAGGCGGCGATCTGCTCGAGCGACTGCGCACGGAACAGCAGCCAGCCGAGGTTGACCAGCTGAAAGAACACCAGCCAGCGCACCAGCCGCATCCACAGCGCAGGCGTCTCGTTCGGGGGCGCGACGCGCTCCCGCCAGAAGCGGTGCACCGCCAGCAACGTCCCCTGGTACGCGCCCCACAGCACGAAGTTCCAGGCCGCGCCGTGCCACAGCCCGCCCAGCACCATCGTCGCCATCAGGTTCACGTAGGTGCGGCGGAGGCCCCGGCGGTTGCCGCCCAGGGTTACGTAGAGGTAGTCCCGCAGCCAGGTGGACAGGCTGATGTGCCAGCGGCGCCAGAACGTGCTGGGGTCCGAGGAGAGGTAGGGCTGGCGGAAGTTGAGCGGGAAGTCGAAGCCCAGCATCCGCGCCAGGCCGCGGGCGATGTCGGTGTAGCCCGAGAAGTCGCAGTAGATCTGGGCGCAGAAGGCGTACACCGCCAGGAGCCGCACCGCCATGCCCGGCACGGCCTCGGCGCCGAAGACCCCGTCGACGAACGGCGCCAGGTTGTCGGCGATGACCGCCTTCTTGAACAGGCCCCACAGCACCAGCTGCACTCCGTCGGCCTGGTCGTCCCAGCGGAAGGCGCGCCGGCCCTTGCCCTGGGGCAGGAACCAGCTGGCGCGCACGATCGGCCCCGCCACCAGCTGGGGGAAGAAGGACACGAACAGGGCGAAGTCGACGAAGTCGCCCTCGACCTCCAGCGCCCCCCGATAGCGATCGATCGAGTAGGAGAGCGTCTGGAAGGTGTAGAACGAGATGCCGACCGGGAGCACGATCGACAGGTGCCAGGCCCCCGGGTCGAAGCCCAGCGCGGCCACCAGCTCCCGGGCGCTGTCGACGAAAAACCCCAGGTACTTGAAGGTCGAGAGCGCCCCGAGGTTGACCGCCACCGACACCGCCAGCACCAGCCTGCGCCCGCGGGCCGACAGGCCCGG
Organism: Planctomycetota bacterium; assembly: GCA_039029355.1. GTDB lineage: Bacteria > Planctomycetota > UBA1135 > UBA1135 > JBCCGI01. Next base: position 4,542 of record JBCCGI010000156.1, read on the forward strand.
CCGGTCGAAGGCGAGGCCGCAGAGGAAGTCGACGATGGTCGAGCCGATCAGAAGGCCCAGGAAGCGCCAGTCCCAGTAGCCGTAGAAGAACCAGCTGGCGAGCAGCAGCAGCCCGTTCTGCGCGCGGCGCCGCGGCTGCAGCGCCCAGTAGAGCGCGTAGACCGCGACGAAGAACCACAGGAAGTGAAGGCTCGGGAACAGCACGCTCGCTCACCACGGGCGGAGGTGCACGCCGGGACGCCGAGCGCCGCGGCGACCAGCCCGAGCGGGGCCTAGGGTAGGCACCGCGGCCGGGCAAGTCAGCCGGAAAGGGAGCGCGGCGCGCCCCTGCCCACAACTGTTGGCGTGGACAGCCGCCGCGCTGCCGACGCGGCGCCGACGATCGCGCGCGCCGCATGCCGTGCGGCTCTGGAGCACGCGAAACAAGGCGAGGTAACGCGTGCGCAACGGAGTGGTCCAGAGCTCCACCACGGTCCAACCCGGCCGCGCCAAGCTGTGGATCGGCGGGAGAAGCCCTCGATGCTCGGCGGCCACGGCTCTTCTCCTCGGCGAGCGCCGCGGGCGACCTTTAAATTCTCGCACCTTGCGCTGGACATCGGGTCCTGCGGCCCACCCACGACTCTCGCAGGACGCAGATCCCGAGCGCCGCCGCCCCGCGGCCAAGGCGCCTAGGAGCCGAGAACAAGGTCCAGGGCGTTCGTGACCTGGAAGGCGCCGCTGGCGTCCGCGGACGCGCCCTGGACCGAGACCGCTCCGCCGACGAGTGAGCAGTCCAGGGGGATCGGGAGGTCGACCCCATCCGTCGGCGGGGCCTGGACGAAGAGGATGGGGGTGACGAGCAGCGTCCCGAAGGGCGTCGGGACGTTGGTCGCGCTCCCCAGCGCGAAGAGGTCCAGGACGGCGCCCGGCGCAAAACCGCCCGCGTGATCGATGGAGGCGCTCCACGTCGTCCCCACGAACGCGTCCGAAGCCGCCGTCAAGACGCTCGGGTTGGCGGGCACGCCCGGGCGGACCGTCGTCGTCGCCGGCTCGCCGGGGCAGGCCGAGGGCAGAAAGTCCATCCCGCGGATGTCCTTGAAGGCAAAGGTGACCACCGGCGTGGTCGTCTGCGCAACCAGGTCGACCGTGTGCAGCCCCAGGTCGCCGTCGGAACCGCACCAAAGCGTTCCGGACGCGTCCGAGGTCATCCAGAGGGGGTGGAAGGTGCCCGGGAAGTCGCCCTCGGTGGTGAACAGCTCGGTGGCGACGCCGGTCTGCTTGTCGATCACGTTCAGCGAGTCCGGCGAGGCGCCGAGGTTCCAGCCGTACAGCGTGCCGTCGGGCGTGATCTCCAGGCAGGAGAAGGAGCCGTAGGGCGAGCCGGGCGTGAGGACCAGCTCCGTGACGAAGGTCGATACGCCGGTGTCCGGGTCGGTCGTGTACAGCTCGCCCGTGTGGAGCGGATCGAACAGGTCGGTGTTGTTGAGGAGGTAGAGCAGGCCGCTGGCCTCGTCCCACGCCATGCCGCGCACGTCGTCGACGTCGGGGTTGGGCGAGCCGATCGCGGTCCCGAGCCCGGTTTCGGGATCCAGCTCCAGGAGCTGGCCCGCATCGAACTGGTTGGTGTAGGTGAAGATGCGGCCCGAGTCGGTCATGGCCTGGCTGTTGATTCGGTCGAACCCGCAGTTCCCCACCACCGTCACCGCTCCGCTGACCACGTCGACGCGGACGACAAAGCCGTTCCAGGTGACGCCCTGCAGCTCCTGAGCGCCGACGAACGAGGTCAACACTCCCAGAAGCCCGACACGAAGGGCGAAGCGACGCGCGCGCGAGGTGGACTCGGATCTCTTCATAGCACTCGACGTAGGTCTGAGGTGGCGGAGGGGGGCCGCATTCCACGCGAAACGGCCGCGGCACCATCCTCTCAAGCTCGCCCGGGACCGACCGTGCCAAGCCTGTAACGTCGCCGCTGCTCGGGCGGTCGCGACTCGATCGTGACCGCGAGGCCGCGGGTCGCGGGTGTAGTAGGGGTGGGCCGAGCCGTCGAGAGTCCCGACCCGGGCCGTGGTTGAAACCGTACGCTCGCTAGGGACGGCCCACCGCTAGGTCCCCGCAGCGACTCCGCCTTGGCCTTAGCCGCCGCGTCGGCCCCCGGCTCCCCCGGAGAGAGGTCCGGCGGCGATCGCGCGGGCAAGATGCTCGCGCGGGACGCTCGTCGTGCTGCTCAGGGCGCCGAGCGCGTCCGAGTCCTGTCCCATCCCAGACAGGTGGCTGTGGTACACGAACGCCGCGTTGCGGCGCCGGGCGATCATCGCCCCAAGCCCCTTGAGCCCGAGCGACCCGCTGCCGGTGACCGAAACGGAGAGGGACGTCGCCTGCAGCGGCGTGTGCCCGCTGACCTTGTCTTCGAGGAACCCCTCCAGGCGCGCGAGCTTGCGCGCAAGGAACGCCGGGCGGTCGTCGCGCACCACGTCGCGGAGGTACTTGCGATAGTCCTGCGCCCACTTCGTTTCGCGCAGGCGAGCGGCGTTGTCCAGGACGTCGTCGACCGTCTTCGCGCCGACGAGGCAGGCGCGAAGGAGCTCCGGGATGCGCGCGGGAACGGCGACGAACCCACTGCCCGACATCGCCGCGTCGATCGCCCGGTCGAGCGCATCCATGGACGCGCGCGCGACGTGCGCCGCCACGCGGCCGATCGCGTCCATACTGGGCCGCAGCGACCACGTCGGCAGGATGCCGCTGGCGAGCGACGCGACGAGCCGTGAAAAGGCGTACGCCTCGACCTCCATCATGAAGCGCCCGAGCCGGACGCGGACCTCTTCACCGGCTTCGAGCGTGGGCGCTTCCGAAATCGCGCGCCAGCCGACGTTGGAGCGCATCATGCCCGACGGAAAGGTCGCAACCCGCTCCGATAGCTCGCTCCGAAACCCGGCGAAGTCGGGTCCAAGCGTGCGGGTGACCAGGTCGATGAGGTCCCCATCGCGTTCCGCGGTGTGGATCGTCGCCGCGTCCTCATCGTGCTCGACCGCCAAGAGCATATTCTCCCGCGAGAGCGTCCCGTCGTCGCCGACGAGCCCGAACGAGAGGAAGTCGGTCTTGCTCAGAAAGGTGCGCTCCAAGACGTACCAGGCGTCGCGGAGGCGGTCGTCCGGAATCGGCACCGGCTCGATGGGGAGCAGCGCCTCGAAGCGCTCCCACAGACGGCGCGCGATGTCCGGCTCGTGCAGGACCCGGTCGCAGTTCACATCCAGGAAGGCCCACCGCTGGTGACCAGGGCTTGAGAGCACCGGCTCCGTCCCGATGCGGCCCGTACAGACGACGCGCTCGGCGAGCACGATCGTCTCGACGACGTTGATCAGGTAGTCGATGAGCTGCGTGCGGCCCCGGAAGATCGCCTTGCGGAGCTCCTCGCCGGACGGGCTGTTCTGCTCGTGGCGCGGGCCGTACTGGTCGCGCGCGAAGTCCTCGTGGTATTCCAGGGGCGCGGCAAGCGCGGAGAGCCGGCCGAAGGTGCCGTACTCGAGTAGGGTCGTTAGTTCATCGGCCATGGGCTGTCCGCCGGCAACTGTAGCTTTCCGGCGGAATCCTGACTCCCCAAGAGCCGTCGCGCTGTTCCCCTCGGCGGAACGAGCCCGATGCCGAACCTGGATCCCTCCATCGCGCGAGAGCTGCTCGCGCACCAGACCTTCCTCAGGCGCCTCTCGCGCGACCTCGTCGGAGAGGACGCGGACGATCTGGTCCAGGAAGTCTGGCAGCGGGCGCTGGAGCGCCCGCCGCGCCACGGCCGCGAGCTACGCGGTTGGCTCGGGCGGATCGCCCGCAACCTGGCGGCCAATCGCTGGAGCGGGGAGGCGCGGCGGAGGGAGCGTGAGGAGCGCAGGGCGCTCGAAGAGCCGGCGGGCCAGGTCGAGGCGCGCTTCGAGCTGCGCAAGGAGCTCGTCGAGGCCCTCGACGCCCTCGGGCAGCCCTACCGGGAAGCGATCCTGCTGCGCTACTTCGAGGACCTCGCTCCGGGCGAGATCGCCCGGCGTCAGGGGACTCCGGTGGGGACGGTGAAGACGCGTCTGCGGCGCGGGCTGGCGCAGCTCCGCGAGACGCTCGACCAGCGGCATGGCGGCGAGCGTGCGCGCTGGATGGGCGCGGTCGCCGCGCTCGGTGCGCCGGCGGGCCGCGACGGCGCGATCGGGACGCTCGTGATCGAAGGGGTGACCATGGGAACGACGACGAAGGTCTCGGCCGCGGCGCTCGCGGCGGCCGTCTGTGTGTACCTGGTGGTTCGAGCTCCGCGCAGCGAGTCGCCGCAGATGGCGACGATCGAGCCGCCGGCGAGCGACGCCGAGGTCGTGCAGGCCGCACGCGCCGCGGAGTTCGCGAACGCGGCGGAGGGCGCGGAGCCGGACTCCGCCCGCAGCCTCGTCGCCGAGGAACCAGCCATCGACGCGGGCGCCGCCGCACCGGGGAACGTGCTGCGCGTGGTCCTGGAGGGGCTCGAGGCCGAGGACGCGCGGATCGCGACGGTCACGCTGAGCGGCGTCCACGAGCGCGACGGATGGCCCATGGAGCTCGAAGGTCCCTGGCCGTGCCGGGGGCTCTCGACGGAGTTCGACCTGGACCCGGTCTTCGCGAGCGTGGAACAACACGGGAACCTGCGCGCGGGCGAGCTGGAGGTCGCGGTCGCACATCCGCACCGGCTCGGCGCAAGGTCACGGATCTCCCTCGACGGCGACGGAGAACGGACGAACGGCAGGACCGTCCACGAGGTTCGCGTGCGGTTGATCCGGCCCGACTTCTGGCCGGAGCTGACGCTGTCGGTCCGCGACGCGAACACCCGCGCCCACCTCGAGCACGTCGAGCTCCGCATCCGCTCGGGTCCGGGCCTCGCCGTCTGGGGGCGGAACAACCCGAGCCGCCTGCTCGGTGAGGGCCTCCGTTCGCCGGTCGCCCTCATGGGGGGGCGCGAGCCGGACGCATCGGCGCCCACGGTCGCGGGCGTGGCGCTCGCGCCCGCTGCAGGCGAATCGCCGCGACTGGTCGAGCTCACGCGCCGCGGGCCGCCGGAGGGCGGCGTCATCGTGTCCGCCCGGGCGCCGGGCTACGCCTGGGCGTCGACCTCGGTCGACGTCTCGCAGGGCGATCGCGAGCTGCTGCTCGAGCCGGCCGCCGCGCTCGACGTGCGGCTCGCGAACGTCGAGCGCGAGCGCTACGCCGCACTCGCCACGGTGCCCATGCTCTGCGTGCATCTGCTGTGGCCGGACGGAGTGATTCAGAACGTCCACTTCGAGCCCCTCGACGAGGCGCTCGCGGCGGACGGCCTGCGGCTCCCGAACCTGCTTCCGGGCGCGTACCGGGTCGCGGTCGAGCTGCGCGGAGGAGCGTGGGCGGAGCAACCGGTGCTGGCGCTCGAGGAGTTCCCCCTGACCGCCGGCGAAACGCGCAGGCTGGTCCTGACGCTGGCCGAAGCGCCCGCGCCGCCGCAGCACGCGACCCTCGGCGGGGTGGTCTCCTTTCCGGCTCCAGCCGGTTTGGGCGCGGAGCGGGTGCGGCTCCAGCTCTTCTTCCAGCCCACCCAAAGGTGGCGCGACCCCGACGTCGAGCTCGCGCTGGGCGAGCTCGAGCGCACCGCCGGCGCGCTCCCGACGTGGTCGTTCCGCGTCGAGGACCTGCCCGTCGGCAGGTACCGCGTGCAGCTGATGCCGTTCCTGAAGGTCTGGATGATCGACCTCCCGGCCGGAGGCCGCGAGGACCTACGGCTGGTGTTGCCCGAGCTCGCCGAGGTGCTGCTCGAGACCGTCGATGGGCAAACCGGCGCGCGGGTGGCGCGCGACGAGCTGTACTACCGCTTCCGGGAGCCCGTTCCGGGCCAGCGCGAGCGCGACCTCGCCCGAGCCGAGACCGAGGAGCCCGGCCGCTTCCGCTTCTGGGCCGTGCCCGGCGCGGTGCGGGTGTGGCCCAAGTTCCCGAACGGAGCCGAGCGCGAGTTCGGCGGAAACGGCATGGACCTCGAGCTCGTCCCCGGCCGCCAGTCGGTGAAGTTCGAGCTCGCGCCCGCCTACGCCATGCGCTTCGAGTTCCGGGCGGACGGAACGACGCTGCCGGTCGGCCCGCAGGGGCTGCACACCACGCGCGACATCCGCGCCGTCGACCACGCGGGCCGCGTGACGAACGGCGGCCTGCAGCGGAACATGCGCGTGGAGGTGAGCGCCCCCGGCGTGTACGAGATCCGCTTCGACGGCGTCACCGGCGACCGCTACCACTCGCTGCCGCCACGGCTGGTCGACGTGCGCGCGGGAGAGACGACGGAGGTGGTGGTCGAGCTGCGGAGCAAGTAGGGCGGAGGGCCCACGGGGTGCGCTCGCGTCCGGGGCGCGGTGGGCCCCACGAGCCGGCGATTGGGCGAGGAAATGCCGGCCGCGCGTCGGTTAGGGAGGATACCCCTCCCGCCGTCAGACGCGCGACCGGCGCGTACTCGGCGGCGTTCTCCATCCGGTCTTCGGAGTGACGATGTTGGATATCCCTCGAAGCGCTCTCGCCCTCGCCCTCCTGCTGGCAGCTCCCGCGAACGCCACCGGCGACGACGGCCCCGCCTGGCTCCCGACCTTCGGCCCGAAGCCGAACCTCGGCGTTGGATACGTGCGCGCATCGGCCGTCTACGACGACGGCGGAGGCGCAGCCCTGTTCCTGGGGGGCGACTTCCACGAGGCGGGGCTCGACGTGGTCGATCACGTGGTGTGGTGGGACGGCGTGGAGTGGTCGCCGCTCCTCTCGGGGGGAGTGGCGGGCGTCGATGGTCCGGTCTACGCGCTGTGTGCGTTCGACGACGGGACGGGAGCCAGGCTGTACGTCGGCGGCGACTTCCAGACGGCCGGGGGAATGCCGGCGCGCGGGCTTGCCCGCTGGGACGGGACCGTCTGGTCGCCCGTGAGCGGCGGAGTGGACGGCGCGGTGAGGGCCCTGGTCGTCCACGACGATGGGTCCGGACCCGCTCTATACGTCGGAGGCACGTTCACGCAGGCCGGCGACGTGCGCGCGCGGGCTCTCGCGCGCTGGGACGGGACGAGCTGGTCCGCGGTTGAGGGCCGGGGGGGCGGGATCGGTGCGACCGGCGTGAGCGGACTTCCCTACGCCGTGCAGGCGCTGTGC
>JBCCGI010000157.1:0-11142 GCA_039029355.1 Planctomycetota bacterium
CGACGGTGTCTGGCGCGGCGCCGGGTCGATGACCTTGACGAGGGACCTTTTGCCCTCTTCCGCATCCATGATCTGCCCCAGCATCGCGCCCGGAATGTCGAGGTACACACCCCCCGGTCGCCCGCTCACGGCCGAGCGGATGGCGCGCGCAACGGCGGCGCCCCGGGCGCCAACGGAGCCGGCGGCCCCGGCTGCTCGGACGTCGACAAGAAGGACTGAGTCTGGACAGCCCCGAAGGGGCGAGCGGCGAGGGGTTCCTGAGGGGGGGCTCCTCGCCCTTTCGTTTTCCGGCTAGAGCGGCGCCAGAGGCAGGTCGGCGATCAGGTTGATCCCGATCGCGCTGCTCGCGCCGACGATCGACGTCGGGTCACCGGCGTCGCCGAAGAGCGCAAAGGCGTGATGAGCGCGCAGCCCGACCAGCGTCGGCGCGGCCGGCGCGACCACCTGCGCCGACGCTTGGCCCGCCGCATCGACGACGCCTCCGGCACCGACGAGGAACGTCCACGCGAAGTACGCGTCCGGCGCGAGCGGCACGTCGACTCCCAGGAAGCGAAAGCCCTCGGTGCCCGCCAGGCTTCCGAGCACGAGGTAGTGCTGCCCAGCGGCGCCGGGATCCTCGAAGGCGAGGGCCTGCGTTCCTCCTTCGCTCGCCTTCAGCCAGCTCTGCGAAGCCGTCAGCGTCGGGACCGGAAGCGGCGCGCTTTGGAGCGCCGCGAAGAGCTCGTCTCCGTGTCGCAGCTGCCCCGCGGCGTCGAAGTGCACTTGGTCGGAGGTCGTGGTGTAGTCGCTCGTTTCGACCAGCCCGGTGTGCGCGTCGCCGCGCGCGACTTCGAGCTGCGCCGCGCGGATCGTGTCGCCGGTGGGGAGCAGCAGGCCGAGCACGTACGCCAGCTTGTCGGGCGTCCACGAGACGACCAGCGGCACGTCGTCGTTCGCCGCGACGCCGAGCGCAACGAGGTCCGCCCGCAGCGCGCCGCGCAGCCCGGCGAGGCGCGCGGCGTACGCGTCCGCGTGGCACGTGCAGAACGCGTCGTTCACGCCCTGCGTCCAGAAGATGCCGCGCACGTCGAGCGTGCGCCCCGGCTGCAGTGCCGCGCTCGCGTTCTGCACCTCTGCGATCAGCCGCGCGTAGAGCGCGCCGCCCTGCGGATCCCACGAGAAGTCGGGCGGCAGGTTGAGGCATGGCGCGCCGCACGGATCGTCGGCACCCGGCGGCGCGAGCCACGTGCCGGCGCGCGCCACCTTGATCAGGTAGACCGGCTCGCCCTCGTTCGCGGCCAGCGCCTTGCCCAACGCCACCTCGGGCCCGAAGAAGCCCGAGCCCGCGCAGCCGGCCTCCCACTGGGGATTCGTGTTAACGCCGGGTGCGAGCGGCTCCCAGGCCTGCGCCGATGAGCAGAAGTTCCACACCAGGACCGATGGATCCGGCGCGAGGTCCTCGGGCGCGAGCTGCGACGCCTTGGCGTAGCCCTCCATGTTCGACTGACCGGCCAGCACGTAGGCCGGCACGGGGGTCGAGCCGACTCCGTCCTGGGGCGCGGATAGAGCGAGCGCGAGGAGCCACATCGCTCGCCATGGTAGCCGGCTCCGGCGGTCGGCTGTGGGGCACCGAAACACCCAGCGGGCAAAAAAAGGGGGGCCGGTGATCCTTGCCCATCACCGGCCCCAAGGGAGAGAGTTGCCGTCCGGTTTGAATGGCGGAGCACTGCTCGCAAAGCGCTTCACGCCGCCGTTCGACAACCAATACAACCTACCGCACCTGATCGCCGGAGGCGACCCACAAGATCTCAGGGCGCGGGGAATCGTGAGCTTGTGTGTCCCGCATTTGCTAGCGGCGTATCCCCCGGGATACGCGCTTGCGACCGGTGAGATACGCCTTTTGGGCCTGCTGACTGGCTCTGGGCGGCACGGGGCTTGTTTTGGTTCTCGCAGCAACCTCAACAAAAGGAAAACCTGTGCGCCGACTCAGAGTCCTCCCGCTCGCACTCCTGGGCCTCGCGGCCTGCTCCGACACCGAAGCCTCCGAGCGACCCGCGTCCTTCGCTGTCGGCCCGCGGCGGCCTTCGCCATCCGCCGCGCCGACGCCCGCCGAAGAGACGGTACCCGCCGACCTGCCCGAAGAACGTGCGGAGGAGACGCCGGACCAACGAACGGACCGCGAGGCGGGCGGAGCGCTGCCCCGAGCGCCGAAGGAGCGACCGCGTGCGATGCTGCTGCGCGGCGGGCCGCGCTGGCGTCCGGGCGAGCGCGAGCGCTCGCGGGTCCAGCTGTGATCGAGCTCTCGACCGACGATCGCCTGCTGGCGCGCTATCTCGCGCGGCTGGACGGACCGGCGTGCGCACGCGAAGACGCGCCGCCGGTCGCGGCCTCGGAGCAGGATCGCGACGCCGCGCGCTACGCCTGGGCGTTGCGCGCGGTCGACGAGTATCGCTCCGTGGTGGTGTTCGGCGAGTTGCTCGCGCTGCTCGCGCGCGAGGAGGCGCCGCTCGCCTGCACCGTCGCCGTGCAGCAGCTGCTCGCCGATGAGCTGCGCCACACGCGCCTCTGCCTCGGCGCGCTGGCGCGTGTGGACCCCGCCTGTCGCCCGCGCCTTGACCTGGCCGGGCTGGGGCTTCCTCCGAGCGATGCCGCACCGCTCGCCTTCGCCTTCGAGGTGATCGTGCGCGAGATCGTCGTCGCCGAGGCTGAGTCGGTGGTCGTGCTGCGCGCGTACCGCGACGCGACGACCGATCCGTTCGTGCGCGGCGTGCTGCAGGAGCTACTGCGGGACGAGGTTCGGCACGCGGCGGCGGGCCGCTCGCTCGCAACCGCGCTCGCGCGCGTCGTGCCGGCGCAGCAGCTCGCGCACATGCGGGCGTCGCTCGCTCCCCGAGTGGCCGCCGACATCCGCGGACTGCGGTCCGACTACCGCGACTCCACGCGCGGCGGACCGGGCCGCGCACTCGGCGCCTCGCTCGTGCCGTCGGACCTGGGAGCGCTCCCCGACTACCGCGGGATCGACTGGTGCTGGACCCCCTGAGCGCGGGCTCGCGCCGAGCCCGACCTTGATTCAGCACTTGCGCTCGAGTCTCGACTTCACGGACGCCGATCCTCCATGGCGTCCGTCCTTCTCCGTACCCACAAATGAGGCTTGTACCCAGCTCCGCCCGCGGGAGGACCTCCGGCTTTACGCTCGTCGAGGTCATCGCGGCGATCGCACTTCTCACCATCATCGTCGGCGGCATCGTCGCCGCCCAGACGACCGCGATGGACCTGACGCGCTCCGCGCAAGAGACCTCGGCCGCAACCGCGGACGCAGAGGCGGCGCTCGAGGAGATCCTCGTGCTCCCGATCGACGACATCCCCGGCGAGTACCCGTCCGGGACCGCGATCCCGCGGTGGAACAACGCGCACCTGACCGACCAGGTCTTCACGCCCACCTATCCGGGGTTGAACGGCCTGCAGGTGCCCAACCCGCTCGAGATCCGCATCGCGGTGACGTGGCGCGACTTCCGTGGTCGCAACCGCACGCTCGAGCTCGAGACGGTGAAGTCCCGATGATGCGCCGCCACGGCCGCTCCGGCTTCAGCCTGCTCGAGATGGTGATCTCCAGCGCCATCCTGACCATCCTCGGCCTGACCGTCACGCTCGCGATGCGCAACATGACCAACCTGGCGCACACGAGCAGCGCCCGGGCGCGCGTGCAGCGCAACGGTGGCGAGGCCCTGACGATGGTGCTCGCCGACCTGCGGCGCTCGGGGTTCGTCGAGGTCGACGGACGCGACTACCCGCACCTCTTCGAGGACGGCGACGCTGAGCTCCCGTTTGAGCTCCACGCGCACGATGTCGCCGAGAGCGTCGCGGAGGACAGCGACTACGACTTCGGCGTCAACCGCGAGATCGTCCTGGTCGCGCCGCTCGACGGCAACGGGGACGGCCAGCCGGATGTCGACGGCGCCGGCCAGCTGGTCTGGGATACCCAGGAGATCAGCTACGTGCTGCGCACCAACGGCGACGGCCGCAACGTGGTCGAGCGCCGCCTCGACGGCGTGAATCCCGAGATCGTCGCCTGGGACGTCGAGCGGCTGGTCTTCGACAACGCCGAGTCCTCGGGCTGGGTGGTTCCGCTGAGCGCGATCCGCGTGCAGATCTTCTTCCGCACGCAAGACGATCGAGGGCAAGAGATCAAGTACTTCGTCGAGGGGACGGCGAGGCTGCGCAACGGCCAGGAGTAGGCACGGATGAAGCTACTGCAGAAGCGTCGCGCGACCGGCGAGGGGGGCTAGGCGCTGTTCATGGTCGGGCTCGCGATGCTCGCCGGCGCCGCGCTGAGCGCGGTCGTCCTGATGTCCGGCAGCATCGCCGGCAAGAACGCGAGCGTCGACCGCTACCGCGTCCGGGCGCGCTACCTGGCCGAGGGTGCGGCCGAGGTCGCCAAGAAGGACCTGGTCGAGGCGGTCGCGAACTTCGACCCGGTGCCCGCGACCGGCACCGCCGAGGTCGGGGGGATGGCGATCGACTACGAGGTCGCTCCGACGGGGCTGAGCACCATCACGACCGACGCGAGCGGCATCCAGACGCTCGTGGACGGCTACCGGATCCAGGCCACGGCAGAGGTCGAGGGCTACCCCTACACCGCCTTCCGCATCGTCAACGTCGAGGCGACGCCGATCTTCCAGTTCGCGGTCTTCTACACCGACGACCTGGAGATCCTGCCGGGCCCCAGCATGACCCTCGGCGGCCGCGTGCACAGCAACGGCAGCATGTACCTCGGCTGTGGCAGCACGCTGACGATGAACACCAACTACGTCCGCGCGGTCGGCGACATCTACCGCACTCGCAAGGACAAGCTGAAGTCCAGCGGCAGCGTGCAGGTCCGCCGCTGGGTCGTCGACCCGTACGACCCCTCGGAACCCGAGGAGTACGTGCGGATGAACAGCAAGTCGCAGATGGAGTCGGCCGGCGTCGAGACCGAGAGCGGCTACGACAGCGCGTTCGACGGCGGCTGGGACGAGGAGGGCGACGGCGACTTCTACGGCGCCGACGACTGGCTTCCGTGGGGGCCCGGTGCGCTCGAGCTGTGGTCCTCGCCCGACGGCTACGGCATCGAGGGCAACACGGTCAGGAGCGCTGCCCACGGCACCCCCGAGGCCATCCCGCCGAGCATCGGCAGCATCGCGATGTTCGAGGAGCTGGACGGGGGCGACTACGTCTGGAGCGAGTCGCTGGGCGAGTACGTCCAGATCGCTCCCGGTACGGGAACGCATGGCCGCGGCTACTACCATGCCAGCGCAGACCTCGTGATCCTCGTCGAGGGCGACGGCGACCTCGTGGCCTACGACTCCGACGGCTACGACGTCACCGGCAGCCTCGGAGGCGCCGTGAAGGTGACGACGATGTACGACGCGCGACAGTCGAACACCGAGATCGGCGTCACCGAGATCGACATCGACGCGCTCAACGCCTCTGGCGTGTTCCCGGCGAACGGGTTGCTGTACGCCGCGTCCTACGGCGCCGGCGAGGGCGAGGACACGAAGGGCGTGGTGCTGAAGAACGGCGCCGAGCTGTCCGAGCCGCTCACGGTCGTCACCGAGGGCTCGGTCTACGTCCAGGGCGACTACAACACCGTCGGCAAGAAGCCCGCCGCGGTGATCGCGGACGCGGTCAATCTGCTGTCGAACGACTGGACGGGGACGAAGGCGAAGGGCAGCCTCCCGAAGGCTGCCGAGACGACCTACAACCTGGCGTTCATCACGGGCAACCACGAGACCGTCGGCTCGAAGTACAACGGCGGGCTGGAGAATCTCCCCCGCTTCCACGAGAGCTGGAGCGGCGTCAATTGCAACCTGACCGGCTCCTTCGTCAACGCCTGGTTCTCTCAGTACGCCACCGGCAAGTGGAAGTACGGCGGCGACGTCTACCAGGCGCCGAAGCGCAACTTCTCCTACGACGAGGACTTCAACGACGTCAGCAGCCTGCCGCCCTTCACGCCGATGGCGGTCCAGGCGCGCGACATCGTCAGCTGGTAGGCCGCCGGGCGGTATCATGGCGCGCCGAGGCCGCCATGAAGCTCTCCCGGTTGGTGCGCACCAGCGCCGAGGTTGCGGGCACGCGCTCGCGCAAGGCCAAGATCGCCCTGCTTGCCGAGCTCCTCGTGGAGCTCGAGGGCGACGACGTCGAGATCGGCGTCGCCTTCCTGTCGGGCGAGCTGCGCCAGGGCAAGGTCGGCGTGGGCTGGGCGCTCGTGCGCGACGCACGCCCGGATGAAGCGGCGGCCGCGGCAAGCCTCGCGCTGGCCGACGTCGACGCCGCCTGCACCGAGCTACAGAGCATCTCAGGCGCCGGCTCGAAGGCGCGCCGCACGGAGCGCCTGCGCGCGCTGTTCGCCGCGGCGGCTGAGGACGAGCAGGCGTTCCTCGGCAAGCTGATGGTCGGCGAGCTGCGCCAGGGGGCGCTCGAGGGCATCCTGCTGGAGGGTGTCGCGGCCGCGGCCGGCCTGGACGCCGCGCGCGTGCGGCGCGCCGCCATGCTGGGCGGCTCGCTGCGCGACGTCGCGACCGCGGCGATGACCGCGGGCGAGGCGGGGCTCGATCGCTTCGCGCTCGAGGTCCTGCGGCCGCTGCAGCCGATGCTGGCCGGCACCGGTGCGAGCGCGGCCGAGGTGCTCGGCAAGCTCGGCCGCGCGGCCTTCGAGTGGAAGCTGGATGGAGCTCGGCTCCAGGTCCACCGCCGGGGCGACGTCGTGCGGGCCTTCACGCGCCGCCTGCACGACGTGACGCGCGCTGTCCCGGAGGTCGTCGAGACGGTGGCCGCGTTCGACGCGCAGGAGCTCATCCTCGACGGCGAGGTCATCGCCTTCGCGCCCGACGGCAGGCCGCAGCCGTTCCAGGTCACGATGAGCCGCTTCGGCCGCAAGCTGAACGTCGACGAGCAGCGCGCGCGGACGCCGCTCACGCCGGTCTTCTTCGACGCGCTGCTCGTGGACGGCGTCGAGCTGCTCGACCTGCCGGGGGAGCAGCGCTGGGAGGCGCTCGCGCGCCTCGTGCCCGAAGAGCTGCGCGTGCAGCGGATGGTGACCGGCGACGCCGACGAGGCCGAGGCGTTCTTCGCCGAAGCGCTCGACCGCGGCCACGAAGGCCTGGTCGCGAAGGCGCTCGACGCCGGCTACGAGGCGGGCCGCCGGGGCGCGAAGTGGCTCAAGCTGAAGCCTGCGCACACGCTGGACCTGGTGGTGCTCGCCGCCGAGTGGGGGAGCGGGCGGCGCGAGGGCTGGCTCTCGAACCTGCACCTCGGGGCGCGCGATCCCGCGGGCGGCTTCGTCATGCTGGGCAAGACGTTCAAGGGGATGACCGACGAGACCCTGAAGCGCCAGACGGCCGAGCTGCTCGCCATCGAGACGCGTCGCGAGGACTACGTGGTGCACGTGCGGCCCGAGAAGGTCGTCGAGATCGCCTTCGACGGGATCCAGGCGAGCCCGCACTATCCGGGCGGCGTGGCGCTGCGCTTCGCGCGCCTCAAGCGCTATCGCGACGACAAGACGGCCGCCGAAGCGGACACGATCGACGCGGTCCGCGCGCTGGGCGACGCGCGGTAGCGCGGGGCCGCGGCGTTCGCCGGGCCCCGCGCCGCAAGGCTCTACTTCTTGAGCAGCGGAGCGCGCAGGCCGGAGACGAGGTCCGTCTCAAGCGGCGAGTAGCGCTCGATCACATCGGCCGCGTACCGCCGCAGCGCGCCGAGGCCGCTGACGTACACGGTGCCGCCGCCCTCGGCGAGCGCGTCGTCGACGCGCTCATCCGCCTGCGGCTCGACGCCGGCCGCCACGGCCTGCGAGAGCACCCGCCGGGCGTCGGCGATGCTCAGCGACTCGGGCAGGATGTCGGGCTTCGACCAGAAGATCGGGGTCTCCTTGAGGTCGAGCGTCGGGGCGCCGTCGGAGCCGGTCGCCGACGGGAGGATGCCGATGTACACCCCCGAGTCGCTGCCGTCGTTGATGCGCTCCAGGGGCATCTCGCCGGCGAACATCAGCGGGTGGTGGATCTGCATCGGGGGCAGGAGCTCGGCCTCCGCCCGGAGCGCGACCAGATAGCCCGCGGTGACCGGCGGCTGGTCCGCGCGCCAGGCGTGGGCGTAGCCGTGGTCGAGCTGGAACGGCTGCGCGAAGAGCAGCCGCACCTCGCTCTGCTCGAGCGTCGCGGGAGCGGAGCTCGGAGCTTCCTCGTTCTGGAAGGCGAAGGCCGTCGCCGCGGCCGCGGCGGAGGCGAGGAGCGTGACAAGGGAAATGTGCTTCGTGTTCATGGTTGGTTCCTCCTCTTTGCTCAGTCGGCCAGGAGCTCGACGTCGTCCACTCCGATGCGTCCTTCAGGCGATCCGTACGAGGGGCCGAACTGGAGCCCGAACAGGAGGATGTTGTCGAGATCGACGCCGGTGCCCTCGTGGGCGAAGCCGTCGACCGGCAGGCGGATCGTCTCGAACTCGTTCGCCCAGCCGACGCCGGCGCCGCAGCCGGAGCGCTGGTAGGGCTCCTCGACGCCGCCGCCGAACGCGCTGATGTCGATGCGCGAGATGACACCCGAGGTGTCGTACACGATGAAGTCGAAGGTCAGGTCGCCCAGAGCCGCCGTCGTGTTGGCGTCACGCGTGACCTGGCAGGCGCGGAACGAGATCGTCTCGAACTTGCTGAGCGGGAAGCCGGACGGGTCGTACCAGAGGTAGTAGCCGTTGTTGTTCCACTCCATCACGACGCCGGCGCTGTCGTCGGCGCCGTCGCCGTTGACGGTCATGCCGTTCATCGGGTCCGCCGCGAGGTCGGTGAACGAGAAGTCGTTGTCGTCGAGGTCACCCTCGACCAGCCCGCCGGGCCACGAGAAGACACTCAGGCCCGAGCTCGCGAGGTTCACAGCCGGGTTCGACTGGTAGTCGTCGACGATGAACTTCCCGTCGACCTTGCCGTCGCGGTACATCAGGTCCACGACGACGCACGGGTTGCCGACCGGCGCGCCGATCGGTTGGAACGACTCCCATTGACGGGTCAGGAAGTCCTTGGCCGGGATGTTGGCGTTCACGTAGCGCTCGACCAGCGGGTAGAAGTAGCCGCGCATGATCTGGTGCGTGTCCGGCGTGCCGACCAGGCACGGGCCGGTCGCCCAGGGGTTGCCGCCTCCGTCGTGGAAGTCGCCGTGGCCCACGCCGTGCAGCGAGATCGACTGGCGGAACTGTTGCGCGCGGTCGTGCAGGTGGAACGTCTGGCACAGGTTGCAGCTCGCGCAGCCGTTGACGTCGGAGTCCGAGCCGCCGGTCCACAGGTGGTAGTTCACGCCGTGGGGGTCGGTGTCGGGCAGCGTCAGGAAGTCGGTCGGGGCGATACTGGAGATCAGCTGGAGCGACTCCTCGGCGTAGTAGATCGGCACGTGCGTGCCGTCCACGATGCGGTCGTAGGCGATGACGACGCCCTCACCACCGCGGCTGTGGCCGAGCCAGACGATCTCCTTCTGGCTCACGCGTCCGTCGAGCACGCCTCCGGCGATGATCGACAGGTTGTCGAAGAAGTCGTCGGTATTGCTGAGCGTCGTCGACGCGGCGAAGTTGACGCCTGGGCCGGTCTGGTTCGCGTGGCTCATCACCACGTAGCCGTACGAGGCCATGTGGTAGCCGATGTGGTCGTACCACTGGTAGTTGTGCCCGTTGCCGTGGCTGATGACGATCAGCGGGAGCTCGGCGTCGAAGGCGACGGTCGGGTAATAGAGGTTCTGCTCGTCCCACGGCGCCATGCTCAGGTCGTAGATGAGCTCGGTCACCGGGTACGGACCCGGCGCCGTGGTGTCGTGGACCACGTAGCAGCCCGCCTCGACGTTGTCGTAGCCGTCGATGAAGTCGGGGGCGTCCAGCTTGCCGTTCTGGTTCACGTCGATAACGACGTCGAACGGGACGCCCAGCACCACGCCGGAGCCTCCACCGAGGAGGCCGTTCTCGATCTGGACGATGTTGGACGTGATGTCCGGGGACAGGAACTTGTGCGTCTCGACGGCCGCCGTGACGTCGAACAGCGCCGGGTTGGCCGTCCACTGCGCGATCGTCTGCGACTTGCAGACGTACAGGTCCGCCTTCTGCCCCAGCAGGGCGGGGTAAAGGCCGACGTCGATCCCGAGCTGGATCGGCGTGCCTTCGTTGATCGCGCGGACGTACTCGAAGTGGGGGAACTGCCCGATCTTGTTGCCCGCGAGCTCCACCGGAGTCTGCGCGAGTATCGAGCTGGAGAGTAAGACGAGCGAGCCTACGCTCGCTGCAAGGATGCGGTGCGGGGAATTCACCTAGCGTCAACTCCTTCGAAGTAGAAAAGAACAGGCGCCGACGCGAGCCGCCGGCGCCGGGGCCACTGTAGTGCGCGCGCCGAATCCTGGGCGACCTTTTTTTTCGCGCCGCGGTTTCCGCGACGCGTCACAGCGCGTCACTTCGTGGCGTAGGGAACCGCGTGAAGCTCGCTTTCGTCCAAGTTGCTGCAACACTCGTCGCCCTCGTTGCATGCCGCGCTTCCGAGGGATCGTCGATGCCTGCGGTCGAGGACGCGCTCGAGAACGCCTCGGCGACGGGTGCGGGCCTGCATCTCGTGGTGCACGAGCCGGAGGCGTGCGAGCTCTGCGACCTCTACCACGAGGCCCAAGCGATCGTGTTGCGGATCGAGAGCGGCACGTCGCTCGGCACCGGCGTGCTGGTGGCGCCCGACGGCCGGCTGGTCACGAACGCGCACGTGGTGCCCGGCGACGGCGAGGTCTTCGCCGTGACGTTCGACGGCGAGCGCCTGCCCGCCGAGCGCCTGGAGGTCGACACGGAGGAGGACCTCGCATTGCTCCGCATCCGCGCCGTTCCGTCACGCTCGTGGGCGATCGTGCCGATCGAGGTCGGCGAGCCGCGGGTCGGCGGGGACGTCTACGCGATCGGCCACCCGCTGGGGCTGGGCTGGACGGTGACCCGGGGCATTGTCTCGGCGCTTCGAAGCGTGTGACACCGTGATGCGAAGCACCTGTCCCGCTTCGATGCGGCCCTGCGTGCTGCGCTCGAGCTCCACCGAGACCCCGTAGGTGGCGGCGTCGGTCTCTACCCCGGCGTGAGATGCGGGTACCCAGTCGAGGGTGAAGGGCGCGACGACTTCCACGGTGAGGCGTCCGC
>JBCCGI010000158.1:0-10531 GCA_039029355.1 Planctomycetota bacterium
TGCACTTGGGAGTGCCTAGGATCTGGGCATGACGGCCGACAACTACCCGCTGCGAGTGCTGCTGCTCACGTTCACGGGCTGGGTGAACCGGCACCAGGCCGACGTGATCGCTTACCTCGTTGAAGAGAACCGAGTCCTGAAAGAGCAGATGCGCGGTCGCAGCCTGCGCCTGAACGACGACCAGCGCCGCCGACTCGCCGCCAAGGCCAAGCTCCTGGGCCGCAAGGCGCTGGACCGCGTCGCGACCATCGTGACGCCCGACACGCTGATGCGTTGGCATCGGCGGTTGATCGCCGCGAAGTGGACGTACGCCGCCAAGCGGGTGGGGCGCCCTGGCCTGATGAAGTCCATCTCGTCCTTGATCGTGCGTATGGCCCGCGAGAACTCGAATTGGGGCTACTGCCGCATCCAGGGCGAGCTGAGAGCGCTCGGCCACGAGGTGGCCTCCACGACGATCGCGAACGTCCTGAAGGCGAACGGGATCAAGCCGGCGCCTCAGCGGCCGTCGTCGTGGAGAGCCTTCATCAAGGCGCACTGGGGGGCGATCGCCGGGATGGACTTCTTCACGACGGAGGTCTGGACGCCGCGAGGACTCCAGACCTACTTCGTGCTGTTCGTGATCGACCTGAAGACCCGACGGGTCCACGTGGCTGGCGTCACGACAGGCCCCGGCGAGGACTTCGTGGCGCAAGTAGCTCGCAACCTGACTGACCCCGTAGATGGCTTCCTGCGGGATCACCGAGTGCTGATCTGCGACCGGGACTCGAAGTTCACCGCCAGGTTCAAGCGAGTCCTGGAGAAGTCCGGCGTCGAGACGGTCTTGACGCCAAGGCAGGCGCCGAATGCGAACGCCTTCGCCGAACGCTTCGTGCTGTCGATCAAGTCGGAGTGCCTGGACCGGATGATCTTCTTCGGCGAAGCCTCGTTCTGGAGCGCTGTCGCCGAGTACCTGGCTCACTATCACGCCGAGCGAGCCCATCAAGGGATTGGCAACGAGCGGATCACCGACGTGACGGACGCGACGGTGGGAGAGGTTCGTTGCACCGAGAGGTTGGGCGGGATCCTCAAGCACTACCACAGGGCGGCGTAGCGATGGACATTCTGAACCGATCCGCGGTCGTCCTCCGCCCGAAGCAGCCGTACCTTGACTGGGCAAGGCGCGACGATGCCGAAGGGCTTGAGGACGGTGTCCTCGAGAATTTGACGCGGGAACCAACGGTTTACCTCGTCCCCGACTGGGAGGAGCCCGACGAGGAGCGGGAGATCCTGCGCGAGTTCTGGCCGGCACTGTTCGAGGCCATGCTCAGCGGCTGGGTCACCGACAAGGAGCTATGGCCCGGGGGGCGAAGCCTTGAGATGTTCTACGAGTGGTTCGAGGTCCAGACGTTCGCGATGGTCCAGGACGTCTACATGGACGAGGCCATCGACTACACGGCGTGGCCCGGGCCGCCAGTTCCGGCTCAAGGATCCCCGCGGCCGAGTTTCTGGATAGGACGGCCTCCGCAACGGCGTCAGTATCCGAGCGTGCCCTCTACGCTTACGGAAAGCCAATGCCGAGCGTCGTCGTCGTCCCCAAATAACCCGAAGACGACCCGGATAAAGTCCCATCCCGCATCGGAGAGCTCGAGCTCAGAACGCACGCCACTGATATTCACCTGCATCCGGTCGGAGCTGAGCTGCGGAGTACCGACTAGCTTCTCCTCGTAAAAGCCAACGGCCTGAAGGGCTCGGGCATCATCTAAGTGTATGGGGGACTGCTTGCCTTCGGAGCGCTTGACGAGCGACTCGTGGTAGTCCGCCAAGACAAGGATGAACACTCTATCGAGGTAGTGGGTAAAGTACTGGAGCTTGCGAAGGTCTATCTCGTTCAGCATGAACGCCCGATACGCCTTGCCCAACCAATCAGCCTTCTCCAACGAGTCGAGGCGCTCCAGATAAAGAAGGAGATGTTGAGCAGCTCGATCAAATTCGCTTGATGACATGGAGTCCACAAACTCGCGCCGTTGCTCGGGCGACACGCCGGACACTTGACTCAAAAAGCGCGCAACCTTCTTGAAGAAGAGATAGTCGCGCGCTCCGATGCCGGCTTTCGCCAAGCCGATCAATGAGCCGACGATTGGAAGATCGCGAGCTATGCCTTCCGCCATGACGCGATCCAATCCGATCTCGAAGAGGTCGCCGACGGCCTCACCGAGCCCAGCGTTTCCGACGCTTCGTAAAAGGCTCTCCCCTGGATCTGTCATCAGGTGTCCGTGGCGGCTGCCGGCTGCCTCGTGCCTCCCGAGCCCCTGTCCGAAGGCTAGGCCGTCTCGAGTTCGATGACCAGGCTAGCTAGGGGACGGCTTCGCGGCAAGCAGCTCGGTCGGCATGATGTCCGGAGGACCCTCCTCGTTGTGAGAGCTGGCTTAGCCGGCTCGACACGGCGTCAGCGAGCGCCACTACGAGAGAGCTCCTGCTCTTCGACTGAGGGCTGTCGATCTCAGAAGAGGAGCGGCGCAGCGAATCCACCTTCATGCTACGGCGCGCCCGCGGAAGGTGGCGCTGGTACAGCGCCACGGACTCGCCGCGGCGAGCAGCACGACCGCGAGCAGGTCACAGCCTACCCTCAGCACCTACAGATCATCGAAACGAGCGAGAAAGCCAAAGTCTCGCTCTTCGTAGAGGTCTACGTCGTTGTCGGTGGCCAGCCTCACGGCATTGCGGAACTGACGCATCCGGTTGAGCATCGGGCGGATCTTCTTGCACGTGTTGTCCACATGGGCGACTAGGTCTCCAGTGCATACGGGAATCTTGTACCCCTTGGCAGAGGCGACGACCAGCACGCCAGCGTCACGTAGTGGTGCAACGACGCGAGCCATCAGAGCTTGCTCGGAGCCGATGTGGTCGGGCAGATGCCGTTCGATGTGCCGCACGAGCGACCTTCCGAAGACATACGCTCTCGGATCCACGTTGCGATGCTGGTAGAGGAGCTGCTTCAGGCACACGACTTGGGCTCGCCGATCTGGATCTGTTGATCTTCCGTGCTCCTCCAAGAATGCCTGCGACCGGCGGGTCGCGAACTCGATCAGGCGGCTGTCAAAACGCCTGTCCGCGCCATCGCCCTCACGGCTGAGATGGTATGGGAACTCCTGACGCGGCCACGGACCGTAGTACACCAGACGCTCTCGAATGCGCTCGAAGAACTGAGGAGTCTCGCCGGTCTCCTCCTTCCCCTCGACCGCCTTGGCGAGCGACCCAGCGATCAGGTCGGCGATCTGCACGCCGCGGCAGTCGGAGCTCTTTCTGAACTCGACGGCGTTGTGGGCAAATAGCTCGCCTGGATAGTGGCGCTTCATGTACGCGACGAAGGTCTTCTGAAACTCCTCGTCTCCTTGCCGGTCCACAATCAACCGAAGCTCCGGGTAGCTCCTGAACAGCTCCCCCTCCAAGAGCCTCTGAATCCACTTGTAGAACGACCGCGGATACTGAAGGCCGCTGGTCTTGTCGATGCGTCGCTTATCGACTACGAGCGCGTAGAACGTACCCGGTACGTCGGCAAGCGACTCCAGGACCCTCTCCCTGCGGTCGTACCTCCCCCCAATCTTCGCGGACTTGATCGGGCCTCCGCGAAAGTGGTTGGATGCCAAGACCTCAGCAGCAACGTTGAAGTCGTCGAGGTCGGCTTCATCAATGATTACCGCGGCAACGACGTAGAAGACGGTGGCTCCTTCCTTCGGAACGTCGATGTCCTTGTTGCCTGCCTCGTCGACGAAGGCGATGCGCATGCCACTAGGCCTGATCGGCGCCGGACTTCACCGATGCGGCATAGCAACGGCCCGCGTGAACCACGCTCTCCACGAAGGGAGAGACATCGAGGCCCATGTGAGCGCCGATGGTGCAGAGCCCGTCCTGGGGCTCTGACACTCGCACTTCGAGTTCGGTCCGCATGGTTGGCGCTTCAGGCTCCGCTGACCCTACGCCAGTCAGCAGTGTCGCAAGGTCGCGCGCTCTCTCTGGTCGGGGCTGCTGAGGCCATCTCAACCCAAACGATCCAACGGCCCAGAGCAGTGGCTCCCCGAGTAGGACTCTGTTTCGAACTCAGCCGCGAGAGCACCGAAGAAAGAAAGTCACCGTTTCCACGCTGCAAGGTCATGTCTCGAGTTCGCAATAGCGTTCGGCTCGGTGCCACCCTCGCAATAGGCGCGAACCGCGAGTCTGGGGCCCAAGTCGGACTCGAACTGCCCGGGTGGGGGAATCCCGCAGATCTTGCGAGCGTCTAGCCGGCTTCGACCGGGGAGGTGAGGGCCGCCCCGGAGGCCGGTGCGGTGCGTCGTCGCTAGACTCGGAGCGACGCTCCACGGCTCCCGGATGGCCCAATAGGAGGGGCAGGGGGAGGAATGGCGCCATGGCCCTTGGGCTACAATGCGGTCTTCGCCCGCGGTGGGGAGTTGCCGCGGGTCCATCCGAAGGGAGGACCGAGATGCGAGTGTTGCGCGAATCGAGGAAGTGGATCTGTGGGATCGCGGCGGCGTTGGTCGCCGCAGGGTGTTCGGGGGGCAGCAGTGGCGGTGGCTCGGGCCCGCAGCCGGATCCGCCCCTGGTTACCGGCTTCTCGCCGCCGGACGACCCGACCGGACTGACTCCGACCGAGCCGACCGTGGTCCTGACGGTTACCTTCGACACAGGCATCGACCCCGCGACGCTTACCGACCAGACCTTCCTGGTAGACGACCCGGTGGGAGCGGTCGCGGGCACGGTCATCTACGACGACACGACTTTCACGGCAACCTTCACGCCGGCGCAGGCGCTGCTACTCGACGCCGAGCACACGGCCACGGTCACGACCGACGTGACCAGCGTCGACGGCCTGGCCCTCAAGCAGGAGACCTCCTGGTCCTTCGCAGTGCGCGCCGGAGCTTGGGGCCCGGCTATGCCGCTTAACTTCGCGCAGGCCGTCAACGAGCACGACTTCCACGCCGCCGCGGCGGCGGACGGCCGCGTGTGGGTTGTTTGGAAAGAAGGAACGGGGAGCGCAATGCCCGGCATCTGGGCCAAGCGCATCGCACCCGACGGCACCGCGCTGGACAACCCCGAACCGATCGGCCCAGGGGACGCCTGCGATCCACGCGTCGGAGTGGACGGGGACGGCAACGCGATCTGCGTCTGGGGCCAGGTGGATGCACCCGGCGGGGGGGAGCGGATCTATGCCAATTGCTTCGACGGAACGGCTTGGGGAACACCGACGACAATCGATGGTCATCCGACCGATCCGGAGAACACAGGTCCTCGCCTCGCGGTGATCGAGGACGGGCGGGCGATCGTTGTGTGGGAGGCACGGGATAACCAGTCGGGTGTGTACTTGCTCCAGACAGCCGAGTTCGACCCGGTCGGAGGATGGAGCGATCCCGCGGGCCACTACGAGAGCGAGAGCGTGGTCCAGGCTTTCTCTTACGAGGGCGACTACAACGTGGGCGCCAACGAGAACGGCGACGCTGTGGTGACGGGGACTCGCAAGGATTCAATGACGAATCGCCGCAAGGGACGTAAGAAGGTGATACGGATCGGCGATGAGAGCGAATCCTCGTTTTCGGGGCTGGGGCCGGAAGTCCCACCGAGCGATCCGCTCGACCCCTTTGATGTCGAGGTGGGCAGCACGACATTGGTCGTCAACGACTCTATCCTAGTGATTTGGATCCAGCAGACGAACTGCCCGGACGGGGTGAGCTTTGTGCAAACCGATCGCGCCTGGTCGGCTCGCTACGTGCCGTCCGTCGACGGGAGCAGCTTCGGAACATGGAAGTCGGCGACGCTTGTCGACGGTTGTGCCAGCGACGACTCCAACGGCTTCCCTGGCGTGGCGCTTGCCCCGGACGGCGTCGGGCGCGCCGTGTGGCAGCAGTCCACGAGCGGAGGGTATCGCCTCGGGGTCAACGAGACTGATTCCGCGGGGGTGTGGCAAGCGCCAGGGCTCCAGTCCCTCCAGGAACTCTGTGGATCAGCCGCCAGCGAGGATCACCGGATCGTGCTGGACCCAACCGGCCTGAACGGCTTCTCGGTGTGGCTCGAGTCCTCCGGCTGTGGCGCTCCGCTGGCCCTCTGGGCGCGACCAATCGTGGACGGCGCGTACGTTGGTCCAACACAGTGGCTCGACGCCTGCACGGGGAGCTGCGGCGCGGTCGGCACTCCGCAGGTGACGGTGGATCCAAGTGGGCGCTTCACCGCGCTGTGGCGACAGAGCCAGGACGGAACGACGAAGACCTGGTTCGCACGGTTCCAGTAGGCGCGACCTCTACCACTCGACGTCGTCAACCACCCGGATCGGGCGCACGCCGACTGCGTCGTTGGTGTAGTGCCCGCCTTCTTGGCTGCGGTAGGCGCATCGCGCCTTGCTAGCGCCGTTGGGGAACCCCGCACCACGGAAGATATAGTCCGTCGAGTCGGGATCAGCGCCCACCTGATCGCCGTCGCGTGGCTCAGCGGGGTCTGTGGGATAGGGGAACACCCTGTCGCGACACCACTCCCAGACATTGCCGTGAATATCATGAAGTCCAAAGCCGTTCGGCCTGAAGCTCCCGACCGGCGCGGTACCGACGTAGCCGTCATCCTCGTGGGGCGTGCAGCCGGCGAGGGTTTCGCCCTCCCAAGCTTGCCCAACGGCCAGCGTCTCTGCGGTCGAGAAGTTCCCGGCGCCGCACAGGTCTCCCGGCTCATTACCGGTGGTCCAGGTGAGGAACTCGGTGGCGAAACCACGGGCTGCATACTCCCACTGAGCTTCGGTGGGAAGCTCAAGGCCGTTCGCCGTCAGGACCGTGCTGCAGCGCTTCCAGGAGACCATCTCGACCGGATGGGCAAGGCTTGCGACCACGCCGAAATCCTCCTTCTTGGCACGGAAGAAGCTGGGATTGTCTCCCGTGACGCGCAACCACTGCCCCTGCGTCATCTCGTACTTCGAGACGAAGAAGGGCGAGAAGCGAACCTCGTGGGGCGGCCCCTCGTCCTGGTATTCCATCAGCTTGTCGAAGTTGGGTTGGTCGGGGTTCTCGTGCTGGACGCCGACCTGGCACTGGCCCCCCGGCAAGAGGACAAAGATCATGCAGGTGCCCTCCTCGATCCTGAGCTGACCGTCGTCGCCGCGGGTGGGATTGTCACCAGTGAGCGGGTATGCGAACTCGAAGTAGCCCTGGGGGTTGGGGTTGGTTTCGAGGGGGATCAGGCCGAACTGAGGCTTGAGTTGCAGGCCGCCGTACTTGGGGGATTTGGCGATCTGCTCAGCGACCTTCCTCCAATCCGTCCTGGAGTCGACGATCGTCTGCTCGTGAACCGCGAGCAGCCTGTCCACCCGGGCGCGCTGGCCGCCTGCCGCGGTGAGTTCGCTGTGATAATCGACCAACTCGCTCAGGATTCTGACAAGGAAGCGGTCGGTCCCCTGCGACTCTTGACGATCCTCGGAGCGCGCTCGGACCTCGTCAAGAGTGGTGAAGTAGAGTTCCCCTTTGCTTGCCAGCTCACCGGCCCTGCGCCTCCAGTCCTGGAGCCGCAACACGGTCTCCGGGGTGAAGGGCCAGAGCCCTTCGAGCTCTGCGCGCGCATCGACGAAGAGCACCCACTCCGCGGCGACGTCGTAGAACTCCAGATTCCGCTGCGCCTTGAGGTACATCGTCAAGCTCACGACGAAGCCGACGATCAAAGAAATGGTGACCACCAAGGTCGCCACCGCGGCCGCACGGTAGCGGCGCACGAAGTGCGCCACCGGATACACCCAGCCCGGAATCGGCGCGAGGACCGGTTCACCGCGCTCGAGTCTCCCTAGGTCATCCGCCAGCTCCTGTGCGCTCCCGTACCGCCTAGCCGGGTCGCCCGCTGTGGCCTTAAGGATGATCGCCTCCAGCTCCGGCGACACGCCGCGGTCTAGCTTCCGCGGCCGAGTCGGCGGATCGCCGGCGGCCCGCAGCGCCTGTACCTCCTTGCCCTCGCCGTCGTACGGCCGCCTGCCCGTGGCTACCTCGTACAGAGTCGCTCCCAGCCCGTACACATCCGCCCGCTCGTCGACCTCGTGCCCCGCCACGAGCTGCTCCGGGGCCGCGTACCGGATGGTGCCCAGTCCCTCGCGGTCCCCGGTGAGCTGGGTGAGGTCCTCCACCCGCGCCAGCCCCAGATCCATGATCACCGCACGGCCGTCGTGACGCGTGACCATCACGTTCCCCGGCTTCACGTCGCGGTGGACCACGCCGCGTGCATGCAGATACGCCAACCCCTCGGCTGCACCGCGAAAGAGGGCCGCGAGGCGCTGGTCGAAGCCGGGGCCCTTGGTCAGCTCGCGGGGGGCGGGCCTAGGCTCGGCGTTGGGCAACCCATCGAGTGCCTCAAACAGACTGCGCAACTCGCCCCGCTGGCGCTTGGAGGCGGAACGCACTGCGTCGTCGAGACTCGCTCCCGAGAGCGACGAGCGGGGCGTCGACGAGAGGTCGTCGGCCACGGCGGACAGGACGCTGCCGTCAACGTACTCCATCGCGTACCAGGGCTGGTCCCCGGTGCGTCCCCGCTGCAGGATACGCACCACGTTGGGGTGATCGGCCAGAGCCAGCGCATAGGTCTCGCGTTGGAAGCGCAGCTCGTGGGCCTCGTCGTCGGAGAGTGCCGGCGGCAGCAGCTTGAGGGCGACGAGGCGTCCGAGGCTGGGCTGCTTGGCGAGGTAGACCCGCCCCATGCCCCCGGCCCCTAGCTTGCCGAGCAGGAGGAAGTCGCCGAAACGCCGCGCCTCCGGCGGGTCAGGCTGGGGGGCGGGCTCGGACTGGTCCGCCAGGCTCTTCGCACAAAGTTCGTCGACCTCGTCGTTCGAAAGTTCGTGGCCAACCAGGGTGCCGAGGATGAGGCGATGATCTGCCGCGAGCTCCTTGAGGTCGTGCACTACGCCGGTGGCGTAGTCGAGGTACTGCGGCTTGCCCTTGGTGGAACGGTTCAAGAACAGCACGTTGCCATCCGGTGGGCGTTCCTGGCACAGCACGAGCGGGTGCAGGTCGAGGAAGCCCGTCTCGTGCTTCAGGTAGAGACGCCCCGGCCGGAGACCAGGCTCGTGGAGCTCCTCCGGACCGTCCACCAGAGTCCAGCGCAGTGGAACGGGGCCGGTCAGATCCCACAGGTCAGCGCTCGTAGGCCCAGCATCCGTGCGCCGCACCTCTGCGACGAACACCAGGGTCGCGTCGCCGAACAGGGGGACACGCTTGAAGAGCTCCTGCGCTGCGGCGGCGAACAAGGGCGTCAGCGCCGCGTAGTCACGATCGTGGCGCAGGGCTCCGTGTCCGAACACGGAGCGGTTGCGGTAGGTGGGCAGGGCGTCGAAGAGATCGAAGAAGCGCGTGCGCCCGCGGCGCGAGGGCGGTGCCCCGTGGCCTCCGGCGCGCAGGGCGTCGAGGACGGCGCGCGTGTGCGGGAGCTTAGTTGACTCCTCGCGCAGGAGCGCGCCCACGCCCGCGAGCTCGGGCAACGGGTTCGGTTCCAGCGCCGCGATGCGCTCCGAGAGCTCACGCAGGAGGGCGACCCAGTGCCCGTAGGAAGGCGACGCCAGGTGGCCGAGCAATTCGTGCATCCGTTCGTCCCCGCTCGACGCTTGGGGGCCCGCACGCAGGTACACTGCCACCTGGGTCGCGACCGCCAGCTTGACCGCCGCCTCGAACAAGTGCAGCACCTGGCTGTGTTTCTCCACAGGGTTCTTGGCGTTGTGGACGCGGATGCAGATCTGCGCCAAAGGATGGGGCAGTTGCTTCCACAGGTCCGGCGGCAAGCCCAGCGTCATCGTGCCGTTGTCCCTCCCTAGACGCCCGCGGTCACGCGAGCTCCTCGAAACATGGCGCCCATCGAGGCGTTGGTGCGGTCCGCGACTTCCCTCAGCGCCTCGTCGAGGGGAGCGTCGCGGTCGTTGAGACGACGGTCGCGCAGCGACGCCAGCCGCCGGGCCACGTCCCTCCAGCCCTCGGCGATCCACTTGCTTGCGAAAGCGGCCAAGCAGATCTTCGCCTGGACAACAATTCGCGCGTGCAGCGCGTCGAAGTCGGGTCCGGCGAGCGATCCGGTATCTCCCTTCGCCAGCCGGATGTACTCCGGGTACGTTCCGAGGATGTCCTGTGCCTGCCTGAGCCGTAGCTGGTGCAAGTGAGCCCGGCGCTGGTAGACCGAGGCAAGCTTGGCCGCCACCAGGGAGCCCCGCACTAGGCTCATCAGCCCCACAAAAGAGCTCGTGTTCATCACTTCCCACAAGATCATGGGAGGGATTGTTACCTGGGCCCGAATCCGGTACCAGAATCTACGTGAATCGCAGCGCACCCGGTCAGAGCGTCCGATGGAGCAGGCTGGAGGGTCGCATCCGTCCGAGCGCTCCATACAGGCTCAGCTTGACGGCGTGCGGTCGGGAGGTTCTGACGTCTCCTGTTTGCGGGGGCATTGGTGCAGGATCCCCGGCATCAGGGACACTTCCACAGAGCGTTGGTGCATGAATCAGCGAGGCGACAGCGCCTGTGATTGTGACAACCCCCCCCCCCACGACACCACACCCAAA
>JBCCGI010000159.1:0-9585 GCA_039029355.1 Planctomycetota bacterium
AGCACGCGCTCGGCGACCTCGGTCTCCTCCGGCCCGTCCGCGTGCGCCAGCGGGCTCGCGGCCAGGCTCTCGCGGCGCGTGCGGCGCTCGGCGCCGCGGCGGGTGCTGCGGGCGGCGTTGCGCGCGAGGCGCGCCAGCCAGAACCTCTCCTCGGCCGAGATCGCGCGGCGCACCCGCGCTGCCCCGCGGACGGTGGAGACCCGCCTCCGGCGCGCCCGGGCGCGGCTGCGCGAGCGGCTCGACGGCGACTTCGGCGGGCGCGCGGCATGGGGAGCGGCGCTCGGGATCTTCGCGGGCCTGGAGGCGCCGACCCGGTTCGGCGCGGGCGCGGTGGCGGCGGCCGGCTTGGCCGCGGCCCTGGTGGGGGGGCTGGCGGTTTGGCGCTGGTCTCCTCCGGCCGAGGCCGAGGGCGGGGCCGAGGGGCCCGCGGTCGCGGCCGTGCTCGGGGCCGGCGCCTTGGAGCGCGGTGCGCGCCAGCCGATCGACCCGGGCGAATCGGCCGCGGCTGCGTCCGCACCGGCGTTGGAGCCCCGCGATCCGGGCGAAGCCGCGGAGCCTGAGCCCGCGGCGGGCGCCCCCCAGCCGGCGCCGCCGCAGGCGGAACCCGCGCCGCCGGAGACCTTCCCCCTGCGCGGCTCGCTGGCCGGTGGTCCGTGGAACGATGCCTGGGTCTCCGCCCTGCGCATCGGCGAGCGCGAGGAGAGCGACTACCTCGCCACGCCGTGCGGGGACGACGGCGGGTTCGCGCTCGACGTACCCACGAGCTGGGGGAAGAGCGTCGTGCTGGTGGTCGTCGCCGAGGGCCGGGAGCCGTCGGAGACGCATACGTACCTGGCGGAACGGACGCGGCGGCTCCTGCTGCGGGTCGGAGGCGTCGGCGACTTCGCCGCCGGCGAGGTGATCGACGAACGGGACGAGCCGCTGCCCGGGGCGGAGGTTGAGCTGCGCCGCGTGGGGGGGCGGCGGCAGTACGAGTTTTCGGTCGGCCCCTACGAGCTCACGCTCGACCCCGACCTCTGCTACCGCACCGCGCGGACGCGGGTGGACGAGCTCGGCCGCTTCGAGCTCCACGGGCTCAAGCACGGCGCCTACCGGGCCCTGGTCGCGCCGCCGGCCCAGGCGGCCTTCGGCACCGAGCTGATGCTGGCCGACCAGCGCAGCGGGCAGCGCGTCGAGCTGCCGCGGGCGGATCTGGTGCTGCGCCCGACGCTGAGCGAGCTGTTGGTCGAGGTCTCCGGTACCGAACCGGGGTCCGAGCACGGGGCGACGGCCACGGTGGGCGAGCGCAGTCTGCTGCGCAAGGCGGAGAAGTTGCTCGGCTCCCTGGCGCGCGACGTCTCGAAGTCGCGCCTCGCGTCCTGGCGGAAGATCGAGGCAAAGCTCGACGAGGACGGCGCAGTCGCGCGCCCGCTGCGGGCCGACCTGCCGCTGCGGGTGCTCTTCGATCCGCGCGCCGACCTGGGAGTGCTGCTGCGCTCCGGGAGCTACGGTGCGGGCTACCTCGACCCGACCCGGGCCAAGACCGACGCGCGCGGGCGCGTGACGGTCGCGCTCCAGGCGGACTAGTTCGGTCTGTTCACAAGCGTCCGCCGGCCGGCCTGGCGGTGCAGGGAGTACCGCCAGGGGCGGATGGACCGCCGACGACATCCGGTTGGGTCCGGCTGCGGAGCGCTTGTGGACAGGCCGAGCTGGTGGGGGCTCCGATCGCTCGGGCTCCGGTGTCTCGCGCCTTTCGTCTGTGGCGGCGCCGGGCCTCCGCCGAGTCCCGCAGTGGAGACGCGTCGTCGGCGCGCCTTGCCACAAACGAAGTGCCACGAAACATCGGAGCCGAGCAATCGGGGCACCCACTAGCTCGCGTGCACGGGGCACCGTGGCGGTTCGGTCCTACCCGGTGTTCGCAGGGCGCCGCCAAATGCCAAGCGGCCCGCAGGAGCGGGCCGCTTGGACCGGAGCGGTGCGCCGGCTCGTGACGAGCGTGCGCTAGTCCTTGGTATCGAGCAGGTCGAGCAGCTCGTCGAGCGCCTCGGGCGTGACCTCGCCGTCGCCGTCGCGCAGCTCGCGGATCAGCGTCGCCGCGTCGCGCATGCGCGTGCGCGTCGGTGCGGTCACCGCCGCGACGCGGTCCTCCTCGACCGCGTCGGGGTCGAGGAAGGTCTTGGCGAAGGCGTCGTAGGCACCCGGCGTCTCGTCGAAGTGCTTGAGCGCCTCGTGCACGGCGCGCTGCACCTGGAAGTCCTCCTGGAAGTCGCCGATCGGGAACTCGGCCCCGCGGTCGTCCTGGATGCGGCGGCGCACCTCGGAGCGCACCAGCGCGCGCACGTCTTCGCGCGGCAGCGTGGTCTCGAGGTCGACCATCAGGCGGTCGAAGTTGGGGTAGGAGTCCTCGTCCTTGAGGTCGGTGATCGCCAGGCGGCGGAACAGGTCGAAGTTCTCGTCCCACTGCTTGGAGACGTAGTCCTTCACCTTGCCGCTGTCGCGGACGTCCTGGCGCTCGTTGATGCGCCACGACTCGACCAGCGGGAAGCGCACCTCGATGTCGGGCTCGATGCCGCCCTCGGAGAGCAGGTTGCCCTCCTCGTCGCGCTCGCGGTGGATCGAGCGTCCGCTCGGCAGCAGGTACTTCGCGATCGTCATCTTGACGCGCGGGCGGTAGTCGACGACGCCGTCGCCGTCGTGGTCGGTCACGATCTCCTCCCAGGTGTCCCAGCGGCCGTTGCGGTTCTGGTCGACGTACTCGTCCTCATCGATGCCGAGCACGGGCAGCAGCTGCTGCACCGAGCCCTTGCCGAAGCTGACCTCGCCCATCACGGTCGCGCGCTCGTGGTCCTTGAGCGCGCCGGCGACGATCTCCGAGGCCGAGGCGGTGAAGCGGCTGGTCAGCACGAAGATCGGCATGTCGTCGGGCACGGCGGCGTCCGACAGGGTGCGCAGGGTCTCGGGCCGGCCGATCGTGCCCTGGGTTGTGACGACCTTCTTGTCGCGCGGCAGGAACAGGTCGGCGACGTTGCGCGCCTCGGTCAGGAGGCCGCCCGAGTTGCGCCGCAGGTCGAGCACCAGGGCGCGCATGCCCTGCTCGCGCAGCTGGCCGAAGACCTCGGCGAGCTCCTCGTCGACGCCGCGGCTGAAGGTGGTGAGCTCGACCATGCCGATGCCGCCGGGCAGCATCTGGTGCGCCACCGCGGGGATCTGGATCTCCTCGCGGTCGAGCACGACGACCATGTCGTCGTCCGGCCGGTCGATCAGGTCGGGGTCCATGCCGCGCCGCCAGACGTAGAGCTTGACCTGCGTGCCCGGCTCGCCCTTGAGCCGCTTGATCACGTCGTCGACCGGCTCGCCCACGGTGGGCCAGTCGTCGATGCGCACGATCTTGTCGTCGGTCTGCAGGCCGGCGCGGTAGGCGGGGCCGGAGTAGATCGGCCGGTTGATCGTGAAGAGCCGGTCGGCGGGGTCGATGCCGACGTAGGCGCCGATGCCGCCGTACTCGGCCTCGAGGTCGAGCAGGAACTTGGCGTAGGCGTCGGGGCCGAAGTACGAGGAGTGCTCGTCGAGGTAGCGCAGCATCCCGTCGAGGGCGGCGTGGACCAGGTCGTCCTCGGAGACGCGCGCGCCCTCGAGGTGGTAGTTCGTGATCATCTGCATGACCGCCTCGAAGCGCTCTAGACTGTCGGGCAGGCGGCGCTCCTGGAGCTGCGAGCGCAGATCCTTGTACTTGCGCTCGTGCAGGTCGCGGATCTGCTCCTGCTTGAGGTAGGAGCCCGCCAGCGAGCCGCGCTCGTCGGGCAGTGCCGCAAGCCGCTCGAGCTCGTCCTCGAGGTCGCCCTCGATCTCGATCCCGGTGCCGGCCAGGGAGAGCGCGCCGAGCGAGCGCAGCGCCGGATCGGCCGACGCCAAGAAGGCGCGCATCTCGTCGCGCGCCTGGCGCATCTCGGTGCCGCGGCCCACGCCGGCCGCCGAGCGCGCGAAGGCCATGCGGGCCTCGGGCGAGCGGTCGAGGTCGCGGGCGGCGCGCACCAGCTCCTTGCCCAGCTCGTCGCGCGCGCTCCGGGTGAGCTTGCGGAACAGGTGGTTGCCGAGCAGGCCCGCGGCGCCCACCGCGTACTCCTCGTTCGAGTGGAGGAGGAGCGGCTGCAGCGGGTCCACGAGGGCCGCCGGCTCGGGCTTATCGCCCTGCATCCGGGCCGCGGCGGCCAGCAGGATGGTCTCGGCGGGGAGCCCCTCGCCCTCGAGCAGGCGCTCCAGCGCGCGGTCGAGCTCTCCCTCGCTGCCCAGGGCCTCGGCCTCGCGGAGGGCTAGGGCGCGGCTCCAGAGGTCGTCCACCGGGAGGCCCGCGGCCTTGGAGGCCTCGCCGGCGACCAGCACGTCAAGCTCCCCGTCCTGGGCGGACAGGGCGGGCGTCGGCAGGGCGAGGGCGAGGAGCACGAGCGGAAGGAGCGTCGATTTCGTCATAGAGGGCGGGGCGCGGGGTGAGGACTCCGGGTCGCGGGCCCCGTGGGGCTCGCGACTCGCTGTACGCGACTACTCTAGTCTCGGTAGGGTGGAAGTTCGGCGAAAACCAGCCCCCCGAGGTCGAGGGGCGGCGCCGTCGGGGACACCTTCGAACCAGCTCCCCTCTCATCGACGTTTTTCGTACATCCCATACGCGTGACGCCAACCGAACCGACGGAATCCCAGCCGCCCGCCCCGCGTCTCAGCCACCTGGCCGAGGGGGAAGAGGGTTCCCGTGCCCGGATGGTCGACGTGGGGGGCAAGCACGAGACACGGCGCAGCGCGCTCGCGCGGGCCTGCGTGCGCTTCCCGGCCGGCGTGCTGGAGCAGGCGCTCGACGGCCGCGGCCCCAAGGGCCCGATCGAGGAGATGGCGCGCGCCGCCGGGGTGCTCGCCGCCAAGCGCACCGCCGAGCTGATCCCGCTGTGCCACCCGCTCGGCCTCGACCAGGTCGACGTGACCTTCGCCGCCGTGGCCCCCGACCTGCTGGAGATCCGCTGCAGCGCCCGCTGCGCCGGCCGCACCGGGGTCGAGATGGAGGCCATGACCGGCGCCTCGGTCGCGGCCCTCACCATCTACGACATGACCAAGGGGCTCCACAAGGGCATCGTCATCGAGCGTGTGGAGCTGCTGGAGAAGACCGGCGGCAAGTCGGGCACCTGGCGCGCCCAGGCCCTCGGCGAGCCCGGTTCCGACTAGCGCAGCGCCTCGGCCACCGCGCCGGCCACGCGCGCCGAGCCGGCCTCGTTGAAGTGCACGTCGTCGTAGAAGGCGGTCGTATCGCGGGGCACCAGCGCAGCCAGGTCCAGGCAGTCGGCCGCGAGCGCCGCGCAGGCCTCCTGGAGCGCGCGGTTGTAGAGCGCCATGCCCTCGGCCAGGGCGCCGGAGGCGTAGTACGGCGCGCCCGGCGCCTTCTGGTAGTCGCCCACGCCGCCCATCCAGAGCAGCGCCTCGTGCTCGGGCGGCGCGTCGGCGCTCCAGAGCGAGGGTTGCGTGAGGAAGAGCGGTTCGGCGCCCGCCGCGCGCGTGAGCCGCGCCAGCTCGGCGACGTTGCGGCGGTACTCCTCCAGCGCCGGCGCCAGGTCCGGGAGCGTCTCGATCCACGTCGGCGTCTCGGCCCGGTGGCGGCGCCAGACGTGGTAGATCGACCCGGCCTCGTCCTGCACCTGCGGAGGCCGCAGGAGGCCCCTCAGCCGCGGGACGAAGAAGCGCCAGAGGCGGGTGGAGCGCGGAAACCGCTCGCTGCGGTACTCCTCGGGGAGCACCTCGAAGGCCCGCGGCAGCAGGGCCAGGCGCTGCGCGGGGTCGGAGAGCGCCTCGGGGTCGTAGTCCGCGTCCTGCCCCAGGGCCAGCATCAGATCGTTCACCCCGACCAGGAACACGACCCGGTCGAGCGAGCCGAGCTGGGGCAGGAGGTACTCCAGCTGCACCACGTGGTCGCGGGTGAGGCGCCCGCTCACGCCGGCGTTGCCGACCCAGGCGCTCCCGCCCAGCTCGGCCTGGACCCGCTGCGGCCAGGCCTCGGCCTGGTCGAGGTAGAGGCACTCGGTGGTGCTGCCGCCCACGCAGAGGATGCGCGGAGCGGGGCTGGGGCCGGGGTCGTCGCCCCGCAGGCCCAGGCGGTTGATGCGGAAGAGCGACTCGCCCTCGACGCCGGGCATGACGCCCGGGCTCGGGCGGAAGGTCCGCTCCAGCCCCGGCGGCCACACGTAGAAGGCGCTCTGCGCCGGCAGAAGCAGCCGCAGGAGGCCCTCGGTCGCGAGGGCGGCCAGCGCGAGGCCACCCAGGGCGAGCAGGAGTCGTTGGAGCAGGCGAGCCATGGGCCGCGCCAGACTAGCCGGAAGTCCGCCCGAGATCGCGAGCCGACCCGGGCGAGTCTGGCTCCGAGCTGGAGAGGGCGGTGGGCCCGCCGCCGGCCGCGGGGAGGCGCTTTTCAAGCGGAGAACCGGTGAGGAGGCGCGGGAACCGGGCGCGGCGGGTCGCTACCATGCCGGTCGGTAGGGCCCGCGCGGGCCACAAGACGACCTTCCCTTCCCCCCTGTCTCTCCCCATTTTGGACCGACGCATGGACCTCGGAGTGATCCGCAAGCTCGTCCGGCTGATGGAGCGGGCCGAGCTCACCGAGCTCGAGATCGACGACACCAACGCCGGACTGCGCGTGCACCTCAAGCGCGGCGGTGGGGGAGCCGAGGGCGGCTCGGTCGTCCACGTCCTGCCCGGGGCCGTCGGCGCCGGCGCCCCGGCCGCGGCCCCCGTGGCGGCCGCGGGAGCCCCGGCCGCCGACGCCTCGGCGGCGGGCGGCGCTCCGGCGGGCACCGTGCCCTTCGAGAGCCCGATGGTCGGGACGTTCTACCGCTCGTCCTCTCCGGACTCCGACCCGTTCGCTTCGGCCGGCACCAAGGTCTCCGACGACTCGGTGCTCTGCATCATCGAGGCGATGAAGGTGATGAACGAAATCAAGGCCGAGACCAAGGGCGAGGTGGTCGAGGTGCTCGTCGAGAACGGCGAGCCGGTGGAGTTCGGTCAGCCGCTGTTCCTGATCCGGCCGGCCTGATGTTCCGCCGCGTCCTGGTCGCCAACCGCGGGGAGATCGCCCAGCGGATCATCCGCGCCTGCCGCGAGCTCGGCATCGAGACGGTCGCGGTCTACAGCGAGGCCGACGCCGACGCGATCTACCTGCGTCAGGCCGACGAGACCATCTGTATCGGGCCGCCCGCGGGGGTGCGCTCGTACATGAACATCCCGGCGATCATCTCGGCCGCCGAGATCGCCGACGTCGAGGCCATCGTGCCCGGCTACGGCTTCCTGGCCGAGAACGCGCACTTCGCCGAGGTCTGTCGCTCGTGCAACATCGAGTTCATCGGGCCCGACCCCGAGACGATCGACGGGCTCGGCAACAAGGCCAACGCGCGCGCCCTGGCGCTGCGCGCCGGCGTGCCCGTGGTGCCCGGCTCCGACGGCCCCGTGCCCGACGAGGAGACCGCGATGCGGGTCGCCCAGGAGATCGGGTACCCCGTGATGATCAAGGCCTCTGCGGGCGGCGGCGGGCGCGGGATGCGCATCGCCTCGAACGACCCGAGCCTGGTCAACGGCTTCCACGCCGCCCGCGCCGAGGCCGAGGCCGCCTTCAACGACGGCACGCTTTACCTCGAGAAGTTCGTCGAGAACCCGCGCCACGTCGAGATCCAGATCCTCGGCGACCGCGAGGGCCACATCATCCACCTGGGCGAGCGCGACTGCTCGGTCCAGCGCCGCCACCAGAAGCTGGTCGAGGAATCGCCCTCCCCGTCGATCACGCCCGAGATGCGCGAGCGCATGGGCAAGCACGCGGTCGCGATCGCGCGCGAGGCCGGCTACCACAACGCCGGCACGGTCGAGTTCCTGCTCGACAAGGACGACAACTTCTACTTCATCGAGGTCAACGCCCGGATCCAGGTCGAGCACACGGTCACCGAGCTCGTGACCGGCTTCGACCTGATCCAGGAGCAGCTCCGCATCGCCGGCGGCGAGCCCCTGACGGTCAAGCAGGAGGACGTGCGCCTCTCCGGCCACGCGATCGAGTGTCGGATCAACGCCGAGGATCCCGACCGCGACTTCCAGCCCTCGCCGGGCCAGATCGAGCTCTTCGTGCCGCCCGGCGGCCCCGGCGTGCGGGTCGACAGCCACTGTTACAGTGGCTACCGGATCCCGCCCTTCTACGACTCTATGATCGGCAAGCTCCTGGTCCGCCGCGACTCGCGGCGCCAGGCGATCGCGACCATGCTCCGCGCCCTCGACGAGTTCGTCATCGTGGGTCCCAAGACCACGATTCCGATCCACCGCCGGATCCTGACCCACTCGGACTTCCGGGCGGGGGACCACGACACCGGCTTCGTCGAGCGCTATTTCTCCGCCTCGCATCCGCGCATCACCTCGTGAAGCCGATCCTCCGATCCCGCTCCCTCGGGGGGGCGCTCCTGCTCCTCGCGCTGATGGCGACGGGGTGCAACACGCAGCGCTTCCCCGGGCCGATGTCCCCGCGCCGCAAGCCCCTGCCGCAAGGGACGGTGCCGCCGGCGCCGTACGGACCGCAGGAGGTGCTTGTCTTCCGCCTGTCCGACCCGGTGCAGGTGCGCCGCGCGGGCGAGAACGCGGGCTATCCGCTGACCGTGTACCAGAAGCGCGAGCGGCTGCGCTCGGGCGCGTCGGTGCTCTGCTCCGCGGGCGGGCGGTGCGAGCTGCTTTGGCCCGAGGACGCCAGCAGCGTGCTGCTCTTCGACGAGGGCGTCTGCGACCTGGGCGAGCCCAGCCGCGACGAGCCGATGGTCACCTTCCGCAAGGTGACCCGCTCGCGGCTCTTCCTGACGCCTGAGGACCGCGTCGCGCTGATGGGCGGGGCGGTGCTCTGGGGCGACCCCGACGACAAGAGCGGCCCGTTCCTGGTCGAGCGCGCGCGCGACGACATGCTGCGCGTCACCAACCAGTCCAAGCGCGCCTGCACCATCGCCTTCCGCGACGAGCACCTGGTGCTCTCGCCCGGCGAGGCGATGGACCTGCCGCTGCTCGCCGTCGGCGGCGCGCCGATCGTGCGCGACCCGGCCGAGGCCGAGATGCTCGCCGCCGGGCGCGAGGTGCTGGTGACCGGCAACGTCGAGGTCACCCCGCGCGGGGTCAAGGCGGTCGAGGACTCGATCGTCGAGGACCTGGGCGTGCGGGTGAAGCTCGGCGCCGGCGAATCCCTGATCCTGGACGTGTTCGGGACCAACGAGCCCGAGCCTCCGGCGAACGACCCGGTGGTGCCCACGCCGGCGCCCGTGGAGCCCTCCTCCGGCGTCGAGGCCGGGGACGCACCCGCGGAGCCCGCAGCGGGCGGGGAGTCCGGGGGAACCGGTGAGCCCGTAGAAACCGGAGCGACCGGGGCCGCCTCGGACCCGCCGGCGGGAGCCGGCGAGGACCCCGACCCCTCCGGGCCCCCGCCGGAGACCCCCGAGGAGACTCCCGAGGAGACTCCCGAGGAGACTCCCGAGGAGACTCCCGAGGAGACTCCCGAGGAGACTCCCGAGGAGACTCCCGAGGAGACTCCCGAGGAGACTCCCGAGGAGACTCCCGAGGAGACTCCCG
>JBCCGI010000160.1:0-9321 GCA_039029355.1 Planctomycetota bacterium
CCCAGCGCCGCCGCCGCCGCCGCCGCCGCCGCCGCCGCCGCCGCCGCTGGGCGCGCGCTCGTAGCCGCCGCCGCCGCGCGGTGCGTCCTCGAAATCGCTTCCACCCCGGCCGCCGCCCACGAACTCCCAGTTGTTGCCGACCACGTAGAGCTTCGAGCGCTTGGCGCCGGTCTCGCGATCCTCCCACTGATCGAAGCGCAGCTCACCCTCGACGAACGCCGGCTTGCCCTTGGCGTGGTACTTGGCGAAGGCCTCGCCGCGCTTGCCGAAGATCGTGACGTCGACGAAAGTGGGCTCTTCTTTCCACTCGCCGCTCGCGTCTTGGTAGCGGCGGTTGACGGCCAACCCAAACTTGCAGATCGCGGTCCCGCTTTGGGCGAAACGGACCTCGGGATCGCGGGTCAGGTTCCCCATCAGGAGCACTTTGTTGTAGTTGGCCATCGGGCGTTCTTTTCTCGGGTGGCGTGGTGGAGCGTCTCGTTGGGAGCGGGAACGCCGGTTCACGGCGTTTCGAGCAGTGTAGCGGATCGAGGTTCGATTACCATTCTGGGTACCTACCCCGTCCGCTGACCTCGTCCGCTGAGGTTTTGAGATGTCCGCCGAGTCCGTTTCCCAACGCGTTCCCACCCCCCGCGAGGGCGATGAGCGCCGCCACCACCCGCGCGCGTCGGTCGACTGGCCGATCGCGATCGCGCTCGAGGGCGGCGTCCACCAAGCGCGCCTGCGCGACGTCAGCCGCTCGGGTGTTTCGTTCTACATCGAGCACCGCGTCCCCGAGATGACGCTGCTACGCCTCGAGCTCGAAGTGCCGGGAGGCGACAAGCGCGTGCGCGGGACCGGCGTGGTGGTGCGCTGCCGCCAGCTCTCGCCAGCGGTCGAGCACTACGAGGTCGCGGTGTTCCTCAACGAGATGGACGACGAGGAGCGCGAGGTGCTGGCGAGCCTGGTGAACCGCGCCTTCAGCGAGGAGTAGCGCTCGCCTCGAGCACGCGGGGAATCCCGGCCAGGTCCGGGGTCACGCTTGCCTCCAGCCCGGCGTCGACGGCGATCGCCAGCGCGCGCTCGGACTGATCAGCGCCAAGCTCGATCAGGAGCGCCCCGCCCGGAGCCAGCAGCGCCGGAGCCTCCCGCACCAGCCGCTGGACCCAGTGGTCGGGGTCGCCCGCGGGCGCGAAGAGCGCGGTCGCCGGCTCGTGCTCGCGCACCTCGGCCGCCAGCGTGGGCGCGTCCTTGGGGTCGACGTAAGGCGGGTTCGAGGCGATCAGGTCGAAGGGGCCGCGCGCGGCGGCCGGGCCCAGGCCGTCGCCCTCCAGCAGCTCGACCGCGGCGCCCAGGCGCTCGGCGTTCGAGCGCGCCACGGCGAGGGCCGCCGGGCTGATGTCGACGGCGAGCACCTCGGCCTCGTCCAGCTCGAGCGCCAGGGAGATCGCGATGCAGCCCGAGCCGGTCCCGACGTCGAGCACACGCAGCCCCTGGCGCTCCCCCGCCCGCTCGCGGGCGCGGTCGACCAGGAGCTCGGTCTCGGGGCGCGGGATCAGCACCTCCGGCCCCACGGCGAACGGGCGGCCGTAGAACTCACGCTCGCCCACCAGGTACGCGGTGGGCGCGCCCTGGGCGCGGCGCACCAGCAGCTCGCGCGCGCGGGCCACCTCGTCGCGCGTCACCGGGCGTTCGAGGTTGAGGAACAGCTTCAGCCGGTCGAGCTGCAGGGCGTGGGCGACGAGCAGCTCGGCCTCCAGCCGCGCCGACTCGACGCCCTTGCGCTCCAGGAACTCCCGCCCGCGCGCCACCATCGCCCGCGCGTCGCGCGGGGTCTCGGGCGGCGCCGAGCGGGACGGGTGCTGGGACAGACTCCTAGCCCCTCTTCGTCTTGCGGGCGGCGCGGCGCGCCTCGAGCGCGGCGGCCTTCTTGGCGTCGCCCTCCTTCTTGGCCGCGACCATCGCCTCGACGATGGTGTAGGCCGCGAAGCCGCCGCCGGCCGCGACGATGGCGCCGCCGACGATCATCGACATCTTCGTGAGCCCTTCGACGTCCGCGCCGAGGCCCGTCGCGGCCTGGAGCAGGCCGCTGAAGAGCATCGCGAGGAACATCATCGGGAAGATCGGGTTGAAGGCACCCCAGCGCTCGTACGAGTGGATGTGCACCCAGGTGTAGCCGGCCCAGGCGAGCATGCCGAGCTCGGCGACCGCCTTGCCCAGCGAGCCGCCGGTGAGGCCCTCGAGGATCGGCATCACGAGGCCGACGATCAGGACGACCAGCGAAAGCGTGTGCAGACCGGTCGGGAAGGGGTGCGAGATCGTCGTCGGACGATCCGAGCCCGCACGGGCGCGCCGCGGCTTCTCGTCTTCCTTCTTCTTCGGCCGCAGCTCGAGCTCGCCGAGCTTGCCGAGGAAGCCGGTGAGCTTCGGGCCCCAGTTGTGGTCGATCTGCTTGAGCCACAGCCACGCCGCCGCCAGCACGAGCAGCTTGGCGAGCACCGACGTCATCCAGCCGCCGCCGTGCCCCATCCAGGGCAGGAACGAACCGGCGATCACGATCATCCCCGCGGTGCGCAGGTGCTTCGGCGCCTTGTCGAGCTCGCGCAGCGGCGGCCGCTCGCCCGCGGCGAGCGCGGCCTCGAGCGCGTTGCCCGAAGCGGCGGCGCCCGCGGTCGCGGGAGCTGCAGCCGCGGCGGCCTCGGTCGTCTCCTCCACCATCGCCGCGACGGGCGCGGGCTCTTGCTTCGGCTCCGGCTTCGCGACCGGCTTCGCGACCGGTTTCACCACGGGCTTGGCGACCGGCTTCACCGGAGGCTTCGGCGCCGGGGGCGGCGTCGCAGCGGCCGGCTTGGGCTTCGGCTTCGCGGCGGGCTTGGGCGCCGCCTTCGGCTTGGGCGCGGACTTCGCCGCCGGCTTCGGCTTCGGAGGCGCCGGAACGATCGCGTCGCTCGGCAGCTCGGGCAGCTCCGCCAGCTCCTCCACTTCGGGGAGCTCCTCGACGTCGGGCAGCTCGGGGAGCTCCTCCAGGTCGGGCAGCTCCGGGAGATCTGCGGACT
Source organism: Planctomycetota bacterium (assembly GCA_039029355.1). Lineage (GTDB taxonomy): Bacteria > Planctomycetota > UBA1135 > UBA1135 > JBCCGI01. The sequence goes on from JBCCGI010000160.1 coordinate 3,036, forward strand.
CGAGGGGCTCCAGCTCGGTGAGCTCGGAGGAGGGGTCGGTCGGTTTGCGATCCTTCATGGAGACGGAATGGGGCGCGGGATGCCAATCCGACGGAGCGGGACCTCTGACGGAAGCGGATCAACCAGTTTGAAGCCTCGTGGCGAGAGCGCAACCCAGCGCCGCCGCGCCGCGCTCCGGGCGCAAAGTACCCGCTCGCCAGCGTCGGGTTTCGGAGCGCTCACAGGTTGCGGATGCGCTCCTCGCGATCGCGCTGCTCCAGCTGCTCCAGGACCCCGTCAAGGCGACCCTGAATGATTTGCTCGAGCGAAAAGTTTTCGCCCAGGCGATGATCGCTGACCCGGTTCTGGGGGAAGTTGTAGGTTCGGACGCGCTCGGAGCGATCGCCGCTTCCGACCTGGCTCTTGCGCTCGGCCGAGCGCTCGTCGTGGAGCCGCTTGCGCTCCATCTCAAAGAGCCGGGTGCGCAGGATTCGCATCGCCTGCGCGCGGTTCTTGTGCTGGGACTTCTCGTCCATGCACACGACCATCGTGTTCGTGGGCAGGTGCGTGATCCGCACCGCCGACTCGGTCTTGTTGACGTGCTGGCCGCCCGCGCCGCTGGCGCGCATCGTATCGATGCGGAGGTCTTCGTTCTTGATCTCCAGGTCGACCTCCTCGGCCTCGGGCAGCACCGCCACCGTCGCGGCGGAGGTGTGGATGCGCCCCTGGCTCTCGGTGTCGGGCACGCGCTGCACGCGGTGACCGCCGGTCTCGAAGCGGAACAGGCGCCAGACGCCGTCGCCCTTGACCGCGAAGATCACCTCCTTGTAGCCGCCGACGTCGGAGGTCTTGACCTCGAGCACCTCCTTCTTCCACTTGCGCGCATCGATGAAATGCGAGTACATGCGGAAGAGGTCGGAGGCGAACAGCGTCGCCTCGTCGCCGCCGGCACCGGCGCGGATCTCGACGATGACCTTGTCACGCGCGAGGTCCTCGTCCTGCACCAGGGCGGACTTGATCTCCTCGTCGAGCGCGGTTTCGAGATCGTCGAGGCCCTCGAGCTCCTCGCGCGCAAGCTCGAGCAGCTCGGGGTCCGCGTCGTCGTCGCCGACGAGCAGCTCGGCCTCCTCACGGGTCTTCACCAGCTCGTCGAGGCGGGCGAGCAGCTCGCTCGAAGCGGCGAGCTGCCCCTGCTCACGAAGCAGCGACGGGAAGCGCTTGGGGTCCGAGGAGACCGCGGGGTCGAGCAGCTGCTCGCCGATCTCCTCGTACCGCTTCGCCCGCTCCCGGAGCTTGTCGACGATGGCGGGCGCGAATTCCATACGTAAGCGTACGGGGCGTGCAGGAAGGCCTGCGGCGCGTCGGGGCTAGTTCCCTGCGCCGGCCTTGGTCTTGCCGTACTTCTTGAGGAACTTGTCGACGCGGCCTGCGGCGTCGACGAACTTCTGCTTGCCCGAGTAGAAGGGGTGGCAGGAGCTGCAGATCTCGATGCGGAGCTCCTTGACCGTGGCACGGGTCACGAAGCTGTTGCCGCAACCGCACGTCACCGTGCACTCCATGTACTTCGGGTGGATGTCTTTTTTCATTTCGGTCCTGCCTCGGCAGCTCTCTGGGGGGCTTCGGTCTTGGTCGGAGCCCGGGTCGCCGGAAAAATCGAGCCGCAGAGCTTAGCCCGCGGCCCCGGCCGAGGCAAGCCGCGCGGCCCGGCTAGCGCGGCAGGCCCAGGCCGTGGACCAACTCCAGCGCGCGCGCCACGGGCAGCCCCACGACGTTGTCAAAGCCCCCCCCCTCCAGCGCGACGACGAACCGATCCGCGGTCTCCTGGATGGCGTAGCCGCCGGCCTTGCCCTGCCACTCGCCCGAGGCGACGTAGTCGTCGACCTCGTGGGGTTCGATCGTGCGCATGGTCACCAGCGTGGTCTCCGAGGTGACCTCCAGGGCGCCGTCGAGGCCGCGCGCGGCGCAGACCCCGGTCACGACGCGGTGCGCGGAGTCCGAGAGCGAGCGCAGCATCGAGGCGGCCTCCGCCGCGTCCGCGGGCTTGCCGAGCAGGCGCCAGGCGCCGGCGCCCTCCTGGAGGGCGACGATGGTATCCGCGGCGAGGATCCACACCGGCTGGCCGGAGTAGCGCGGGAGCACCGCTTCGGCCTTGCGCTGGGCGAGCTCGCGCGCGGCTTCCTCGGGCTCGCGCCCACCCTCCAGCGACTCGTCGACGTCGGCGGGGTCGACGCGGAAGTCCAGGCCCTCGGCGGCGAGCAGCGCCCGCCGCCGCGGCGAAGCCGAGGCGAGCACCAGCACGGCCTAGCCCCTAGCGGCTCCGCCGGGTGGTCTTCTTCTTCGCCGGCTTCTTTTTCGCAGCCGGCTTCTTCTTCGCGGCCGGCTTCTTCTTGGTCGCGGTCTTCTTGGTCGTCTTCTTGGCCGCCGGCTTCTTCTTCGACGTCGTCTTCTTCGCGGCCTTCTTGGTGGTCTTCTTGGCCGCCGGCTTCTTCTTCGTCACCGACTTCTTGGCGGCCTTCTTCTTGGCCGCGGGCTTCTTGGCGACCTTCTTGGCGGTGGCCTTCTTCGCCGTTGCCTTCTTCGCGGTCGCCTTCTTCTTGGCGGAGGCCTTTTTCTTCGCCGCGGCCTTCTTGGCGGCGGCCTTCTTCTTGGCCGCGGCCTTCTTGGCGGCGACCTTCTTCTTGGCCGCCTCTTTCTTCGCGGCCGCCTCGCGTGCGGCCTTCTCGGCCTCACGCTTCGCCTGGGCCTTGCGGCGCGCGTCTTCCTTGGCCTTCTTGGCCTCGACGCGCTGGCGCTCGCGGGTCTCCTTGGCGCGCTGCTTGGCCTCGGCGGCGGCGCGGCGCTGGGACTCCTTCTCGGCCTTCTTGCGGGCCTTCTCCTTCTCGCGGAGGCGCTTCTCCTCCTCCCGCTGGCGTCGCTCCATGTCGCGCTTGCGCTGGGCTTCCTCGCGCGCGATGAGGGCCTGACGCTCCTTGTGGCACTTCTTGCCGTAGGCGGTCTCGAGCAGCGCCGGGTAGATCTCGTAGCTCGGAGCGTCGGGGTCCGACCAGCGCTCGGCGATCTCGTGGAAGACCAGCGTGAAGTCCAGCGCGCTCGCCGAGGGGATCAGGGCTGAGATCATCTCACGGCCCTTCCGGAGGGAGGAGGTGCGCGAGATGAGCTCGAGGCGGCTCAGGAGCTTCAGGATCGTCTGGGTGACGGCCAGGGACTCTCCCTGCGAGAGGTAGAGCAGGTAGCTGGCCCGCGCCATGCCGAGGAAGGGCAGCTGGGTCACCAGCTTGTCCGCCTGTTCGGCGTCCTCGCGCAGGAACTCGAGGTCCAGCCCGTGCGTCTTTTGGAAGATCTCCTGAAGGTACGTCTTCAGGTCCTTCGCCGCGGGCGAGTTCTTCCGCAGCGCTTCCATCAAGTCCTTGCCGCCGGGCTTGAGGAACTGCGCGATCTCCTGGACCTGGCTCACGCGGAGCTCGTTCCAGTCGTCGTACGCAGAGCACAACTTCGTCAGCGAGGCATCCGCCTGCTTCTCGGTCATGTGCCGCATCAAGACGACGAGCATGCCCGTTTCGATGAGGGGCCGGTCGCTGTTGTGGGACGACGGCAGGGGCCCGCGGGGCTCCACTTGGGAAAGCAACCGCTTAACGAGATCCGTCTTCTTGGTCACGCGCTGGCGTTGGGCAGCCGGGTGGTGTGGCCGTGCCGCTTAGAGCGGACGGCAGCACATAGAGCAGGTTCGGGGACCGCGGGCGCGGTCCGCCCCGTCAAGACTCTTCGCCTTCGGCCGCCGCGGCGGCTTCGGCTTTCTTCGCAGCGCGCTTGGCGGCGGTGCGCTCGTCGCGGCGCGCCGACTTGGCCTCGGCGCGCTTCGCCTTGGCGTCGACGCGGCGCGTTTGCGTCCGGGTCTCGTTCTTCCGGCCGGAGCGGTCGCGCGCCTTCTTCGTCGCGACGCCTTCGTAGACGCCGGAGCGCTGGAAGATCGAGTGGACGGTCTCGCTGGGCCGGGCGCCCTTCAGCACCCAGTGCCGCGCGCGCTCGACGTCGAGCTTGAGACGCAGCTCCTCGACCGGAGAGATCGGGTCGTAGACCCCGAGCGTGTCCAGGGTGCGACCGTCGCGCGGCTTGCTGCGGTCGGCGACGGAGATGCGGTAGCAGGGCGCGTTGCGGCGCCCGGTGCGCTTCATGCGAATGACGACGGACATGTCGGGCGGGTCTTCCTCCGAAGAACTGAACAGGAACTCACGCGGGGCAATCAGAGGCCGCCCCCGCGGAAAAATTCGGGCGGGGAGTCTAGCGTCTCTTGCCGCCCTTTTTCCTCTTCTTCTTGTCCTTCTGTTTGCGCTTTGAGCCGCTCTTGCGCGTGGCCGAGCGCCCCATCGGGCGCGGGCCGCCCCCCAAGAGGCCCTCCATGTCCCCCGCGCCGAGGCCTCCGAGGCCACCCGGAGCGCCGGCGGCTCCGCCGCCTCCGCCCCCGCCAAACAGGCCGCCGAGGCCGCCTAGGCCGCCGAGGAGCCCCCCGCCGCCGGGATCCGCGGCGAGCTCGCCATCGGCGCTCATGCCGCGCAGGGCTTCCTTCTTGCTTTTGGCCCCCAGCTTGGCGCCGAGGCCCATCTTGTTCATCTGCTTCATGACCTGCTTCATCGCCTTGAACGACTTCAGCAGGTCGTTGACGGCCTGGACCTCCTGCCCGGCCCCACGCGAGATCCGCCGGCGGCGGCTCATGTCGAGCATCTCGGGGTGCAGCCGCTCCTTGGGCGTCATCGAGGTGAAGAGTGCCTCGAGGCGGTTCATCTGCCGGTCGTCGACGTCGACCTGATCCATCAGGCCGCCCATCCCCGGCATCATCCCCAGCACCTTCTTCATCGGGCCGAGCTTCCGGATCATCCGGAGCTGGGCGAGCATGTCCTCGAGCGTGAAGCTGCCGAGGACCAGCTTCTCGTAGGTGGCCTGGGCCTCGTGCTCGTCGATCTTCTCCTGCGCCGTCTCGACCAGGCTGACCACGTCGCCCATGCCGAGGATGCGGCCGGCCATGCGCTCGGCCGAGAAGGCGTCGAGGTCCTCGATCCCCTCGCCGGTGCCCAGGAAGAGGATCGGGCAGCCGGTGACCTCCTTGAGGCTGACGGCCGCGCCGCCGCGCGCGTCGCCGTCGAGCTTGGTCAGGATCACGCCGGTCAGCGACAGGCGCTTGTGGAACTCCTCGGCCGAACGCACCGCGTCCTGGCCGGTCATCGCGTCGACCACCAGGATCTGGTTCTTCGGCCGGGTCGCGGCGGCGATCTCGGCCACCTCGGCCATCAGCTCGTCGTCGACGTGCAGGCGGCCGGCGGTGTCGAGGATCACCAGGTCGTGGCCGTTGTCGCGGGCGTGCTGCACGCCGCGGCGGCACACCTCGGGGGCCGAGACGCCCTCCTCGTGGAAGACCGGCACGTCGAGCTTCCGGCCCAGCACCCGCAGCTGCTCGACCGCCGCCGGCCGCTTGATGTCGGCGGCGACCAGCAGCGGCCGCTTCTGGTGCTTCTCGCGCAGGAAGCGCGCCAGCTTGGCGCAGGTGGTCGTCTTGCCCGCGCCCTGGAGGCCGGCCATCAGGAGCACGGTCGGCGGCTTCTTCTCGAGCTCGAGGGCCGCGTCCTCGGGCCCCATCAGCTCGACCAGGGCCCCGTGCACCGCGTGCACGAACTGCTCGGAGGGGTCAACCCCCGCCAGCACCTCGGCGCCGGTGACCTGTGCGCGCACGCGCTCGAGGAAGGTGCCGACCACGCGGAAGTGGACGTCGGCCTCGAGCAGCGCGGTACGGACGGCCCGCAGGCCCTCCTCGATGTTTTCTTCGCTCAGCTCCTTCTTCCCGCGCAGCGAGGAGAAGGCATCGCCGAGTCTCTGGGTGAGGGTCTCGAACATGGCTGACTGGAGATTGTGCCGCCCCCACCTGCTTTTTCCCGGTTTCCCACGAAGAAAAGAGGCGCTAACGACGTCTGAGATTGCGCGTAGGGGAGAACGACCCCGCGCGGGTCGAACGCGACCACCGCCATCGACAGCTGGCGGTCGCGGGGCCGAGTCCGGGGGGGCTCGGTCTCGAAAAGAGGCTTCCGGGCTGAGTGCCGGAAGCAGGGGGAAGGCGGGCGCGGCCTGGCAGGGCCTGCCGCCGACGGCAGCGCCCGACGACGACGCGCAGAACGAAGATCTCTGGTTCGAGGTGCAGCGTGCCTTCACCGTGGATCGCAGCATGATCACCCTCAACAACGGCGGCGTCTGCCCTTCGCCGGCCGACGTGCAGAATGCGCTTGCGCGCTACCTGAGCTACTCCAACGAGGCGCCAGCCTAC
>JBCCGI010000161.1:0-8801 GCA_039029355.1 Planctomycetota bacterium
AGGAGGCCAGGCGGGCCATCACGCGGTGGATCCACTGGTACAACCACCGCCGGCCGCATCAGTCGCTGGGCTATCTGTCGCCCCGCGAGTTTCGTCAGCAACAACCTCAACACGTGGCTTGATCTCGGGGGAGCACTACAGGCTGGAGCTGGTTGAGCTGATCGAACCGTGCCCGCCGGAGGGCCGACGACGACGTACCGCAGCCTTGAGTGCCTCGACTGGGCGCGCGGTGGCCGATAGAGCGCCCTGTGGCGGCTGCGCAGGCGCTAGGGAGCGTCCTCGGGAGTAAGGAGCCAAGCAAGGTCTGAGTCCGCTCCCAGCGACAGCCGAAACCGTGCGCACTCTCGGCCTTGGGTCGCGGACTTCAGAACTCGAAGCGCCTGCTTGCCGGCCTCCGAGGAGGTTTCGAGACCCTCCCGTACCCCGAGGTCGAGCCTAGTCGTCGAACCTTCCGGGTCGGTGATGAGCGCAAGGACTCGGCGCCCGCGCGTTGGATCGGGAGCCAGGGCAGTCGATTCCCCAGCACCAACGTCGTATGCGAGAATGAGAACTTCGACGGAGTCCTCAGGAATGACTCGGAACGAGTCGCAAACGCGGTGCAGGAGTTCATCGCACTGCGGCTCGCCATAGGCCCAACCCCTGAGCGTGATCATCGCATCCACCAGGTCCGGGCGGAGGCTTTCCCGCCTCCAAGTTCCGTCCAGCATCAGCGCTAGGTTGCGGGCGAGTACGTGTGCGTCGTGCGTCGGCTCAAGTCTAGCGGTGGCATCGAGCACCAGCGCGCCGTAGGGCGCCAGAGCAGCTACCGCGTCCGGGACATCGTCTTGCTCGTAGAACGCCAACGTGACCTCGGTGATGACGGTACCAACCGCCAGCATCAGCTCCGCGGTGGCGTGCGTGCTCTCCGGTTCACTCCACCCGATGTCCCGCCAGGCCCGTACACGCTCAGCGGAGCAAACGAGCTGGTCCTTCACACTCTGCCCATCGCGTGCGGAAGGGAGGACCGTCAGAGCCTTGGAGGAGCTGCCTTGGGATCGCAGCCGCCGCGCCCGAAGCATCATGACGAAGGGCGAAGAGACCCTCATGGATGCAAGGAGTGGTCCTGAGACCTCCGCCATCTCGTCAAGGTCGAGGAGGGCTTCGACCAAGTTGAACCAAAGGCTGCCCTCGGTGCCTTCGAGGTCCCAAGCCCGTCCTCGCGCGATTTCAGCGAGCCGCGCTGGGCCAAGCTCGGCCTCGCCGCGAACTTCGGCCAAGAGCTCTAGGGTCTCGTCGCGTCCGCGTGCGAGCCAGTCGTGGTGATGGATGCGTCCCTCGATCAACGCTGCGGAACGACCAAGCCGAGCCCGCTGGCCAAGCGCGCGGGGGACGTTCTCTGTTGCTGGGAGGAGCTCGACCGCGGTGTCGAACGACCGGAGGGCTTCCTGCACGCGATAGCCACGTAGTAGTGTCGCGCCCAACTCGACGTGTGCCTGGATGGCCTGGACGTCGGTGATACCCGGGGCTGCAAGCGCCTCCTCAAGGCAGCTGATGGCGTAGACGTCTATCGCCTCGTCCGCGCGATCGAGCCACTCCTCCGCGCTCGGCGCTCGGGTTGCGACCTTCCATGCCATCGCGGACGAGGCCGCCGATAGCGCCAAAAGAGCCGCCACTCGGTACTGCAGGACCAGTTCCAGGGTTTCCCGGAGACGTCCTCTGGGTCTGGCGAACTCCGGAGCACGGTCGGCCGAGGCGTGTCGCAGATCGACCGCGAGCTGTTGGGCGTCCGAGTACCGCTCGCTGGGCTCGCTAGCCAGGGCGCGGCACAGGACCGCCAGCATCGAACGGCTCAGACCGACTCTGCGGCGCAGTGTGCGCCCGACCTCGCGGGAGACGGGGAGCCGAACTCCGTCCACCAGCGCTGCAAGTATCGCGGCTGAATGCGGTGAGCCCGCAAGCACGGCCGTCAGCAACGTCCGTCCGAGCGACCAGACGTCGCTGTGGGCCGACGCCTTCTCTCCGCCGCCGCGAACTTCGGGAGCCATGAATAGGTACGTTCCCGGCGGTCCCTTTGCGGTGAGCGTCGAGCGTTGACTATCGCGCGCAATGCCGAAATCGAGCAGCACCGCTCGCGGGCGCCCGTCCTCCGATCCTCTGCTCGTGAGCATGATGTTGCTCGGCTTCACGTCGCGGTGAATCACGCCGCGCGCGTGGATCGAGGCAAGGGCTTCGGCGACCTGTGAGCACCAAGCGAACACGAGCTGAGGGGAGGGGCTCTTGCGGCGCTCGGGCAGCTGGTCCAGCGTGATGCCGTCCAGCAACTCCATTGCGATGTACGGTCGCTCTTGCCCGTCGACGTGAACGGTGCCGGAGTCGAAGATCGTGACGATGTGCGCGACTCCTCCCAAGTTGCCGAGGGTCCGTGCCTCGATCTGAAAGCGCCGATGCGCCTCCTGACCAGCCGGCTTGAGGACCTTCAGCGCGACGTCCCGGTCCGGCCCTTCCTGGTGAGCCTGCCAGACTTCGCCAAAGGTGCCCTCTCCCAGCTTGTCCTTAAGGACGTAACGGCCTATCGCCATTCCGGCGAAGAGGCCGGCGCGCTGGAAGGGTAGAGAGTCTGAAGAGCCCTCTTGGGACGCTCGGGAGTCTTCACTCTTCCCGGCCCCGCTAGGATTGATCACTCCGAACCCCGCGATTGCGACTCGCCGGGCTGATCCAGCGACCTGAGTCGTCGGGCCAGCCACCGTTTGCCCTTCTTCCACTCTTCGTAGACCGTGCTTTCGGCAAGCTCGAGCGCCTCAGCCACAAGAGCGGCTGGGTAGGCGCCGAATGCCTTCATTTCGATGATGTCCGCGCGGCGCGGATTCTCCTTCCGGAGGTCCTCCAGCGCTTGCTCCAGGTCCAGCCACTCCTCCGGTGTCGGGGCGTAGCGCTCGTCGTCCCATTCGAAAGAGACGGCGTCGAGGGGAATGGACTCATCTTTCTGCCGGCTCCGCACCAGCTGCATCAAGCTCTGTTTCATCAGAATGTGGAATGCGCCGAGGAAAGCGCTACGCGAGTTCCACATCTTGGGTGTCTGGTTCCACTTCAGGAACCGGACCCAAGCACTTCCGACGACGTCGGAATCTCGGATGCCCCACCATGGCTGCTTGCCGAGCAGCGAGCGGGCGAGCTTCTTGATTTCGGGATCGACGGTCCTGGCGGCGGCCTCGCCGGCCTTGTCGTCTCCGTGGGACCAGCGATTTAGCAGGTCTGTGAGCTGTTCTTCCATCGAGCTTGGAAACCTGAATGAGCAAGGAAGTCGGCCGTTCGAGCCCCTCTCACGCCCATCACTAATCCCGGAGGTTGGAAGGAACAGTCGTTCCCTTGGAGAAAGCGGGAATGCGTCGGAGGAGTACGGTCCTGGGAATGTTTGTGCGATCGGAGCGCGCGCCTCGGCGAGGAGGAACCTGGCCGGGGAGCAAGATCACACAACCACCTGATTCTACTGGGGAAACCATGTCTGTGTCTCATCGAGCTACTGGCCTCGGGCAGAACGGGGCCACTTGTGGCCTTCGGCCCTGGCTGCTTTCGATTGCTGCGGGAGTGCTTGGAGCCACCTGCGTAGCCGACCCGGCCCTGGCGCAAGAAACCAAGATCGAAGCAACCGGCGAAGAGAAGGACGACGAGTTCGGGTGGTCGATCGACTACTACGGAAACACCGCCGTGGTGGGAGCGCCTGGCGACGATTTCGGCGCCGGAGCTGCGTATGTCTTCGTCCGCGGCGCATCCGGCTGGACCGAACAACAGCGCCTCGTTGCCGTGAATCGGCAGCCGGGAGACGCCTTTGGGCAGTCGGTGAGCATCTGGGGCAATCGCATCGTGATCGGAGCACCGAACAAGGACGGATCCGGTTCGGCCTTCGTTTACCTTCAAACGGCCGGAGTCTGGTCGGCTGCTCCAGCGCTGAAGGCCCCCAACGCCGCCCCGGGCGACGACTTCGGCAGCTCGGTCGACATCTGGGGCAACTTTGCCGTTGTCGGGGCCCCGGGCAGGGACGACGACGTTGGGACGATCGACGTCGGGGCCGCCTACGTCTACTCAAACCTCGTCTATGTAGCTGGGGGCTACACCACGACGGATTGGTATCACATGGGCACTGCGTCGGTGTTCTGGGCGGACGCCTTCGATCGCTTGGGGAGCTCGGTGGCCATCTCGGGCGTTACTATCCCGCCCGAGTTCCCGCTGATCGACCCCGAAACCTACGCGGGAACTATTGTCGTTGGGATGCCCGGCGAAGACAGCGCCTCGACCGAGATCGATGGAGCGGCGTCGGACAACAGCGCGCTGAACGCCGGAGCGGTGTACTCCTTCCCCTTCTCGTACTCGACCTTTGGGCCGATCTTGGGCGGTGACACGTATCTCAAGGCACCCAACGCGGGTCAGCTCGACATCTTCGGTACGTCTGTGGACGTGCGTTGCTATCTGTCGAACCCTATTAGCGGGCAGCCCGGTGTGGGATCCTGCGTGCTGATTGGCGCTCCGTGGGAAGGTGGGTCGGGGGCCGCGTACCGGTTCGACTACGTTCCCAGCAGCCCCTTCACTGAGGCGGGCTGGACGACTCCGGTTCTGGTCAAGGCCGAGAGCCCTGTCCCGGGCGGGATGTTTGGCACCTCGGTCGCACTCGGCACTTCAAGCCCCGAACGCTTCGTCGTCGGGGCACCGCAGATCGGCGCGAGTGGCCCGACCGACAGCCCGACGGAGGGAGCTGGGCGCGCACACTTCTTCGTTCAAGGTGCGGGCGGCGGCTACGCCGAGTACCCGCTGCTCTATGCGGCGGATGGCGAGCTGGACGATAACTTCGGACGGAGTGTGGCGGTCGAAGGGCTCACCGTACTGGCGGGCGCGGACGGCGAGGAGTTCGGCAGCGGCGACACTGATTCCGGCGCTGCCTACGCCTTCGAGTATACGCCTCCCGTGCTCGACGCCGAGCTGGTCGACGACTCGACCTGCGTGGGCGCTACCTACGAGCTGATGGCGAGTGCCGAGGGCTACCCAGCTCCGACTCTCGCGTGGTTCGGCGACGGCGGGGTGCTGCTCGGCACCGGTCCGACCCTCTCGCTGGTGGGCGTCGACCTTGCCCACGCCGGGACCTACACGGTCGTCGCCGAGAACGCCTACGGGAGCGACACGAGCGCGATGGTCCTCTCGGTAGGGCAGGCGCCCGCGATCGACCCCGGGGGGCTGCTGGAGGCACGGACCGAGGCCTGCGAGGGCAGCGGGGTGGTGCTAAGCGTCAGCCTCGACGACGTCACCGGCACGCCTCCTCCGAACTACCAGTGGTTCCGCGACGGCGTGCTGCTCGGCGGCGAAACCGATCCATTCCTCTCCCTGAGCGATCTCGAGGAGGCGGACGGCGGCGTGTACGCGCTCCTGGTCAGCAACAGCTGCGGCGCGACGTCGACCTCCTCCACCCTGACTGTGTCCCCGCTTCCGGTGATCGTCGTAGATCCGCAGGACACGCTCGCCTGCAGCGGTAGCGACGCCGTCCTCACGACCGTCGCGAGCGCGGGCGGCGCCACGACACTCTACCAATGGTACGAGAACGGCGTGCCGCTCTTCGATATCCCCGGCCAGGTCGGCGGGAGTGGCACCGCCACGCTGACCCTGTACGCCGTGGACAGCTCCGACTCGGGCAACGTCTACTGGGTCGAGGCGACCGCCTGCGGCACGGTGATGAGTGACCAAGCGACACTCAGTATCACCCTGCCGCCGACGATCACCGCCCACCCCCAGAGCGTATCGGTGTGCGAAGGCGTTCCGGCGGTCTTCTCCGTGCAGCCCGACGACCCCTCCTTGGACTACCAGTGGTTCAAGGACGGGATCGCCCTCGCCGGCGAGACCGCCGCGAGTCTCACGCTGCCGCCGGCGGTTCCAGCCGACGATGGCGCCGTGATCTTCGTAGAGGTCACGGGGACGGCGTGTCCTCCGGTCGCCAGCGACGCCGCGACGTTGAGCGTGGTCGATCAGCTTCCGGTCGCGAACTGGATCGGTCCGGACGGTGGGCTGTTCGTTGACGCGGACAACTGGGACTCCTGCCTCCCGCCGAGCGAGGAGGCGCGGCTTCACAACGCCTCGGCTTTCGACAACCGGGCGGTGATCGGCGACGGCGAGGTCGTCGTGCTCGAGACGGCGCGCATCTCGGCGTCGGGGGCCGGCAGCCAGGTCGTGCAGGTCGATTCGGGCGGACAGTTCCAACCGGCGCTGCTGGTCGAACTGCAGAATGGCGGCCGTCTCGACGTTGCCGGTCCGAGCCTGCTGGGAGCGCCGGCCGCGTCCGTCTTCACTTCGGCGATCGTCAACAACTCCGGCCTGATCGGACCCGCCAAGGCACTGCCGACCTTCAACCCGGACACCGAGTGCCCGCCGGGAGGCGTCTGCCTGGGCGGCGGGTTGCTTGGGGGGACCGACGGACTAGTAAGCGTGACGAACCAGAGCGCAGGCCTGCTTTTCGGCCACGGTGCGGTCCTCGGCTCGGTGCTCAACTTCGGCGAGTTCGGCGTGTACGGTGGGGACATGGAAGTCGACGGCCCCCTGACGAACGACGGGACCCTGCGCATCTTCGACGGAACGAAGCTGACAGTCGGCGTTTGGGACGTCGCCTCGACCGGCGCTCTTGAGCTCTACGGGAGCGCGCAGTGCATCGGCTGCCCACCCGGCCCGGTCGTGCCCGCCGTCCTCGACGTCAACAGCAGTTTCGGGCTGACCTCTGGAGCCCGGGTGAACTTCGACGGGCGGATCGAGGTGAGCGGTGACTGGGATGTCGCCATCGACGACGCAGCCGACTTCGATCTATCGCACGGTACGCTGCAGCTTGACGGTACGTCGCTGTTCGGCTCCCCCCAGAAGGTGGAGGTGCTCGGTGGCGACTTCGGTGCGCAAAGCAACTACGGCGCTCCGGTAGTGAACGCCTTCGGTGAGTTCGTCGTCGGCCCGAATCCGGCCACGGTCGAGCTCGTCGATCTCCACGACAACGACAGCGACGGCCTGGAGGACGTTTTCTACGCCCAACGCCTGACCGTCTCCGCCAGCGCACAGCTGATCGTCGCGGGCTGCACGCTCTACGTCGACGAGCTGGTGCTCGAGCCTGGCGCGACCGCCGACCTGAGCGGCGGCACGCTCTTCTACGGAAGCGTCTCACCGGCCGACCCCTGCGACCCGGCCAGTGGAGTCTTTCTGGTGGACTGCGGGGCGCTGCAGCCCATGCCGCCCCCGGACTGCAACGGCAACGGCATACCCGACAACCTGGACATCGCCGCTGGAACGAGCCTGGACTGCAACCAGAACCAGGTCCCGGACGAGTGCGACTTTGCGTTGGGATTCTCGCTCGACCTGGACGGTGACGGCCAGCCGGACGAGTGCCAGAGCTTCCACGCGGATCGGGCCGACATCTCTCTCAGCGAGCTGGAGGGGCAAACGATGTTCCTCCACCCCGGGGCCGCCTACGCGGGGCAGCTCTATTTCGTGGGAGGTTCGATGAGCGGGACTCAGCCGGGCACGCCCTACGCCGGCCTCCTCGTACCGCTCAACCTGGACTCGTACTCGATTACCACGCTCGCGCTGGCAAACACGCTGCCCTTCGAGGAGACGCTGGGCGTGCTGGACGCAGAGGGTGAGGCCACCGCGGGCTTCCAGTTGATCGATGGACTCCTGGACTCTAGCGCGGTGGGTACGAAGCTCTATCACGCCTTCCTCCTGGATCCGTTCTCCCCGGCTCCGGCCCTGGCAAGCAATCCGATCTCGCTCGAGATCCTTCCCTGATATGGAGGCCCTCCCGTCAAGAGGGCACGAGAGTTCCAGGCTGCGGGCCGGTAGGCCCGCAGCCTGTCTTCCGCAGGAGGTGTCGGGAGTCACGCCGGACGTCGACGGTGGCGACGGCGGTCAGTCTGATATGCGCGGGCCGAAACCGCAGGTGGCTTGTTCCGTCGCGAGGCCTTCAGTCTAGCTTCGTGCTCACGGCGAGCCGTGGCGACATAGGGAAGTCGAGGATCCTCTTCGTCAGCGACGCCCGGCGCACTCCCATGTGCGGTCGTGACTCAGCTTGCTTCGCGCAAAGCCTGCCAGAGGTGCCCCGCGAGCTCGCGAGCGATAGCGGCCTTGGCCAGGTTGGTGTGCTTGGCGGCCGACAGCCGCTGGTACTTCTTGACGAGGCGACGCTCGACGCGCCTCGCCAACTCGCTGACAGCGGTAGGCGCCTGCCCACGTCGTTGGAGCAGCGACTTGGACTCGGGGTACAGGCGCCGATAGTGCTGGCAGGTCTCGACCAAGAGCCGTCTTAGGTGGCGGCTTCCGGTGCGCGTGATTCCTCCGCGGCGCACCCTGTTTCCTGAGGAGTGCTCGCTTGGCACCAGCCCGACGTAGGCGGCGACCGACGCGTGGTTGGGGAAGCGATGCGGGTCGCCGAGCTCGGCGACTACGTTGGTTGCGACTAGCGTCTACACACCTCGAAAGGCTTTGAGTGCGCGGACCTGCTCAGCGATGTCCTCGCGCTGCGCTCGCTCATCGATCAGCTCGTCGAGCTCTTGGAGCTCGGACTCCCTCGCCGCCAGCCGGCGTAGCTTGAGCGCGAGCATCACCCGATCGTCGGGATCGTCGAGCTCCACCTGGCGAAGCCAGGAGCGATGGGCGCGACTCCAAAGCGATCCACTGCGCCAGATCGCTCCGCGATGGAGCAATAGCTTCGAAATGTGGTGCTTGGCCGCGACGACGTCCTTGCGAGCGGCGTCACGCGAGCGCGTCAGCGTGCGCAGTGCCTCGAGCTCGGGCGTAGGCGGCCGGGCCGC
>JBCCGI010000162.1:0-8617 GCA_039029355.1 Planctomycetota bacterium
CTGTCTTCGATGACCAGGGCCGCTTGGCTGTCTGGACACCGGAGAAAAGCGATGGCGACCAAAAAGCGAAGGATCAAGCCGCCTGAGGGGATCGAGATCCTTGGCATCAAGAAGCAGACTCAGCTCCAGCCCAAGGGCCGGAAGAAGCGCTCCAAGTATGACGACATCATCGATGCCGCTGCACGGATGCGGCCCGGTGAGGTCCTGGAGCTCGGGATCACGGACGAGGACGAGGACCTGGTGGTTGGTCGGAACCGCATCTCAGCGGTCATCCGGCGCTACGCGCAGCCGCAGACCAGCCACAAGCTGAAGATCCGCGTCACAGAGAACGACACTATTGGCATCTACTGCTACAAATCGACACGACTAGATGAATAGACATCTACCTGACGAGCACTTCGTTATCAAAGACAGCGGCCAACGCGAGGAGTTCGACACGGGCTCCGTCCGCGACACGCGCGAAGGCAAAGGCCGCTTCGATCTGATCTCGCCCTTCGCGCTCGAGCGCCTCGCCCAGTGGTATGAGATGGGCGCGACGAAGTATGGCGAGCGCAACTGGGAGAAGGGCCAGCCGGTCTCGCGCTTCATGGACAGCGCCCTGCGGCACCTCAATCGCCACATGCAGGGCCACCGCGACGAGGACCACCTGTCCGCGGCCCTTTGGAACGTCGCCGCCATCATCCACATCGAAGCCGTGGCGGGCCGAGGGCTGCTGCCTGCGGAGCTCTTCGACCTTCCGGACTACGGGGAGGCCTCATGAGTCGCCTGTATGTATCCGGTCCCATGAGGGGCCGACGGCTCTACAACTTCCCGGCGTTCTTCAAGGCGGCGATCAACCTGCGGCTCGCTGGCAACGAGGTCATCAACCCGGCCGAGAAGGACATGGCCGCAGGGTTGGATCCGAGCCGGCCGCTGGATGACCAAGGTTTCGACCTCGGCGTGTGGCTACGCCGCGACTTCCAGGACGTGCTGGACTGCGACGCGATCGTGCTACTGCCCGGCTGGGAGCAGTCCAAGGGTGCGTGTGCCGAGCGCGTTGTGGCTCAGATGGCAGGAAAGAAGATCTACTACTACGAGCCGGACACGCCGGGCTTCCTGCGCCTGGTCAAGCCCGCCTGCGAGCCGACGATCAGCTTCACCGAGGAAGCCGCATGAGCCCGATGGTCTACCACATCGAACTCGTTGGCGGCCCGGACGACGGCGCGGTCTACGAATGCAAGCGGCTCCCCGAGGTCTGGGAGATCGTGAAGGAAATCGAGGAGGTGATCTGCGCGCTGGCCCAGCTCAGCGAGAGCCACTTCGTCGTGCGCTACTACCGGTCGGATGAGGTCACGGAGCACGGCAGGGTCCTCTACTACCACCAGGACTACGAGGGCCTGCTGGCGGCGGTGGCTTGATCACGATCGGGATCGACCCGGACACGAAGGCAACGGGCATCGCCGTCGTCGAGGACGGCAAGGTCATCCGAGTCGCGACCGCGACGGTCCCAGCCAAGTGGGACATCGACAAGCGCACACGGGCGATGGTGAAACGCCTGCATGAGGTGCTGACCGAGCTGAAGGCCCATGTCCCCCACCTCGACCGAGCTGTGGTCGAGGGGCAGATGGTCTACCCGCGTGAGCGCACACGGCCGAACGACCTCATCCCTTTGGCCCAGATCGCCGGCGCCGCGGAGGCCTACATCGGGTTGCTGTGGAACGTGGACGTGATCGCGCCGAAGCCGAGGGACTGGAAGGGACAGGTCCCGAAGGACGTCCACCAGCGCCGCATCCTGGCGAGGGTCGGGCTCACGAATGGACTAGATGGCGTGCCCGGCGCTGAGTCGATGACGCGGACACAGAGGGGGCACGTGGTCGATGCGGTCGGCCTGGCGCTTTGGGGCGCGGAGCTCAAGCTCAGGACAGCAGTCTGACCGCGGTCGCGAGGGGCTCGCGTCGAGACTAGATGGCCCCCCGATGCTGAGTCGATGACGAAGGCCCAGAGGGACACGTGGTCGATGCGCTTGGGCTGGGCGTCTGGCACTAGTCCGACGGAAGCGAGCTGAGTTATGCCCCAGAACCGCCAGATTCGCCTTCGGCCGGTGGTCGCGTCATGCCAACTGGCCACGTCGTTGATTCATTCCATTGGACGCCATCGAGGCAGGCTTGCCCTAGGTCAGCCTCTGCCAGATCGGCTCCGCACAGGTTAGCTTGACGCAGGATGGCACCAACAAGCTTGGCGCCCCTGAGGTCAGCTCCATTTATGCTGGCGTGGCTCAAATCCGCTCCATTCAGGTTCGTCCGAGTTAGACAGGCACCGCTCAGTAGCGCCCCCTCCAACTGGCACCCGCTCAGGTTTGCCTCTGCGAGGTTTGCACCTCCGAGCCGGGCTTCTCGAAGGTCTACTCGCTCAAGATCAGCCTTCTCAAGCACATCCATCCTCAGGTCGACGCGGCAAAGGCCAATCCCTCTCAGGTCGACCCCGCTAAAGTCAAACCTCAGATTGACTGCGGGGTCATTGTTCCGCCATGCCCTGATCAAGCTCGGGGCCGATACAGCAGACCTCAGCTCTGCCAACATCCGGGGACTCAAAAGCTCAGTCTTCTCGACTCTTGGTCCTGGGCCACGGAGCCTCTCGAGGGCTCGCTCAAGCGGACTGCGCCCTTCGCCATCCCAGATCAACACTGGATCTAGGCCCGCGTCTCGAAGCGCGGCTGCGGCATCAGAGAGCTCCCTGATCGCATTCGCGAATTCCCGTTGCGCTGCCGCTCTCGCGCCGAGGGACGCATCGTCAGCAGCTTGCTTGTCCAACTGACGACGGGCATCCGCATCGCGCTCCTTGATCTTCTGGTCGCTGGCCGTGACGGCCCTGGCTAGCTCTCGGTCAAGATCATCCTGACGTGTCTTGGCTGTCGCAGCAGCCCAAACCGATCTAGCCCTTCTGACGAGACTCTTCGCTGCGTCCGACAGCGGCTTAGCTACCCCTCTAGTGACCTTCGCCGGGAGGCCAGGCAGCTTGACCTCGATCCAGCTCCGCACTTCACGGGAAGCATCTCCATCGTTAGGCGATCCCCTCCTCGGCCCAAAGCGGAAGTCGATGAAGCTCACAGCTTGGACTCCACGTTGGTGATCGAAGGAACGAATTCTTGCCCCTCGATAAGCTCCAGGCCGGAACCGCCGGCAGCTTCGTGCAAGTCACTCAGAGCCTTGCCGAAACGCACAAGTAGCCGAGATACGCGCTCCTCGCCTGATTCGTCGAGATCCTCTGGCAGTAGAACCCGGAGCGTGAAGCTATCCTGGTCTGCACCAGCTACGGAGTCGTCGCCCGAAATCGCAGCTGCGCTCCGGTCACCACCAGCTGCGTATCCCCGATTCAAACCGAGGGCTCGGGTTAACTTCTCTAACCCCTCCCCCCATTGGGGGTGCATGCTAATCCTTTGTGTTCCCAACAGCTGTTGGTCGCTCGGGTCAGACTCGTCGAGCAACAATGGAATGATCGAGATTCGACCACGAGGGCGCGTCTCCAATTCGTGGAGCGCGACCTTGACTTCACTCCGAACGTAATCTGACCTAGAGTAGGCACTAGAGAAAAGCGCCACAAAGACGTCGCATCGCTCGATTCTCCTCAAGACATCATCGCGCCATCGCTCTCCGGGAAGAACATCCTCTACGTCGATCCATGGGTTTGCTCCAGCCAGCTGTAGCTCACCCTTGAGTCGTTTCGCCTTGTCGAGGTCCTCCCTCGCGTAGCTAATGAACACTCTTGGCTTAGCGCTCGACGAACTGTCTGCTGAGCTCACGTTAATCCTCTCCGTGTGGGCCCTGTATGTACTGAGCTACGCGCCAACACTACGGCGACTGGCGACTTCCGATATGATCAAGCACCGGGATGCGGGAGATAGTCCGGCTCCGACGGCTCATCCAGCGGCCTCGTCGCCCGGCTCATCCGGCGGTCGGCCGAGCCGTTCTGAATCAAGCTCCGCCAGCAGCTTCGTCCATTCGACGCCCTGACTTCCGAGCAGGACCTCAATGTCGACGCCTAGCCCCCTCAACGCCTTTGCGGCATCTGCGATCTCCGCTAGGGCCGCGGCCTCGTCCCTAATTGCCCCCGCAACGATCTTTCTCGCCTGGGCCTTCGCCAGCGTCGATTGGTCGTCCGCGGATTGCTGAGACACCAGCCGTTGCGTAGCTGCGTGCTGCTCTTTGATCTGCTGGTCACTCTTTTGGAGAGTTCGCTTGAGCTTTCGATCCAACGAGTCTTCCTTGGTCGTCGCCGTGATCGCGGCCCAAACGCTCTTAACACGGCTGGCCACGTGGAGGGCAACGCCCTTCAGCGGTTGCCATGCGTAGAGGTTGATCTTCGTCGGAATTCCGAAGAACCTGGTTTGCACCTCCGCGACGACTTCCTGCGATGCTCTCTCTTCCTCCGGGCCTTTGACCTTCGGCTCCAAGGGAAACGACAGGTGCTCGGTCATGGCACCTCCACTTGGGTCTCGGACGGCTCAAAGGCGAGCCCGTCTTTCAGCTCGAGGCCAGAGCCACCTTTTAGCTCGTGCAAGCGACTAAGCGCCGAAGCCAGCCTGACAATCTGGTCGCCGACCCGATCCTGCGTGTCGTGGTCCAAGTCGTCCGGTAGAGCGACCCGCAGCCAGAGGTGCGCTTGGAGGGCATCGACGACACTACTGTCGGCAGCACAGGGAGTGATCTCCACTGGACCGCTCCAGCCGCTGTCGTAGTATGCTGCCTCGTATGGGGCTTCGGGCTCCCGCAGGACATACACACGATCAGACCCCGGGCCAAATGAAACGGGGGCCGCGGTCTGCCAACCCACCCTCCTGGGCTCCCCGTCGTCGAGAAGTCCATCTCTCCCTTGGAATATGCGAACCTCCTCGGCATCAGTGGGCACGTCAACCGTGAGCTTGGTCCCTGGACCGAGGCGGAAGACCTGCAGGACCTCGGTGGGATAGAAGGCAACCCCTATGACGACCTCGATCTCAGCCTCCCCCTCGAAGTCGTAGGTGACCTCGAGAGGGGACCCTCGAACCGGCGGATCGGGGCGGATTCTGATGCGTGTCGGCTCTGCCAAATCTTGCCTCACCTGCTCCGGCGCTGTGCGTCTCCGCGATGCGCTCCCGGACGACGCAGTCTAGGGGCCGGGCGAAGAAGACGTCAAGACCGAGGGCCGGCGGCGGCTAGGCCAGCCCCCACCGCTCTCCCAGGTAGCTGACCAGGACTCCACGCTCCGAGCCCGTCAGAGCCCGGTCGCAGACCACGATCTCGCCCCCGCGGAGAACTAGGAAAAAGCTCGCCAGGGTTCCCAGCGCACAACCGCCAGGACTCGGGTCAGCACGCAATTGCCGCGACCAAGCGAACAGGCCTGGTCGCCGACTACGCTGAAGTAAAACGCCGGGGGAAAATCATCTAAGAAACAGGATGGGGAAGAAAGATTATTTGCTTTACGTCCTTGGCGGACAACCCCCGGCTTTGTGCTTCGTAGCCGATCACTTCCGCAATCAAGCTACCGGTGACTCTCGGTCGGGTACCCTGTTTCCTTTGCGCTCGTCTTTCTTGGTTCCTTGTATCGTTAGCCGCTGAGTTTACTGCGGCTCCAGGCATGCGTCAAGTAACACGCAGCACCAGCAGCCAGAGAAAGACAGTCGCCGCGACGAACCCGGCCGCGGAGAACACCAACAGGCGTGCCGCGTGCACGCTGCCGCGAACTTCGACCTTACGAGTAACCACGAGCCGCCATCGGCGGCGTGTAGCCGTCATCATGAACTTCCTTTGCTAGCGTTAATACCAACTACGCCTGGTTGGCACTCGACGATGTGTCGAGAGACATATACTAGCCTACCTTGCGTGAGCTGTGCCGCCCTTGTCATCGTGGATTTACGCCCGGGCTCAGGGCGGGAGAGCGCGGTTCCGCCGCTCTCTATCAGCACTATTTCCCAGCAGAACATCCGCCACCGGTTTGCCCCCCCTCAGCTTCCGCGCTATGGTTGCGAACAGCTTTTCCCTGGGACTCGAACTTCGATCCCAAGCTAGCGCCTTGGCCGGCCAACAACGCCAAGGCTGGACAAGGAAACAGGATGGGGAAGGCTACGCACGGTCCGGCTCGTCCGGACCGTGATGTTTTAAGGGGGGCTCGGCCAACTGAAGCCGCCAGCGCCTGCTAGGGAGCTTTGGGCGACCAACGAAAGGACGGCTACCCCACGCCCCACCTCTCCACCAAATACCCCACGAGCAGCCCGCGCTCCGACACACTCATCGCTCGGTCGTAGACGACGATCTCGCCGATCTCCCCGTCCAGGTGCTGCAGGACGTCGCTGAAGGCGCCGACGTTGAACTCGTCGGTGTTGGCGATGCTGCCGTAGCCGGTGACGTCCACCGGTGAGGCCCCGGTCTCCACACCGTTCGCAAATTGGCGAAGATTGTTCCCATCGCGAACCATCGCGACCATGCGGACCGAGTCGTCGTTGTAGTTGACGGACGTATCCACGACCCTGCGGCTCGTGGTGTCGTCGTCGATCTCACACACCAGATCGCCGTTGTTGCCATCGGCGTCGTTGACCCGGATGTGGTAGCGGATCGCATTGCCCTTGGTGACCAGCGCCCCGCGGTTGGTGTCCGCGGTCCGGTAGACCACGTGGATCTCGAAGTCGCCGGCGAAGTCCAGGTCGTCGGTATCCACCCGCCGCAGGAGGTCATTCACGCCGTCGAACTCGAGCATCTGGCGGCCGCTGACCAGCACCGGGGTCGGCTGCTTGGTGGTGTCGGCCTGGCTCAGGTCGTAGCCGTTGCCGCTCTTGTCGGCCCAGGTGACCACATCCCCACCGACGTCCGTCGTGATCGTGCCTTCGTCCTGCGCATCCCACCACCCGACCAGCCCTGGGATGGTCTTCGGCACCGCAGCCCCGAAGCGGCTCGGGTCGATGATGAGCAGCGACATCAGACCTGCGATCCGATCAGGGTGACCTTCAACCCAGCCGCGCCGGCGCCCGCGGCATCCACGTCGATGGTGATCTCCGTATCGTCGGCCAGCGCAGCATCCGAGATGACCGCCGGTGTGGCCGCGGTCGTCGACGTCGACTCGCCCTGATCGATGCTCAGCTTCGTCGAAAGCACGCTCGATCCCCCCTCGTTCACGTCCACGGTCACCACCCCCGAGCTCGAGGCCGTGGTCAGTGACGCCCGCACGCCACTCAGCGTGAACGCATACGGCATCCTGAAGGTCACCTTCGCCGTGCCCGTAGTCAGCACCGTCGACTCATCTCCCACGGCGACGATGATCGGGACCGTCGGGTTACCCGAGCCACCGCCCCCACCTGCACCATAGGCGAAGACCACCCAGTCACTCGTCCCGTCCGAGACCAGCTCCACCGCTTGGTTCTCGGTCGAGATGGCCAACGACGCCGCCCCATCGATCGTGTCCGCCCCTGTCGTCTGCAGGGTCACCGTGCCGGTGCCGATGTGCTTGACGACCACCCGTCGGCCTTCGTTGGCATCCGAGATCGCTGGCAGCGTGAAGTTGAAACTTCCACCACCCGACGTCAGCACCACGTCATCGGTGTCCTGCAGCGAATCCGCCATCGACACGGTCCGGAAGGTCCGCCGTCGGAAGAGCTCCCAGTTCGACACGAGCTTCCAGACCGTGCCGTTGCTAAAGGCCATGTGTTGGCCCGGGCTGCTGCCACCGTCGTAGTCGACGATCGCCAGGCACCATTCGAACTGCGCGGCAGGTCGCACCGCCTCGAGCGAGGCCAGGTCGCCTGCGTGCTGCAGGATCGGCAACGGCCGGTCGTAGAGCTGCTGGAAGTTGGTGTTGACCTGGTTCTCCCAGGCGTTGTCCCCCGAATTGACCGTGATGCGGCTCGGTCTCGCCATGTCAGGTGATCCTGGTGAAGGTCTGAACGACTGGGTCCGCGGACAACCCCGCCCTCAATTGAGTGACGCGGACCTTGAAGGAGTTGGGCTCACCGCCGAAGTCCGACGTCCGGTCGGCCTCGGTGTAGGTGAAGGAGTTGCTACTGACCGTGAGCGATCGCTGGACGACGTCGGCTGCATCCAGGACCTCGACGAGGAAGTCACCCTCCGGATCTGCCGGGGACTGCGGCGTGCCCGCACCTGATCGACCGGCGCCAGTGCCCGCGCTACGCGGGGTGAAGTAGCCCCACGTGATCGGCAAATCGTCGGTGCCAGCGGTCGACATCCAGCTGCGTGTGCTCACCCCCGCCGGGTCGCTCAGCGTGTCGAAGCGGATCTCCTCGACCGGCATCGGCCGCACGGTCTTGCCGTAGAGGTCCACGCTCTGACTCGGCACGGTCGCGAGGCTCACCACACCACGGCCGGTGGGCTGCGTCTTCGCATACAGCGTCACGCTCGGCTCAAGCAGCGCGTCGTTGACGAACAACCCGTCGTCGTCCTGCAGGATGTAGACACCCGCACCAGCCGCGTGCGCGGCCACACGCGAGTCATACCGAGCCCTCAGGAGACCCCGGAGCCGGTAGGTGTTGCCCGTGACGAAGTCGATCGACCTCAGGAAGAAGATCTCGTCGCCGATGACGCAGAGCTGCCGGCCGTTGCGCCACGAGGTCAGGTCGGCATTCAGGTCCAGGACACCACTGATGTCCGGGCCCAGC
>JBCCGI010000163.1:0-8484 GCA_039029355.1 Planctomycetota bacterium
CTCCTCGCCTGCGAGCTCTTCACGACGCTGGACGAAGCCCGCTACCTGGTGGAGCGATTCCGCGTCGAGTACAACACCAAGAGGCCTCACAGCGGCCTCAGCTATCAGACCCCGGCGGAGTTTGCGGCGAGCTGTGCGCCCACCGACGCCGCTCCGCTCCGTCTCCGGGCGCGCAGCTCGACCGGCGGATCACAACTCAACCGACTCTCATAGCGGCTGGACCGAG
Organism: Planctomycetota bacterium; assembly: GCA_039029355.1. Lineage (GTDB taxonomy): Bacteria > Planctomycetota > UBA1135 > UBA1135 > JBCCGI01. The sequence continues at coordinate 227 of JBCCGI010000163.1, forward strand.
AAACGGGGTCACCCCACTTCCAGACTTCCGTCGCGAACTCGACCGAGGTGGTTGTCGGGGCGAGTACCGAAATCGCGCCTCCCATAGTCACCGTCGCAAGGCCGCGCGCTCTCTCTGTCTGCGTGGGATCTAGCCATCGCGATCCCAAGCCGAGCACGGCCTTGGACCAGTGGCTCCCCGAGTAGGACGCTAGTTCGAACTCCGCCCGGAGAGCGCCAGAGAGAGCGGATCGCCGTTCCCAGGCCCTGAGGGCATGTCTCGAGTTCGAAGGCCGTCCAACTCGGTACCAGTAGCACGGTAGGTTCGAACCCCGGCACTGGGTACCCCGAGTCGGACTCGAACCCGCTTCGGCCGCGCATCAACAAACCCGAGCATCCGCGGCGGCCCCACGCCCGACCGCGTTTAGTCCATTGCCCACACTCTGCCCCACGCGCAGCCGAGGCGCTCCGGGGCCGAGTTCTCGACGACCCGTTGCCTCTTCTCGGCCCGCACGCCATCTTGGATGTCGCATTGGGGGCATCGCCCCGCTCCTTGACCACGCGCCCGCTCGCACTTCGTGGGCCGTGCTCGCCACTCGCACCTTGGGAGACCTCATGCCGCGTTCGTTCGCGAGCCGCCCGCTCGCCCTCCTTGCATTGGCCCTCGGCTTCGGCCTGACCTCCGGAGGCGCCAGCACGCCTCAGCCCGCGCCGCCGGAGCCCGTCACGATTGCGGCGGTCCAGCTCTCCAACCCGCCGGCGAGCCTCGAGAGCAACTGCACCGACTGCCCGCCGTCGGTGACGTTCCCCAGCGGCCCGACCGTGCCCGTCTGCCACGAGGGGGTCCAGGCCTTCCCGCTCCAGAACTGCCTGCCCGGAGGAGGCAGCCCGCCGATGGAGCCGCCGCCCGCAGGTGGCGGGGGAGGCGGAAGCGGTGGCGCGTACGCCTGCGCCTGCTGGCACATCGAGAACCACTTCCCGCTTCCGACCGTCCCCGGCGGAGAGTGCGGCCCCGGTTGTTCGACCGACGCCTTCTGCACCACGAGCTGCATGCCGGTGCCGTTCTCGGACACGAACATGGACGGCGTCTCGTGGCCCGATGACTCCGAAGAGCCCGGCCCCGGCGAGCCTGGCTGGACGTACGCCGCCGACCCGGCGTGGGGCGACACCGACGGCGACTCGCTCCCCAACGCGTACGACATCTTCCCCGAGGGGCCCGAGGGGCCGATGCAGGACGGGCTCCTTCCGAACGACTTCATGACGCCGGGCGGCGGAGCGCGCGAGTTCTTCGAGAGCCTCGAGCAGATGGTCGGAGCGGAGCCTCCGATCGACCCGGCCAACTTCCCCGACCCGATCCCCGACCTCGGCTCGCCGCCCGACGGACAGCTCACGCTTGGTGAGGCCGTGGCCGCGCTCCTCGAAGTGGTCGGCGAGCACGCCGCCGAGCACAACGAGGCCTACGAGGGCATGAAGGTCGACGGCAGGATGACCCCGGAGGAGCAGGAGCAATACCGCGACTTCGTGGAGAGCCTGCAGGAGGTCAACTCACTGGGCGACTTCGGCTACTCGCTCCTGCAGACGCTCGGCGCCGACGTGTTCGGGGACGCCTACGAGGAGATCGAGTCCTGGCTCGAGAACATCATCGAGACGACCGACCAGTCGCTGAGCGAGATGAACTTCGACATCGAGGGCGTCGGCGGCAACGTCGAGGTCTACAGGATCCGCGACGCGCAGGGCAGCCACCTGACGGCGAAGTTTCTGTACGACGAGCAGGGCGTCAACGCCGGCGTTGAGTTCTACGACGAGAACGGCGACCAGATCGACCCCGAGGGCGTCGGCGAAGACAGCCCGTTCAAGAACGTCGTCGAGTGGCTCTCCAGCGTCTTCGGCGATCCGGTCAGCACCGCCTCCGGCGCGTTCCTGTACGACCACACCGACCTGGTGATCCCGGGTCGCGGCCCCACGCTGGAGATCAAGCGCCACTACTCCAGCCGCAGCCCGCGGCGCGGGATCCTGGGTCACGGCTGGACCATGCCGTTGCTCGAGACCTACCTCTTGGTCTGGCCGAGCGCGGACGGCTTTCCCGGTGTGCTGCAGATCGCGTGGGGCGACGGCACCGTCAGTACCTTCCGCGCCGACCCGGACGATCTCGGCCTTTGGCTGGGCGTCGATGGCGAGTTCGGCAAGGTGCGCGCGTTGCAGTCGCAGGGGCTGACGGCCTGCGACGTGTCCAACAACCTCCCCGGTTTCGTCTACCGCGCGCCCGATGGTCAGGAGTTCCACTTCTGCCCGCCGGTCTGGGTCGCAGGTCTCGGGCGAGGCTCGGTCGGGTGGCTGCGGGCGGTCTCCGACCCGTACGGCAACGCGATTCTCTTCCGCCGCAACGGGTTCGGCGACCCGTACGAGATCGTCGACACGCTGGGCCGCATGATGACGCTGGAGTACTACGAGGATCCGAAGAGCGGCCTCCTCAAGTCGATCACCGACTGGACCGGGCGCGAGATCACCTACGACTACGACTCGCATGGCGACCTGGTCAGCGTCGAGCTACCCGAGGCGCTCTTCCTCGACGACGGCGATGCGCTCCAGACGGGCCGCCACCGCATCGACTACACCTACGACGAAGACCCGGACGGCTTTGACGAGTATCCCGGCTCGGCGCTCAACCACAACCTGCTGACCGTCGCGCACGACGGCGCCGCTCCGCGCGTGACGATCTCGTACGTCACGGAGACCGGCTACAGCTTCGACAAGGTCCGCTCTCACGACGTGGGCGGAGAGGTCACCGAGTACCGCTACTTGCGCGTCGACGAGGGCGCGAGTCCCTGGCACGCCGACGTGCGCCACACGACCAGCGCCAGGCGCGCGGACGGTTCGACCGAGCGCTTCCATCACGGAGAGAGCGGGCTGCTCTACGCCCACGAGGTCGTCAACGGCAAGACCGACGCCGAAACATGGACCCTTGCGAGCGACGTCTACTCGAACCCCGACGAGAGCTTCGTCAACTCGGTCTGGTTCACGACCTACGACTACGACGACGAGTACCGCCTGCTGTCGATCGTCGAGGGCGGCGATGGGCATGCGGACACGCGCGGTACGGCGATGGTGTACGACAGCGCGAATCCGGACCGCTCGGCGCAGCGCAACGTGCTGATGACCGTGCGGACAGCGGAAGCCGGCTCCGGGCTCGCCGACCGCATCACGACCTACGCCTACGACCCGATCACGAACCAGCCGCGGCTGGTGGTCGACGAGCTCGGCCGGTCCTGGACCCGCACCTTTGCGCACCAGGAGCTGACCTACGAAGATGCCCGCGACCACGAGCGCCTACACCACTGGCGCATGCTGCCCGATCCCGACGTGGACCCGGTCTGGGCCGCGGCGGTCGAACCGCTCTTCGGCCTGGGCGACGTGAACCAGGACGGCGTCCTCGGCGGCGGCTTCGAGCCGATCCGTTTCGAGGAGCCCGAGCTCGTGATCGCCGCTCCCGACGGCCCCGAGCCGAGCGGAGGCTCGACGACCATCACGCCGACCTCCCTCGCGGCCTACGACCAGCACGGGGGTCTCGTCACGCTCGTCGACGAGGAGGGCATGCTTACGACGATCGAGTGGGGCGGCGGGCATCCGGTCGTCGTCATCGACGACGACGGCGGCTTGGACCTGACCACCGAGCTCACCTGGGGCGCGCTAAGCCGCGCGACGGGCGAGCGCCTCCCCGACGGCCGCGAGCGCGAAATCGACTACGACGCCCGCGACAACCTGATCGAGCTGCGCGAGCTGCCCGCGGCCAAGGGCTCGTCGTCGGACTCCGCGCCGCCTCTGCTCCTGCCCAAGGAAGCCAGCGTCCGCACCGACGGCAAGGCGATCGTGCGTCGCGCGTTCTACGACCTCGCGGGGCGGACCGTGGGCGTCTCCCCGGCGAGCTTCGCCGGAGGGGGAGACTACGCGGCGGGCCTGACTCCACGCCTCGATCTACGCGCCACGTACGACGTCGCCGACCGCCTCGCAACGCTTCGGAGGCACGTGTACGACGGTGGGGGAGCCGTGCTCGACGAGGGAACCTGGACCTATGAGTACGACCCGGCCGGCAACCTGATCGAGGAGACGACGCCGCTCGGAGCAACGCTCGTGTCGACGTTCGACACGCGCGGCCACGCGCTCTCGGTCGAGCGCCGGGCCGGCTCCACGTCATTCGGCACGCGCACGTTCGACTTCGATACCTTTGGCGCGCCGACTCATGTGCGCACGCCGCTCGGCCACGCGACGCGCATGGAGTACGACGGCTTCGGCCAACTCGCGAGCCAGCTATCGCCCCTGGGCCGTGAGACGACGTTCGTGGTCGACGAAGCGGGTCGCGTGCTCGAAGAGAACGTCGAGAGCGGCACCCTGGCGAGTACCAAGTACGAGTACGACAGCCGCGACCGAATCACCGCGGTCTCGCGCAAGAACCTGATCCTGCGGCTCGACGGCTCGGTCGAAGCCAGCTCGCCCGCCTGGGTGCGCGAGGAGCGCGGGTGGGGTGCCGGGCCGGGGCGCCTTCTCTGGCGCGTCGTCGATCCCAGCGGCCTCACGCGGCTCGTGCGCCACCGCTACGACTCCGCCGGACGGCGCACCGAAATCTGGCATGGAGCCGCGGACGAGGTCGGTCTGGTCGAGGAGCTCGACCCCGCGGGGAGGCCGGTCGCACGGACCTTCCACATGGGAGGAACCGGGGGCCTCGGAGCCCCCGCGCTCTCCCGCGCGTGGTTGCACCACGACCGCCACGGACGCCTCCTCTACGACCAGGCGCCGACCGGCGGCGTCACGCAAACCATCCGAGATGCGTCGGGCTTCGTCGCGTTGCGGATCGACCCCAAAGGTCGCGAGGAGCGCTTCTCGCTCGACAGCCGCGGTGGCGCACGGCTTCAGGTCGAAGTGGATCCGCAGGGGCTGCCCGACCGCAGCGTCGCGCGCGACTTCGACGTGGAGGGCAACCTCGAGCTCCTGACCGACGCGCGCTCGCACCAGACGCGCTTCACCTGGGACGAACTCGGCCGCCGCACCGGCCGGATCTTCCACGATGGAAGCGCCGAGACGCTGACTTACGACGACGACGACCGGCTCGACCTCTGGAGCTACCCCGGCGGCCGGGTTTGGGACTACGGCTACGACGCGGGCGGCCGCCTGACTTCGCTCATCGCCTCCGGGCCCGAGCTCGGGGTAACGCGGACGCTGGGCTACGACGCCCTCGACCGCGCGAACGTCATCACCGACACGGTCAGCGGCTCTGCGACGGTCTTCACGCGCCGCGAGCACACCTCGCTCGGCGCGTTGGTCCGCGATGAAACCCAGGTTGCGGGTGAGGCGCCGCGCGTGTTCACGGCCGAGGTCGACGCGACCGGAGCGCCGCTTCGCGTAACCTATCCCTCGCAGCTCCGCGTCCGGCGCGACCGCGACGCGCTAGGGCGGCTCGCGGGCCTCGTGCGCGAGGGACCGCTGCCAACGTCGATCGCGACCTTCCCCGACCCCTGGGGCCTCAGTCGTTTCCACCGCGCGGTCCTGGGCGCCTCCGGAGCGGAGCTGATCCGCGACCACGACGCGGCCGGCAGGCGGCGCGAGGAGCGCATCGTCAACAGCGGCGGCCAGATCCTGCAGGGCTTCCACCTCAACGTCGATCTCGCCTCGAATCCGATCCAGCGGACGGACCTGGAGAGCGGTTGCTCCGAGCGCTTCGAGTACGACGGCTTCCGACGCCTGGTGCGGTGGGACTTCGACCTAGAGAACCTGCTCGGCGGGGGACGCACGGTCACCTGGAACTGGGACCCGGCCGACAATCTCACGCTTCTCACCGACACGCTCACGCCAGGCGGTGCGACCGGCAGCTACGACGCGCTGAACCGGCTCGACGGCTTCGCACCGCTCTACGGCGGCCTGGCTCACGAGCCGACCGGAGAGGAGAGCTACCACACCGAGGGCGCCGCGCAGCTCAACCTCACCTACGACGCACTCGGCCGTCCGGGCAGCGTCGTGCGCACCGACGCATCGGGCACGAGTCTCGTCTCCTACGCTTTCGACGGTCTGGACCGCATCGCGTCAGTCAGCGACTCCGAGCTCGGCGCGACGCGCTATGGCTGGTTCGGAGGCGCACTGCACGAGAGCCTCAGCCCAACGGCTCACATGGAGTACGCACCGGGCTTCGACGAGCACACGCCGCTGTGGCGCCTGCGCGACAACGCGGAGGAGCTCTACGTCTTCGTCGACCACGCCGGCAACGTCAGCGGCCTGACCGACGGCTATCAGCTGGTCGAGAGCTACCGCTACGACCCCTTCGGCCAGCCTCGCGAGTCGGCGACGCCCCTTGCCGTCTCCGCGAGCTCCATCGGCAACGACCTCTTCTTCCAGGCGCGCCCCTTCGACCTGCGCTCGGGCTACGCACTGCTCGGCACTCGCCAGCTCGACACCCAGGCGTGCCGCTTCGTTGCGCGCGATCCGCTGGGGGAGGCCGCGGGCCTCAACCTCTACTCCTACGCCCGCGCCAACCCGCTGCGCTGGACCGACCCAACCGGCCTGGCGCCGGAGGACACCCCGGGCGAGTCTCCCATCCGTCCCAACTGGTCGCCGCTGTTCCCCGATCGCCTCGAAGGCTCGATCCCGCAGCACGACAACCCGATCGCCGTGATGGACGCAATCGTCCAGTTCTGGTCGCCGATCCTCTCCGACGGCATCGAGGGGTCCTTCGCGGATCTGAGTCAGGATCAGATGCAAGAGGTGCTGGAGACGTTCGATGCGGAGCACTCGTTTGGGGAACACGAGTCGATCGATCGGACGCTCGAGTGGGTGCACGATGGCCTGCAGCATCTGGAGGCGCTCGAGATGCTGGACACGGCCGCGGCGTTCCTTGACCCGATTGGCACGGCGGTCGAGGCGGGCCTAACCGCCGTCGGTGTCGACGAGGACATCGCCGCTGGAGTCGGCTTCGCCACAGGGGTCGTCGCCACCGGCGGAACCAAGCTGCTGACAAAGGGTGCGCGAGAGGGCGGCGAGAGACTCCTCGCTAGGGGAGGCACCAATCCCCTAAAGGGAACTCGATACACGGACAAGGTGCGCCGGCAGATGGAGCCCAATCCAAGGACGGGGCGCCCGGACCACCACGGCTTCCCGCGCGAGGTGGACAACTATGCTGGGGACGGCACTCAGACGACGATTCGAGGAGAGGACGGGATCGACAGAACCCAAGTCGAGTTGCCTGGCTCGCTCAACGGACGCGACGGAGTCTTTGAGTGGCTCATCGAGCCCGGCGGAACCGTCAATCACAGACTGTTCCGGCCCAATCAGCAATGAGCTGAAAGCGCACTCGGGGTCCAGCGAAGTTGGTGCGAATCAACGCACCCGACAGCGGTCGCGTTGGTAACCTCAAGGTCAGGCCGCGAGGACTGCATCCCATCCAGAGATCTACGCGTGGACACCATCCCCCGAAACTTGATTCCACCCGATGTACTCGGCCGGGCAGAGTCGCTAAGCGACCTCGGCCTGGACGAGCTCGCATGGCGGCGAGACGATGCGGTGCTAGTCGTGCAGCTCGTGCAGGCCGCTGGCGTCGCAGTGCTCGGGGGAGATGTCTATCGGCATGCCTCACAGGGGCATGAGCCGACCTACGACAGTTGGCATTGCGACCGGCGAGACGACGAGACCCGGGAGCAGTTTTGCACTCGAAGCGCGGAGGTCGCGATTGCCTACTTGACGAGATACCCCGACTCGACTTCGAGCAGACTCTTCTCACTCGTCCTGACCTCGGCGCCGTCCTGAGGCATGGGGTGATAGAGCGGGCTCAGCGCCAGCCCCAAGTGGCCCGACAGCTCGTCGAGGCCTCCCCCCGGTACGAAGCCCTGTCCCTCCCAAGACCCTGTACGGGCCATCAGCGCCCGCTTCCGGGCTCGTTTCGCAGCCTACGCCGAGTCGACCGTCGCGCCAAGCACCGACGAGGGCATGATCCGAGGATGCGGACCTTGCTCGCCCTGATCCACGTGCTCATCGCCGAACGCGTCCTGTCCAGAAACTCGGCCGTGGCGCAACACGCCGCGGCGCTTGCATTTAGGAGTGCCTAGGATGACGGCATGACGGCCGACTACTACCCGCTGCGAGTGCTGCTGCTCACGTTCACGGGCTGGGTGAACCGGCACCAGGCCGACGTGATCGCTTACCTCGTTGAAGAGAACCGAGTCCTGAGAGAGCAGATGCGCGGTCGCAGTCTGCGCCTGAACGACGACCAGCGCCGCCGACTCGCCGCCAAGGCCAAGCTAC
>JBCCGI010000164.1:0-8238 GCA_039029355.1 Planctomycetota bacterium
CGGGCCAGCCGGACCTTGCGCGCCGATCGAACCGGTTGGGCCAGCCGGACCCTGCGCGCCGACCGCACCGGTAGGACCAGCCGGACCCTGCGCGCCGGCCGCACCGGTGGGACCAGCCGGACCTTGCGCTCCGGTCGAACCGGTCGGGCCGGTCGGGCCCTGCGCGCCGGTCGCGCCCTGCGGACCCGCGGGCCCCGCGAGCGTGGCGGTGTCCTGGGTGGTCCCGTCGGGGAAGACGAAGCCGCCGCTCGACGAGCGAATCGCTCCGTCAACGTCCAGGCGGAAGCCGGGGTCGGTGGTCCCGAGGCCGACGAAGCCGGTCGTGTCGCTGATGAACCAGTCGCTGCTGAGGGGCGCGAGCATGCCGAGGGTCGGAACGCTCGAAGCCTGCAGCCCGCAGAGCCCGGTGCTCTGGTCGACGAGCGCGTCGAAGCACTTGCTCTTGAACGAGGTCAAAAGGTCGGGAGACGCGGACGGCCCGAGCGGGAGCGAGGCGAAGGCGCCGCTGCCCAGGTTGTGGTGCAGGCTCGTGCCCGCGGCGTGGACCAGGCCCAGGTCGGCCTTGCCGTCGTGGTCGAAGTCGCGCCACTCGGCGGCCAGGATCGGACCGCCCAGGTCGAGGCCGCTCTCGGCTCCGACGGCGGAGAAGGTCTTGCCCGGGGTGCCGCGGTACAGGTAGCTAGAGCCGCCCGGCACGACGATCAGCACGTCCAGGTGGCCGTCGGCGTCGTAGTCGACGAAGGCGGCCTGGGCGACGTCGCGCAGGCCGCCGAGCCCGACGAGCTCGGTGACGTCTTGGAAGGCGCCGTCGCCGAGGTTGCGAAGCACCTGAAGGTCCTGGCCCGCGCCGGTGCGGACGAGGTCGTCGAGGCCGTCGAGGTTGACGTCGATCCACTGGAGGTGCTCGGCGCGCTGGGCGGAGGGCGCTATCGTGGAGGCAAGGAGGAGCGGGAGGAACATGGCTCGAACAGGGTGGTGGTTGTCGATGGCAGTCGCCCCCACACCGCCACTCGGCTTGGTTCTGGCGTCCGCCTCACCCGGGCGAACGCCAAGCAACGACGCGCTCTGAAAAGGAGACCGGCGAATTTCTTGTGGTCGTCCCCGCCGCCGGGCTCGCGCGGCTCAGCGCCGTCGGGGCGAGCCGTCCGCCCCGGCCCGAGCGCCCTCACGCTCGCTTCCCATCCTCGCCGGGTGCGCGCCCCCCAGCTGGAAGGCGTGCCCCCTCGGTTCGAGCTCAGCCGCCGAACACGTCCGCGAACAGCGCCTGCATCGTGGCCCAGGACCGCTCGTCCGCCTCTTTCTGGTACGCGAGCGGCAGATCGAACCTCTGCCCCGTCACGGTGGCTTCCGGGTTCGTGAAGCCGTGGACCGCGTCCGGGTAGAGCACCAGCTCGTAGTCGACGCCGGCCGCGTCCATGGCCCGCTGGAAGGAGGTGATCGCCTCGGGCTCCACGAACGGGTCGTCGGCGCCGTGGGCCACCAGGACCCTGCCCTGGATGTTCGCCGCGTCGTTGCCGGTCTCGAGTGCGCCCGCGTGAAACGCGGCCACCGCGTCGAGGTCGGCGCCGGTGCGGGCCATGTGGAGCACGATCGCGCCGCCGAAGCAGTAGCCGATGGCGGCCGTGTCGCTCGGATCCGTGGTCGCGTGCTCGTTCAGGAGCCGCTTCGCCGCCTGAAAGCGCGCCACCCCGGCGTCCATGTTGTCGAACACCTCCATCATGAAGGCGCCCGCGTCCTCGGGGTGGTCGGCCTGCTTGCCGTCGCCGTACATGTCCACGGCGAGCGCGGTATAGCCCAGCTCGGCGAGCTGGCGCGCGCGGTCCCGGGTGTACTCGTTGTGCCCCCACCACTCATGGACGACGAGCACGCCCGGGCGCAGGCCGTCCAGGCTGCGGTCGTAGGCGAGATACCCGTTCAGCGTCACACCGCCGGCCTCGTAGCTGACCTCTTGGCCGACGACGTCGGGCTCGGCTTGGACCATCGGCTTGTCCGCCGTACCCGCACAGGCGGCCAACGCGATCGCCGCAGCGGCGCTGAGGGTGAGCTTCATGTTCGATCTCCTGGTGAGGCTGGTGGCGAGGGTACCGCCCCGTCGGCGAAGGTCCGGGGGAGGAGCGATACCGCCCCAATGTAACGCGCGGCGGAGCGCGGCGCCGCGCTCCAAGGCCATGAAGCTCGTGGCGGGCTCCCCCGACGCGCATCTCCGTCCGAGCAAGGGCGACGCCTCGGAGTACGTCGGGTCGACCGCTCGGGCCGGCCCCTCGATCCGGTCAGCCGGCCTGGCTGACGCCGTCCGCCGACCTGAGCTTCACCCGGAAGCTCGACCCCTTGCCCGGCTGGCTCTCGACGTCGATGGAGCCCCCGACCGACTCGACGAAGGACTTGACGATCGAGAGCCCCACGCCCGTGCCACCGACGGCATACACAAACTCGTTCTCGGCGCGGTAGAAGCGGTCGAAGATGCGGTCGATCTCGGCCGATGGAATGCCGATCCCGGTGTCTTCGACGACGAGCTCTGCGAACCCGTCGTCTCCGCTTGCGACGCGCACAAACACGGTTCCGGATGGCGTGTACTTGATCGCGTTCGAGATCAGGTTGCGCGTGATCTGTACGAGCGAGGCACGGTCACAGAGCACCCACAGGGGAGCGATCCGCATCACGACCCGCAGGCCGCGCTTCTCGCCGCGCGGCGACTCGTTGCCAACGACCTCACGTACGACGGACTCCAGATCCGACGGCGTCGGCTTGGCTACCCCGGTCCGCACCCGGTCGGCGTCGAGCATGTTGGCGACCAGGTCCGTCAGGCGCTCAACGTTCTTCGAGACGGTCCTCAGAGCCTCGGCTTGCCGCTGCTCCAGCTCTCCGAGGTGACCCCGGGCGAGGAGGTCGACGAACCCCTTGATCGTCGTGAGGGGCGTGCGCACCTCGTGAGCGAGGTTGCCGAGGAGCTGGTCCTTGGCCCGCCGCGCCTCCTCCACCTGCGAGATGTCGCGCAGGACGAGCAGGTTGCCGTCCGACTCCCCGACCGCCGACTCAGAAGGTCTCCAGATCGCGCGAAAGCTGCGCGGGGCCGGACGGTCGAGGTCGAAGCGAACGTGCACGGGCTCCGCAGCCCCCGTCGCTACCGCCGCGAGCACGGGAGCGAACGCATCGGCGGGCGACACCCCCTGCGCGCCGAGATTCTCGATCAGCTCCTCCAGCTCCAGCTCTCCGTGCTCGTCCTCCATCAGGCCCGTGAGGCCCCAGAACAAGCGGTTGGCATAGGCGACGCGCCCTTCCTTCGACACGTAGAGAATGCCGTCGTCCGAGGTCTCGAGGATCGCCTCCAGGATCGCCTTCTCCGAGCGGACCACGGCCCCCTGGGCCTTGAGCTCATCGAGCAGCGCCTCCTTCTCGTTGATCGCGTTGCGGGCCGAGTTGATCGCGACGTTGGTCATCATCGCAAGGCTGCCGAAGCCGGGGTCGGCGCTCTCCGGCCGGAGGACGACGTCAAAGTCGCCGAAGAGGACCCGCGTCAAGTCGCGAACAAGCGAGGCCGTCTGACGCTGAACGAAGGCCCGATAGTCGGCGAGCTCCGCCTCGCCGTTCGAAGCCTGCAGGTCGTCGGAGGCCACGGTCTCACGCGGCCTTGTCGAAGGTGACCTCGACCACGCAGGCGCTCTTGCCGTCTCGAGAGCACTCGACCTCGTGAACGTCCCCGGCCTCGCCGTAGTACTCCAGGGTCAGCCGCGTCAGGTGCTTGAGGAAGCCACAGAGCCTGTGGGGCGAGTCGTAGCGCATCCGGATGCCTCCCTCGCCGCAATCCTCGACGAACAGCTTGTCCCGGTAGGCGGCTCGGTTCGCCGCGGAGGGGATGCTCCGGTGGAGTGTCGGAATCCGCTTGAGGAGCGTCCTAGCGTCTCCCGAGAGCTCGAAGATGGCCGGGAAGAGCTCGGGAGAGACGCGCATGAAGTACTCGGCGAACTCGCGCTCCAGCGTCGGCACGTCGACGTCCAGCACCTCGAGGCCCGCGGCGACGAGAGCGCCGAACTCCTCCTCCGGATAGACCTGCTCGAAGCGGTACTCCTGCGCCTCGACCTCGGCCGCCTCGAAGATCCGGCGCACGGTCTCATCGCCTCCGAGCTCAGCGACAAACTGAACGAGGAGGTTCATCACGTGTCCCATCATGACGCTATGTCCTTGGCTCCATCCGGGCCAAGCGATGACTGCGGGTCGGCGGCCTCTCGGACGAGGCCGTACTGATGAATCCGTCGGTAGAGCGTTGCGCGTCCGATCTCTAGACGCTCGGCGGCGTCCTTGACGTTCCATCCGGTCACACGCAAGGCGTGCTCGATGGTGGCCCTCTCGACCTCGGCTAGCGGCACGACCCTGGTCCCACCGACGCTGGGGAGGGACGGCACGGACTCGCTCGCTGAGGATGCCAGCTCTCGATCGCCGTAGACGTGACAGACCACGTCGTCCGAGAGATCGGCGAGGCCGACTTCGTACCCCTCGGTCAAGATCACGGCGCGCTCGATCACGTTCTGGAGCTGCCGCACATTGCCGGGCCAGTGATACGAGCGGAGGGCGCCCTCCGCCTCCGAGCTCAACCCCACAACGTGCTTGCCCTGGCCGCTGGCGCAGCCGGCGAGGAAGTGCTCCGCGAGCAGCACGACGTCCGCGCCACGCTCGCGCAGAGGAGGCAGGGCGACCGGGAAGACGGCCAGGCGATAGAAGAGATCCTCGCGGAACCTGCCCTCCGCCACCTCGGCCTGCAGGTCGCGGTTGGTCGCTGCGATCACGCGCACGTCGACGGGCCGCTCCGAGGTCGAGCCGACGCGGCGGATGACGCGCTCCTGCAGAACACGCAGCAGTCGGACCTGGAGGTCGGCCCGGAGCTCGCCGATCTCGTCGAGGAAGATCGTTCCGCCCGAGGCCTGCTCGAAGAGGCCCGGTCGCGCCGAGTCGGCCCCGGTGAACGCACCCCGCTCGTGCCCGAACAGCTCCGCCTCGATCAGCGCGTCCGGAATCGCGCCGCAGTTGACCGGGACGAACGGACTTGCGCTGCGCTCGGACTCGGCGTGAATCGCGCGGGCGAGCACCTCCTTGCCGGTGCCGCTCTCCCCCTCGATCAGAATCGTGACGTCCGTGCCGACCGCCTTGACGAGGAGCTCCTTGACCTTCTGCAGACTCTGCGATTCCCCCAGAAGCGTCTCGAACCCTGCCTCCCGGCGCCGTTCTTCGCAAACCGCCTCCAGCTTGCTCGACAGCACGCCCTGGCGCATGGCGTTGCTCACCGTCGTCGCCAAGCGAGCGGGAACGAACGGCTTCTGAACGAAGTCCGTCGCGCCTCGTCGCATGCATTCGACAGCCGTCCTGACCTCGTCGTCCGCGGTCATCATGACGACGGGCAGCCTCGCGCTGCGCTTGCGGACGTGGTCGAGGACGTCCACACCCGACACGTCGGGTAGCACGACGTCGAGGATAACGGCGTCCGGCAGCTCGCCGGAGAGGGCCTGTAGCGCGGCGCTTGCCGTGCCGACCGTCGTGGCTTCGACGTCGATCTCCTCGAGGCACAGCTGCACGACCTCGAGAATGGTGGGGTCGTCATCGACGACAAGAACGCGCCGCTTCATCGGATCTGCAGGCTCCCGACCAGTGCCGCGAGGTCGTCCACGTCGAAGGGCTTCGCGAGAAACGCGGAAGCGCCCGCGCTCATCGCGCGTGCTCGTTCTCCTTCGAGGACCCGGGCGGAGAGGACGATGATCGGTAGCTCGGCGAGGCCCGGTGTGCTCCGGGCGCGCTTGAGAACCTCGAACCCGGAGACGCCTGGCAGCATGAGGTCGAGCAGAACAACGGCCGGCGCCCCCCCCGATTCGAGCCTTGACCAGCCCGCTTGCCCGTTGGAGCAGACCTCGACTTCGAAACCGGCCAGCTCTCCGGCGAACTGGACCAGCAGCGCGATGTCCGGGTCGTCCTCGATGCACAAGAGCACACCGCGAGGATCGGCAACGGGCTGGGTCACGCCCTGCGTGGTCGAGCCGAGGCCGGTGGGCTCGCAGCGCTCGGCCACCGAGCGCAGCTCCTCTAGGGCGCCGACCAGAAGCTCGCCCTGCAGTCCGTCCGCGAACTTCGCTGCCAACGCGGCGACCTGCGCCCCCAGCGCTTCGAAGCCACAGCTCCCCGCCGCGCCCTTGAGGGCATGGAGCAGCGACGCAACGCGGTCTCGCGCCCCCGGCGGGTCCGCGCCGGCAAGCTCCTCGGCCTCATCGAGGTCCCGGGTGACCCGAGCGAGGAAGCCCTCCTGAATCCGGCGCATGCGCGCCACGCGATCCGGGTTGGACGGGAGAAGGGTCATAAGGAACGAGAAGCTAGGGCCTCCTATCTATCGAGCAGCCGAGCGGGCGGCGTTGAGGGGCTCCATTGCTTTGTCGGATCCACAATCCTCGCCCGCACAGCACGGGAGACAGGGCCACCCCGGCTGGTCGGGAGTCTCCAGACCGCACCTTTCAATAGGCACCTCGTCCCGTCGCCACAGCCGGAATGGTCTGGAACAAGATTCTGAGATCGGTCCAGAGCGTCCGGTCTCGGATGTACTCGATGTCCATCTGCACCTGGCGCTCGAACGGAAGGTCCGAACGTCCACCGACCTGCCACGTGCACGTCAGCCCCGGATGAACGTCGAGACGCCTCCATTGCTCCGAGGTATACAGAGCCGTCTCCTCCGGGATGGGCGGACGGGGCCCCACGAGCGCCATCTCGCCGCGCAGCACGTTCCAGAGCTGCGGGAGCTCGTCCATGCTGGTGCGACGGAGAAAGCGACCCACCCGGGTGATGCGAGGGTCGTCCCTGGCCTTGAACCGAACCTCGGCCTCTGCGCCGGCTCGCTGGATCACGGAGGCGCGCATCTGTTCGGCGTCTACGTACATCGAGCGGAACTTGAGCATCCGAAAACGCCGACCGCGCTTGCCCACTCGTTCCTGCACGAAGAACACCGGGCCGCGCGACTCCAGGCGAATCAGGAGCATCACGATCAGCATCAGAGGCGCGAGCACGAAGAGCGTCGCGCCGGAGACCGCGATGTCCATCCCGCGGCGACAGGTCGCGGTGAAACGCACGCTCCTCGGCGTCAACACGTCGGACGCCGCGTTGCGATCCGTGGGCACTGGAAGCTCCCGCTGGCGCGAGGCGCGCGCCTCCGGGCAGGGTACGAGCGAGCGCTCGATCCGGTCGACGAACGCGTTCAGATCGGGGGGAGTCATCGTTGCATTCATGGCATTCTCCTGAAGGAACTCACGGCGGGGCTAAAGTCCCTTGCAAGCTCGATGCCAAAGCTCCCAACGGCCACCCGAGTGCTCCCAGGGTCGACGGGATTCTCAGATCGAGCCGCGAAGCACGCCCGGGTATCGCTGTGAGACCGAGCCGAGAAGCCCCACCGTGAGGCCTTCGAGCAGGAGCAGAACCTGAGTCGTCTGCGTGCCCGAGAAGACGGTGACCTGGGTGAAGACCGCCCCCGCCAACACACCGGTCAGGACCCAGCGCAGTCGCTCGATCGGAGTCGAACGGCGCCGCTGCAGCAGCTGGCAGAGCGCTGCGACGATGGGAACGACCATCAGCCCGAGAAAGACGACCGCCGCCGGCAGTCCGTGGGTGAGAGCGAGGAAGAGGTACTGGTTGTCGATGGACTTCTGACCCTTGACGATCGGTATCTCATCCTTCCCAAACCCCAACCAGGGTCGCTCCCGAACGACCTCGAGGTAGTTCTGAAGCATCTCGTTGCGGTAGGCCGCGGTCTCCTGCGTGGCCGTGACGGCTTCGCCGCGGTCGACGGTCAGGTAGCTCTGAACCGCGGGATAGGCGAGGGCGAGAGCGAACAACCCGGCCAGCCCACCCACGACCAGAAAGAGCGTGCGGTTGCGGCTCCACCCGAAGAGCGTGATGAGGAGCGCGATGGCCAGCCCCATCATCGGGCCGCGCGACACCGACGCCAAGAGCCCCAGGATCAGGGCTCCGACCACACAAAGCTTGCTCACCCGGCCCGCCGCCAGCTTGTCCTTCACGAGCCAGCAGCCGATGGGAACGGCCATGCTGAAGAAGAAGCCGTGGCAGATCGGGTGGGCGAAGGGCCCGGCGACGCGGCGAATCCCGGCGCGATAGAGCGCACCGTCCCAGGGAACCGGCCCGGCCCATCGGGATCGCCAGAAGTCGAACGGGTTTGCGCCCATCCGCGCCTCGTAGACCGAAGCCGCGCCGACGAAG
>JBCCGI010000165.1:0-8134 GCA_039029355.1 Planctomycetota bacterium
CCGTGGACCGGCGGGTCGCGCCCCCCCACCTCCCGTGCGTGCGGGCGGCGCGCCCGGTGCGGCGGCGCCGCTCGACGCCCCCCGCAACCGCAAGCGGCCCGCGCCCCGGTTCGTCCGGAGCGCGGGCCGCGTGACTGCGCGGGGGCCGCGCCTAGCGCGACTCGATCGGCACGTAGCGCTGCTCGTGCTCGCCGCTGTAGATCTGCGTGGGCCGGAAGATCCGGTTGCTGGCCATCTGTTCGCGCCAATGGGCGAGCCAGCCGGCCGTGCGCGCGATCGCGAAGATCGGCGTGAAGAGGTCGATCGGGATCGACAGCTTCGAGTACACGATGCCGGAGTAGAAGTCGACGTTGGGGTGGATGCCCTTGTCGCCCAGGCGCTTGACGACCTCGTCCTCGAGGTTGACCGCCGTGTCGTAGATCGGCGTGTGCCCGTGGGACTCGAAGAGGTTGTTGGCCAGGCTCTGCAGGATGTCCGCGCGCGGGTCCTTGACCTTATAGACGCGGTGGCCGAAGCCCATGATCTTGCGCTTGGCGGTCACCTGGCCGTCGACCCAGGCCTCGACGCTGTCGGCTTCGCCGATCTCGCGGAGCTGCTCCAGCACGCGCTCGTTCGCCCCGCCGTGCAGCGGACCGGTCAGCGCACCGATCGCCGACGAGACGACCGTGTAGGGGTCCGCCTCGGTCGAAGCCACGACGCGCGCCGCGAAGGTCGAGGCGTTCATCGTGTGGTCGGCGTGCAGGATCAGCGCGACATCCAGGATGCGCGCCTCCAGCTCGCTCGGCTTGTGGCCGGTGAGCATCCACAGGAAGTTCGCCGCGGTCCCGAGGCTCGGGTCGGGCTCGATCACGTCCTTGCCACCGCGGATGCGGTCGAAGGCCGCCACGAGCACCGGCATGGCGCCCAGGATCCGCATGATCGCCTCGTCGGAGTACTCGGTGTCGCGGAAGTTCTGGTGCCGGCTGAACATGCCGAAGGACGCCATGGACGCCTGCAGCGCGTCCATGGGGTGCCCGCTGCCCGGCAGCGCTCGCAGGATCTCGATCATGCGCTCCGGAAGCTGACGCATCTCGGCCAGCGTGGCCGAGAAGGAGTCGAGCTCCGCGCGGCTCGGCAGCTTGCCGTACAGCAGCAGCCAGGCCGTCTCCTCGAAGTTGGACTTCTCCGAAAGCGACTCGATCGGATGACCGCGGTAGGCGAGCAGGCCCTGGTTGCCGTCGATGAAGCTGATCGCCGACTCGGCGGCGGGGATGCCGGCAAGGCCGGGGACGAGGTCGGGTTTTGGTGCGGGTGGCGCGGTGTTCTCGGGCATGGCTGGGAGCCGCCGGACCTTTCTTGGCTGGGTGTTGGCAGGCAAAACGGGTTACTTGTTCTTCAGGTACTCCATGCAGAGGCGCACACCGACTCCGGTGCCCAGGCCGCCTCCGATGTAGTCGCGGTCGACGCTACCCCAGGCGGCGCCGGCGATGTCGAGGTGGCACCACTCGGTGTCGCCGACGAAGTGCGACAGGAAGGCCGCGCCCGCGGTCGAGCCGTTGCCCTGGCCCGAGTTGATGTTGCGCAGGTCGCCGACGGCGCCCTTGAGCTGGTCTTTGTGGACGTCGAGCAGCGGCAGCGGCCACACGAGCTCACCGCACTCCTTGCCGGCGGCGTCGAGCTCGTCGCGCAGCTTGTTGGTCGTCGGGAACATGCCGCTCAGCTCGTGGCCGAGCGCGTGCACCACGGCGCCGGTCAGCGTCGCCATGTCGATGATCGTCTCCGGCTTGATCTTCTTGACGGCGTACGCGAGCGAGTCGCAGAGGATCAGGCGCCCCTCGGCGTCGGTGTTCAGCACCTCGATGGTGGTGCCGTTCATCGCCGTGACGATGTCGCCGGGCTTGGTCGCCTGGCCATCGGGGAGGTTCTCGGAGGTGGGCACGAGTCCGTGGATCTCGTAGGGCACGTCGATCTTGCCCAGCGCGTGGAAGATGCCGAGCACCGCCGCGCCGCCGGACATGTCGTACTTCATCTCGTCCATCTTCGCGCCCGGCTTGAGGCTGATGCCGCCGGCGTCAAAGGTCAGCCCCTTGCCCACAAAACAGAGCCGCCCCTTCGAACGCCCCTTGGGCTTGTAGGTCAGATGGATGAGGTACGCGGGCTCGCGCGAGCCGGCCGACACCGACAGCAGCGACCCCATCCCCAGCTTCTCCATCGCGGCCTCGGTCAACACCGTCGCCTTGATGCGCTGGCTGCGCGTGGCGAGCTTGCGCCCCGCCGCGGCCATGTCGCGCGGGCGCATGTGGTTGCCGGGCGCGTTCTGCAGATCGCGCGTGAAGCAGTTCGCCTCGCCCAGTGCCGAGCCGCGCGCCACGCCGCGGCGGAAGTCGGCGCCCGTGCCGCGCACCACGACCGTGCCGAGGCCGGCGGGGTCCTTCTTGCCCTTGGGCTTGCTCTTGAAGCGCTTGAACGAGTACGACGCCATGTGCGCCGCCTCGGCCACCGCCTGGCCGGCGCGGTCGAGGCCGAGCTTCGTGGCGGCGTCGCCGGCCACCTCGAGCGTCGCGTGGCTCGCCTTGGTCTTGACGGCCTTCCGCACGCCGATGCCGGCGGCGCGGCGCAGACGCTCGGAGTCGAGGTCGCCCTTCTTCCCGAGGCCGACGAGCAGCACGCGCGCGGCCGGACCCGAGATCGCGTCGGTCTGGCGCGCCTCGCGGTACTCTCCGTTGAAGTCGTCGAGCGCGGTCTTCGGGACCTTCACGCCCTGCGGCAGCGCGGGCTTCTTGCCTTCCAGGCAGAAAACGACGAGCAGATCGGTCTTGGTCAGGGCGGACTTCGCGTCCTTCGCGGTGAGTCTCAAGTTCTAGCCTCGGGGATGGAGCGGGAAAGCGGTTCGGGGGGACGACGGGATCACATGTCGATGTACTGCGGGCCGCCGCCACCCTCGGGGACCACCCATTCGATGATCTGGTACGGGTCGGCGATGTCGCAGGTCTTGCAATGCACGCAGTTCGACGCGTTGATCACGACGCCGCCGGCCGAGCGGGCGGCGTCCTTGTTCTCGTGCGGCCACTCGTAGACGGCCGCCGGGCAGAAGTGCTGGCACGGGTTGCCGTACTCCTCGGCGCAGCGATCGACGCAGATCGACGGGTCGGTCACGAGCAGGTGCGAGGGCTGGTCCTCCTCGTGCACCGCGCCCGAGTGGTAGACGTCCGTCAACTTGTCCATCGCGTTGGAGTCGTTGAACGCGGGCTTCTGCAGGCGCGAGGACGCGACCGCGGCGGTCGTGCCGTGGTCCTCGTGCATCGGGCGGCGCGCGACCAAGCCGCGACCGCCGGTGACGAGTTGGAGGCCGGCGTCGAGCACCCCGGCGAAGAAGCCGCCCTGGAAGGCCTGCCGGAAGTTGCGCACGCGCCAGAGCTCGTCCTTGGCCCACGAGGCCTCGAAGCGCTCGGTGTAGCCCGCGAGCCCCGCGGCGGAGGTGTCGTCCTTCACCAGCGCGTCGGCGATCGCCTCGGCGGCGAGCAGGCCGGACTTGATCGCCAGGTGGATGCCCTTCAGCCGCGACATGTTCACGAACCCGGCGGTGTCCCCCACCAGGCAGAAGCCGTCGCCCTGCAGCTTCGGCATCGAGAAGTAGCCGCCGCCGGGGATGGTCTTCGCGCCATAGCGCTCGACCTTGCCGCCCTCGAGCAGCTTCGCGACCGCGGGGTGCTGCTTCCACTCGACGAACATCGCGTGCGGGTCGAGCTTGGCGTCGTTGTGGTCGAGCCCGACCACGTAACCGATCGACAGGCGGTTGTCGGAGAGCCCGTAGATCCAGCCGCCGCCGTACCCGCCGGTGCCGAGCGGCGCACCCATCGTGTGGATGACCTTGCCCAGCATCTCCTTGCCGCGCTCCTCGGGGATGCTCCAGATCTCCTTGATGCCGGTCTCGTAGCTCTGGTGGTTCGCGTCCTTGTCGAGCTCGAGCTTCTTGATCAACCCCTTGGCGAGGCTGCCGCGCGTGCCCTCGGCGAACACGGTGACCTTGGCGGTCACGTTCATGCCCGGCTCGAAGGTCGGCTTCTGCTCGCCGGACTTGGCGATGCCCGCATCGCGGGTCTGGACGCCGATCACGCGCGTGCCGCTCTCGTCGTAGCGGACGTCGGCGGCGGCGAAGCCGGGATAGACCTCGACCTCGAGCTCCTCGGCCTGGTCCTTCATCCACCGCACGACGCGGTAGAGCGAGACGATATAGTTGCCGTGGTTCTTGAGCGGCGGCGGAACGAACGGTCCCTGGATGCGGGTCGCGCCGCCCCCCTTCCGCAGGTAGTCGACGCAGTCGAAGGACACCTCGGCCTCGACCGGACAGCCCTTGTCCTTCCAGTCGGGGAAGAGCTCGGCCATCCCGCGCGGGTCCATCACGGCACCCGACAGCGTGTGGTAGCCGATGTCCTCGGCCTTCTCCAAGACGAGGACCGTCGCGTCCTCTTTGCCCCGCTCCTTGAGGAGCCGCCGCAGGTGGATGGCGCAGGCGAGCGACGCGGGGCCGGCTCCGACCAGGAGCACGTCGACCTCCAGCTCTTCCCGTTCCACGCCGTCCAGGTTCAGACTTCGATCGTGCGTGCTCATTCGGACCGGCCAGGGTAGCCCGCCCGGGCACCTATTCCAAGATCTACGCCATGCCGCGGTAGCGGTCCGGGTCGACCAGGAAGGGGTTCCCGCTGCGCTCGGCCCCCAGGGTCGAGGTCGGGCCGTGGCCGGGCAGGAAGGTGACGTCGTCGCCGAGCGGTAAGAGTTGCTCGCGGATGGAGGCGATCAGCGTGTCGTAGTCGCCGCGCGGGAAGTCGGTCCGCCCGATCGAGCCCTGGAACAGCACGTCGCCGACGACCGCGAAGCGTGAAGGCTCGTGGAAGAAGATGACGTGGCCCGGCGTGTGCCCGGGGCAGTGCCGCACGTCGAGCTGGATCTCGCCGAAGGAGGCGACGTCGCCGCCCTCCAGCCAGCGGTCGGGCGCGGGCACTTCGCCGGGCTCGATGCCGTACATCTGCGCCTGGCTCACCAGGCCCTCGAGCCAGAAGAGGTCTTCCTTCTGCGGTCCCTCGATCGGGACCTCGAGCTCGCGCGCGAGCTGGGCCGCCCCCGACGCGTGGTCGAGGTGGCCGTGGGTCAGGAGTACCTTCTCGAGCTCCACGCCCTCGCTCCGGATCCACTCGGCGAGGCGCGGCACCTCGCCGCCGGGGTCGATGATCGCGCCGCGCCCGGTGGCGCGGCACTTCAGCAGGCTGCAGTTCTGCTGGAACGGCGTGACCGGCAGCACCGCGACTTCGAGCGTGTCCGAGAGGGCCTGCATGTCAGGAGCGGTCTCCGATCCAGTGGTGTCCAGCCGCGTAGCACTCCTTCTTCCAGAGCGGCACGCTCGCCTTGAGCTCGTCGATCAGGAAGCGCGCCGCACCGAAGGCGGCGTCGCGGTGCGGGCTCGCGACGGCGATGATCACCGACGGCTCGCCCACGCGCACGGTGCCGGTTCGATGCTGCGTCAGCATGCGCAGGCGGTAGTCGGCGGGCTCGAAGCCCTCCGCACGGTCCGGACGGTCGGGGCCGAAGCGCGCGCGGCACGCGGCGAAGATGCGCGCCATCTCGGCGCCGGCCATCTCGCCGAAGGCCTCGTAGTCGAGCCGGTCGACGTCCTGGCCGCGGTTGCGGTCGCGCGTCAGGCCGGTGAAGCAGACCACCGCGCCGCAGCTCGGATGCTCGACGCGTCGCTGGCAGCCGGCGGCGTCGAGCGCCTCGCTCGACAGCTCGAAGATGCCGCGCTCGAGCGCCTCGTCCTCCGGGGCGCCGCCGGACACCGGCGGCAGCAGCGCGACCTCGTCGCCCTCCGCGAGGACCGTCCCGTCCGGCACGTAGCTGGTCCCGACGACGCCGCGCACGTGGCCGAGCGTCCCGAGCTCGGGATGGCGCTCCTCGAGCAGCCGCTTCAGGCCCGCGACGTCGAGCTCGTCCGGCAGACCGTCGACGGTCAGCTCGTCGGCGCCGGCGCGCTCGCGGAGGCCGGCGAAGAGGCGGATTCGAAGCTGCATGGAGTGAGCCATAGTGGAGCAGCCGGAGCGGGCCCGGAAGCCTTTTCCGCGGGGACTGGGGCGCCGGAGAGCGCCCTGCGCCCGCCCCGGCCGAGGTCGCCCCTCCCGTGCTACACTCCCGGATCTAGGGCACTCGATAGTAGAGCTTCCCCCCCCATGCGAGACGAGCGAGACGAAGACGAGCTGCGCGACGCGGCCCCGGCCGACGAAGCGGCGGCGGACACCGCCCTTGCGGGCGCCGTGGACGTCGACCTGGAGGAGGTGCGCCGCACCGGGCACAACCCCCTGCCGCTGCGCTTCCTGCAGATCGAGACCTCTTCGGAGTGCAACTTCCGCTGCGCCTCGTGCGCCCTGTCGCTGGCCGACTACGACCGGCCGGAGCGGCACATGACCGCCGAGCAGTTCCGGCGCGTGCTGGAGTCCTTCCCCACGGTCGAGAAGATCGAGCTCCAGGGCGTGGGCGAGGTGTTCCTGAACGCCGCGATCTTCGACCTGATCCGCGAGGCGACCGACCGCGGCGTGCGCGTCCACACCTTCTCGAACGCCTCGAAGATCGAGCGCAGCACCGCGCGCGCGATCGTCGACTCGGGGCTCGAGCTGATCAACTTCTCGATGGACGGCGCCGACGAGCCGACCTTCAAGAAGCTGCGCAAGGGCGGCACGCTGAAGCGCTACCGCCGCTGCGTCTCCAACCTGATCGAAGCGCGCGCGACGTCGGACGGAAAGACGCCCACGATCGGCGTGATGTCGGTGCTCTCCAAGGCCAACTACCGCCAGGCGCCGCAGATGATCGCGATCGCCGAGGAGCTCGGCGTCGACCACCTGATCTTCACCAAGCTCAACGCCGGGCCCAAGGCCGACCAGGTGCCGCTCCTGCTCGGCGCCGAAGAGCTCGCGTGGCTCGACGCGCTGCCCCCCTACGTCGGCCCGGTCGAGGTCGTCTGGGCCTACAACGCGTGGACGCGCGAGGAGCGCATGGACTGCTACTGGCCCAAGTCCATGAGCTACGTCACGGTCGACGGCGACGTCACCCCCTGCTGCAACTACTACGACAGCCGCGAGATCAAGCTGGGCAACGTCTTCGAGCAGGACGGCGCCGAGATCTGGAACTCCGAGGCGTACAAGGAGTTCCGCCGCGAGCTCCTGGCCGGCCGGCTGCCGTCGAAGTGTCAGACCTGCTGAGCGCCGACGGAGCGGCGCGCACCTGCGCACCGATCCACTACCGCCACGCCTACCTCGTCTCCGCGCTCGCGGCGATGATCTGCCTGCCGCCCTTCTTTCCGTCGCGGGTGCTCGGGCTGGCGCTCATCGAGGGGCTGCTGTTCCTCGCGCTCCTCGCCGGCGTGTACTCGACCGCGGCGGACCGGCGGCGCTCGGCGCTGGCCACGTCGCTCGCGCTGGTGGCGCTCGCCGCGCGCCTGGTCTGGGACGAGGGCGAGACCGGAGCGTCGTTCTTCGTCTTCCTCGCGTCCTACCTCGCGTTCTTCACGCTGGTCGGGGTCACGCTCCTGACGCGTCTCTTCCGACCCGGCCAGCTTGTTTCCGCGGACACGCTGTGCGGAGCGGCCTCGGTGTACCTGATCCTCGGCGTGGTCGGGACCTGCGCCTACGCGCTGCTCGAATCGGCCGTCCCGGGCTCCTTCACCTTCGCGCAGGAGGCGCCGCTGGCCGAGGAGCGCTTCGAGCGATTCCTCGGCTTCAGCTTCGCGACGCTGACGACGCTCGGCTACGGCAACGTGTCCCCCGCCACGCCGCGCGCGGACGCGCTCGCGACCGCCCAGGCGGTCGCGGGGCAGTTCTACGTCGCGGTGGTGGTGGCGCGGTTCGTCGCGCTCCAGCTCGCCCAGGGGCGCGAGCGCTAGGAGCTCAGTCCGACGTAGTCGCGGTTCGCGAGATGGTGAGCATCGAGCTCAGATTCAAGGAGCCCCGAGCCACCCAGGGTTAGATGCCCTTGGGGGTCCTCGAGGCGACGCTGGCTCCTAGGAGCCACCCTCACCAGCTCGTGGGCCGGCTCGCGCTAGAAGGGCGTGTCGTCGAAGCCCGCCGGGGCTCCGCCGCCGCCCCCAGCGCCGCCGCCGCCGCCGCCGCCGCCG
>JBCCGI010000166.1:0-7954 GCA_039029355.1 Planctomycetota bacterium
AGCGCCGCGGGTGGTCTGCTAGCATGGCGCGCATGAAGACGCACATCACGCTCGCGCTCGCCTCGCTGCTCGCCGTCTCCGCCTGCCGCACTCCCCCCGCCACGACCGAGGCCGGCCCCGACGGCCTGTTCCGCGTCGAGCTTACGATCAACGAGAAGTCCCTCGTCGCCGAGGGCAAGGAGGGGCGGCTGCTCGTCCAGGGCGAGGACCGCGGCCCGGTGCAGGAGGGCGACATCGTCACCTTCGACTGGGACGGCGAGGTGCGCGTGAACGGCAAACGGCGCTGAGGCCGGCGGTGGTCAAGAACCCACCCGACGGCTACCAGCGCATCATCCCCTACCTGGTCTACGCCGACGCGCCGGCCGCGATCGACTTCCTTACCAAGGCCTTCGGGTTCCGCGAGCGCCTGCGCCTGCCGGGCGAGGACGGGCGGGTCGGCCATGCGGAGCTCGAGCTAGGCGGCAACGTCGTGATGCTGGCGAGCGTGTACGAGGAGCTCGGCCACGGCGACCCGCTCACGCTCGGCGCGCGCTGCGTCACGGTGCTGTGCTACGTGGACGACGTCGACGCCCACTACGCCGCGGCATGCGCGGCGGGCGCGCAGCCCCAGGACGAGCCGAAGGATCAGTTCTACGGCGACCGCTCCTACCGCGTGCTCGATCCGGGCGGGCACCAGTGGTTCTTCGCGCAACACATCCGCGACGTGCCGCCGGAGGAGCTCGCGGCGGGCGCCGGCTAGGCGGTCACGCGGCGCGTCGCAGCACCTCGGTGTCGATGCGCTGCACCCAGTCGATGGCGTCGAGGAAGGCGCCCTTGATCTCGGCGCGCGGCAGCTCGAGGCAGGAGACGTGTCCCCAGTCGCCGCGCTCGTACGCGAGCGCCGAGGCCAGCACGGCGCCGAGCCCGCCTTCGCGCTCCAAGAGCGCGACGCGCAGCTCGTCGGCGAGCGGCAGGCGCTCGAGGACGCGGCGCATCGAGGTGTCCATGAGCGCGTCCAGGATCGAGAACAGACCCACCGTGAAGGCCTGGCTGGGCGCCGGGCCCTCGGCGCGCCGCGCGAGGCTCTCGCACATCTTGGCGCGCAGCATCGCCGTGACCAGCAGCTCGTGGGGCTTGTCGTCCACGCTGGCCAGCAGGAACAGGCTCGCCAGGCTGCGGATCGTCTCGACGCCCAGGAAGACCAGCGTCTCGTGGATCGACTCGACCCGGCGGCGGCGCCCGAATTTGGTCGTGTTCACGTGGCGCATCAGCTTGTAGGTCAGCGCGGCGTCCTGGGAGACCAGCTCCTGCGCCCGTTCGAACCCGAAGCTCGGGTCCTGCAGCTCCGACAGCAGCATCAGCAGGTTCACGCGGTTCGCCGCCACGGCGCGCCCGCGCACGATGTTGGGGCGCGAGAGGAAGAAGCCCTGGAACAGCTCGAAGCCCAGGTCGCGGCAGTGCTCGAACTGCTCCTGCGTCTCGATCTTCTCCGCGAGCAGCGTCACGTCGAGGTGCCGGAGCGGCTCGACCTGGGCGGCGATCTGGTCGTTGTCGAGGCCCAGGCAGTCGACCTTGATCACGTCGGCGTGCGGGAGGAAGGCGCGCGTGGTGCCGTCGAGCACGAAGTCGTCCAGCGCGATGGTGAAGCCGCGCTCCCGAAGCGCGCCGAGGCCCCGCAGCACCTCCGGGTCCGGCGGCACGTGCTCGAGCACCTCGAGCACCACGCGATCGACCGGCACCGGGAGCGGATACTCCCCGGTCAGGAAGCCGCGCGTGACGTTGAGGTACACCGGGCGGGCGCCGACGACGCGCTCTAGTCCGAGCTCGGTGAACACGTTGAGCACCACCTGCGAGGTGGCCTGATCCTCCTGCGAGAACTCGGCGCGGTTCTTCTCCGAGCTGCCGCGGAACAGCAGCTCATAGGCGGAGACGTCGAGCGAGGGACCAAAGATCGGCTGTCGTCCTACGAAGATATCTTGCATCTTGATCGGGGGCTGCCCCTCGGTCGGCTCGCCGGCGCGTGCGCCTGAAGGGGCGCCGAAATTTCGACGCCGCGGCTTGTGGGCTGAGGGCGAATCCCACAACTTGTGGCCCGGACTTCCGACATGCGAAACGGCTGGCTCACTTCCCGGCGCGCCTTTCTTGCGGCGGCTTGTCTCTTGCCCTGGCTCGACGCCTGCGGCGGGGATCAGCGCAAGGACGTGCTCGACGTGTACGCCGCTTCGAGCCTTCAGGACGCGCTGAAGGAGGTAAACCAGGCCTTCGCACGAGCGCACGGCGTGAAGGTGAACATGAACAACGGGTCGTCCGGCAAGCTCTCGGTGCAGATCGAGCTGGGCGGCAACTGCGACGTCTTCCTCTCCGCCGGCGACAAGGAGATGGATCGGCTCGACGAGCTCGGCGCGGTCGACCGGGCCTCGCGCCGCGCGCTCCTCTCCAACCAGCTCGTGATCGTCGCCGACCGCGACGAGACCGAGGGCATCGCCGGCCCCGAGGACCTTGCGGGCGAGCGCGTGAAGCGGCTGTCGCTCGCCAACCCCGACGGCGTCCCCGCCGGCCGCTACGCGCGCACCTGGCTGCAGCAGGCGGGCGTCTGGGAGCGGGTCCAAGACAAGGTCCTGCCCGCCTCGAACGTGCGGGCCGCCCTCGCGGCCGTCACCAGCGGCGGCGCGGAGGCCGGAGTTGTGTACCGCACCGACGCCGCGATCAGCGACCGGGTCGAGATCGTGTACACGCTCCCGCCCGGGGAGGGGCCGGAGATCCGCTATCCGGTGGCGGCGATGCTCGACCGGCCGCGGCGCGAGCAGTCGGAGCTCTACGTCGCGTTCCTCGGGACCGACGAGGCCCTCCAGGTGTTTCGACGGCACGGTTTCCTGGTCCTCGAGGACGGCTGAGCCTGCTTGGAAGGCTTCAACGAAGCGCTCGTCCCGCTCTGGCTGTCGATCAAGGTCGCGACCCTTGCGACGCTGGTCGTCTTCGTGCCGGGCTGTCTCGCCGGGCTCCTGCTCTCGCGCAGGAGCTTCCCCGGCAAGGCGATCGTCGAGACCCTGTTCGAGCTGCCGCTGGTGCTGCCGCCGACCGCGGTGGGCTTCATGCTGCTGCTCGCGCTCGGCAAGGACGGGCTGTTCGGCCGTAACACGCTGCCCTTCGACCCGGGCATCCTGTTCACCTGGCGCGCGGCGGTGCTGGCCTCGGCCGTGATGGCCTTCCCGCTGGTCGCGCGCACCGCCCGCGTGGCCTTCGACAACGTCGATCCGCGTCTGGAGCGGATGGCCGCTTCGCTCGGGTTCTCGCGGCTGGCGGTAAAGCTCCGCGTCACCCTGCCGATCGCGGGGCGCGGGCTGATGGCGGCCGCGCTGCTCGGCTTCAGCCGCGCCCTCGGCGAGTTCGGCGCGACCGCGCTCGTCGCCGGCAACCAGGAAGGCAAGACGCGCACGCTCGCGCTCGCGATCTTCAACGACATCCAGGAGGGCAACTACGCCCGCGCGCGGGCGCTCCTGGCGATCGCGATCGTGCTGGCCTACGGCGCGATCGCGGCCGTGGCCTGGCTGCAGCGGCGCGACCGCCGCCTGCGCGGGGAGGAGCCGTCGTGAGCCTCTTCGACATCGAGCTGCGCGTCGAGCTGACGTCGTTCACGCTCGACTACCGCCTGCGGACCGACGATCGCACCGTCGGCGTGTTCGGTCACTCCGGCGCCGGCAAGACCACGGTGATCGAGCACATCGCCGGCTGGCGCCGCGGCGCCGCCGGCAAGGTGGAGATCGGCGGGCGCGTGCTGCTCGACTCCAGCGCCGGGGTGTTCGCTCCCCCGCGTCACCGCGGGATCGGTTACGTGCCCCAGGACATCCTGCTGTTCCCCCACTGGACCGTGCAGCAGAACGTGATGGCCGGGTCGGAGCGGCCCGAGAAGGGGGCGCCGATCGAGGTCGACCGCGTGCTCGAGGTGCTCGAGCTCGGGAGCCTGCTCGACCGCCCGGTGCGCCGGCTCTCGGGCGGCGAGCGGCACCGCGTGGCGCTCGCGCGGGCGCTCTCGTCGCAGCCCTCGCTGCTGTTGCTCGACGAGCCGCTGTCGTCGCTCGACCATCGTCTCCGGCGGCGCATCCTGGGCGACCTGGTGCGCGTGCGCGACGAGTTCCACGTGCCGATGCTCCTGATCAGCCACGACCCGACCGAGGTGCAGGTGCTGTGCGACCGCGTCCAGCGCCTGGAGCGCGGCAAGGTCGTCGCCGAGGGAGCGCCGGGGCAGGTGCTGGGCGGCTCGGGCGGGGCCGACTTCGAAAACGTGCTCGCCGGCACGGTCGCGGGCATCCACGACCACACCGCCCGCGTGGCGCTCGCGAGCGGTCACGAGCTGATCGCGCCCCGCGCCGGCGTCGACAAGGGCGACCGCGTCGTGCTCGGTCTGCGCGCCGACGACGTGCTGGTCGCGACCGAGGCGCCGCGCGGCATCTCGGCCCGCAACGTGCTCCCGGCCCGGGTCGAGCGCCTGGGCGAGGCCGCGGACTCGGTCGAGCTCCTCGCGGTGCTGGTCGGCGAGGGCGCCCCGACCGAGCTGCGCGTGCGCATCACCGAAGACGCGGTGCGCCAGCTCGACCTCGCCGTCGGGCGCGAGGTGACCCTGATCCTGAAGACCAACTCGCTCGAGGTCCTGACCAGCGTCGCGCGCGGGTAGCGGGCCGGCTTCTAGCCGCCGGAGCGCCGGACGGTCCAGCCCTTCGCCTGGAGCGCGGCCACGATCGCGTCGCGGTGGTCGCCCTGGATCTCGATCACGCCGTCCTTCACCGTGCCGCCGGTGCCGCAGCGGCGCTTCAGCTCCTTGGCGAGCCCGGTTAGCTCGGCGCCGGCGAGCGGGGCGCCCGTGACGACGGTCACGCCCTTGCCGCGCCGTCCCTTGGTCTCGCGCCCGACGCGCACCACGCCACCCGACGCCCCGCCGCCGCCGCGCGCGCAGCGGCACGCGGCGATCGGCTGGTCGCAGGCCGCGCACATGCGGCCGTGCTCGGACGAGTAAACCAGGCCTCCCACGGCGGACCACGATAGTGGCCGCCCCCCGGCCGAGGCGTGGGTTTTTCCCGGGCCCCTTTTTTGGCGGCGATTCGCCCGGTTTGCGTTCCCACACCGGCCGCCGCTATCCGCGGGCGGCTCGGTTCCCCTTTCCTCCAGACGCACCGCCATGCTCCACGGCCTTCTCGCCCTCCTTCCGCTGTTCGTTGCCCCCGGCGCCGACCCCGGCGAAGCCGCCGGCTCGGCGTCGATGCCCCCCGCCGAAGCGTTCGTGGAGGAGGCCTGGAGCCGCTTCCGCGCCGCCTACCCCTTCCCCTATCAGGCCGTGGCGGTCCAGCCGCGCGACGAGGGTGGCTACGCCGTCATCCTGTCCGAGCCGCCGCCGCACGTGTCCGAGGACGACCTGCGCGCCGTGCTCCCGAACCTGTGGCTCAAGCGCCACGTCTACGGCTTCCAGGGCTGGCTGCGGGACGCGGTAGCTTTCCTAGAGGGCGGCGAGGCCGAGCTGGCGGAGATCGTCGCGGAGGTGCACCAGCTCTACTACGAGACGACCTACAAGGCGGGCGTCGTCGAGCTGCCGGCGCCGGGGCTCTTCGCATCCGAGCCGCTGAACCTCGACCTCGAGCTCGGCGTCGGCAACCTGGACGACTGGCTGCTCGGCGAGGATCCGCTGCTCTTCGAGCCGCTGGAGGGCGGCGAGGCGGTGCCGGCGCGGAGCATCGACGACGACGTGCCGGGGCTCTACTTCAGCCGCCTGCCCGGCGTCGTCGGGTGGTGGATCCCGGGCGGGGTGCCGCTCGAAAGCTGCCGCGTGTCCGCGCGCCAGTTCGTCCTCGACGGCGACCTGATCCTGGGCGCGGTAGGCGGCTCAGGCGGCGTGCTCGTTCTCGCGCGCGAGCGCCAGGTGCCGCTCGAGCGCCTGCCGGCGCTGCGCTTCGAGACGCTGCTGCTGCTGAGCTCGATCGATCGCGACGAGCTGTTCCAGACCATCAACGAGCACCCGTTCAGCGGCCCGGTCGGTGAGGACGAGACCTGGCAGGTCAATCTCCTGAGCCCCGAGCTGCACGACACCGAGTACGGCGCGCTGCTCTCGATCACCGACGTGCTGCTGAAGAGCTGGTCGGAACACGGCTTCAACACGGTGCGCGGCTTCGAGGACTACCCCGCGCCGGCCGACTGGCCCTTCGAGAAGGGCGCCTACGACGCCATCGCCGGCGACTCGCTGGTCTACAACTACAACTCGCAGGCCGGGGGCGGCGAGCTGAACCTCGACGGCGTGCGCGTGCTCGCCGTCAACCGCACCGGCGTCCTGCCGATCTCGTACTTCCCCGGCGGCCTCCTGGGCCTGCCCGGCCCCGAGGTGCGCGAGGCCGAGGAGACCGCCTACGACTGGTTCGCGCGCCAGTCCGACCCGCACCTGGTGCGCGTGTCGCAGTACTCGGCGCTGTTCCAGATCTTCGGCGCCTTCGGCGTGCGTGGCGACTACTCCGCTCCGCCTGCGCTGCCGCGCCCCGAGGAGGTCCAGCGCGCGACGATGCTCGCGCACCTGCGCGCCTTCCGCGCCGGCGGAGCCGGGCCGCGCGAGGCGGCTCTGGCCTACGCCAAGGACTACGCGCAGCGCTTCGACGACGTGATCGGTGAGGGCGCGGCGCTCGAAGAAGGGCTGGAGCGCAAGGCGGCCGAGCGCTGGCTCGACGAGCTCGGCGGCCTCGACGAGGCGGGTCTTGCGAAGCTCGCGGACGAGCTGGAGGCGAACGTCGAGGTGTTCCTTCCCGACCTCCTCACGGAGGTGATGGCCCAGGCGGTGTCGGGCCAGCTCGAGTACTACCGCCGCTTGGCCGACGCGACCTCGACCGGAGCGAGCGAGCGCTGGATCCACACGCCGGTTCTGATCATCGACCACAACGAAGGGCCCCTCGCCGGTGCGATCGGCGGCCACAACCTGGTGCAGCGCGTCCCGCGGGTGGAGGTCGATCCAAAGGTCCCGGTCGGCAAGCTGCGGCCGCGCATGCGCAACGGGCAGAAGGTCACGTTGGTGAACGAGGCCGACCTCGGTCGGCTCAAGTTCCGCGGCGGGAATGCCCGGCCGGTGCTCGCGAACTCGAAGCTCGGCCCGCTGTCCGACGTGCTGCGCCTCAAGGTGCGGCCGCCGGCCGAGCGGGGGCTGAGCGGCGCGCGCTTCGGCTGGGGTGAGTCCGCGCGCCCGGCGCAGGCCGAGCTCGACCTCGTCGCGAAGGTCCGCGCCGACCGGCCGGACGCGGCGGTGATCGTCCGGCGGGGCGGGGGGTATCAGGTGCACGCGGGGCGCCGGACCTTCTCGGCACCCACGCATCGCGAGGCGGTCGACGCGGTCGTCGACACGACGCGCCGCTCGGCGCTCGACGTCGAGCTGGTCGGCTTCACGCGCGGCCAGGCGCAGGCCTTCCGCAGCTCGCTGGCCCTGCGGCGCAAGGCGATCGACCGCAGCTTCCTGGTGCGCTCGGGCGGCAAGCGCGGCGCGCTGGAGTCGCTCGAGTCCGTCGGCCAGACCCACGTGCTCGACGGCATGCGCCTCGACACGTTGCGGATCGTCGAGGACGGCGTGCTCCACGCTGAGATCGTCTTGCCTGCTAAGCGCGGCCTGGCGGCCCGTATCTCGCTGGTGATGCGCGGCCCGGCGGAGGTGCTCGCCCGGCTGAAGGCGGGCGAGCGGCTGCTCGAGGCGGTGCGCAACGTTCTCCGCGGACGCACGCCGGCGGCCCGCTTCCGCAGCGAGCTGCGCGAGCGGCTCCGCCGCGAGTTCAAGCTGGATGTCGACGACCTCGGCATCGAGGCGAGCCTCCCGCCCGACCTCTACATCTCCGACCGCGAGCGGAGCGCGGGCGCCCGGCGCGCGGCGTAGCGCCCCATGCGTCCCGTCGAGCCCGCGGACTGCGTCGTGGGGTGCGGCCTGCCGCTGACCCGCGGCGCGTTCGAGGCCAGCGCCGGGGGC
>JBCCGI010000167.1:0-7865 GCA_039029355.1 Planctomycetota bacterium
CGCCGCGCTCCAGGTCTACACCCGCGAGCAGCTGCCGCTCTAATGGGCCGCGACCCAAAACAACCTCGGGAACGCACTTGCGAGCCTGGGCCAGCGCGAGGGCGACCCCGCGCGCCTGGCCGCGGCCGTCGACGCCTACCGCGCCGCGCTCCAGGTCCGCACCCGCGAGCAGCTGCCGCTCCAATGGGCCACGACCCAAAACAACCTCGGGAACGCACTTCGGAGCCTGGGCCAGCGCGAGGGCGACCCCGCGCGCCTGGGCGAGGCCGTCGACGCCTTCCGCGCCGCGCTCCAGGTCTTTCGTGAGGGAGCGCCAGCCTACGCCGAGATGGCCTCAAGAAACCTGGAGCGCACAACCGACCTCCTGCGGAGTCTGAGCGCTGAGGTCGAAGACCCGCCTTCGCCGGAGGTCGACGAGCCCGCCTAACCCGGCAGCTTCGTCCCCATCACCCGCGCGTACCGGAACCCCGCCTCCAGCGTCAGCGCCATCTCCGCCGTCGCTTCCACGCGACCGCCGGGCTCCGCCGCCGGTGACCAGCTCCCCCTGAGCTCGCCCTTCGCCTCCTGCGCGTGGACCACCGCCGCGGTCGACTCCTCGCGCCACGCCTGCCACGCGTCGCCGCCCATCTGGAACAGCGCGTGCGCGGCATAGCTCAGCGCCGCGCGGTCGGCCTTGTCGCCGGCCGCGGCGAGCGGGTGCTTCGCGATCGCTTTCGCGCTCCGCTCCAGAACCGGCTGCTCTTTCGTCGTCTGGCGCAGAAACACCCGCGCCAGCAGCCCCGCCGAGGTTGCGGCGTGTTCGCTCAGCGCGTCTCCCTCGGCGACGCTCACGCGGCCGCCGTTGCTGGTCCGTTCCGCGAGGGTCGAGGCGAGCGTCGCGAGCACGTCGCGGTCGAACTCGAGCCCCGCCTCCGCCGCACACACGAGCGCGAACGTCGCCTCGATCTCTGCCCCGCCGTGCTCGGCGAGGAACTTCACCGCGCGCTCCGCCGTCTTGCGGACCAGCGGGCTCTTCGAGAGCGCGAAGCACTCGACGATGGCCCAGGTCGCGAGGGCATGCTCGCGCATCGGGTCGAGCGAGTCGGCCGACGCGATCCGGCCCGACTCGGTGTCCTGGCTCTTGCGGAGCCACTGGATCCCGGCCGTGACGGTCTTCTTGTGGGGACCCTCGGCCAGCGAGGTGCCGTCGCCCATCAGCGCGAGCAGCGCCAGCGCGGTCGCTCCCACCTGGAAGCGGGCGTCGCCTCCGTGCGCGGATGCGTCCCAGGAGCCGTCGGGCGCCTGCGCCCCCGCGAGCCACTTCAGGCCGAGGTCGAGCGCCTTCTCAGCTTCGGCGCCCTGCGTCGTGCGCAGCGTGCGCCGTCCGCCGGGGCGTCCGGCGTAGAGGCCGGTGAAGCCGCTGCCGACTCCGACCGCGATGGTCGGCTTGCGGCGGCCTTCGCCTTCCTGGGCGGAAACAGGAGCGGGGACGGCCAGCGCAAGGGCCACCGAGCAGGCGAGGAGCCACGGTCGCATCGGGATGTCTCTCTCGGACGGGGGAAGCGGAACGATGGCGCGAGTCTAGCGTCGCCCGCGGGGGTCTGCGCCCGGGGCTCTCCCCCATAGGAAAGGAGGCGGGGAGCGGTTGCGCCCGCTCCCCGCCCCCCCATTCTCCTCCCTCTCCTAGTCGCAGATCCGGAAGCTCGCGCACGAGCCCGAGCCCCACGTATCCCCAAACGGCGGGCTGACGGCGATCGTCACGTTGCCCTTCGCGTCGGTCGACGTGTTGCAGAACACCAGCACCCCGTGCTGCTCGAGGAACGCCAGCTGGAACACCGTGCACGCCGCGATCGCGCAGTCGGCGGTCGGGAGCGGAGTCGTGTTGCCCTGCTGCGACACGTAGTCGAAGAACGTCCCCCCGTCGAACATCGTGTTGGTCGCCTGGGCGTCGATCTGCAGCTCGAAGCGCGTGTTCGCGGGGCAGATGGCCGAGCCGGGGATCTCGATCTCGATCGCGCCCGAGGCCGGGTTCACGCAGCCGTTGTAGTACTCGGTGCACGCGTCGCCCGGCGAGGGCTGCAGCGTGATCGGCACCGGGAACTGCTCGGCCGGCGTGCCGTTCGACGTCCAGATGCGGATGTCTTCGGGCCCGTAGTCGATGCCGGGGGGCGCGAAGCCCTCGGCGACGTAGCGGCTCTGGCCGGTCATCACCGTCACGAAGGCCTCGCTGGCGCCGGGCGCGATGGCAGCGACGTCGGCGTTGGCCGCGCCGGCGACGATGGCCTCGGGCGTCATGAAGGCGGCGACGCTGCCGGACGGGTCGCGGCCGAGGATGCAGAGGTCGATCGCCTCGGCCGGTAGGTCGGTCGCGAAGACGTCGAGGGCGCTGCC
Organism: Planctomycetota bacterium; assembly: GCA_039029355.1. Lineage (GTDB taxonomy): Bacteria > Planctomycetota > UBA1135 > UBA1135 > JBCCGI01. Next base: position 2,371 of record JBCCGI010000167.1, read on the forward strand.
GGGGCTGGCGGTGGTGGTGCTCAGGCCGGTGATCGCGACGTCGGGCTGCGGGGTGAAGCTCCAGCCGAGGCTGGTGGCGCCGGCGATCTGGCCGGCGGCGGGGTCGGAGGTCAGGAGCTGGCCGAAGAACGAGATGTCGTTCGGGTAGTTGAAGAACTGGCTCTGGGCGTGGCCGTCGGCGTCGAACGTGACGGGCAGGACGACCTCGGTCGAGACCAGGAGCGTGCCGTCGAAGAGCGACGGGCCGAAGAGCGTGAGGTCGAGCGGGAGCGGGAGGCCGAGCCACGTTTCGCGGCTGAGCCCCAGCAGCACCCAGCCGGTCGCGTTCGGCGGCCCGGTGAGCTCGAGCGGAACGAAGCCGCCGTAGTAGATGGCCGAGGGCGGATCCAGCGTCGGGACGACGCCGTCCGACGACGGGGAAGCCGTGCCGAAGGGAAGCACCTGGGCGCTGGCCGTCGACGCGGCGAGCACCAGCGCCGCCGCGGTGCGGAGCACGAGGTGGTTCGGGAAGAGAGAGACCTGCGAGCGCGAAACCTGCCGTTGCATGGGATTGGAGTCCGAAGCTCCTGAGAGCGAATGGAATGGAGGCGGGCGCCTTTCCGCCCGCCAGGGGAGCCGCGTTGCTCCCCGCACCGTCTCTCTCGCAAGGCGCCTGCGCGGCCGACAGGAACTTGCGCCGAAGCGGGGATCCCCTCGACGCGCGGCGTTGCGCACGAACGCGAGAAAGAGCGGAGAGGCCGGCGAGGCCGACCTCCCCGCTCCGCTCATCCGCTCCCTATTCGCCGGAGCAGATCCGGAAGCTCGCGAAGGTGAACGAGCCCCAGCTGTCGCCGAGCGGCGGACTGATCTTGATCGTCACGTTCCCGAAGGCATCGGTCGACGTGTTGCAGAAGACGAGCACGCTGTGCTGATCGAGGAACGCCTGCTGGAACACCGTGCACGCCGCGATCGCGCAGTCGGCGGTCGTGAGCCGGGCGGAGTTGCTCTGCTCGCCGACGTACTCAAAGCAGGTGCCGCCGTCGAACATCGTCATCACGGTGTCCGCGTCGATCTGCAGCTCGAAGCGCGTGTTCGGCGGACAGACCGTCGTCGAGGGCACCGTGATCTCGATCGCGCCCGACGGGCCGACGCCGCCGTCGTAGAAGTCCGTGCACGTGTCGGCCGGTGAGGGCTGCAGCGTGAGCGGCACCGGGAACTGCTCGGCCGGCGTGCCGTTCGACGTCCAGATGCGCACGTCCTCGGGACCGTAGTCGATGCCGGGCGGCGCGAAGCCCTCGTCCAGATAGCGGCCCTGGCCGGTCATCACCGTGACGAAGGCCTCGGAGGCGCCGGTCGTGATCGCGGCCACGTCCGCGTTGAGCACCTGGGCCGACACGTCCTCGGCCGTCATGAAGGCCGAGATCGCGCCGGTGGAGTCGCGGCCGAGGACGCACAGGTCCTTGGCCTCGGCCGGCAGGTCGGTCGCGAGGACGTCGAGCGCGCTCCCCGCGCCCACGGACGTCGTGCTCAGTCCGGTGATCGCGACGCCTGGCTGCGGGCTGAAGCTCCAGCCGTGGCTCATCGCGCCGACGACCTGGCCGGCGGCGGGATCGGCGGTGGCGAGCTGGCCGAAGAGGATGACGCCGACCGGGCAGCCGAAGAACTCGCCCTCGGCCTGGCCGTCCTGGTCGAACTGGACCGGCACCGGGACGTCGGCCGCGACCAGCAGCGTGCCGTCGAAGAGCGCCGGGCCGAACAGCGTCAGGTCGAGCGGCAGCGGCAGCCCGGCCCACGAGGTGTTGCTGGTCCCGAGCAGCATCCAGCCGACGGTGTTCGGCGGACCGGTGAGGTCGACGGTCACCAGCCCATCGACATACACGGCCGACGGCGGGTCCATCACCGGAACGAAGCCATCGGAGGCCGGCGACGGCGAGCCGAAGGGAGTCACCTGGGCGCTTGTGGCCGAGGCGGAGGCGGCGAGGGCCACCGCCACGCGGAACCAGGTGGAGCGTGAAGGGAAGGAACGAAGCGAGCGTGAAGTCTGCCTTTGCATCGGACTGGGAATCCCTGCCTTGGAACGAGGTCTGGGCGAGCAGCTCGCTCGCCCGGCGGGGAGCGAACTGCCCTCCCGCACCCTCTTCCCACGCAGAGCCGCGCCGCGCTCTGTCATCCGCGGCGTCGAGGACTTCCCCCCGGCCTCGAACTAGCTCCGCGCGGCTCGCTCGGAGCGCCACGCCAGCCACGGCCAGAGCAGCCGGACGACGCGCAGGCCGAGCACGAGCCCAAAGGCGTACGCCCCCAGCAACAGCCCGATCTCCACCGCATCCGGCAGGGTCGTCACCCCGCCGAGCCAGACGACCGCAGCCTGCGCGGCCCGCGTGCCCAGCACCGCGACGCCCGCGAACACCATCGCCGTCAACCAGGCGCGCAGCAGTCCGCGCAGCCGGCTCGGTCGGTCGTTGCTTGTCCTCATGCGCTCCTCCTCGGCCCCTCCGAAGGGGCCGTTGGGAGCTCTACCCGCCAACGCCGCGCCGGATTCGCCGCAAGGCGCGGCGAGTGTCCTGAGTCAGAAGTTCGTCGTCACATTCCGTTCCCTGTCGGTTCCTGGCAAGGCGCGACGACGACTGCGTCTCCAGGGCGCTACGCCGAGGAGGAGCAACGCCGCCAGGGGCTGACAGGGAGCGGAATGTGACGCCGAACTTCTGACTCGGGACACTAGCGCAGATTCACGACCTCGTTGCTCGCGAACCAGGGCATGACCGTCCAGCTCCCGCCGCCGGCGGCGGGGAGCAGCGCCTGCGCCTCGTCGGCGGTCTGCGCGTCAAGGCAGGCCAGCGTGCGCTCCGCCTCGCCCGCGCCGAGGCGACCGGCGAAGAGCACCGGAGCGCCGGCGGTTTCGAGCGCCGCCTCGGCCGCCCCCGCCGGGGCGCCGGTGAGCAGCACGTAGGGCCGCGCGTGGTAGCCCGGCGGCGGGTTCTCGACGCCGGAGGCCTCGATCGCCGCCTCGTGCAGCGGGCCGAGGCGGTCGAGCGGGTCGTCGGTCGCAAAGGGCTCGACCTCGAACACGAACACGCCGGCCTGGGCGGTCGGGTCGCTGAAGGCGACCTCTTCGGCGTGCGCGGTGTCCGCGGTCGCGAGCAGGAAGATCCCGCGGTGGTCGTCCTGCGCGCGCGGCTCACCGAACGGGCCGGCGACGAGCAGCTGCCCCTCTTCCGCCATGCGGTCCATGTTCGCGAAGTGGCCGGCGAAGGCGGCGTTGCGCGCCTCGCCCTGTACCTCGGCGTCGCGCGGGCCGGTCAGGATCCAGACCCAGCTGAGCGAGTGCTCGTGCTCGGCGGGAGCGGTCGTGGCGCAGGCGCCGAGAAGAGCGGGAATCGACAGGAGGGCGAGAGCGAAGCGGGTGCGCATCGCGGCATATTCGCGCGGGGCAGAGATCGGCGCAAGGGACGCTGCGGCGTCCGCGCGCGAAACGGTCGTTCGAGTGTCAGCGCGAACAAGAGAGCGGCGCCCCGGAACGAAGCGACGTAGTCGAATCGAACCGGGGCGCCGCGAAACAGCCGTCCTGCAGTGAAGAGCTGCAGGAACCCGTCAGGGGGGGGGTGCCGTGCTGACTAGAAGATGCTGTTCCAGGTGGTGGTGATGAAGTTGCCGGCCTCGCCGGTCGCATCGTTCCAGCCGTCTTCGATGTCGGAGATCACCTGGCCTCCGCCCTCCTCGATGTCGTTCCAGGTGTCGGAGCCGAAGTTCTCGATGTCCTTCGCGGTGCCGGTGAAGGTCTCCTCGAAGTTGCCGGCGAGGAACTCCAGGCCGTCGACGGTCGAGTCGAAGCCGTAGGTCAGACCGTCGAAGGCGTTGTTTGCGAAGCCGAGGAACCCGTCGCCCGCGTCCTCGAAGAAGCCGACCGTGTCGCCCCAGGCGGTCTCGCCCCAGTTGGCGACCGAGTTGCCCGCGCCGACGCACCAGTCGACGCCGTCGTTGAAGACCTGCTCGGCGTCCTCGCCTTTGATGTAGACGCCGACCTTGAAGAACTTGACGTCGATCTCGCCGCCATAGATGTCGTTCTCGCCCCACTTGCCGTCGACGCCGGCGCCGATGCCCACGCCCACGCCGAGGCTGACGTGGCTGCCCTCGGGGTTGCCGAAGTCGGCGTCCGCGGCGACCAGCGTCGCGCCGGCGCCGATCGAGAAGCCGCCCTTGCCGACGTACATGTTGGCCGAGGCTTCGAGCGCGACGACCTCGCCGGAGACGACGTCGCCGAAGTTGTACGCGATGGTGGTGACGTTGAAGCCGACCTCACCGCCGGCGCCGTTCTCCTCGTAGACGCCACTGGCGCTGAAGTCGATCAGGCGCACCGAGCCGGACACCTCGCCGGTGTCCTGGATGTCCTCGACGGCGACGTACTCGACCTCGCCGGCCATCTCGGTCATCGACTCGAAGTTGCCGTTGGCGTTGGTCTGGTTGAACTCGGTGGCGTCGGCCGTGTTGGTGAAGGTCGACTGCAGCTCGGGGGTCTGGCAGTCGTCGAAGAAGGCCTGCTGCTGGACCGGGCTCAAGCCCTCGTACCAGGCGTCGGTGATGGTCCAGCCCTGGGACTTGGCGAAGTAGGCCTGCATCAGGGGCTTGTGGATCAGGTACGCCGAGTCGTCGGGGTTCTTGACCATGATGACCAGGTCGTCGAGGTTCCCGTCGAGGTTCACGTCGGTGTAGATGATCTCGTAGGAGAGCTCGAGGTTCTCGGTCGTCTCCTGCCAGCGGAACTTGTTCTTGCCCTCGAACGGACCGTCGGCGTCGACCTCCCACGTGTCGGTGTCGTTCGGAAGCCAGGCCACGTTGTCCTTGCCGTCGCCGTTGAAGTCGCCGACGTGGACCGGCAGGTCCTTGTCGAAGGTGTTCGGGCTGCCCGGCAGGTAGTCGACCACGCCGTCGCCGGTGAAGAGCCATTGCGTCCAGCCGGTCTCGCGGAAAGCGACGTCGTCCTGGCCGTCACCGTCGAAGTCGCCGGCCACCGCGCGGCTGACGTCGACGTCGAAGTTGGTGTAGAAGTCCTCCAGGAAGTACAGGCCGTCGGTGCTGCTGACGTACCACGAGCCCGCGCCGGTGAAGCGCCAGGCCACGTCGTCCCTGCCGTTGCTGTCGAAGTCGCCCGCGAAGTGGAAGATCACGCTGGGGTCGAAGCCCTCGCCCTGACCGTCTTCCATCTTCCAGAGCGGCAGGTTCAGGCTGTTCACGTTCCAGGCGTCGTCGTTCTTGTTGCGCCAGGCGAGGTCGTCACAGCCGTCGCCGTCGAAGTCGCCCACGGCCTGGGCGCTTTGCAGCGGGTCGTAGGTGAAGAGGTCGTCGATGATGAGCTGGATCGGCTCGCTCTCGTCGGTGATGGCCCAGGCCGGCCAGCCGGCGTGGCGCCAGGCGATCTCGTCCTTGCCGTCGCAGTCGAAGTCGCCGACCTCGGCGCTCATCTGGTCGCCGGAGACCACCAGACCGTTGATGCCGTCGAAGATCGGGTAGTCCTCGCCCGC
>JBCCGI010000168.1:0-7775 GCA_039029355.1 Planctomycetota bacterium
CCCTCCTTCCACAACGGCGGCACGGGGGGGGCCCGGATCGGCCACGACCCGCCCCCGCTCTCGTTGTACCCGTACGCGCATCGCCGGAGGCGCGCCGTACACTGTCCGCGCGCGATGGCGCTCGCCTCCGGTCAAACGCTCGGCTTCTACCGGATCCTCGCACCCCTCGGGGCCGGGGGAATGGGGGAGGTGTACCGCGCGCTCGACACGCGGCTCGGTCGCGAGGTGGCGGTGAAGGTGCTGCCCGAGCACTTCGCCGAGAGCGAGGACGCGCTACGCCGCTTCGAGCGCGAGGCTCGCACGCTGGCGTCGCTCAACCACCCGAACGTCGCGGCGATCTACGGCATCGATCAGGTCGAGGACGCCTGCTTCCTGGTGCTCGAGCTCGTGCCGGGCGAGGACCTGGCGCGCCGCGCCGCGCGCGGGGCGGTGCCGGTCGGCGAGGCGCTCTCGATCGCCCGTCAGGTCGCCGAGGGCCTGGCCGCCGCGCACGGCGCGGGCGTGGTACACCGCGACGTGAAGCCCGCCAACGTCGTGGTGACGCCCGACGGGCGCGCGAAGGTGCTCGACTTCGGCGTGGCGAAGCGCGCGGCGGCACTCGAGGGGGCCGACGACGGCGGGGACGACGGCTCGGTCACCGCCGCGGGAGCGCTGCTCGGCACGATCGACTACATGAGCCCCGAGCAGAGCCGCGGGCGTGAGGTCGACGAGCGCGCCGACCTGTGGGCCTTCGGGTGCGTGCTGTACGAGCTCCTCACCGGCACGCGCATCTTCCCAGCCGACTCGGTCGCCGACAAGCTGGCCGCGATCGCCGCCGACGAGCCGGACTGGAGCCTGCTCCCGACCGACACGCCCGCCAGCGTCCACGAGCTGCTACGCCGCTGCCTCTCCAAGAACGCCGGAAGCCGCCCGGCGCGCATGGACGACGCGGTGCGCGTCCTCGCCGGCGCGCCGGGCGTGCTGGCGGCGCCGAAGGCGGCCTCGATCGCCGTGCTGCCGTTCGCGAACTCGGGCGCGGATCCGGCCGACGAGTACTTCAGCGACGGCTTCACCGACGAGATCATCGGCGCGCTCGGCCACGTGCCTGGGCTGAGCGTCGCGGCGCGCTCTTCGTCGTTCTCCCTGAAAGGCCGCGCGGTCGACGCGGCCGAGATCGGCGCCAAGCTCGGCGTTACGCACCTGATGGAGGGCAGCGTGCGCCGCGCCGGCGAGCGCGTGCGCATCGCCGCGCAGCTGGTCGACGTCGAGACCGGCTACCAGCGCTGGTCGCAGCGCTTCGACGGCGAGCTGAGCGGGCTGTTCGACCTGCAGGACGAGGTCGCGTCGGCCGTCGCGGCGGCGATGCGCGTCGAGCTGGGCGAGGGGGTGCCCGCGCCCGCCGCGCCGCGGCCGACGAGCGACATGGAGGCCTACGACCGCTACCTGCAGGGGCGCTTCTTGCTGCAGCAGCGCGGCTCGGTGCTCGAGCAGGCGGTGCAGGCCTACGAGGGAGCGCTGCGGCTCGACCCACAGCTCGCCGCGGCGCACGCGGGGCTCGCCGAGGCGTACGGCCTGCTCAGCTACTACGGCTCGCGCCGCCCGCACGAGCTGATGCCGCTCGCGCGCGACGCGGCGAGGCGCGCCATCGCGCTCGACGCCGACCACGCCGAGGCGCGGACGGCGCTCGGCTGGGTGCACCTGATGTACGACTGGGACGATGCCGCGGCCGAGCGCGAGCTGCGCGCGGCACTGCGGCTGGATCCGCGCGCGGTGCAGGCGCGGCTCTGGTACGGCGGATACCTGCTCGCGCTGCTCGGCGGCCGGCACGACGAGGGCATCGCGCTGTGCCGCGAGGCGACGGCGATCGACCCGCTGTCGGGCGCCGCGCACGGGCAGCTCGGCGTGGCGTGCAACTTCTCGCGGCGGCCCGAGGAGGCGCTCGCGGTGCTCACGCCGCAGCTCGAGGCGCACGCGGGTGCCTACATGCTGCGGTTCCACCGCGGGCTCGCCTTCTCGAACCTTGGCGAGCACGGGCGTGCGCGCGAGGACCTCGAGCGCGCCGTGCAGCTGTCGGCGATGGACGCGTGGGCGGCGGGGCTGCTGGGTGCTCAGTACGCCTACCTCGGCGACGACGGCCGCGCCGCCGAGGTCCAGGCGCGGCTCGTCGCCGAGGACGCGGCCGGCTACGCGTCGCCCTTCTGCCTCGCCATGACGCCATCGGCCCAGGGGCGCTTCGACGAGGCGCTCGCTCAGCTGGAGCGGGGCATCGCGGAGCGCGACGGCCTGCTGCGCGTCGTGCCGGCCTTCGGCGTCTTCGACCGCCTGCGCGAGGACGAGCGCTACGCCGCGCTCGCGGCCCGTGCGGGGCTCGCCTGAATCAGTGCGCCTCGGCTGGCCGCGTCGCGCTGCGCCGTAGCCCGAGCGCCTGCAGCACCGCGAACAGGAGCACCACGTCGGCCACGGCGACGACCGCCCACGTGCCGGCGAAGGTCAGCGGCCAAAGCTCAAGGGCGACGAGCGCCGCGCTGCCCGCGACCCAGCCCGCATCGAGCACGACCGCGGTCCAGGCCTCGGCCCGGTGGACCTCGGCCCGCCGCGCGTTCTGCCACAGGCCGTAGGCGAAGGGCAGCAGCACGAGCCCGACCGCGCGCAGCGCGAGGGCCGGCGCGCCGAAGACGGGCGCAAGCGCTCCGCCGCCCAGGGCGAGCAGCAGCCCGCAGGCGGTTGAGAACGCGGCGTTGCCGAGCAGCGCCCGGCGGAGGAGGAGGAAGCGGTCTTGGGTGCCCATGCTGCGACTATACGTTTTTAAAGCAACGCTCTTCGCCTCTGGAGCTATATTTTTTTCAAGCGCATGCCGCTACCCTGTACGCATGGTCAAGCGCACCTATCACCAGCACTGCGCTCTCGCCCGCGCGCTCGACCTCGTGGGGGAGCGCTGGACGCTGCTCCTCGTCCGCGAGCTCCTGACCGGCGCCAAGCGCTACAAGGAGCTGCAGGCCAACCTGCCCGGCATCGGCACCAACCTGCTGGCCGCCCGCCTACGCGAGCTGCAGGAGGCGGACCTCGTCGAGCACGACGGCACGGCCTACGCGCTGACCGAGCGCGGCGCGGGCCTCGAGCCCGCCGTGCTGGCGCTCGCCCGCTGGGGCGCGCCGCTGCTCGCCGAGCCGGAGCCCGACGCCCTCTGGCGCGCGAGCTGGAACGTGGTCGCGCTCAAGTATGCGTTCCGGCCGGAGCGCGCGCGCCGGCTGCGCGCCGTCCTCGAGCTGCGCGTGGACGGCACGTGCGTGCAGGCCCGCGTGCGCGACGGCGCGGTGGAGACCGCCGGCGAGGCGCGCTGGCGGCCGGACCTGGTGCTCGAAGGGGACGGCGAGACGCTCCTCGCGCTGTGGGAGGGCGAGCTCGACGCGCGCGAGGCCGAGCGCGAGGGCGCGCTGGCCATCCACGGCGAGCGGCGGCTGCTGCGCGGCCTCCTCCGCGCCTTTGAGCCTGCGTAGCACGGGCGCCAAGTCACTCGTCCCAAACGACTTGCGCCCGCCGGCCCGGTGCCGGCGCTAGGATTCTCGGCGGTGCCTGTCGTCGGCGCGGAGCCCCGCTCGTCCCGTCGCCGAACCCGCGAAGCGACTTCGCGCCACCCAAGGAGAACCGATGAACCAGTACCTCTTGTCCGTCCACACCGCTCCCGGCGCCGACTGCCACGCCATGCCGCCCGAGGAGATGCAGAAGTCCTTCCAGCGCATCGAGGCGCTTGAGAGCGAGATGAAGGAGGGCGGCGCGTGGATGTTCTCCGGCCGGCTGACCGAGCCCGAGAGCGCGACCGTCGTACGCGACTCCGAAGGCAAGGTCCTGATGACCGACGGGCCCTTCATCGAGTCGAAGGAGCACCTGGGCGGGTTCTACATCATCCAGGCGCCCGACCTCGACGCCGCCCTCGCCTGGGCGTCGAAGGTGACCAGCTGCGTCGGGCAGCCGATCGAGGTGCGCCCCTTCTGGAGCCCCGAGGGCGCTTGAGCGACGCGCGCCGCGACGACGTCGGCCGCGTCTTCCGCGAGCGGAGCGGCCGCGCGGTCGCGGCCCTCATCCGCGTCTTCGGCGACATCGACGTCGCCGAGGACGCGGTGCAGGACGCGTTCGCGATCGCGCTTCGTACGTGGCCGGCCGAGGGGCTGCCCGCGAACCCGTACGCCTGGATCGTCGCCACCGGACGCAGCCGCGCGATCGATCGGCTGCGGCGCGAGTCGCTGGGGCGTGCGCTCCTCGGCGACGTCGTGCGCGAGCGCTTCGACGTCGAGGAGCCCGAGCCCGAGCTGCACCCCGTCGACGACGACTCGCTGCGGCTGATCTTCACGTGCTGTCACCCCGCGCTCTCGGGCGAGGCGCAGGTGGCGCTGACGCTGCGCCTCTTGTGCGGACTGGCGACGCGCGACGTCGCGCACGCGTTCCTCGTCGAGGAGTCCGCCATGGCGCAGCGCCTCGTGCGCGCCAAGCGCAAGATCAAGTCGGCGCACATCCCGTACCGCGTGCCCGCCCACGACGAGCTCCCGCTGCGCCTCCCGCCGGTGCTCGCAGTGGTCTATCTCGTCTACAACGCCGGCGCCGGGCGGCCGGGTGGCGAGGTGGAGGACCTCGCGACCGAAGGCCTGCGGCTCGCGCGTCTCCTGCGCTCGCTGCTGCCCGACGAGCCCGAGGTCGCGGGGCTGCTCGCACTCGTGCTCTTCGGCGAATCCCGCCGCGCCACGCGCTTCGCCGCCGACGGTTCGCTGGTTCTGCTGCGCGACCAGGAGCGTGACCGTTGGCACCGCGGGCACCTTGAGGAGGCGCGAACGCTGCTGCGCCAGTGCCTCGCGCGCGACCGACCGGGACCGTACCAGCTGCAGGCGGCGATCCAGGCGGTGCACGCCGACGCGGCCCGTGCCGAGCACACCGACTGGCGCCAGATCGTCGCGCTCTACGACCACCTCCTGCGCCTCGGCCCTTCGCCGGTCGTCGCGTTGAACCGCGCCATCGCCGTCGGCGAGGTCGAAGGCCCCGCGGAGGCGCTTGCGCTCGTCGACGAGCTCGAGCTGTCGGGCTACTACCCCTACCACGCGACGCGCGCCGACCTCCTGCGCCGCATCGGCCGCTGCGCCGAGGCGCGCGCGGCCTACCGCCGCGCCTCCGAGCTCGCGCCGGCCGGCGCCGAGCGCGACTACCTCGACGGACGCGTCGAGTCGCTTGGGTGAGTCGCGCTAGCCCGCGCTGGCCGCCGCACCCACGCGCAGGATCCGCTCGCGCAACGCGCCCGCGAGGCCCGAGGACACCACCGGGTCCTCGGCCGGCCCGCGCCACGGGAGCTCGGGCCACCAGCGTTCGACCGCCGGGGCCGAGGCGGGCTCGAAGCTCGCGCCCGGGCGCGGCGCGGCGACCGGCACGCCGGCGCTGGCTGCGGCCGCCAGGATGCGCTCGATCGGCTCGGTCCACGCGTGCATCGCGAGGTCGAACGTGCCCCAGTGCACCGGCATGAGCAGCGCGCCGCGCACCAGCTCGCACGCGACGACCGCCTGCTCGGGGCCGATGTGGACGTCGCGCCACAGCGGGCTGTACGCGCCGGCTTCGACGAGCGCGGCGTCGAACGGGCCGAGGCGCTCGCCGATCTCGGCGAAGCCGGGGAACATCGCGGTGTCGCCGCTGAAGTAGACGCGGTGCTCGGGGCCGGTCAGCGCCCAGCCGGCCCACAGCGTGCGGTCGCGGTCGGTCATCGTCATCGCGCGGCCGGAGAAGTGGCGCGCGGGCGTGGCGGTGAGCGTCACCGGGCCGACGCGGTGCGACTCCCACCAGTCGAGCTCGGTGATGCGCTCCGGGGCGACCCCCCAGCGCTCCAGATGGGCGCCGACGCCGAGCGGCACGACGAACGGGACGTCGAGGCTTGAGAGCTCGACGATCGTCGGTCGGTCGAGGTGGTCGTAGTGGTCGTGCGAGATCGCGACGGCGTCGAGCGGCGGCAGCTCCGACGCGCGCATCGGCGGCTCGAAGAAGCGCTTCGGTCCGGCCCACGCGAAGGGCGAGACCCGCTTGCCGAAGACCGGGTCGAGCAGCACGCGCGCGCCGTCGATCTCGACGAGCGAGCTCGAGTGGCCGAGCCAGGTGACGCGCAGCCCGCTCGACGGCGGCTCGCGGAAGTCGTCCGCGGTGCGGCGGACGGTCGGGATGGGCTCGGCGGGTACGCGGTGCGGGCTCTTGGCGAGCACCCAGTCGCGGAGGATCGACCAGCCCTTGGGGTCCTCGCGCTCGAGCAGGTCGCGGAAGCGGCCGTCGCGCCAGTGGGGCGAGGCCTCGATGCGCTTGCGGCGACTGGTCGGGTCGTTCGGGCGGGCGGGGTTGGGATCGTCCTCGGTCATCGTCGTGGGAGGCTGGGTTGGTCGTGAGGCGCGGCTTGCGGTCGGCCCGGCAGACCCTTTTTCGCTCGGGGCGCGAGCGAGGCGCCGTTTGCTTGGCGCAACGCTCCTAACTCAAGCCTACCCAGACCGTTGCGACGACCGCCAAACCCCGCTTCCTAGCCCGTCGCGAAGGCGAAGCAGACCGTGGCGGCCAGCGCCGCCGCCGAGCGCAGGTGGTTCCAGCGGGCCCAGCGCGTGAGGTAGTCGCTCCACACCCGCCGCCCCTCGTCGCTCTCCGGCTCGACCTCGGCAAGTGCGTCGTTCAGCGGTACGTTGCCCGCCGCGGTCACCGCGAAGGTCCCGAGCAGGTAGAGCCCGGCGCCCGCCGCGAGCGGACCGGTGCCCGGCGTTCCCCAACGCCACGCGGCGAGCGCAAGCGACACGAGCGACAGCAGCGCGGTCCCCACGAACACCCCGAGGAAGCTCGGGCGCAGCACCACCACATTGATCGTCTGCATCGCCGCCGCGCCGCGCTCGGAGGGCAGCTGGCCGAGCGCCGGCAGCACGAACGACGAGAAGGCGTAGAACGTACCGCCCATCGCGCCCGCGCCGAGGACGCCGGCGATCGCGAGGCCTTGGAGGAGCGCTTCCACCGCTACACCTCCGCTCCCGCGGTCCGCCAGGCGTCCGCCGCGGCGGCGTCGCGAGCGTAGTCGCGCAGGTCGCGCGGCGCGCGGCCGAGCGCGCGCTGCACGCCGTCGGTGACGTGGGCATTGTGGCCGCGGCCCTGCTCGGTGAAGAGGTACTCGAGCAGCTCTCCGTAGCCGTCCGGCACGCCGGCGCCGGCGAGATAGGCGCGGAAGTCGGGCATCGTGAGCTGCGCGTAGCTCACCTCGCGTCCCGCTGCGGCCGCCACGTCGGCGACGGCTTCGGCGAAGGTCAGAAGGCGCGGTCCGGTGACCTCGTAGACCTCGCCCGCGTGGCCGTCCTCGGTCAGCGCCGCGACCGCGACGTCGGCCACGTCGTCGACGTCGACGAAGGGCTCGGGCACCTCGCCGGCGGGCAGGGCGACGCTCCCCGCGAGCACCGGCTCGAGGAAGGCGCCCTCGCTGAAGTTCTGTTGGAACCAGGCGGCGCGCACGACGGTCCAGTCGGCGCGGCCCGCGACCGTGTCGGCCAGGATGCGCTCGCAGCGCTGGGCCTCGGGCTCGCCGCGGCCGGAGAGCAGGACGAGGCGCTCTAGACCGTGGGCCAGTGCACGCTCGGCGAACGCGCGGATCGCGGCGGGCGCGGCGGGCACGGCCAGGTCGGGCGTGTAGACGACGTAGGCCGCGCCGGCGCCGCGCAGCGCGTCGTCCCAGGTGCCGGGATCGTCCCAGTCGAAGGTGACCTCGGCCGAGCGCGATGCCCGGCGGAGGGGCCGGCCCTGGGCTTCGAGGC
>JBCCGI010000169.1:0-7693 GCA_039029355.1 Planctomycetota bacterium
CCGGCGGACCGGCCGGGCCGGTCTCACCCTGGACACCCGCCGCGCCGGTCGGGCCCTGCGGGCCGGCCGGCCCGGTGCTGCCGGCCGGACCCGTCGACCCCTGCGGGCCAGCCGGGCCGGTGGCCCCCGCGGTTCCCGCTGGACCGGTTGCCCCCTGCGGCCCGGTCGGCCCGGGCGGCCCTTGGGGACCGGCGGGCCCGAGGAGCGTGGCGGTCTGCTGCGTGCTCCCATCGGGGAAGACGAAGCCACCGCTGCGCGAGCGAACGGTCCCGTCCACGTCGAGCCGGAACTCGGGATCCGTCGTACCGAGCCCCATGTAGCCGGTGGTGTCGCTGAGGAACCAGTCGTCGCTGACGGGCGTCAGCATGCCCAGCGTCGGCACGCCGGAGGCCTGCAGCCCGCACAGCCCGGTGCTCTGGTCGACGAGCGCGTCGAAGCACTTGCTCGCCACCGCGGTCAGCGCGTCGGGGAACGCGGGCAGCCCCAGCGGAGACGATGCGAATGAGCCGCCGCCGAGGTTGTGGTGCAGCGTTGAGCCTGAGGCGCGGACGAGCCCCAGGTCGAGCTTGCCGTCGTGGTCGAAGTCGCGCCACTCGGCTCCCAGAATCGGCCCGACTAGATCGAGTCCGCTCTCGGCGCCCACGACCGAGAACGTCCCGCCGGGCGCACCCCGGTACAGGTGACTCACTCCCGTCGGCACAACGACCAGCACGTCTTGGCGGCTATCGCCGTCGTAGTCGACGAAGGCGGCCTGTGCGACGTCCCGCAGGCCTCCGAGCCCGAGGGGCTCGGTCACGTCCTGGAAGGCACCGTTGCCAAGGTTGCGGAACACGCGCAGGTCGCGACCCGCGCCGACCAGGACGGCGTCGTCGAGGCCGTCGGAATCGACGTCGACCCACCGCAGGTGCTGGGGCGGTCGCTGGAGGGACGAGACAGCGGCGGAGGCAACGAGAGCGAGAAGGAGCATAAGCGTCGGTCCTGGAAGCGGTCGGAGGGACGGCCGCAGAGCGCCCCCGACCCGGCCATCGGCTCGGTGCCGGCGCCCTCCCGCCAGGGCGTCCAACGCCAAGCGGTCCGGGACCCTGAAGCCGAATCGGCGGTTTCCCGCGCTCGGGCTCTCCAACGGGCTGCGCCCGAGGCGGCTCCGCGAGACCCCGGCCCCGGCCCCGGCTGCGCGAGCTAGCCGGCGGGTGCCCGGCGCGCGAGGCCCGTGGAGGTGGCCAGCCTCACTCCGCGATGCCGCGGGCGGCTCGAAAGCCCACGATCAGGTCGCGGAGCCGCGGGTCGTAGCCGAAGCGCGTGGCGGCCCGCGCGAGGTCGGCGGGGACGCTGAAGCTGCCGCCGCGGAAGACGCGGGGTCCGGGGCCGTCCTCCCAGGCGCTGCTCTCGTCGGGAGCGCCTTCGTAGCTCTCGTGCATGTTGTCCTGGCACCACTCCCACAGGTTTCCGTGCATGTCGTGCAGCCCGAACCTGTTCGGCCGCTGCTTCGCGCCGACGGGGTGCGCGTTGCCGTCCGAGTTCGCCGCGTACCACCCCACCTCGGCCAGGTCGGATTCCCCGGCGCCCGACCAGTAGGGCGTTCGGCTTCCCGCCCGGCAGGCGTACTCCCACTCGGCCTCGCTCGGCAGGCGGAGGCCGCGCTTGGCACCCCACTCGGCGATCTCGTTCCAGCTCTTCGCGGACTGCGGTGGAGCGGTGCGTCCCGCGCGCGCTGCCGGCTCTTCCTCGTCATCGAGCCCGTCCCATTGGGGCGTCGTGACCTCGTACTTGCCCAGGAAGAACGGCTCCACCGCCACGGGATGCTGCGGTCCCTCCTCCTCGCGCTGCCCCGCCTCGTCCTCGGGCGCTCCCATCAGGAAGTCGCCCCCTGGAATCAGCACCAGCACCACCGCCATGCCGTAGGAGGGCTGCACCTGCCCGCTGTCCCAGCTGCCCTCCCAGACCGGAGTGTCGCCGGTCCCCGGGACGTAGAACTCCCACAGCCCCGAGCGCTCGTCCCGGCCGAGGGGCAGCAGGCCGCCCTGGGGGGGCAGGTCGAGGGCGGCGAAGGCCTCGTCGGCCGCCACGGAATCGCGGCACCGCGCCCAGAGCCCGAAGCGCTCGGTGACCTCGACCCGCTGCCGCTCGGCCGCGCGGATCTCGCGGTCGAACTCCTCGGAACGGGCGAGCATCGCCGCGAGCCGCGCGCGCCGGGCCGACGCCTCGTCGAGGCCCGCGAGGCCGCGCCGGTAGCCGTCGCGACGGGCGCGGAGCGCGCGCGCCTCGCCGAGCCACGCGTCGAGTCCTGCGAGGATCGCCTCCTCGGTGTTCCCCCGCACCAGCCCCTCGCGGGACCGCTCGACCAGGACGTCGAGCAGGAGCGGGTCGGTGGCCTCGAGCTGGCGGCGCGCGGCCCGCTGGAAGGCGAACCCAACCGAGACGACGGTGAGCACCACGCCGACCAGGACGGCCGCAAGGGCCGCGCGCCTGCGGCGGGCGCGGGCGTGGCTGCGGTCGATGAAGGCGCTCTCTTCGGCGAGCAGATCGATGCCCCGCTCCTGCCGCCAGCGCAGCGCCTCGGCCAGGCGGCCGCCGGTCAACAGCTCCTGTGCGCTGTCGAAGCGCTGTACGTCGTGGCGCAGCCGTGCGCGCCACGACAGGAACTCGCGGTTGCTGTCCAGCCAGCGACGCAGCCGGCTCCAGTCGCGGATCAGCGCCTCGTGTGAGACCTCGAAGATGACCTCGCCCGCCTCGACGTCCGCGACCAGGAGGCGCTCCTGCTGCACGAGCGCCTCGACCAGGTCGAGGCCGTCCTCGAGCTCGGCCCGACACGCGCGGCGGCGCGTGTCCGCGGCTCCTTCGCTCGGGTGGACGAGCCGCAGGAAGATCCGCCGCAGGCGCTCGCGGTCCTCCTCGGATCGCGACTGATAGAAGCTCTCGGCGGCGCGGCTGATCGAGCCGAGCACGCCGCCTTGCCCGGCGTCCGCGCCCGCTTCCGACCGCCGCTCCTCCAGCACGCCGTCCGCGCTTCGCTCCCACAGCTCGCGCAGGTAGAACTCGAGCAGGGGCAGGCCTCCCGGCTCGCCGCGCAGGTCCCCCACGACGCTCTCGACGAGGCCGGGCGCCAGCGCGAGCCCCGCTCGCTTCGCCCGCCCCTCGATCGTGCGGCGTAGATCGGATTCGGCCATCGGAGCCAGGTGGATGGTGGCGTCCTGCAGGTGCTGCGCGAGGCGCTTGGACTCCAGCGCCCTCCCGCAGAAGTCGCCGCGCAGCGCGAGCACGACCCGCAGGGAGCCGCAGCGCTCGAGGCCGATGAAGAGCAGTTCGAGGAACAGCTCGCGCTCCTCCGGCGAGCGGCAGGTCGTGAACAGCTCCTCGCCCTGGTCGACGCAGACCAAAAGGCGCGTGTTGCCCGGCGTTTCGTCCAGAACGACCTGGACCATCTCGGCGAGCCCGAGCTGACCCTCGCGCAGCTCCCGCGCGCGCCGCGCGGTGCGGGTCAGGCGTTCGTCCGCGTCGGCGTCCGGCGCGAGCAGCGCGACGAAGGCCCGCGCGAGCTCGGCGACGGGCTCGGTCTTCGGAGTGAGGAGCAGGACCTCCCAGCGCTCTCCCTCCCGGGCTCGGAGCCGCGGGACCAGGCCCGCCTGGATCAGCGAGGACTTGCCCGCTCCCGACGCGCTGACGACGCCCACGAAGGGGTGTCGGTCGACCCGCTCGAGCAGCGCGCCGGCCTCGGCCTCGCGGCCGAAGAAGAGGGCTGAGTCCTCCTCGCGGAAGGCGAGCAGGCCGCGGAAGGGGCAGACCTCCGAGCGCGTCCGCTGCGCGAGCCCCTTCTGCTCGAGGCCGAGCAGTCCGTCCAGCGCGGCGACGGTGAGGAGCTCGCGCTGCCGCCCGTCGTCGATCGAGCGGCGCAGGTCGATCCAGGTCGGGAAGCTCAGCAGGCTCAGGGGAGGGTCGCCTTCGAAGCCCGGCAGCAGCACCGGCAGCACGTGTGTCGCCGTGCCGGACGCCCGAGCAAGAACGCGCGCGAGGTCGCGCCGCTGCTGCGGGTCGAGGCCGTGCCGCCCCAGGAAGAAGACCACGGTGTCGCACTCGTCGAGGCCAGCCTC
Organism: Planctomycetota bacterium; assembly: GCA_039029355.1. Lineage (GTDB taxonomy): Bacteria > Planctomycetota > UBA1135 > UBA1135 > JBCCGI01. The sequence goes on from JBCCGI010000169.1 coordinate 4,089, forward strand.
GAGCGTCGTCCGCTCGTCCTCGGACCACTCCCTGAGGAGCGGGGCGACGACGTTGCGATCGCGGCCGTGCGCCGTCGCGAAGATGCGGCTGTGCTCGCGCGGCGCCGCGTGCACCGTGGAGGGCGCTGGTCGCCCGGCGAGCTCGGCGAGCTGAAACAGAGCCGCGCCCGTCAGGCGCGTGGACGAGGGCAGGCACGCCCGCAGGTCCTCGGCGAGCTCCCCCATCGAGGCGTAGCGCCGTTCCGGCCGGGTCGCCAGCGCGCGCAGGCAGACGCGACGAAGCGCGACGGAGAGCCGCGGGTTCGTCGCGCCCGGGTCCGGCGGGTCGCGGAAGAGGACGTTGCGCAGCGCCTCCTTCTGGCTCGCGCCCGCGAAGGGAGGCACGAGCGTCAGCGCCTCGAACAGCGAGGCTCCCGTGGAGAACACGTCCGTCCGATGGTCCAGCCCCGCGTGGCCCCCGGCGACCTGCTCGGGGCTCATGTAGTGCGGCGTGCCGACGAAGTCGCCGGTCTTCGAGAAGGACAGCTCGCCCTCGAACCAGGCGAGCCCGAAGTCCGCCACCTTCGCGCGGCCGTCCTCGGTGATCAGGATGTTGCCCGGCTTGACGTCGCGATGGATGATCCCCGACCTGTGGGAGGCGTGCAGGCCTTCGGCAACGCCGACGAACAGCTCGACGATCGCGTCTTCGTAGCCCGGGGGCACCTCGGGGAGGCGCCGCTGCTCATCGATCAGGTGCGCGAGCGTTCGGGCGCGCGGCACCAGCTCCTGCGCGATGAAGTGCCGGCCCTCGTGCTCGCCGAAGCTGTAGACGGTGACGATGTTGGGATGCGAGAGCTGCGCCCCGGCCTTGGCCTCGCAGCGGAAGCGCTCGAGCGCCCGCGGCGACGCCAGGATGTTCGGCGACACGAGCTTCAGCGCGACGTGGCGGTCCAGGGTGTGGTCGCGGGCCTCCCACACCTCCCCCATTCCGCCGGCTCCGAGCGGGCGCAGGATCTCGAAGTCGCCGATCCGTTGGCCGGGCTGGGTCGCGGGCGGGGGCTCGGAGCCGAACAGCGCTCTGGGCTCCTTGGCGACCAGCTCGCGGATCGCGTTCAGAACGGAGCTGGGCAGCTCCTCGGATTCGCGGCTCTTGTGGGGCGGCTCAGTCATCTGCGGCCGGGCAGGCGCGGCTTGGGGCCGCGGCGGTCGGCGCGGGACCGCCCGGCGGGCACAAGCGTGCTGGCCTTGCTCGTCTCTCTCCGCCAACGCGGCGCGACCCGCGGCCAACGCTTAGCAGGATACGGTCCCGCGGGGCCTGGCTGCTCGGAACTTCGGCTCCGCAGCTCTGCTCCCGAGGCCCCGCGCTCAGAACCCGGGACCGTTCCGGGCGTCACAAGCTCCTCAGGCGCCCGGATCCCCGTGGGTCAGTGGAGGATCCGTACCGCGAGGCCGTTCGTCAGCTCCACCGCGAGGGGCGCCGTCCCGAACGCAACCCCGCCGAGATCGACGGTCGAGCCGACGAGCGCCGGCGCGCTGGGAACGACGAGCGGGAGCGTCGCGGCTCCGCCCGTCATCGAGGCCTGGCCGAGCGAGGCCGGAGCCGCGCCGAGCAGGAGCTCTCCGAGGCCCGCTACGAACGGGCCGCAGCCGGCGGCGTCCAGCGCCGACTGGCCGCCCAGGAAGTAGGCCGTGCCGGACGCGATCGCGCTCGAGGTGAGCTCGACGGGGAACGCCGCGCCGAGCTTCGCCGCGGGCGCGAGCGGCGACAGCGTCGCCGAGTTGCCGTGGCAGCCGGGGATCGGTTGCACGGCGGCGAACCCGAAGCGCGCGAGATAGGCGTCCCCGGAATCCGGGGCCTCCTCGAACGAGCCGGCGGCGTAGAGCGCTTGACCGGTCCCGTCGTCGAAGCCCGCAAGCGCGTAGACCTCGCCCACCCCGGCGCCCAGCGGCGTCCACGCCGCTCCATCCCAGCGCGCGATGCCGTTCGCGGGCACACCTCCCGCGCCGCTGAAGTCACCGCCCGCGCACAGTGCGGCGCCGTCGCCGGCGTCGACGACGGCGAGCGCGCGCACGCCGAAGTCGTAGATGCCGAAGTCGAAGCCGCCGCCGAAGTCGGACCAGGCGACGCCGTCCCAGCGCGCCAGACCCGCCAACGGTACGCCGTTCAGGTCGGTGAAGTCGCCTCCGACGTAAAGCGCCGCGCCGCTCCCGTCGTCGAACACGGTCATCGATTGCACCGACGACCACCCGGCGCTGACGCCGATCTGCGTCCAAGCGCCTCCGTCCCAACGCACGACCACGGCCTTGGTCGAGCCCGCCAGCAGCTCGTCGCCGGCGACGTACAGAGCCTGGCCGGCGCCGTCGTCGAAGACCGCAGCACACGTCGGCTTGAGCCCGCCCGGCAGCCCGCCGCCGACGCTGGACCAGGCCGAGCCGTCCCAGCGTGCGATGTTGTTGACGGCTAGGCTGCCGGCGGACTGGAGGTTCCCGACCGCGTACAGCGCCGGCCCCGTGCCGTCGTCGAACACGGTGAGATCCGACGCTCCCCCTAGGTAGAACGCGTCGAGCCCGCCGCCGAGCTGCGACCATCCCGCACCGTCCCAGCGCGCGACGAAGCGGATCGGAGTCCCATCGAGGAACGTGAAGCCGCCGCCGGCGAACAGCGCCGGGCCGGCGCCCTCGTCGAAGACCGCCCAGCAGGTGACCGGCAAGTTGGCGCCGCTCCCCATCGCGGACCAGCTCGCTCCGTCCCAGCGTCCGACGCGGGTGAGCATCTTGCCGCCGGCGAAGTCGAAGGAACCGCCGACAAGGAGCTCGCCCTCGAAGGCGAAGAGCGAGTGGGCGGGCTTGTTCAGCCCGCTCCCCAGCATCGTCCACGCCGCCCCTTCGAGGCGCTGCACGCCGATCCACGCGCCCGAAGCGGCGCCCATCCCGCCGCCGGCGAAGAGGTGCGCCCCCTGGCCCTCGTCGAACGTCGCCAGCGTGTGAACCGGGCCGTTCGGCCTCGCGGGCAGCGCCGACCACCCCGCCCCGTGCCACCGGGCCAGGTAGCTCAGGTCGGAGAAGAACGGCCCCCCGTCCACCTGCTCGAACTTCCCGCCGACGAGGAGCTCGGGTCCGGCGCCGAGCTCGTGCTCGCGCAGCGCGTACACCGAGCTGGAGACGCCGAGCCCGAGGGGAGCCCAGCCGCCGCCGCCGTACCGGGCGACGTTCGCGGCCGGGACGTGCCCCCCCACGTAGTCGAAGTCGCCGCCGACGAAGAGCTCGGGGCTCCCGCCTAGGCTCGAGACGCATAGCGCGTTCACCTTGCCGCCGACGCCCAGGCCGAGCGGGGAGAACGCCGCGCCGTCCCAGCGCGCGACGTGCCTGACGCGGTGGCCGCCGGCCTCGTCGAACGAGCCGCCTACAAACAACCCCTGTCCGCCGCGGACGTCGCCGACGCACAGCGCCTGCACGGCGGAGGGAAGTCCGCTCACGCCGGTCGCACCGATGCCCCCCCCCCCGCCCCCAAACCCCGACCACCACGTCCCCGCCCAGCGCGCCGGAACCCCCCCGCGCCCCGCGCCCGCCCGCGGGCACGGGCCAACCCCCGAAAGATCCGGTCCCGCCCCCACCTCCTGGGCGCC
>JBCCGI010000170.1:0-7608 GCA_039029355.1 Planctomycetota bacterium
CCGGCACCCCGGCGGCCATGATCTGGTCCAGCACGAGGTAGGCCTCGGCCGCGCCGTCCAGGATCAGCTCGATGTCGAACTCCTGGGCCACGCGGATCGCGGTCAGCAGGTCGTGCGCGCGGTGCGCGGTGACCAGCAGCGGCACCTCGCGCCGCAGCACCTGGGCGAGCGCCTCCAGGCGCAGGTCGCGCGCGACCGGCTCGTCCTCCTCGGCCTGCTGCAGCCGCGCCAGGTAGCCCTTGGCGCGCAGCAGCTCGGCGCGCAGGAGCGCCACCGCCTTGGCGCGCGTGCCGGGCGAGCCGTCCTCGCGCTGCGCCGCCTCGCCGAGCGTGCAGGCGACCATCGCGAAGGGGCGGATCACGGCCTCCTCGACCGTGTCGCCCCGGGTCTTGGCGATCAGCGTCTGCCCCGAGACGACCGCGCCGGGCGCGTGGCCGGTGTGGACGGTCGTGACGCCGAAGCCGCGCAGGTAGGCGATCAGCGGCTCGCGCGGGTTGTAGCCGTCGATGGCGCGCAGCTCGGGCTGCACGGGCTCGGAGCGCTCCAGCTGCTCCTGGTCGTGGGCGTGGTTGAGCCAGCCGGCGAGCCCGACCACCGAGTGTGCGTCGACCAGCCCGGGCGTGACGACCGGCGCTTCGAGCACCTGCACGCCGACCGGGATCGGTACCTCGCTGGCCGGTCCGACCGCTGCGATCTTGCCGCCGCGCACGACGACGACCGCGTTGCGCACCGTCGGGCCGGCCATGGTGTGGAGCTCGCCCGCCCGCACCGCCAGGTCCTGGGCGCTCGCCCCGCTCGCGAGCAGGGCGAAGCAGAGCGCCGCGGCGAAGCCGAGCCGCCTCACCGCGCCACCTCCGGAGCGCAGCAGCCGCCGTTCACGCGGTCGTCGCCGGCGCCGTAGCCGCCGACGGCGAACAGCCGGTCGCCCGGGTCGCCGCGGTCGAAGACCTGCTGGCCCTCGACCCAGGTCTCGAGCACCTTGGTGTAGACCGACAGCGGGTCGCCGTCGAGCACGACGAAGTCCGCGTCCTTGCCGACCTCGAGGCTGCCGACGCGCTCCTGCAGGTCGAGCATCTCGGCCCCCGCGAGCGTCAGGCCCTCCAGCGCCATCCGCCGCGACATCCCCGCGCGCACCGCGAGGGCGGCCGAGCGCAGGAACAGGCGCGAGTCGGTGATCAGGTCGTCGGTGTGGAACGCGGTGCGCGCGCCGACCGCCTCGAGCACCGCGCCGGTGTCGAAGCGGACCTCGAGCGCCTCCTGCTTGCCGCCGGGGCTGTCGACCACGATGAGCGAGGTCGGCACGCCCGCGGCCGCGATCTCATCGGCCACCTTCCAGGCCTCGCTGGCGTGGTGCAGCACGACGCGGAAGCCGAACTCCTCGGCCAGGCGCAGCACGGTCAGGATGTCGTCGTGGCGGTGCGTGTGGTGGTGCACGATGCGCTTGCCTTCGAGCACCTCGACCAGCGCCTCCAGGCCCAGGTCGCGGTCGGGCCGCTTGTCCGCGTCGTCGCCGGCGCGCTCGATCTTCGCGGCGTACTCGCGCGCCTCCTGCAGCATGGCGCGCACCAGCGCGGCGGACTTGGCGCGCGTGCCGGGGAAGGGGGGATCGCGGCGCGGGTTGGTGCCGTTGGCCATCTTCAGCCCGCCCATCGGCGCGCCGTCCGGACCCTCGATGGCGAGCTCCTCGACCGTCGTCCCGTCGCGCAGCTTGAGGTAGGCGGTCTGGCCGCTGCAGAGGTGCCCCGAGCCGGGCATCACGTTGATCGTGGTCAGCCCGCCGGCGCGCGCGCGGGCGAAGCCGGGGGCGCGGGCGTTGATCGAGTCGAGGGCCCGGGCCTCGGGCTGCAGCGGCGAGGACGAGTCGCCGCCGGACACCCCGCCGAGGTGGCTGTGGGTGTCCACCAGGCCCGGCAGGATCACGCGGCCGGTGACGTCGCGCACCTCGGCGCCCACGGGGATCGGGGTAACTTCGAGCGCCCCGACGTGCAGGATCACCCCGTCGCGCACCACCAGCACGCCGTTCTCGATCTCACCGCCGGCGATCGGGATCAGCCGCGCGCCGACGAAGGCCACCGCGACGTCCGAGCCCGCCCCCTGGGCGGGTTCGCGCGCGGCGGACCGCTCCGCGCCGAGCGCGGTAGGGGTGAGGGCGAGGGCCAGGGGAGCCACGAGGGCCAGCGGGAGAGCAAACATCGATCCTCCTCCGAAGCCGGCCTCCTATCCGAAGCCGGGTAGAGGTCGCAGTCTAGCCCGGAGCCCGCGCGAGATCGCGGGGCAGCTCCCGTTCCGCCGGTGCCGGCGGCTCCGCCGCGTGAGCGTTCCCCCCAACGCGAGAGCGGCCGCCGCGGCGGGGGTTGCCGAGGCGGCCGCTCTTCGTTTGCGCGGGGCGGGGGTGGGCCTACGTCGGGGGGAAGGCCTTCTCCTTCATCCACTTCGCGATGCTGACGCAGGTCTTGCGCTCGACCTTGGGCGTTTCGTCGGCCTTCTTCTTGGCCGAGCAAACCATCAGCTCGATGAACGGGTGCCCGCCCGAGGCCTGGTGGGCCTCCTGGATCATCGCCTCGGTGGCCTTCTTCTCGGCCTTCTTGGAGACGATGTAGGTCGGCAGGCCGCCGAGCTCCTGGAGGTCGCCGGCCACGTCGATCCCGAGCTCCTCGGAGCGCGGCTCGATCAGCGCCACCGAGCGCACGTTCTCGTCGCGCAGCGAGTGCCGCGCCGCGAGCGCGGCGCCGGCGCGGAAGCCGACCAGGTTCAGGTTGGTCGAGTGGACCTCCTTGCGGTCGCGCAGCCAACCCGAGGCGGCTTCGAGGTCGCGCACCGCCAGCGCCCAGAGGCGCTTGCGGCCGTCGTCGTCGAGCTTGGCCCAGTCGGTCTCGTCCTGGGCGCTCTCGCCGTGCCCGCGGAGGTCGAGGACCAGCACCGCGAAGCCGGTCTTGTGCAGGCGCTCGCCGACGTCCATCAGCTCGGCCCGGCTGGAGCCGGTGTCGTGCACGAGGATGGCGCCCGGGGCGAGCTGGGTCTTCTTCTTCGGCTCGAAGTAGCTCGCGCGGAGCTTCAGGGAGTCCTTGGTCTTGATCTCGACCGCGGTCGTGTTCTCCCACTGGAACGTGGGGGCGCTCGCCATCCCGGTGGCGGAGCGGACGGCTTCACGCTGGGAGTGCGCCGTCGCGATCGGCGCCAACCCGAGCAGGGTGGCGAGGATCAGGGCTCGTTGCGCTCGTCGCATGGACAGTGTTCGGCAGGTGAGGATCGAGGGGGGGAGAGGAGCCCGATAGCACGACGGCCACCAGCGCTCCCGCCGGCGTAGCGGCGGGGAGGCCCCGATGGCCGAGCGCTCCGTACTTCGCCTATCGGCGGAGGAGCGATGCAGTCGGAGGTTTAAAAAGAGTCCGAGCCCGGGCTTCCTGGATGAAGTTCACCATAGAAGCTGGCGCCGGGCTCGCAACCCCTTAGCGAGAGCGCATGGCCCGACTACAGAAGTTCTGGCAAAAGCTTCCTTAGTGAAACAGCCGAAAGGATTGCCGGGGGTACATCTTCGGAGCGCGCCGCGCCGTGCCTGGGAGGGCTCCTAGCCCGCTTTCGTCACGAGCCGACTCGACGACCCCGTTCGGGGGTCGCCCGCGGGGGCCGGCGCCCGCAAAAGCACCACCAGACGCCGGGTTGGATCGCACCACCGCGCCGTCTCCAGGACAGCGGGCTAGCCCAGCTCGAGCTGCCTCCGCGCATCCACCTCGTCGCGGTTGATGGCCTGGGCGGCCTCCTCCAACCGCTCCCCGAGATCCCAGGCCGGGTCGATCGAGCGGCGCACCTGCCGCATCAGCTGCAGGGACATCCGGAAGGTGCGGCAGACGTCCCCGGCGGGGGCGTCGACCAGCTCGGTCAGCTCCTCGAAGGTCGCTCCGCCGTACCAAGCGACCACCGCCGAGGTCAGCCCCCAGTCCGGCAGCTTCATCGGCACCGGGATGCCCGCCTCGGCCTCCTGGGCCGACAGGCGGTGCAGCATCTGCGTGATGTGCCGCCGCACGCCGCCGAAGTGCTTGGCCGGGACGTAGACCGGGTCCCCGTGGCGGCGCTCCTCGTGCACCAGGCCGACGAACACCACCGCCAAGGCCTGGGGGGGAAGGTTCTCCAGCGCCCCGCGGAACAGCATCTCGGTGATCTGCAGCTCGTAGCCGTGCAGGAGCCGCGCCACCCGGCCGCGGGCGGTGAGCCGGTCGCTGTCCTCCAGGTAGCCCAGGTCCTCCAAGAGCGCCAGATGGGCGTCCACCAGCCGGTGCTGGCGGCGCTGGTTGCGCTCGCGCGCCTTCTTGCTGTGCTCGCGGTGCTGGTACTGGTTGAACGACTTGTCCCAGGCCTCGTAGAGCCGCTCGCGCCCCAGGTGCTCGACCAGGTGCAGGATCGACGAGTACGAGAGCCGAAAGCGCGAGAGCACCGGCTCGGGCCGGCCCGAGTGCACGCGCTTGGCGGGCACGTCCTCGAGCTCGCGCTCGTCGACGAAGGACACCACCAGCCCCGCGTCGTCGATGCCCTGGCGCCCCGCGCGTCCCGCCATCTGCATGTAGTCGCGCGTCCGCAGCCAGTCGAACTGGACCCCGTCGAACTTGCGCAGCGAGGCGAACACCACCGTCCGCGCGGGCATGTTGATGCCGAGCGCGAAGGTCTCGGTGGCGAAGAGCAGCTTGATCAGGCCCGCGGTGAAGAGCCGCTCGACGATCTCCTTGTGGATCGGGAGCATGCCCGCGTGGTGGTACGCCACGCCGCGCGAGGCCAGCTGGAACACCTCGCCCCCGAGCGCCTGCTCGCCGAGCTGGAAGAGGTCGATCAGCTCGAGGGAGAGCGCGGTCATGCGCTCGGATTCCTCCGGGTTCAGGAGCTTCCGATGCTGGTTCTGGAAGGCCAGCCGCTCGCACTGCTTGCGGCTGAAGGCGAAGACCAGCGCGGGGAACAGATCCTGGGTGTGCAGCTCGGAGAACAGCGTCCCGATCGCGTCGTGGTCGCGCCCGCCGCGCCCGCCCTTGCCGCCGGGGCGGCGCCCGCGCCGGCGGCCCTTGCGGCCACGCGTCGCGCGCCGCCGCAGCTCGCGCCGCGCCCAGTCGAGCCGGCCGCCGTCGAAGATGCCCGCACCGCCGGTGAACAGGCGGTGCTTCAGCGGCACCGGGCGCCGTTCGGAGCGGATCACCGCCAGGTCGTGGCGCCGGATCTCCCGCAGCCAGGCGCCCAGCTCGTCGAGGTTGGCGATGGTCGCCGAGAGCGCGATGAAGCGGATGTCGGAAGGGGCGAAGATCATGCTCTCCTCCCACACCGAGCCGCGCTCGGGGTCGTCCATGTAGTGGATCTCGTCGAAGATGACGTAGTCCACGTCGTGCAGGCTGCGCGGATCCTCGAACATCGCGTTGCGCAGGATCTCGGTGGTCATGATGAGCACCTGCGCGCCGGGGTGGATCGTCACGTCCCCGGTCATCAGCCCCACGTCGATCTCGGGGTCGTCCCGGAAGTCGCGATACTTCTGGTTCGAGAGGGCCTTAATGGGGGAGGTGTACACGCAACGCCGCCCGCGCCGCACCGCGTCGTCGATCGCGTATTCGGCGATCAGCGTCTTGCCGGCCCCCGTCGGCGCCGAGACCAGCACGTTGCGCCCGCTGCGGACCGCATCGATCGCGCGGATCTGGAAGTCGAGTAGCTGGAAACCCTTCCAGCTGGCGAGGCGCTGGGTCGGATCCCCCGGATCCTCGGCGGGGCCGGTTGGGTCTTCTGGGTGTTCGGGGCGCTCGGGCGGTCCGCCGTCGCCGTCGGCCCGCTCGCGTCGCCTCCTGGATCGTCGCTCCATGAGCCCGCGATCCTCGCTTTCCGGGCCGCGCGGGGGAAGGGCGGCCCCGAAGATCGTCCCCCTCCGACGCGGTTCGCGGCGCCGCGTGCTTGAGCGCGCCCCGCGCAGACCGTATCAAGGGAGCTACGTTGCCCGGCCTTGGGGCCGGTACGCCCTCACGACGACCCCCAACCGCTTTTGGATCTCATGGACCGCAACTCGACCTCCGGCTCGACGCTCGAGCGGCATATCTCCAACCTGAAGATCCTCTCGCGGCTCCTGGCCCACGAGCTGCGCTCCCAGACCGGGCCGCGCCTCAACCTCAGCCGCGAGGAGGTCACCGAGATCCAGACCAGCATCGACCTCTTCATCGAGGAGTCGTGCAAGCGTCGGGGCTCGGGCGGTGCTCACACCACCGAGGTCGACGTCACCACGGTCGCCAGCCGTATGAACTGAACCGCTCCCCGCGCGTTCGGTCGCCACGATGCGTCGCCGCCCTCCGCTCTGGCTCCTGCTGGTGCCCCTCGCCACGGCGGCGGGGCTCCTGGGGGTTGGGGTGTCGCAGAGCGCCGCGGCGCGCGAGCCGGACGAGGTGCTCTGGATCCACCCGGTCGACGTTCGGCTCGATGCGTTCCCCGATTGGGCCGACCCGCGCTGGGCGCTGGAGCTCGACGAGCTCTTCGCCTCCTGGCCGGCCTTCCGCGCCGACGACGCGCTCGCCCTGGAGGCCTTTGGCGAAGACCTGGCCTCGATTTCTTTCCTCCGCGACGTCGAGCGGCCGGCGATCGATGCCGCCGGCACCCTGCGGCTCGGCTTCCGCCTGCGCCGGCCGGTGGCCGCCCTCCGCGCCGGCGAGCGCTTCCTGACCGTCGATCGCGACGGCGTGCTGCTGAGCGGCGCCTGGCCGGCTCCGCCCCGCGTCCGCGGCTCGGCCGGCGACGCCGAGAGCGCCGGCGGCTGGCTGCCGCTGATCGATCCGGGCTCCGACGACCAGGGGCAGCGCATCTCGTTCGACGCCGCGCTCCCGGGCGACTGGCTGGTCGAGCCGGCGCACCTGTGCGCGCTCGAGGTCGCGGACAGCCTGGACGAGCACCTGGGCCGCGGCGAGCGCGACCGCCTGGGACGCGTGGTGATCAACGCCGAGCGCGAGCCCCTGGCGGGGCCCGAGGAGCCCGGCGTGCTGCTACTGCTCGAGGACGAGCGGCTGGTGCTCTTCGGCCGCGGGCCGCGCACCGCCGAGCCCGGCGAGCTGCCGGTGGAGCACAAATGGCGCTCGGTCTCCGCCGCGCTGGCGCTGCTCGCCGCGCCGGACGCCCACGGGGACGCGTCGGCCTGGGATCTGCTCGACGCGCGCTGGGACGTGCCCGAGCTGCGCTTCCGCGGCGAGGCGGCCGAGCGCGTCCACGCGCGGACGCTTCCGCCCGAGCTTCCGCCGCTCGAGCCCTCCGTGCCGGCGAGCTGGCGCGAGTCGCCCGGCTTCGAGGCCTCGGGGCGCGTGCGGCGCTCGCCGCTGCGGCGCTCCAACGCCGGTGAAGCCTTCGCCCCGGCCGGGAATGCCCCGAGCTCACCCAACGCGACGGCCCCCGGGAGCGAGCGCGCGCCGCGCGGCCGGGTGCACTAGCCCCGCATGCGCCCGCTGGCGCCGGCCCTGGTCTTCCTCGCGTCGCTCGCGCCCCTGACGGCGGAGTGGGCGGGCTGGCTCGCGATGCGCGGCGAGCCGCGGCTGGCGGCCGCGCTGCTCCCGTGGCTGGCCTGGGCCGGCCTCCCGCGGCCCGGCGCCCGCGCGCCCGAGGAAATGTACG
>JBCCGI010000171.1:0-6976 GCA_039029355.1 Planctomycetota bacterium
CCCGCCCGCCGCCGCGAGCCACGCGCCGCCCGCGATGCGCTGCCAGGTCCACGGCGGCGCGTCGGCGTCGAAGAGCTCGACGTAGGCCCGCGGCTCGCCGCCGAGCGCATCGACCGCGATCGGCCAGGCCGCGACGCCCACGCCGGCGCCGAGCAGCACCGCCGCCAGGCGCATGCGGTGGCGCGCGCCCGCCAGCGCGGCGCCGGTGGCGAGGGCGGGCGCGACCAGCACCACGCTCGCGATCAGCGCCGTGTAGCGCAGTGTCCCGACCAGCGACAGGTCGAGCCCGAAGCGGCGCAGGTAGACGTCCAGGCCACCCGGCCCGGTGAAGCCGTGCATCACGCCGGCCCCGACCAGCCCGGCCGCGGCGGCCAGCGGCAGCCCTCCGGCGAGCAGCGCCCGGGCGCGGCTCCCCCGCACCCAGCCGGCCGCGAAGCACGCCGCGCCGACCGCTACCAGCGCCGCGAAGACGAAGGCGGAGGCCGAGTCCTCGGCGGTCGAGGCGAGGCCGAGGTGGCGCAGGTGGTAGGCGACGCAGGACAGCGACAGCGCGCAGCCCTGGCCGGCGAGGAGCAGGGCGCTCCACTCGAGGAAGCGGGGCGCCTCGGAGCCGTCGTCGGGCTCGGCCGCGGCGCCGCCGGCGGGGCGGCGCACGCAGACCCAGATCAGCGCGGCCAGCCCGAGCGCGGCCGATCCGGCGGCGAACCGCGACTGGGGGGCGAGGACGCGGTCCAGCCCGAAGGCCGCCAACGCGACGCCCAGCGTCGCCCCGAAGAGCAGCGTCGCGACCGGCACTCCGTCGCGCTCGAACAGCCGCGCGGGGCGGCCGAAGAGCCCGGCCAGCACGATCCACGGGGCCGCGCGGAACAGCGCCGCGGTGGCGCCGTCGACCGCGGGCACGCGCACCAGGTCCAGCCCGAGCGGAGCTCTCAGGATCGACAGCAGCACGCCCGCGAGAAGGCCGGCGAGGAGGGTGCGCAGCTTCAGGCTTCCCACGGCGCGTCACGTTAGCCGACCGCCGCGCCGCCGGCCCGGGCAATCCCCGGGAAGCCCGAGCGCGCGGCGCGGGCCTGTGGACGGGGCAGACATTTGCCGCCCGGCGCGTAGGATCCTCCCCGTGGCCCCCGCACCCGAGCACGCCGCCGAGGACCGCGCGCGGCGCGAGGCGCTTCTCGCCTGGTTCGCCGCGCATCAGCGCGACCTGCCGTGGCGGCGCTCGCGCGACGCCTACCGCGTCTGGATCAGCGAGGCGATGCTGCAGCAGACGCGCGTCGAGGCGGTCGTGCCGTACTTCGAGCGCTTCCTCGCCCGCTTTCCGACGCTGGCCGACCTCGCCGCCGCGAGCGAGGACGACGTGGTCGCGGCGTGGAGCGGCCTCGGCTACTACCGCCGCGCCCGCGCGCTGCGGGAGGCCGCACGCGAGGTCGTCGCGCACCACGGCGGGCGCTTTCCCGCCGACCGCAAGGACGCGCTCGCGCTCCCGGGGGTGGGGCCGTACACCGCGGGAGCGGTGCTCTCGATCGCCTACGACCTGCGCGTGCCGCTGGTCGACGGCAACGTGACGCGGGTGCTCGCGCGCTGGTTCGGGCTGTCGCAGCCGGTGGGGACCTCGGCGCTCACCTCCGAGCTCTGGCGGCTGGCCGAGCGCCTCCTACCGCCCGAGGGCGCGACCGAGGCCCGGGGGCCGGGCGCCTGGAACCAGGCCTTGATGGAGCTCGGCGCCACCGTCTGCACGCCCCGCTCGCCGCGCTGCGAGGCCTGCCCGGTGGCCGAGCCGTGCGCGGCGCGCGCCTCGGGGCGGGTCGACGAGCTGCCGGTGCCCGCGCCGCGCCGCGCCCCGGTCGACGTGCGGCTCGGCGTCGCGCTGGCCGTGCGCGGGGAGCGGATCCTGGTCGAGCGCCGGCCGGCCCGCGGCCGGATGGCGGGCATGTGGGAGCTCCCGACGCGCGAGCTGCCCGGCCCCGAGGGCGGGCTCACCGGCCTCTGGCCGCCGGAGTTCGCCGGCCCCGCCCTGCGCGAGGGAGAGCCCCTCGGCGAGGTCTCGCACGGCATCACGCACCACCGCATCCGCGCGCGCGTACGCGCGGCGTGGGCGGAGGGCGAGGGCGGCGCGGACGGCGCTCCTGAGCGCCGCTGGGTCAGCCCGGAGGCGGCGTCCGAGCTCGGGCTGACCGGGATGGCGCGCAAGATCCTCGCCCGGCCCTTCGTGTTCGAGCACCTCGGCTCGCTAGGATCTCGCCCGTGACCAGCCAGCCGCAGCCGACGTACGCGGGCCCGCCGGGCCACGGCGTCACCATTCTGATCCCCGCCTATAACGAGGAAGAGGGTATCGAGGGCGTGCTGGAGCGCCTCGGCGCGCTGGACCTCAACCGCCCGACCGAGATCCTGGTCGTGAACGACGGCTCGACCGACCGCACCGCCGACGTGCTGGAGCGTATGCAGAGCCGCATCGGCCACCTGCGCGTGATCCACCAGCGGCGCAACCGCGGCTATGGCGCCTCGCTCAAGGTCGGCTTCTCGAACGCCGCACACGACATCGTCGTGATCACCGACGCCGACGGCACCTACCCCGAGGACCGCATCGCCGAGCTCGTCTCGCGCATCGACGACGGCGCGGAGATGGTGGTCGGCGAACGCGCGGGCGAGGACGTACACATCCCGCTGATCCGCCGGCCGGCCAAGGCGCTGCTGAAGATGCTGGCCTCGTACCTGGCGGGCACGCCGATCCCCGACCTGAACTCGGGGCTGCGGGCGTTCCGGCGCGAGCTCGTGATGAAGTACCGGCCGATCCTGCCCCAGGGCTTCAGCTTCACGACCACGATCACGCTGGCCTCGCTGACGAACCACCACCGCGTGGAGTACGTCACGATCAACTACGCGCACCGCGCCGGCAACTCGAAGATCCGGCCGATCCGCGACACGCTCGGGTTCGCCCACCTGATCGTGCGGACGGTCATGTACTTCAACCCGCTGAAGGTCTTCTACCCCGTCGCCGCGGTGGTGGCTGTAGCCTTCCTCGGGTCGCTCTACTACGACATCTCGATCAGCCGCGACCTGGGGGACAAGACCGTGCTCCTGTTCGTGGCCGTGGTCCAGATCCTCAGCATCGGGCTGCTCGCGGACCTGATCGAGAAGCGCTCCCGCCTGTAGCCCCCCTCCGGGGCGCTGGGGCGGGCCCTTACGGCCCCGAAACGCCCCAGCGGTTAGGATCTCCGACCCGGGTCGTCCCCAGGCCTTCCCTAAGAGCCATGAAGAACCTCCTCGTCACCCTGTTCGCCGCCTTCTCCCTCGTGCTTCCCTCGTCCGCCTCGACGCAGGACGAAGCCAACCTCCCCGACGACGTCGGCACGCTGGTCAAGACGCTGAAGGAGAAGCGCGACAACGCCGACGTCGCGATGATCAAGAAGCTGTCGAACAAGAAGACGCGCGAGGCCATGGAGGGGCTGATCGAGGTCTACGACACGATGCTCAGCATCTACATGCGTCGTGCGGTCTGCCAGGGGCTGGCGCTCTACGACGACGTCAACGACTCGTGGCAGCCGGCGCTCGAGAAGCTGATGAACGTGTCGGTCGAGGCCAAGGAGCGCGAGCTGCGCGAGGCGTCGGTCGAGCTGCTCGGCGGCTGCCGCAACTACGGCGGTGCCTTCCTCAAGATGATCGTCGAGTCCTCGGCGGACGACGACATCAGAAAGCGCGCGATGGTGTACCACGTCGCGCGTCGCAACGACGAGGACAAGGAGTGGTACCGCGAGATCTACGATCCGACCGCCGAGGAGCGGGCCAAGAAGGCCGCGAAGAAGGCGCGCGACGAGAAGGACAAGGTTCCGCACCAGCTCCAGCCGCTGCGCGAGCTTTGCTTCGAGGCGCTGCTGCCCGACATGGAGCCGGCGGAGATCGTCGAGGCCGCGTCGGACAAGAACCGCAAGATCCGCGCGCTCGCGCTCGAAGAGCTGAGCTCGCGCGGCGACAAGAAGGCCGTCACCGTCGCCGAGGAGGTCTACGAGCGCCAGAACGAGCCCGTGCCCACGCGCCTCGTCGCGGCGCGGATCCTGATCCACAACATGGACGCGAAGTTCGCCGACCAGCTCATCAAGGACGCCACCAAGAAGGCGATCCCGCGCGAGTTCTCGTTCGGCATCGCGGACCTGCTCGTCGAGATGAACGACGAGGGCGTGAACAAGAAGCTCCTCAAGAAGGCCGGCAAGGGGAAGGGCGATGAGAAGCTCTTCTACCTGCGCGCGACGGCCCACCTCGAGGACGCCAAGCTCGACAAGTCGCTGGTCAAGCTGCTGAAGGACAAGGACCCCGAGGTGCGCCGCGTCGTCGCGCAGATCCTGGGCGATCGGCGCACGCAGGCCGCGCTGCCCGAGCTCGCCAAGATGATCGACAAGGGCGAGGAGCCGCTCGTGCTGACCGCCGCGATCGAGGCGACGACCAGCATCCGCCGCAACGACGCCGAGTGGGAGCAGGCGCTGCTCAGCTACGCGAAGCACGACGAGCTCGACATCCGCAACTCGGCGCTCGCCGCCATCGGCAGGACGCGCAACTCCGACTACCTTCCGGTCGTCATCGAGTCGCTGGAGAGCAAGGACTGGTCCACGCGCCTCGCCGCCGCGCGGGCGATCGAGGCGATGCGCAAGAAGGAGGGCGTCGGCCCGCTCTGCTCCCGCATCGGCAAGGAAGTCGGCCGCATGTCGGTCGAGCTCGGCGACATCCTGTTCCGGCTCACCGGCAAGTCGTTCACGAACGCGCGCGCGTGGGAGAACTGGTGGAAGCAGGAGGGCGACAGCTTCAAGCTGATCTCCGAGAGCAAGCTGCGCCAGCTCGAGGACGAAGAGGAGGCGCGCCGGCTCAAGCAGATCTCGCGCACCGAGTTCTTCGGCATCAGCATCGAGTCGCACCGCGTGATCTTCATCCTCGACGTCTCGGGCTCGATGGAGGAGCCGACGCGCGGCAAGTACGTCGGCGAGAACGGCACGCCCCGCATCGAGGTCGCCAAGTCCGAGCTGATGAAGGCCATCGGCAGCCTCGACCTGAACAGCCTGTTCAACATCATCACCTTCAACAGCGCGGTCGATTCGTGGCAGGATCGCATCGTCGAGAAGACCGAGGCCACGCTCGAAGAGGCGCGCGGCTTCGTCGATCGCCTGGGCGCCGCCGGCGGGACCAACCTGTACGCCTCGCTCGAGTTCGCGTTCGAGGACCCGGACGTCGACACGATCTTCGTCATGTCGGACGGCGAGCCGACGGTGGGTGAGATCACCGACGGGATGACGATCCGCGAGGTGGTGCAGTCCTGGAACAAGAACCGCGAGGTCGTTATCCACACGATTGCCGTGGGAGGCTCGCTGCAGGTGCTCGAGTGGCTCTCCGAGGACACCGGCGGCACCCACGTGAAGTTCCCCTAGGCTGCGCAAAGGGCCCTCCAGCCCGATTCGCTGCGCCGGAGGTGGACTTCCGGCGCGCAACAGCCGAAAACCTCCCGGCTTGAAGACCGCCACCCGGATCTCTGCCTCGGTCGGTATCGCGGCGCTCCTGATCATCGGCCTGATGACCTGGGGCGGCGTCAGCCCGTCGGACGCGATCGACACGATCCTGCAGCTTCCGCCGCACGTGTACCTGATCGCGCTCGGCATGCACATGACGCTGTACTGCCTGCGCGCGCTGCGCTTCAACCTGCTGATCCCGCGCGAGCGGCGCCCCAGCTTTCGGCGCTCGCTGATCGTGTCGGGTGCGCACAACATGGCCTCGTACGTGCTGCCGGCCAAGACCGGCGAGGCGTCGCTGGTCGTGTACCTGCGCATGCAGTGCGGCGTGCCGTCGGCGATGGGGCTGGCGTCGCTGATGGTGTCGCGGCTCCTGGATGGAGCGACCCTCTGCCTCGGGCTGTCGGCCGCGTGCCTGTGGCTGGCGCACTCGGGGCGCTACGACTACCTGGAGTGGCTCGGCAACGCGGGGCTCGTGCTGATCTTCCTGTGCGCCGTGTTCGCCGTGCTGAGCGTGCGTGGCGACCTCCTGGTGCGCGTGATCGCCTGGGCCGCGCGCTGGATGAAGCTGCATCATTTCAGCTTCGGCGAGGGGCTGCTCTCGAAGGCCAACCAGCTGGCCCTCGCGCTCCGCTCGGCGGGCGGCGGCGGCCGGCTCTACCTCGCCGCGTTCGTCACCATCCCGGTGTGGCTCCTGGTCTTCGCCTTCTACGCGGTCCTCTCGCGGGAGATGGGCCTGCCGCGGCACTTCTCGTTTGCCGAGGCGACCTTCGGCTCTTCGCTCGCCGTGATGTTCAACCTGCTGCCGGTGAACGGCATGGCCGGCGTGGGCACGCAGGAGCTGGGCTGGGTTACCGGCTTCAGCAAGTTCCTCGGCGTCGAGGAGAGCATCGCGCTCTCCGCCGGCATCGGCTGCCACGCGATCCAGCTGTTCAACGTCGTCGCGATAGGCCTCGTCGCGCACCTCTTCATGGGCGTGATGCCGCGCCTGCACTTCGACCCGGTCGAGGAACAAGTGCCTTGAGCCAGACGAACGCACAGGCGCAGATCGAGCTGCACAAGAAGCTCGCGCCGCGCTACGCCTACCGCTACGGGTTCAAGTTCTCGCGCCTGTTCCAACAGGACTGGCACGCGGAGATGATCTCGCACGTGCCCGCCGGCACGCGCGAGCTCCTGGACATCGGCTGCGGCACCGGCTTCTTCCTGGCCGAGCTGGTCGAGAAGCACCCCGGCGCGGTCGGCTTCGACATCAGCCACGAGATGCTGAAGGTCTCCGACCAGTACGTCCCCGGGGCGAAGCTGGTCACCGGCGACGCCGAGAAGATGCCCTTCCGCGACAAGGCCTTCGAGGTCGTGTTCTGCAAGGGCAGCCTGCACCACATGCGCGACCACGTCGGCTTCCTGTCGGACTGCCGGCGGCTGCTGCGCAAGGACGGCGTGCTCATCATGAGCGAGCCGTGCAACGACAACCCGATCATCCGGCTGGCGCG
>JBCCGI010000172.1:0-6870 GCA_039029355.1 Planctomycetota bacterium
CGGGGAGACGCCGCCGCGAAGATCGACGGGAGGTCGAGTCCAGTCGACGTGCGTTGCGCTACGGCAGCGCCGGCTCGACCACCGCGCGGTACACGTTCGTCAGGTGCGCGGTGCCCGGATCGCCGAGATCCAGCCCGAAGCCCTGGAAGCCGATGCCGGCGCCGATCAGCGTCGGGTTGTCCGGCACCGGGATCGGGTACGGCGTGCCGACCAGGTCGCCGAGGCCGAGCTGCTTCACGCTGAACGTGCCGCAGAGGAGGAAGCCGTAGGGGTTCAGATAGAGCGTGCCGTCGAGCAGGCCGTAGCCGTAGAGCGCCAGGCCGGGCGGGCCGTCGACCTGCAGCACAAGCGTCTCGCCGATCGCGATCGAGCCCGTCTGCGACAGGGTCCAGCGCACCTGCTCGAAGGCGCCCATGTCCGCCTGCGGAGCGGCGCCGGAGACCGCGCTGATCAGGCGCGAGCCGTCGTCGAAGTCGGTCACGGTCGCGAGCGCGGTCCCGAAGTCGGCCTGGTCGACGACCGGCGAGCTGGGCGCGAGGCGCAGGTCGCCCGCCGCCGCGTCGACGAAGAGCGGGTCGACGTTCAGGTTGCCGAACGGGCCGGCGAGGATGGGGTCTCCGTTGCAGGCGATCAGGTCGCCGGAGGAGAAGCCGCTGTAGTTCGGGAAGTTCAGCCACGCGTTGCAGTTCCGCACCGTGCCGCCGTAGGCGGGTTCGCGCTCGATGCCGATGTCGCCGTTGCCGACCGCGGTCGCGTGCACGAGGTCCTGGATGCCGGCCTCCAGCAGGATGCCGACGCCCGCGTTCTCGAAGGCCACGAGGTTCGTCGCCGGCACCAGGAGCCCGTCGAGGTGGATGCCGTCGCTCGCGCAGCGGTCGACGCGCACCGCGTCGAAGCTGGTGATGTCGGCGCCGGAGTTGGCATCGACCCCCTCCCAGCCCGAGGCGCCGGCGTAGCGCACGGTCAGGTGCTCGAGGCGCGAGCCGACCGAGTTGTTCAGCAGGCGGATCCCCGCCCACTGCCCCTGCGCTCCGGTCGTCGCGGTGCCGTCGCCGTTGGTGTCGCCGCCGACCGAGTCGTCCTCGAGCGACGTCATGGTGACCGGATCCAGCCCGGTCCCCAGGACCTCCAGCGTGCCCTGCACCGTCACGAGCCCGCTGGTCATCTTGACGGCGACGCCGGCCTGCAGGGTCAGGGTGACGCCGAGCGGAACGGTGAAGCCGCCGGGCATGACGAGCGGAGCTCCCAGCAGCTGGCGCGGCGTCACCGTCGCGTCCCCGAACAGCGTTCCGGAGGTCGTCCGGACGAAGTCGCCCTCATTTCCGCTCGCGCGGTTCGAGTCGAGCCCGACGAGCCGGTTGATCGGGAGATCGGTGATCGCCTCGCCCGCGTTGTCCTCGATGTCGCAGTCGACGATCGAGACGGCGATGTCGAAGCCGTTCAGGTCGATGGCATGGTCGGTGCCTTCGAGGACCTTGCAGGAGCGCAGGGAGATGTCGCCCCCGCTGCCGTAGGCCGCGCTCCAGCTGCTGGCGCCGAAGTAGCGCACGGTGGTGTGCTCGAGGTCGATCGCGCCGCCGGTGAGGGCGCGGATGCCGGCCCAGCTGCCGGGAGCGCCGGAGGTCGGGCCGTCGTTCTCGGTGTCGCCGAAGAGCTCGTCGTCCTCGACCGCCGTGATCGCGTTGGGCATCAGCTCGGTTCCGAGCGAGCGCAGCGTGCCGGAGCAGGTGATGAGGCCGGAGACCAGCTTGAGGGCCACGCCCTCGTTCAGGGTCAGGGTCCGCCCCGCCGCGATGGTCATCGAGCCGGTCAGGACCGCGACGTCGCCCAGCAGGTTGGCGCGGTCCAGCGTCACGTCGACGTTGACCGACGGACTCGCGACGCGGATCGCGTCGCCGAGCGCGTTGCCGGTCGCGGTGTTGTCCAGGAACGACGGCATGCGGTCGAGCAGCGCCTCGTCGATCGCCCAGCCGGCGTTGCCCTCGATGTGGCAGCGCTCGATGACGGTCGGCACGTCGAAGTTGTTCAGCTCGATGCCCGGGCCGGAGCCGTCGAGGATCGAGCAGTCGAAGAGCGCGATGCTGCCGCCGCTGCCGTAGACCGCGTCCCAGCCGCTCTGGCCGTTGTAGCGCACGGTCGTGTGGTGTAGCTCGACCGAGCCGCCCGAGAGCACGCGGATGCCGCCCCAGTCGCCCGGGGCTCCGGAGGTCGGTCCGTCGTTCTCGGTGTCGCCGAAGTAGTCGTCGTCCTCGACCGCGGTGAAGGCGTTGGGCTCCAGAGCCGTGCCGAGCGACCGCAGCGCGCCGCTGCAGGTGACGATCCCGGTGACCATCTTCCAGCCGACTCCGGCGCCCAGCGTCAGGGTCGTGCCGGCGTTGATCGTCGTCGAGCCGGAGAGCAGCAGCACGTCGTTGATCAGGTTCGAACGCTCGAGCGTCAGGTCGGCGTAGACCGTCGTTACGACGGTCCGGATCACGTCGCCGAGGGCGTTGCCCGAGGCGGTGTTGTCGAGATAGGAGCCGAGCCGTGCGATCACGGCATCGTCGATGGCGAAGCCGGAGTTGTCGGCGAAGTGGCAGCGCTCGATCACCGTCGCCGTGTCGAAGCTGTTGATGTCGACGGCCGGCCCGAGGTTGTTGTGGACCGTGCTGTCGTACAGCTCGATCTCGCCGCCGCCGCCGTAGATCGCGCGCCAGCCGCCCGCGCCGGCGTAGGCGACGTCGGCGTGGTTCAACTCGACTCGGCCTCCGCTCAGGACGCGGATGCCGTTCCAGTCACCAGGCGCGCCGACGGTCGGACCGTCCATGAAGGTGTCGCCGCCGAGGCTGTCGTCGGACCAAGCGGTCACGTAGCTCGGCTGACCCGACGACGCCTGGATGATGAGCTCGCCCGAGACCGTGAGGAGCGCGCCCATCTTGAGGATCACGTCGGGCTCGACCGTCAGCGTCGTCCCGGCCGGCACCGTGATGGTGCTCGGAGCGTGGTAGATGGTCCCCGAGACGAGCGGCCCGCCCGCCCCGTCGAAGACGTTGCCGGACAGGACGGTCTGGGCGCTCGCGGCGCCGGCGAGGAGCGAGAGGGCCGCGGTCAGCCGGCCGGCGCGCCCGAGGTGGGGTTGGAGAAGCTGTGACATGGTGGTTCGACCTCCCGGATCGTTTGCTTGGGGTGCGAGCCGGCGTGTTCCGGCTCCACCGGGAGCAGCGAGGGCCGCCCCCCAGCGGGGCCACGCTCGCAAACATTTCCGACGCAAAGTCCTGTCGGGTAGAGGTTTCGACCTGCTCCCGGGCATGGGACACTCGCTGGGATGACCTCGTCCGAGGTAACCCGACTCCTGGCCGGCGCGCGCGCAGGGCGCGACTCCGACCGCCTGCTGGCGCTGGTGTACGACGACCTGCGCGCCCAGGCCGCGGCGGCGATGGCGCGCGAGCCCGCCGGGCACACGCTGGAGCCGACCGCGCTGGTGCACGAGGCCTGGCTGCGCCTGGTCGCGCCCGGCGAGCGCGACGCGTTGACCTTTGAGGACCGCGCGCACTTCTACCGCACCGCGGCGCGCGCGATGCGCCGCATCCTGATCGACCGCGCCCGGCGCGTCGACCAGCCCAAGCACGGCGGCGGCTGGGATCGGGTGACGCTCGCGCACACGCCGCTCGCCGACGGCGCGGCGCTGGGCGGCGAGCTCGACGCGCTCGTCCTCACCGAGGCGCTCGACGATCTCGAAGACCTCGACGCGCGGATGGCCGAGCTGGTCACCTTGCGCTTCTTCGCCGGGCTGGGCGTCGAGGAGACCGCGCGGACGCTCTCGCTGTCCGAGCGCACGGTCAAGCGCGAGTGGAGCGTCGCCAAGGCCTGGCTGGCGCAGCGGCTCGGGGACGGTCCGGCGCGATGAGCCCGGGTGACTCGGACGGCGCGACGGGCTCGCGCGACTCGGACTGGACGCGCGTCAAGAACCTGACCGCCGACGCGCTCGAGCTCTCCGCAGCCGAGCGCGAGGCCTTCCTCGCCGGGCTGAGCGCCGAGCCCCGCGAGGTGCGCGAGCAGGTGGCGCGGCTGGTCGCGGTCTCGGCCGGCGCCGACGACCGCGTGGACCTGGCCCGCGACGCCGCGTTGGCGGGCGTGCAGCAGGGCCTCGACGCCGCGCCGGCCCCCGACGCGAGCTGGGCCGGACGCGAGGTGGGCGGCTACCGGATCCAGCGCTTCGTCGCGCGCGGCGGCATGGGCGCCGTGTTCGAGGCGACGCAGGCCGGAACGGGGAAGCGCGTGGCGATCAAGGTGCTCGCGCAGAGCTCGTCCGAGGCCTGGCGCGCCCGCTTCCGCCACGAGATCGGGCTGCTCGCGCGCCTCTCGCACCCGGCGATCGCGCAGATCGTCGACGCCGACCTGCACGAGGATCCCGAGCTGGGGTCGCGTCCCTTCTTCGCGCTCGAGTTCGTCGACGGCGCGTCGATCACGCGCTTCGCCGACGAGCAGGGCCTCGACCTGGACGCGCGGCTGCGCATGATGATCGACGTCTGCCGCGGCGTGCAGCACGCGCACCAGCGCGGCGTGCTCCACCGCGACCTGAAGCCGGAGAACATCCTGGTCGAGCGCCCCGAGGGCGGCGGGCCGCCGCAGCCCAAGGTGCTCGACTTCGGCATCGGACGCCTGGAGGCCGCCGGCGACGCGACCGAGCCGGGGCTGACGCGCGAGGGCGACGTGCTGGGCACGCTCGCGTACATGAGCCCCGAGCAGGTCGGCGGCAACCCCGCCGCGGTCGACACGCGCTCGGACGTGTACGCCCTTGGGGTGCTGCTCTACCGGCTGGTCACCGGCGAGCTCCCGATCGACGTCCGCGGCCTGTCGCTGAGCGAGGCGGCGCTCCGCATCGCGCAGGCGTCGCCGCGGCCGGCGTCGTCCCTCCGCCCGGAGCTCGATGCCGACGTCGACACGATCTGCGCCGCCGCGATGGCGGGCGACAAGGAGCGCCGCTACGCGAGCGCCTCCGAGCTGGCGGCCGATCTCGAGCGCTACCTCGCGAACGAGCCGCTGGCCGCGCAGCCCGCCAGCCGCCTGCACCACCTGCGCCTCTTCACCCGGCGCCACCGCGGCCTGACCGCGGGGCTCGTCGCCACCCTGGTGGTGTTCGTGCTCGGAGCCGCGGGCACCGGCGCGGGCTTCCTCAACGCCCAGCGCCAGGCCGAGCGCGCGAGCTCCGAGGCCGCGCGCGCCCGCCGCGCGAGCGCCTTCCTCGGCGAGGTGCTCGCCTCGTCCGAGCCCGAGATCCTCGGGCGCGAGGGCCGCATGCGCGACGCGCTCGCGCTCCACGCGCCGCGGATCGACACCGTCTTCACGGACGACGACCGCGGCCGGGCCGAGCTGCACGAGGTCGTGGGAGTCGCGTGGTTCACGCTCGGCGAGTACGCCGACGCGTGCGAGCACCTGGCATCCGCCCATGAGCTCTTCCTGGCCCTCGATGGCGCCGACTCCGAACCGGCCCTCCGTACCGAGGCGTCGCTGCTCGGCGCCCGGACCGCGAACGGGGAGGTCTCCGGCGACGCACTAGAGGCGGCCCGTGCGCTCACCGAGCGCACGGCCGAACGGCTCGGCCCGGCCGACCGCAACACGCTGAAGGCGCGCAGCCAGGTCGCGTACCTGCTCCTGCAGTCCGGGCAGGTGCAGGAGGCGCTCGCGGTCCAGCGCGAGACCTACGCCGCGACGCTTGCGGCGCTCGGCCCCACCGACCAGCTCACGCTGGACTACGGCAGCGAGCTCGGCGCGCATCTGACCGAGGCCGGCGAGTACGACGAAGCGGGGACGCTCCTGGAGGAGATCTACGCCGCCTCCGTCGACGCCTACGGCCCCGGCCACCCGCGCACGCTGAACGCGCTGAACCGGCTGGCGACCGTCGACTCGTCCGTGGACCGCTCCGAGCTGGCGATCGAGCGCTTCGACCGCGCCCTCGCCGACGCGCGCGAGACCTGGGACGACGATCATCCCCTGACCGTGCTCCTCCGGGCGAACCGAGCCTCGGCGCTCATGGGGCTCGGCCGCTTCGAGGACGCCCTCGCCGAGTACCGCGACGTGCACGCGCGGCGCACCGAGCTCTTCGGCGCGGGCCACCCGCAGACGCTGAGCGCGCTCTACAACGTCGGCGTGAACCTGGCCTACACCGACCGGCCCGCCGAGGCCGCGGAAGCGACGCGCGAGCTGCTGCGCCTCGCCGGAGCCTGCGAGGGCTGCGACGAGGGCTTCGTCATGCGCGCCAGCGGGCTGCTCGCCGGCGTGCTCACCGACCTCGACCGCCTGGACGAGGCCGTCCCGATGTCCGCCCGTGCGCTCGAGGAGCACCGCCGCCTGCTGGGCCCGACGCACTTCCAGACGCTGATCCAGGAGAACAACCACGCACGCCTCCTCGGCCGCTCCGGCCGGGAGGAGGAGGGCATCGCGCTCTTCGAGGCGATGCTCGCCCGCTGGACCGCCGAGTACCCCGAGGTCCTCTCGGTCGAACGCACCTTCCGCTGGAACTTCGCCCGGCTCCTGGAGCAGGCCGGCCGTGCCGAGGAGGCGGAGCGCGAGTTCCTACGCATCAACGAGCTGGAGCCGGACGCCGGCCCGGACCCGCGACCGACCCCGGCCGAGGTGTACGAGCGCCTCGCGTCCTTCTACGAAGCCCAGGGCCGCGAGGCGGATGCGGCGGCGGCCCGCGAGGCGCGGGCGGCGCTCGACGGCTGAGCTGGTGTCCTGGTCCCGAAGTTCCTGCGCAGTGTCCGTTGCCTGTCGCTTCGTGGCAAGGCGCGACGACGACTGCGTATCCAGGGCGCTACGCCGAGGAGGAGCAACGCCGCCACGGAGTGACAGGCGGCGGACACTGCGCTGGAACTTCGGAACCAGGAC
>JBCCGI010000173.1:0-6532 GCA_039029355.1 Planctomycetota bacterium
ACCATGGTGCGCACGAGTCCTTCGTGACCGGGCACGTCGACGACGGAGAGCCGGGTCCCGTCGGGCAGGTCGAGGCTCGTCCAGCAGCAGCTCGGCCCAGCCCAGCTCGACCTCCGGCGCCGCCGGCGCCAGCTCGCCCGCCGCCGCGAGGTCGCTGCGCGCCGCGGCGAAGTCGCGGTGCCGCCGGTGCAGGTCGGCGCGCCTCCAGCGCAGGTCCGCGACGTCGGGATCGGCCTGGATCCGGCGCGAGACGCGCTCGATCTGGCGGTGCAGGTCGTCGTGCGCCGCGGCGGGGAGGGCGAGGGTTCCGACCAGCGCCGGGGCGAGCGCGAACCGCAGCGCCACGCGGCGCAGCGTGAGAAACGCATTCCCCTCCATGGGCCCGATCCTAACCGCGCGCGGGTCCGGAGAGGGGGATCGTGCCACGCCTTCCTCCCCGCGCCGGAACAGGCTACATTTCAATCAAGATGCGGCTTCGATCCCTGCTCTTCGCGGCGCTCCTCGGCGCCGCCTCGGCCTGCGGAGGAGAGCCGTCGCGGCCGCTCCCCAAAGTGTGCGTGTTCTGTGTCGACGGCGCGACGTTCAACGTCATCGACCCGCTGCTGGAGGAGGGCAAGCTGCCCCACATCCAGGCGCTGATCGAGCGCGGCACGCGCATGGTGTTGCAGTCGTCGCACGAGTCCAACGGCTCGCCGACCCTGTGGGCGACGGCGATGACCGGCGTCGGGATGGAGGCCCACGGCATCGATGCCTTCGCGCGCAAGGAGGACGACGAGGTCGTGTTCCTGCGCTCCTACCACCGCACCGCTCCGGCGCTCTGGAACATGGTGTCGAACCGCGGCGGCTCGGTGGGGGTCTTCGGACTGCTCAACACCTGGCCCGCGGAGGTCGTGCGCGGCGTCGTCGTGTCCGACCGCTTCTATTGGTCGAAGCGCGCCACGATGGGCGCCTACGGCGACGAGGGCGTGACCTTTCCCGAGGGACTGGCCGAGGACCTCGCCGCGCAGCGCCTGACGCCGTCGGACATCTCGCGCGATGAGCTGGCCGAGTTCGCGACCTTCTCCGACGAGGAGTGGGAGATGCTCCTCCACTGGGACGAGGGGCGCGACGAGATCAAGGGCAACGCCTTCGTGAACCTGAAGTACGCGTACCAGGGAACGAAGAGCGTGCACCGCGCGGCGCTCGAGGTCGTCCGCTCCCAGGGGCAGCCGGACCTGATGCTGGTCTACCTCGAGCTGCCCGACCGCGTCGGCCACCCGTTCTGGAGCCAGTACGAGCCCGAGGCGGTACTCCACGGCCACGAGGACATGGACCTCGCCCGCGCCGAGCGCCTCGGCGGGCTGGTGCCCGGCTCCTACGTCGTCGTCGATCGGATGATCGGCGAGCTGATGGCCGAGCTGGACGCCGACACGACGGTGATGATCGTGTCGGACCACGGCATGCGCTCGAACAACCGCTCGGGCATCCTGCCCGACGACCCGGTCAACATCGGCCCGACCGGCGTGCACGAGAAGGCGGGCGTGCTGGTCGCGGCCGGGCCCGCGGTCGCGCCGGGCGCGACGGCGAAGGCGAGCCTCTTCGACGTCGCTCCGACCGTGCTGGCGCTCATGGGCCTGCCGTCGTCGACGCAGTTCGAAGGGAAGACCCTAGAGACCCTGATCGAGCCCGCCTTCCGCGCCGCGCACCCGCAGGACGAGGCGTTGGACGAGCCGCCGCTCTTCTTCCGCGATCGCCCGATCCCCGAGGGCATGGACGCCGAGTACGTGAAGCAGATGCAGGCGATCGGCTACATCGACTCGGAGGGGACCGAGCTCGACTTCATGAACCCGGGCGGGGACTAGGGCCGGGCCCCGACGGCGCGCCCGGACCGGACGCGGCACGCCACTAGTGCCTGCCCTGCAGGAGCTTGGGGGCCGCCGCCCCCAGGCGGCGAACAGAAACCGCGCCCGGCCAGAACTACTGCGGTCGCCGCTTCGACAACGGTCACCGCAGGCGCCACGGTTGCGCGGCGGTCCCGCGTCCGACCCGCGTCCCCAGAGCCGCCCCATGGGATTCCGCAGCGCCTTGATCTTCCTCGCCGCCACCGGCGGCAGCGCGTTCGTCTCGTTCCACTGGCTGGGAGGCCGCGGCGCGCCCGAGCGGGGGAGCGCGGCGCACGCGCACGGCGGCGGCGCGACCGCGGGGCTCGCGGAGGCGGCCGCCGAACTCGCGGCGCCGGAGGAAGGCGCTTGCCGCGCCGAGCCGCGCGCCGCCGCAGTCGAGACCGAGGCGCAGCCGGCCGAGGCCTACCCCTGGTCGCGCGCCGCGGCCGCGATCGAGGGCGACCTGGGCCTAGGCGACGACGCCCGCCGCGACCTCGCCGCCGGCGCCGTCGCGTGGCCCGAGGAGCTCACCACCGACTGGGTGCGCGAGACCTTCCAGTTCGGCACTCCGCTCGCCGACTCCGACCTGGCTATGCTCGAGTCGATCGCCGCGCCCTTCAACGCGGATCTCTGGGCCGAGGCCAACCGCTACGCCACGTACATCGACGTCGGGCTGCGCGACGCCTGGGCTGCGGGCGACTTCGGTCGTGGCGCACTCGGGGCCGATGGCGCGCTGCGCCTCGGCGCGCCGGACGCGAGCACGATCTACTCGAGTTCGATGGTCTCCCACGGCTGGGGCGTGCGGATCGCGCTCGACGAGGAGACCCATCCGCACCTCGTCGAGCTCCGCCGCTCCATGGCCGCCCGACGCGCCGACCGCACGCGAGCCCTGGCCGCGCACCTCGACGAGCTCGCGCATTAGCGCGCGCGGCGCGCCGCTCCGCGGGCGCCGGCCTACGAGCAGGGACTGGAGGCCTAGGCGGCCGCGGTGGTCGCGGTCCGGGCCAGCGTCCCGAGCGACCTAACGAAAGGCACGTCTCATGCTGATCTCCAAACCGCTCCTAGGCGGCATCCTCCTCGGAGGACTGCTGCCGTTCGGACTCTCCGCCGCCGCACCCGACGTGGGACCGGGCGCCGCCGCCGACACTTGCTCCGGCTGCACCGGCGGCGGGGGAGGCGAGTCGATCTACGAAGGGCCGGGCGGCGAGCTCTACCTGCGCATCGACATGGAGGTGCCCGAGGACGGTGGCTGCATCGGCCCGATCTCGATCGGCGAGCTGACGTTCTGCATCGAGATCCCCTGCCACGTCACCTACCTGACCTGCTGGAAGATCCCGCAGGGCAAGCAGGGCGTGCGCAAGATCAACGACCTGGTCGTCCAGAACATCGCCGACATCGACTGCCCGACCCAGACCACCTACATGTTCTGCGGCACCGAGCTGACCGCATCGCTCGAGGCGTGCGGACAGCGGGTCGAGGTGACGGCGACCTGCTCGGACTGCGAGTACTAGCTTGCGTCGAGGGGCGCCGCTCGCGGAAGCGGCGGCGCGCCTGCGCTACTCGTCCCCGAGATACCCCATCGAACGCAGCTCCTCGAGGAACGCCGCGTTCCCCTCGAAGTCCACCGTCCGCAGCTCCTTCACCGGGTTCAGCTTCGACAGGTGGTCGCGCAGCGGGATCACCAGGCGCTGCTCGAAGCCCTCGTCCTCGAGCTGGGCGTCGTCGTAGTACGTCGGGGGCTTCGCTTCGCCGTCGTAGCTGGCGGCGACCAGCTCGGAGGCGAACCACGGCACCGGGCTCTTGCGCTCGATCTGCTCGTAGTGGACGTACATCGGGTCCTGCGGGAGGGACTCGAGGTTCATCCAGGCGCGCTCGTCACCGCGGCGTAGCGTGACGCAGCTGCCGTAGTACGAGATGGCCCAGCCGCGGCTGGGGCGGGCGGAGAGCAGGCTCGCGCCGTCGAGCTCGCGCGTGAACGGCAGGTCGAGCAGCTGCAGCGTGGTCGGCGCGACCTGCAGGGTCTCGACCGGGTCCTCGACCACCGCCGGCGACACGCCGGGCACGTGGACGATGAGCGGGACGTGCAGCACGCCCTCGGTCATCACGCGGCCGTGGCCCCAGCGCGGGGCGGTCTCGAAGAGCTCCTCGCCGTGGTCGGCCGAGAAGATCAGCGCGATCTCGTCCTTGTTCGGCAGGGTCTCGAGCAGCGCGGTGACGCGCCCGAGCTGGTCATCGACGCCCGCGACCTCGGCCAGGTAGAGGGCGTTCATGATGTCCATCTCCTCCTTGGGCGGGAACTTGCCGGCGTTCGCGTAGCCCTGGAAGATCTTGCCCTGCTGGAAGCCGTCCCACACCGGGTTGGCGTCGTAGTCCCAGTGCGTCGGCGGCGGGATGTGCTCGCCGTGCGGGTCGATCAGGTGGATCCAGCACAGGAACGGACCGTCCTGCTCTTGGATCCACTCCATGCCCGCGGTGACCGCCTTCTCGTCCCAGTCGTAGTGCTGGGTGTTCCAGTCCTTGCCGCAGAAGATCTCGTCCCATCCGTCGTGCCAGACCGAGCCCTCGATGCCCTGCGCGCCGCAGTGGCTGGCCGAGAACTCGCCGGTCGGGATGCCCTGCTTCTGCGCCGTCACGGCGACCGGCGTGGCCGTGTCGGCCAGCTTGCCGCTCATCCCCAGCACGCCGGTGTGGTGGGGGAAGAGGCCGGTCATCATCGCCGACACCGCCGCGTGGGTGTGGCTGGCCTGGGTGTAGGGGTTGAGGAACAGGATCGACTCGGAGGCGAGCCTGTCCAGGTGGGGCGTCACGCCGTCGGTCGAGCCGTAGCATCCCAGCCGGTCCGCGCGCAGCGTGTCGACCGTGAAGAGGATCACCGACTGGATGCGTTCGGGCACGACCACGCCGTCCCCGTCGGCGCCCGCTCCGCCTCCTCCGGCGCCGGGCTCGGAGCCGCCCTCGCCGCCTCCGCAGGCGGAGAAGAGGATGAGGGGGGCGACCAGGAGCAGGGGACGAAGCGTGTACATCGGGCGGGAACCTCCGGGGTTGAATCGGCCGATTCTAGCCGGGGGCCTGAGCCGAGCCACCGGAATCGGCGTCCCCGTCCCGTAACGAACGCCGGCCGGCGCGCCCCCGCTGCGCCGGCGCCGGCGGGCCTCCGCCCTGCCGCGGAGTCCGACCCGCCGGCGCCCCGGCCGGGAGCGCTACGATCCCAGCGCCGTGCGGTGCACCAGGATGCGGCGGCGCAGGTCCGCCTCGGGCAGCGGCTGCTGCCGGTGTCCCTTCAGCAGCTCGGCCGGCATGCGGATCGACGTCTGCACCTCGCCCACGCTGCGCTGCGAGGACTGCTCCAAGAGCGGCGCCCAGGGGTCGGTCACCGTGTCGCCGAACAGGCTGGTGTCCACGGTGCGCTGGGCCCCGCTGATGTGAAGCAGCACGGTCAACGACTCGCCGTCCGCCAAGCCCAGGCGGCTGGCGTGGCGGGCGAGCAGCTTCACCACGGTGTCCTCGGCGTTCGTGCGCGCCTCCTCGCTGAGCTTCCACTCGACGTCACCCGCCTGCACGACGTTCCAAAGGAACGAGTCCGCGCGCGCCGAGACCCGGGCCCACTCCATCGCGGGGTCGAGCGGGTCGTCTTCGCCGCGCACCTCGCGCTCCACGCGCGACCAGGCGTCGTCCTCGGGCGGGGCCGTGCCCTCGCTCTCGACCGTGGCGTCGACCACCGGGATGACCGGCAGCGCGAGGTCGAGCGTGAGGACCGCGCCCAGCCCGGGCACGTAGAAGCCGCGCGAGTGGCGGACCATCGAGTCGCCCTTTATGCGCGGGTCGATGCTCTGCAGGAACTTCAGCTCGATGACCTCGGTGCTGGTGACCCTCCAGGTCGGCGGCACCGTCCCGTCGACCGGCGCGGCCGGGTGCTCCAGCGCGTCGGCCAGCAGGCGGCGGAGGATCTCGACGTCCTCGTGGCACTCGGACTCCCCCGAGCCGGTCACCCGGATCGGAGGGGACGAGAGCTCCTGGGGCGTGGAGACGACGGGGAGCACCAGCGCGAGGCCGGCGACGACCGAGCCGGAGACAAGGGTAAGTGCGTTCATGGTTTCTGCCTTGGGAAAGCGAGTCCGGGTTTGTAGATCGGATCGTGTTCTAGCGGTTCGGGACGTCGTCCGAACGGGCGACGTAGGACGCGAGCTCGACCATCGCTTCGCGCGTCCTTTGGTCCTCCCGCGCCGCGCTGCGCGAGAGCGTGTCGATCAGCGAGAGCAAGAGCGTGCGGTCCTCGGTACGCGCCTCGGACAGGGCGGCGGCAAGCCGCAGACCACGCTCCTCAGCGGCGAGCTCGTGCGCGTCGAGCTCCGCGCGCTGGTCTTCGAGGCCGCGCGCTAGCAGCTCCTCGACGCGTCGCGTGAGCCCGGTGAGCCGGTCGGCCGGTTCGGCCTCCGCGCGCGGCTCGACGGCGGCTCCCGGCAGGCGCAGCGAGAACGCGAGCGCGCCGTCCGTCAGGCTCAGCTCGGGCCGGACCGCGCCCGCGAGGAGCGCCGCCGCGAAGCCCGCCGCGGCCGCGAGCACCGCGACCCTGCGCCGGCGTGCGGGCGCAACCGCCGGCCGTGGCGTCGGCGCCGCCCCGCCCGCCCGGCGCATGGTCTCGCGCGCCAGGTCGCGCGCGTCCGCCGGGT
>JBCCGI010000174.1:0-6161 GCA_039029355.1 Planctomycetota bacterium
CCCCGCCCCGCGGGGCCCGCCCCCCCACCGGCGCGCCCTGTCGTGGCCACCCCTACGGCCCGCCCCACCCAAAAAAAGAAGGCGGCGCATCCCCAAACGGGAAACACCGCCCACGAACCAGATCCAAAAGCGCCCTAAGGCAGCAACTCAGTCGCCGCCGCGTTGCTCGTGTGCTGCACCGCCAGCGTCACCGGATCCAACACCGCATACGCATGGTGCGCCGTCATCCCCGCCGTGGCCGCTGCGACACCCGCGCCCAGCACCAGCTGCGCCGCGCCGTTGCCCAGGCCGTCCAGCGTGCCGAACGTCCCCGGCAGCACCGCTCCGTTGGCGTTGGCGGCGGTGAACAGGAAGTAGGAGTCGAGGTTGAGCGGCAGGTTGAAGCCCTGGTAGTCGATGCCCGGGCTGGTGCCGGCGAGCGAGCCGAGAACGAGGTACAGATTGCCGGCGTTGACCGAGCCCGAGACGAGGTCGAAGTCGATCGTTCCGCCCGCGGAGACCGACAGCGAGTTGCCGGTGGCCCACAGCGTGCGCTCGTAGTAGCTGACCTGGAACAGCAGGTTCGGCGGGTCGGGGAGCACCGGGAAGTACTCCCACACGATCGCGCCGCCCGGCGTGACCTCGAACATCCAGCCGCCCTGGCGGCCGCTCATGATCTGGGTGTTGCCGTTGGGCAGGCGCTCGACGTTGGAGAGGCCGCTGGAATAGAGGTCGGTCTTGGTGGGCGCGCAGTACTCCCACACCGGCGTCGTCGGGCCGAAGGGGACGCCGGCGGTCTTGGTGAAGCCGCCGGGCTCGTACGGCGGCGCGATCTCGATCACCGAGGACCACTCCTCGCCGATCGCGAAGCCCGCCTGGTTGTTGAAGATCAGGATGTTGCCGGCGCCGGGGAGCCCCTCGGGGATCACGTAGGCACCGTGCTGGTTGAAGAACACCTGGTCGCTCGAGTCGCCTTGCCCGTAGGCCTGCGGGTTGCCCCAGCGATAGAGGAAGTCCCCGCCCATGCCGTAGTTGCCGCCGGTATGGCCGGCGGCCTCGGCGGTGGTCGTCGAGTGGTCGAGGATGAAGAGCTCGTCCTGGAACGGGAAGTTGATCAGGATCAGGTCCCGTGCCGGGTCGTACGAGATCGAGTTCGCGTGGTTCCAGTCGCCGTTCGTGACGTCGGTCGGCGGGTAGTTGATGTCGAGCAGCTCGGGGTGGTCCGACACGACGCCGAAGTTCGCCTTGGTCGCGTCGAAGTCCTGGATCAGGTGGTCGCTGACGTGCCACTCCCAGACGATGTTGCCGTCGGTCGTGCCGACCGGCTCGATCTCGATGATGGCGTCCGGGAGCCAGTCGGCGCCGGTCACGGTCGCGGGGTTGCGGCCGGCCGCGATCGCGTCGGCCTGGACCTGGCGGTCCCAGACGATCGCGAGGATGTTGCCGTTGGGCATCAGCGCGATGTCGTGGTGGTGCCAGATGTCGGCGTCGGCCATCGTGTACTCCCACTCCAACGTGCCGTCGAACGTACGGCGCTGCACGTTGCCGCCGAAGCCGCCGGGCGTGGGGCCGCCGGGCTCGCGGCCGGTGCGGACCAGCCGGCCGTCGTCCTCGATGAGGTACATCCCGTTGCCGGGAAAGTAGCTGCCGGGCCAGGAGTGGACGATGACGCCCGCGGTGTCGACCAGGAACGTGTCGTTGGTGTTGTGAGGCCCGAACAGACGGAAGCCGGGCGAGGCGGCGGCCCCCTGCGGGGCGCTGGGAAGGGCCCACGCAGCGGATGCGAAGGTCAGGGCGACGACGGGGACGAGGGAGGAGACGGTGTTCATCTTGGGAGCGAGTGGATCGGACGAAGGGCCCGCCGGCGGGCAGTCCCGGGGCCGGAGCTACCATGATACCGGGCCCGCCCCATCCCGGGTGACCCGCAGCGCGGGTCACCTGGGGGGATTCCCCCGCGCCCCGCCCCCCGCGACCGGCGTCCTGGCGCCCGAATCCGGGAAACCCTCCCCCGACGCGCGCTTCGGCACGAAGCTCCCGCTGATTCCCTTGGGCGGGCGCCCGCTTTGCCCCAAACTCACAGGGTCAGGTATCGCTTTCTCCCGTGCTTCCCCAGGACGCGAAAGCGCCGGAACACCTGGTTTGCGCGGCTCGCCGAGTACTAGCCCTCGGCGTTCTGCTCTTGTCGGTCGCTCCGTCGTTCGCGGGCGCCCAGCAGTGGGAGCCCGCGCTCGCTCCACGCAGCCAGGCGTGGCGCGTGAAGTCCCATCTTGCCGACGCGGGGCTCGAGCAGGCGACGGTGTTCGACCTGCGCTTCGATGCGGAGGGCGACCTGTGGCTGGCGAGCTCGATCGGGCTGCTGTGCTACGACGGCTACTTCTGGACCACGGCGGAGGGGGTCGACGGGCTCGTGCGCTGCGTGCTCCCCGTGCGCGACGGCCGCCTGTGGATCGGCGCGGACGACGGCGCCGGCGAGCTCCGCGAGGGGCGCCTGCTGCCCGCCGCTGAGCTCGCGCGGACGAGCGTGAGCCGCATCGCCGACGGGCCCGAAGGCGCGCTCTGGTTCTGCTGTGACCCCGGCCCCGACGCGGACGCCGCCGCCGCGCGCCTCCTGCGGCTCGACGCGGACGGGTGGACGCGCTTCGGCGTGCGCGAAGGGCTCCCCGCCGGCCGGGTGCAGGACGTGGTGTTCGACGACCGCGGACGCCCCTACGCCGCAACCCGCCGCGGAGTCGCGCGGCTCGAGGGCGAGCGCTTCCGGCGCGTCCAGCTCGGCGCCGGAGGCGGGCACGGCGTCCGGGCCCTCTCGCCGCTCCCCGGCGGTGGACTCCTCGCGGCCGCCGACGGGGGCTACTTCGCGTCCTCCCCCACCGACGGCGACGCGCTCCGCTGGGCGCAGGTCGCTCCGCCGACGTCGGGTCCGACGCGGCCGCGACTCGCGCTCGTCGGGGAGGAGCTCTTCTCTTGCCGCGTCGGACCGCGCTCGCGCTTCCTGCGCTGGGACGGCGC
Source organism: Planctomycetota bacterium (assembly GCA_039029355.1). Taxonomy (GTDB): domain Bacteria; phylum Planctomycetota; class UBA1135; order UBA1135; genus JBCCGI01. The sequence goes on from JBCCGI010000174.1 coordinate 2,986, forward strand.
GGCGTTCGTGCCGGCGAGCAAGCCCTTCGCCACGCTCGGCGAGGCCGACCCGGCCGACCTGCACGTGCTGCGCGCGGGGCCCGATGAATCGCTGTGGGCCGCGGGCACCCACCTGCTGGTGCGCTGGGAGCGCACCGCGGCGGACGGGGAGCTGTACCCCGACCTCCCGCCGCCGGCCCTGGTCGACACCGCGGGCGCGATCTGGTTTGCGGACCAGGCCTCGGTCGTGCGGCTAGGCCGGCGTGGCTGGGACAGGATCCCGGGCGCCCGCGAGCCGCTGGTCGAGGACGCGTCGCGCGCCGCGGTTTGGATGCTCGCCGACGAGGGCATCATGCGCTGGACGGCGGACGGTTCGGAGCACTTCGGGTCGCCGGAGACCGGCATCGAAGCGCCACGCGCGCTCGTCACCGACGGCGGCGGCGCGCTCTGGGCCCGCGGTCCGTCCGACGGCCGGCACGCTCCGTTTGCGCGGTACGACGGCGAGCGGTGGACCCAGCAGGCGGTCGAGCTCACGAGCCGGTACGAGCGCGTCGAGTACCACCTTCCCGACCCCGAAGACGGCGTGTGGTTGGTGCTCGTCGACGCGGAGACAGGCGCGATGCGCCTCCGCAAGGTCGACACCACGCACGGCGTCGAGCTTGCGCCTCCCGCTCCCGAGCTGGCGGACGACGAGCCGCGGCTGTGCCACGACCGGCGCGGTCGCCTTTGGTTCTACACCCGCTTCGGCCTGTGGCTGTTGAACTCCCATGACGGCTCGCACTGGAGCGAGGTCGAGCTCCCCGGTCGCAGGGTCGTCGACCTGCACGAGGCCGAGGACGGGCTGTGGGTCGCGTCCTCGGGCGCGTCGGGGAGCGGCCGGTCCCACGCGCGCTACGGCGAAAGCTGGACGCACCTCTCCGTCGTCGGCGGGCGCGTGCTACCGCGGACCTTCTCCAGCTCCGACGAGACGCCCTTCGAGGGACTCGACATCCCGCCGCCTCCGAAGCACTTCCCCCCCGCCGGCGCGCTCGCCGACGCGATCCAGACCACGGGCGGCGAGGTCTGGGTCGGCACGAACGCCGGGACGTGGCGCTATCCGCCCGACCTCACGCCGCCGGAGACGCTGCTGGTCTCGCCGCCGACGCGTGTCTTCGCCGGCGAGCCGCTGCAGCTGACCGTGCGCGGAATCGAGCGCAATCGCCCGCACGGCTCGGCCCGCCCGTTCCAGGTCGCGTGGCGCTGGGTCGACGAGCCGTGGGGCGATTGGGAACCGCTCCACGGCCCGCTCGAGATCCCCGGCGGCCCCAAGGGGCTGCGGCAGATCGAGGTCCTCGTGCGCGACCAGGACGGCGACGCGGACCGCAGCCCGGCCCCGCTGACCTATAACGTGCTGCCGACGGCCCTGCAGGACCGCCCGTGGTTCCCGGCCGCGGTCATCGGGGCCGTCCTCCTCGTGCTGCTGCTCGGCGCGCTCGCGCTCCGCGCCTCGCGCAAGCTGCGCCGTCAAGCGCGCACGCTCGAACAGGAGGTCGCGCGCCGCACCGACGAGCTCGCGGCGAGCGAGCAGCGCTACCGCACGCTGTTCGAAGACTCGCGCGATGCGGTCTACCTCTTCGACCTCGACGGCGCGCTGATCAACTGCAACGCGGCCGCGATCGAGCTCTCCGCAGGGCGCGCGGACGGCGCGCCGCCCGCGCGGCTCTCGAACCTCTTCTCGTCCGCCGCGGAGCGCTCGCTGCTGCGCGGCGCGATCGAGGATCCGGCGGCGGCGCGCTCCGAACGCTTCCGCATCCACGACGCCGACGGAGTCGCGCACGACGTGCTGTTGACCGCGAACCCGCTGCGCGAGCGCGGCGTCGGGATCGTCGGCTCCCAGGTGATCCTGCGCGACGTCACGCGCCAGGTCGAGCTCGAGGTCAAGCTCCGCCAGAAGCGCAAGATGGAGGCCCTCGGCCGCATGGCCGGCGGGATCACGCACGACTTCAACAACATGCTGACGGTGCTGCGCGGCTACGCGACCGTGCTCGAGAGCGACCTTCGCGACGACCCCGGCCGGCGCAAGAAGGCGCAGGTCATCGTCGAGACGAGCGAGCGCGCCATCGCGCTCACGCAGCAGATCCAGGCCTTCAGCCGCGCACCGAACGCCGAGGCGGTCGTGATCGACACGGGCCACGAGCTGGTCGACATCCTCGAGCTCCTCCGCTCGACGGTCCCGCCCTGGGTGACGCTGGAGCAGGACCTCGAGGCGGAGCTGGGCGCCACGTGCATCAGCTCGGTGCAGCTCTCGCAGGTGCTGGTCAACCTGGTGCAGAACGCCGCCCAGGCGATGGACGACGGCGGCCGCGTCGTGGTGCGGGCGCGCAACGCGTGGCTTCAGCAGACGGACGCGGTCGCCGCGGGCGTCCCCGGCGGGCGCTACGTGCAGCTCGACGTCCAGGACGACGGTCCCGGCATGGCGCCCGACGTCGAGGAGCGCATCTTCGACCCGTTCTTCACCACCAAGCCGCCGGGGCAGGGCACCGGCCTCGGGCTCGCGATCGTCTACGGCATCGTGAACCAGGCGCGCGGCGGCATCCAGGTCGAGAGCGCGACCGGAGAGGGCTCGCTGTTCCGCGTCCTGCTGCCGGTGAGCGACGACCGGCCGGCCGAGTCCGGCGCGGGAGGGCACCACGCCGGCGAGCGCGGGGGCGGCGGCGAGACCGTGCTGGTCGTCGACGACGAGCCTTGGATCCGGCAGCTCGCGCGCGAGACGCTGGAGAGCGCGAACTACCGCGTGCGCACGGCCGACTCCGCGCCGACGGCGCTCGAGCTGCTGCGGCACGACCCGGGCGAGATCGCGTTGCTCCTGACCGACATCGTCATGCCCGAGGTCGACGGCATCGAGCTCGCGCGGCGGGTGCGCGGGCTCGCGCCGCGCCTGCCGGTGCTGCTGATGACCGGGTACCAGCTCCAGGGGCCGCGCACCGAGCTCGACGCGCCGCTGCTGCAGAAGCCCTTCGCGTTGGGCGAGCTGCGCGCACGCGTACGCGAGCTGCTCGACCAGAGCCACGCGGCTCACTAGCCCGTCCTATTCATGGAGGTCAGCGCCAGGGGTCGTAGATGCCGCCAGGTTGCGGCTTTGCGACCGAGGCGCCCGGAGGCGACCTGGACGGGTCGTCGAGGACGGCGAGAGAGCGAAGTCGTGACCTGGCGAGCAG
>JBCCGI010000175.1:0-6043 GCA_039029355.1 Planctomycetota bacterium
CGGGCGCGCTCGCGCTCGGCGCGCTCCTCGCCGCGCGCGTGCGTCTCGAGCGCGGCCGCGCCGCGCTCGGCCTCGGTCCGCGCGCGCGCGAGCTCGAGCTCGGATACGCCGCCCAGGCTCGCCAGGCGCTCCAGGCGCGCCAGCTCGTCGCGGGCGAGGACCTCGGTGAGCTCCAGCTCGCGCTTCCGCGCCGCGGCCTCGGCCAGCGAGTGCGCGGCCGCGTCGCGCGCCGCGGCGAGCGCCTGCTCGCCGGCCGCGAGCTGAGCTTCGAGCTTCGACAGCTCGGCGCGGGACGCGCCCTCGCGCGCGCGGCCTTCGGCCAGCGCGAGCCGCGGCTCGTCGGCGTCTAGCTCCAGCAGCAGGTCGCCCTCGGCCACTTCCTGCCCCAGCACGACGTGCACGGTGAGCACGCGCCCGCTCACCTCGGACACGATCGGATGCGCCGCGCGGTCGGCGACGGTGCGCGCCGCGGCGCTCGCTTCGTAGAGCGGCACCTCCGCCAGGCGCACCCAACCGCCCCACAGGAACAGCAGCACCGCCGCCGCCGCTCCGGCCCATAGCGCGGCCCGGTAGCCGTCCAGTCGGAGCGACCGTAGCGAGCGCGAGAAGGGCAAGGCCGAGGGGAGCATGGGCTCGGGGCGGCGATTCTACCGCAGCCGGGCGCCGCGCAAGCCCGGTCCGGGGGGGGCCCTTGCCCCGGTTCGCCGCGGGCGGCTACGATCGCCGGTCGGAGATCACCCTATGAAGTGGAAGCGAGCACGCCGCAGCAGCAACGTGGACGACCGGCGCGGGAAGCCGGTCAAGGGAGGCCTGGCGCTCGGAGGGGGCGGGACGATCCTCGTCCTCATCCTCGCCATGGTGTTCGGTTTCGACCCCGGAGAGCTGCTCGGGGCGGTCGGCACGACCCCCGCGTCGGGCGGCAGCGTGGCGTCGGATCCGGCCGAGGACGAGCTGGCGGAGTTCGTGCGCCACGTGCTCGGCGACACCGAGGAGACCTGGAACCGCCTGCTGCCCGAGCAGGCCGGCGAGAGGTACGCCGAGCCGACCCTGGTGCTCTTCCGCGACCGCGTGCAGTCCGCCTGCGGAATGCAGGGCTCCGCCACCGGCCCCTTCTACTGCCCGGCCGACCAGCAGGTGTACATCGACCTCGGGTTCTACGACACGCTGAAGACCCAGCTGGGAGCCGGCGGCGACTTCGCGCAGGCCTACGTCATCGCGCACGAGGTCGGCCACCACATCCAGAACCTGCTCGGTACCTCCGGCGAGGTGCACCGCGCCAAGCGCGGGCTCAGCGAGGCGGAGGCCAACCAGCTGTCGGTCAGCCTCGAGCTGCAGGCCGACTTCTACGCCGGCGTCTGGGCGCACGAGGCGAAGCGGCGCGGGCTCCTGGAGGTGGGCGACGTCGAGGAGGCGCTCAACGCGGCCGCCGCGATCGGCGACGACCGCCTGCAGAGCCGCGCTGGACGCGAGGTCGCCCCGGAAACGTTTACCCACGGCACCTCGGCGGAGCGCGTGAAGTGGTTCCGGCTGGGTCTCGAAACCGGTGACATGGCGCGCGGAGACACATTCTCGGCCCGCTAGGGCCCCTCGCTTGCGACCCGTGCCCTCCCGCCGGACATGTCTGGGTTTTCAGTCCTCGCGCCCGCCCGGCATGTGATATTCCTTGGCCTGAATGCCCCAACTCCCCCAAAGTCCCTTTGGAGACCCCATGAAAGCTGGAATCCGCGTGCTGCTCGCCTCCCTCTGCATCCTTCCCCTGACCGCCTGCGGCGAAGGCGGCGTCGAGGCGAGTGAACTGATGGAGAAGGGTCAGGAAGCGCTCGGCGAGCTCGACCTGTCCGCCCTTTCGCCCGAGGCGATGACGGAGAAGGCCGGCGAGCTGCTCGGCGGCGTCACGTCCAAGTTCGACGAGATCAAGGACGTCGCGAGCGCGGAGAACGTCAAGTCCGAGCTCGAGCCGATGCTCGGCCAGATCGCGAAGCTCAAGGACGTTCTCGGCGACAAGATGCCCAACCTCGACTCGCTGAAGACCGCCGCCGACGACCTGATGTCGAAGTTCGGCGGCGACACCGAGATCATGAAGGTGCTCCAGCCGGTGATCGACAAGATCAAGACGATGCTCGGCTAGGCCTCACCGCCTTGCGGCCGCGCGCCTTGCGCGGACGCGCTCGCGAAGACCACGCGCGCCCCCGGGCCCGCGTGGTCTTTCGTTTTGCGGCCCTCGATCCGGTCGGCGTCGCACCGAAGCACAAGCCCTGTTGTCTGCCTTCGACGGGCTTTGGTTCTCGCGATCACGACCTTTTTGGAAGCCCGCGGGAGGCGCGTTACGCGGTCCCTTGCGCGCCTAGGATCGGGACATGAGCAACCTCAACGTACCCCTTCTCTCACTGGCGCTTGCGGGCTTGCTCGCGACCTCGTCGTCGGTTGCCTTCGGCGGTGTCGCGGCCGAATCCTGGCAGCCCTACGCGGCCGCTTCGGGCCTGCACGAGAACGACGGCACCCGCACCCTGCTGATGGATGAACGCGTCGTGCGCATCGCCGGGGCGCAGGCTCTGCGGCTCTCCTTCGCCCAGCTCGACCTCGGCCCCGAGGACTACCTCGACCTCGTCTCGATGCGCGACGGCTTCCTGCACCGCATCACGCCGGGCGAGGCGAACAAGTGGAGCGCGACCAGCGCCTACCTCAACGGCGACGCGGTGCTGGTGCAGCTCTACGTCGCCCCCGCCTCGCGCGCCGGCTATGCGATCGACCGCGCGCTGGTCGACTTCGGAGCGGTCGAGGTCTCGCTGTGCGGCGACGACGACCGCGTCCCGAGCAGCGACCTGCGCGTGGGCCGGATCCGCTTCGAGGGCGGCCAGACCGGCTGCACCGCCTGGGTGGCGGGCCCCGACAGCTGCTTCTTCACCGCCGGCCACTGCATGGCGATCGACGGCGTGGCCAACGTCGTCGAGTTCGGGGTGCCGTCCTCCCTCACCACCGGAGCGGTGCAGCATCCCGCACCGGAGTTCCAGTTCCCCGTGCAGCCCGGTTCGCTCCTGGGCACGGGCTCGGGCAGCCCGTCGGGCGACGACTGGGCGGTCGGACGGCTCTTGACCAACCATCTCGGCGAGCCGGCCGCCGCGAAGTTGGGCTTCTTCGAGCTCGGCTTCTTCGATCCCGCCCCCGGCGACGCGATCCGGGTCACCGGGCACGGGACCGACAACGGAGCGGACAACCGGACCAACCAGACCTCGACCGGGCCGCTGGAGTCCGTCGACGGAGAGAAGCTGTCCTACACCGTCGATACCACGCCCGGCAACTCGGGCTCGCCGGTGATCGACGAGGCCACCGGACGCGCGGTCGGCGTCCACACCCACGGCGGCTGCTTCTCCGGCACCGCGAACTTCGGCACGTCGCTGACGCATCCGGGTCTCGTAGCGGACTGGCAGGCGACGTGCCCGGAGCCCTCGGCGCCTCCGCTGGCGGACTTCGCGCTCGCCGAGCCGGCGCTGGTCGCCGGCCAGACGGCGCACTTCGACGATCTCTCCACCGGCGGTCCGAGCTCCTTCGCCTGGGACTTCGACGGCGACGGCGTAACGGACACCACCGTGCAGCGGCCCGGCTGGACGTTCGCGGAGGCCGGCGACCACGACGTGCGGCTGACGGCGGCGAATGCGTTCGGCGCGCACAGCGTGACGAAGACGGTCAGCGTGGCGCCGGTGGTGCCGGCCCTGGCGCCCTACGCGCAGGCCTTCCCGCCGACGGGGCTCCCGGCCTCGGGCGAGTGGGTCTTCTGGAGCCCCGACCACTTCGGCCGGGCGCATCAGGACGCGAGCGAGGGGCTGCTCCTGGACTCCTGGGCCACCGGACAGGACGCGGTCAGCGAGGCTCGGCTCCACATCGATACGCCGTGGGTCGGGTACGAGCTCAACTACCGGATCGACGCGGAGCTCGACGAGCTCGACCCCGAGGACGGGCTCTGGGTCTCCGACGGGACCACCGAGTACCAGGCGGCGGTGCACCACGGCCCCGAGTCGTCCCGCAGCGTCAACCTGTGGGCGCTGGCGACGATGGCCGGATTCGACGTCGATGCCCCGCTGGTGGCGATCTTCCGCCAGCGCGACAACCACCCCTGGCCGACCGACGGGCACCGCGTCACCGAGCTGGAGCTGGCGGAGGAGCCGTTCTTCCTCGACCAGAGCGCGACCTCGGTATCGGTCGTGAACGGCGGCTCGGTGGAGATCTACATGACCGGCGGCCCCTCCAAGGCCGGGCACGTGCACTGGCTGCTCGGGACGCTGAGCAACACCAGCCCGGGCACGACGCTGGGCGGCGTGGACGTGCCGCTGAACCCGGACGTCTACTTCAACTACACGCTGAGCCAGCCCAACTCGCCGCCGCTCTCCAACTCGCTCGGGCTGTTCGACGGCGACGGCGAGGCCACGGCCGTCTTCACCATGCCGCCGGGGCAGCTGAGCCTGGTGGGAGCCTCGGCGCACTACGCCTTCCTGTCGATCGACCCACTGACCCTGGCGATCGAGAAGGTGAGCAACTTCCGGCTGCTCAAGCTCACTCCTTAAAGCCGCCGTCGGGGCAGCGCGGCTTTGCGTTTCGAGGGCCCTTGCGCAAGCGCAATCGAGGGCACTTTCACCAACGTTATTCAAAAGCGCACGGCCGCGCGTCGCGACGCCGATCCGTACCGAATGTTGTAGCACCGGGTGGCGGAAAGAGTTTCCGGGCGGCTTTCGTGGGCCGCACGGAAAGGCCGGAGTTTTGCCGTATCGGCGGCCACCAGGGGGGAATTTGCATTAGCGTCTAGCCCCAGACCTGTCCCGCCTGCACCAGGCAAAGTCCCCCCGCCCCCCGTATGAGAACGAGATCTCACCTCGCTCCCTTCGTCGCCGTGCTTTTGGCATCGGCGGCTTCGTCCCAGCTGCCGACGCTCGGCCAACTCACCCCGGGCGCCCGCGGCACCGGATCCCACTGCTCGGAGACCCTCGACTTTGAAGGCCTCGCGGCCGGCAAGATCGTCGGGCCCGTGTTCGCCGCGAGCGGCATCGGCCCGGTGCTCGTCACCGGATCGAGCTCGTCGCTCCCGGGGCTGAACGCCGCGGTGATCTTCGACTCGGCCAACCCGACCGGCGAAGATCCCGACCTCGGCACCCCCAACCAGACCTTCGGCGGCCCCGGCGTGGGCGCGGCGGGTCAGGCCGGGATGCCCTTCGAGAACGCCAACCCGCTGGGCAACGTCCTGATCCTCGCCGAGGATCTGGTCGACTCGGACGGGGACGGGCTCGTGGACGATCCCGACGACGCCGACCTGCCCGGCAGCACGATCGAGTTTGACTTCTCCGCCATCAGCGGCGGCGTCGTGGTGCAGAGCCTGACGGTGCTCGACGTCGAGAAGGACCGCAGCCAGCCGACGATCGCGTTCTTCGATCAGGGCGGCGCGCCGCTCGGCACCTTCATCCTCCCGCAGCCCGGGGACAACGGCGTCGTCGTCGTCTCGCTGGGCGACCTGGCGGGCGTCTCGCGCGCGGTGTTCACGCTGAACGGCTCGGGCGCGATCGACGACTTCTGCTTTGGCCTCGACTGCAACGGCAACGGCATCGCGGACGACCTCGACATCGCCGCGGGCACGTCGAAGGACTGCAACCAGAACGGCATCCCGGACGAGTGCGAGCCCGACTGCGACGGCGACGGCATTCCGGATGACTGCGAGGAAGACTGCAACCAGAACGGCATCCCCGACGACTGCGAGGTCTTCGAGGACTGCAACGGCAACGAGATCCCCGACGAGTGCGACATCGCCTCGGGCACGTCGACCGACCTGAACGGCAACGGCATTCCGGACGAGTGCGAAGAGGACTGCAACGGCAACGGCATCCCCGACGACGTTGACATCGCCTCCGGCACCTCGAAGGACTGCAACTCGAACGGCATCCCGGACGAGTGCGAGCCCGACTGCGACGGCGACGGCATCCCCGACGACTGCGAAGAGGACTGCAACGCCAACGGCATCCCCGACGACTGCGAGGTCTTCGAGGACTGCAACGGCAACGAC
>JBCCGI010000176.1:0-6018 GCA_039029355.1 Planctomycetota bacterium
CGCCGCTCGGCGATGTCCATCTTGCCCATAACCTTCACGCGGCTGACGATGGCGTCGTGTGCCTTGCGCGGCACCGAGTCCATGTCGTAGAGGATTCCGTCGATCCGGAAGCGGACCTGGGTCCGGTCGGGGTAGGCGTGGAAGTGGACGTCCGACGCGCGCAGCTTGAGCGCCTGGAAGAGGATCGTGTTGACCAGCTTGATGATCGGCGCCTTGTTGGACGTGTCGAGCACGTCCTCGGCTTCATCGATCTCTTCCGCCAGCCCGGCGATGTCGCCGTCCTCGGCCACGTCGGCCAGGGCCTCGTCGACGCCGTCCGCCTTGTGGCGGTAGGCGCGCGCGATCAGCGTGGTGATCTCGGTCCGCGGTGACAGCACCGGCTCGACCTCGGTCCCCAGCATGGCCGCCAGGTCGTCCATCGCGTAGGGGTCGAGCGGCGAGCAGGTCGCGACCCGCATCACGCCGCTGCCGACCTCTTCCAGCGCGACCAGGTTGTAGTTGCGCGAGAACTGCACCGGGATGCGGTTCACGAACGCCGACGGCACCTTGGTGCCGTCGAGCGTATCGCGGAACTCGTAGCCGAGCAGGTTGGCGTAGGCTGCCAGCAGCTTCTCCTCGTCCAGATAGTCCTTCTGGAGCACCACCCGGTCGAGCGACTCGCCCGTGGTGGCGGAGATGCGGCGGCACTCCTCGAGCCGCTCGCGGGACAGGCCCTGGTCGATCAGGAGCTCGGCGATGTTGGTCATGGGTTGGCTCCTAAAGCCTACCGCCCGTCCTCGATGATGGCGTCCTGTAGCACGGGCTCCTCGGCGGGCTGTGCGCCCTCGGGCTCGAGCGCCTCGCGCAGCAGCTCGTCGCGGCGGATCGGGTCGATCCCGACCGCCTCGGGCGCGACCTCGCCGCCCGCGGGGCTGCGGTACAGCGGGACGCCGAACTGCTCGACGAAATCGACTTCCTTGGCGCCGACCTCGAAGTCGGGGTCGATGACCCGCAGGCGGTCGGAGCCGATGACCTCGGCCGCCTCGAGCTTCTGCCGGTACGAGATCTCGGCCAGGTCGGCGAAGCTCTCGTCCTGCAGGATGTGAGGCGTCACGAAGAAGTAGAGCGTCGTGCGCGACTTCGTGTCCGAGTCGCGGCGGAAGGCGGCGCCGAGCAGCGGCACCTGCGACAGCCACGGCACACCCCGGCGGGTGTGGGCCGCGTTGTCGGTCACGATCCCGCCGATCACCATCGTGTCGCCGTCGGGGACGTTGATCGTGGTGATCAGCTCGCGCGTGACCCGCGGGGCCGGAAGGCCGTCCTGGAACGAGCCGTTGAAGGTCGAAACGACCAGCTCGATGTCCAGCCGCAGGTAGTTGGCGGCGCTGATCGAGGGCGTGATGGTCAGGGTGATCCCCGCCTCCTCGTAACCGCCGAAGCCGGTCTGCGTGGTGACGTTGCCGGCCTGGGTGTTCGCCGTCGGCTGCTCGTCGCGCGTGCTCACCGTGGCGGTGCGGTTGTTGTTGACGAGCACGCTCGGCACGTTGAGCACGTTGGACTCATCGACCTGCTCGATCGCCGCCAGCAGGATCGGCAGGTTCACGTTGTCGCCGTCCAGGAATCCGGCGGTGACACCGCTGGCCAGCGTTCCGTTCGCGTCGCCGGGCACACGCAGGTCCGGCACGCCGTCGCCATCGCTGTCGGTGATCGACGACAGGCCGAAGTTCGTGACGCCGAAGCCGCCGTCGCCCATCACGTCCGCCGCGGCCAGCTCGACGCCGATGTCGCGGAAGTCGGTGCCGGTCAGCGAGATCAGCGCGGTCTCGATCAGCACCTGGTGCTGACGTTGGTCGAGCTGGGTGACGAGGTCCAGGACCTCTTCGTAACGCGTCTTGCCGGCCGCGATCAGCAGCGAGTTGCTGTTCTCGTCCGGGACGACGACGACCTCGTTCTGGCTGCTAGAGGCGGTCGTGCCGCCGCCGCCGCCGGGCCGCGCGCCGCCGGTTCCGCCGGTGGGGGCCGCCACCCGGCCCGCGTCCTGGAGGAACTCGTCGAGCGTCTCCGCCAGCTCCTCGGCGGCGACGTTCTCGAGGTTGTACACGTGGTAGTTGCGCTCGGGCTCGATCACCTCGACGTCGAGGGCCGCCACCAGATCCTTGATCCGCGGCATGTCCTCGGGAAGCGCCATCACGAGCAGCGAGTTGGTGCGCAGGTCGACCAGGATCTTGGCCTCGGCGTCGCCCTGCTGGAGGGCCGACGACACGCCCCGCGCGCCCTCGTTGCCCCCGGGGCGCGAGCGAGCCGAGTTCTGGGCCTCCAGGAGCTGGTCGATCAGGTCGGCCACGTCCTCGGCCGAGGCGAACTCCAGCGGGATCACGTCGAAGACCGGGTCGACCGAGTCGATCCGGCCGGCCTCCTCGTCGATCAGCCGCAGCAGCTTGGCCAGGGCGGCGATGTTCGAGCCGAAGCCCTGCAGGATGACCGAGTGGTCGCTGGCCGCGATCATCCCCTGGGTGTTCGTGTCGGTGAACAGCGTCCGCAGCGAGGTGGTGAGCTGGCGCACCTCGGTGTTCGGCAGGTGGAGCACCGTCGTCACCAGCGTCGCGGGCTGGTCGGCGTAGTCCTCCAGGTCCTCGGGGAGCACGTACTCCGCCTTCTGCCGGATGCCCCGCCCGCTGGTCGCGGCCGCGCCGGTGAGGCTCTGGATGAGCGTCACGGCGATGTGGGGCGGCCCGACGTCCACGCAGACGAAGTCGTTGATGAACATCATGATCTGGAAGAAGCGGTAGAAGTCCTGCTTCGGGATCCGCTTCTGCCCGTACATGAAGAGCTTCTTGGTCTTGAGCTCCGACTGCGTCTGGTCGTTGTACGTGAAGTTCCTGCCGGTGGCCTCCTGGCAGATGTTCACGAAGTCCTCGAGCGTCGGACGATCCTGGTCCGACTCGGACACCGTGATGATGAAGTTGTTCTCGTCCTCCTGGATCGTCGGCACCTGCCCCTCTTGCAAGGGCATGGCGACGGGCATCAGGAGAGCCAGGCTGGTCAGGGCAGCGATCATGGGTGAGAGGGTTGATCTTTCGATCCAACCCCTTGGTGCGACGAGGTTTAGCTCAGAGGACTGCGCGGAATCGCAGGCACTCTAGGGAGCCGGCGGGACGGTGTCAAAGCCCAACCGGCGCCCCGGAGGGTTCCGGCGAACGTCCTGGGGACGCCCGAGGTGCGACGATCTTCCCGACCCGCGAGCGAAGAACAAGCGGCGTCCCCGGATAGGCGTGTCGTTGCCGGAGCGATCCGGCGTCGATATCGTCCCGCGCCTGGGTCCAAGCGCCGCTCTCGCTCGAAGCGCTCCTCCCAGGCGCAAGCTCCCCGTCCCCCAACGCCGATCGGGACCGGCAAGGCCGTCCCGTCCCCCCTGCTACCCGCCCGGAGACCCGTGTGAGCCACCCGAAGAAGGGCCTAGTCAACTTCCTGCAGGAGTTCTCGATCCCGCTGATCGCGGGCGTCTTCCTCGCCCTCCTGCACGCCAACCTCGACTACGAGGGCTACCACCACCTGGTGGACTTCAAGCTCGGCGGCCTGGCCATCTTCGGCCACCCGCTGACGGTCCACTTCCTGATCAACGACATCTTCATGGTGTTCTTCTTCGGCATCGCCGCGAAGGAGATCACCGAGGCCTGCCTCCCGGGCGGCAGCCTCAACCCGCCCAAGAAGGCCATCAACCCGCTCTTTGCGACCCTCGGAGGCGTCGTCGGGCCGGTCGGGGTCTTCTTCCTCGCGGCCTACCTGATCCACGGCGGCGGCGGCTTCCCCGAGCACGAGTGGGCCGTTGTGGCCAAGGGCTGGGGCGTGCCGACGGCGACCGACATCGCCCTGGCCTGGCTCGTGGCGCGGACGGTGTTCGGCGCCGGGCACCCGGCGATCAACTTCCTGCTGCTCCTGGCGGTGGCCGACGACGCCATCGGGCTCGGGATCATCGCGATCTTCTACGGCGACCCGCTGCACCCGGCCGAGCCGATGTGGCTGCTCCTGGTCCTGGCCGGCATGGCGGCGGCTTTCGGGATGCGGATCGCCAAGGTCGGCAACTGGATCCCGTACATCGCCGTCGCGGGGCCGATCGCCTGGTCGGGCCTGGTGCTGGCCAACCTGCACCCGGCCCTGGCGCTGGTCTTCATCGTGCCCTTCCTGCCCGGGCCGAAGCGCGACACCGGCCTCTTCATCGAGGAGGACGAGGTCGAGCTGGCCGAGCAGGCGGGCGGCGGCCACCACGGCGACCATTCGCCGCTGCACCTGTTTGAGCACCAGCTCAAGCTGTTCGTCGACTTCGGGCTCTTCTTCTTCGCCTACGCCAACGCGGGCGTGGAGTTCGCCGGCATCGGCCCGATGACCTGGATCATCCTGGCCTCGCTGGTCATCGGCAAGACGATCGGAATCGCCGGCTTCGGGCTGCTCGCGACGGCCATCGGCTTCCCGCTGCCGGACCGGATGTACCTCAAGCACCTGGTCATGGCGGGCTTCGTGGCCGCCCTGGGCCTCACGGTGGCGCTTTTCGTCGCCGGTGCCGCCTTCACCGACCTCGGCCTGCAGGGCCAGGCCAAGATGGGCGCGCTGTTCTCCGGCCTGGTCGGCATCGTTGCGGTGCTCCTGGCGCGGCCCCTGGGGATGCGCTCGGGCGGCTCGGGCGAGGCTTCCTCCGGCTCTGCGGGGGCGCCGCCGGCCGCTTCGGGCGACGCTGGCCCGGTGGCCTCGGTCGAGGACGTGCCCTCGGCGGTCACCGCGGCGGCCAGCCCGCAGGGCGAGGTCCGCGACCCGAACTCGATCGGCTGATCCGCCCGGGCGGGCCGCTGCCTCCCCGTGTTGGGGCGGCCGGCGGCCCGTCCGCGGGCGGATTTCTCCTCGCGCGGCTCGTCATCGCGTCCGCTGCGGCTATCCTGCCGAGCGCCCATGGAGCTCAGCGAGCTGGTCGGTCCCGAAGACGTCCTGGTCGAGTTCGATCCCCCCGACAAGTGGGCGGCGATCGACCAGCTCTTCGACCACCTGGTCACCCGCGGCCGCATTCCCGAAGAGCTCGCCTCCGAGCTGCGCGAGGCGGTCGAGCTGCGCGAGCGCTCGATGTCGACCGGCATGGAGCGCGGCATCGCGATCCCGCACGCCGCCGTCGACGGCGTCGAGGAGGTCGTCGCCTGCCTCGGCGTCGTGCAGCGCGAGGAGGGCCTGGCCTTCGAGTCGGTCGACGCCCGCCCGGCCCACGTCGTGGTCCTGCTGCTGATCCCGCGCGCGCAGAAGCTGCTGCACATCCGCACCCTGGCCGACATCGCGCGCCTGCTCGGGCGCAAGGACGTCCGCGCGGCGCTGGTCGCCGCCGAGTGCTCCGAGGACGCCTGGAACGCCCTGCGCCAGGAGGGCGCCCATCACGACTGACGCCGGGCGCCTGGGCCTCCCGCTCGCGGCGGCGCTCGCGGGCGCGGCGGGGCTCGGCCTCGAGGCGGTCCTGCTCGAGAGCTCCGGCCTCGTGCTGGGCTACGGGCGCTCGGGAGCGCTGGGGCTCGCGCTCTACGTCGCCGGCTGGGCCCTGGGCGCGCGGCTCGCGACCGCGCTGGTCCGCGGCCTCCGCCCGGCGCTGGTCGTCGCCGGCGCGGGCGTGCTGCTCGGCGGCGAGGCGGCGGTGCGGGCGCTCTTCGCGGCCTCCCTCCACGCCGCTCCCGACGCCGTGGCCCTGGCCGCCGGGGCGGCGGCGCTGCTCCTGCCGGCGGCCTTCCAGGGCATGCTGCTGCCGCTGTTCTTGCGCGTGCGCGAGGAGCGCTCCGGCGCGCGCGGCGGCATCGACGGGCTGTGGGCCGCCAGCCTGGCGGGGGCGGTGGCGGGAGCCGCGGTCTTCGCCGACCTCGCGGTCGCGCGCCTCGGCCGGCCTCCGGCCGTCGAGCTGGCAGGCGCGCGACCGCGAGGTCGGCGAAGACCGCGGCTCCCGCCACCGCCCCCGCCAGGCTGGCGGCCCACAGCCCGTCGATGCCGCCGCGCGCGCCGGAGCGCTCCTCGCGCACG
>JBCCGI010000177.1:0-5709 GCA_039029355.1 Planctomycetota bacterium
AAGAAAAAAGCGACCAAGAAAAAGGCCGCCAAGAAGAAGGTGACCAAGAAGAAGGCGACCAAGAAGAAGGCGACCAAGAAGAAGGCCGCCAAGAAGAAGACCGCGCAGCGCAAGACCGCGAAGAAGAAGGCGACCAAGAAGAAGGCCGCCAAGAAGAAGACCGCGCAGCGCAAGACGACCAAGAAGAAGGCGACCAAGAAGAAGGCCGCCAAGAAGAAGGTCGCCAAGAAGAAGACCGCGCAGCGCAAGACCAAGAAGAAGGCTGCCAAGAAGAAGACCGCGCAGCGCAAGACCAAGAAGTAGCGCCTAGCGCTCTTCGCGGAATTGCGAAGGCGTCGCCGCCGCGGCCTCCGGGTCATCGGCGGCGTCGTTGTGTCTGGGCCCCCATGCAACGGAAAAGCACCGTCGCGATCCACTCGGATCCCGACGGTGCCTTCGTTTCGAATGTGTCCGTGTGGAAGCGTCGCCGAGGCGATGCTCAGAGGCCGAGCGTGTCCGCGACTTGGCCGAGGTTTTGTCGGGCACGCGGACCGGCGAAGACCATCACCGTATCGCTCGCGGTGTCGACATGATCGAGCAGCTCGTCGACGTGTCCGCCGTGGATGCCCTGTCGCGGTCCGTTGCCGTCTACGCGTAGCCAGGCTCCCGGTGCGGCCAATCCTTCACCGTCTTCGTTTCGCAGCGCACGACCGCCCGCGAACGCGGGGAGCATGAGCTTGGCGCCCGTCGATTGAGCCAGAGCGGCCGCCATCGGAGCTTCCCACAGACCCTGCGGCTCCCACAGCACTTCGATGCCCTCGGCGCGACGGGCCTCGACGAAGGCTTGGATGCGCCTGCGACCGAGCGCGCCCGGAGTGATGCTCGGTGGCGTTCGAACCACCACCGTCTTGGCGTCCGCCGCCTCGATGCACAGTCGAGTGACCTCCCACGCTTGCGCGGTCTGAGGGCTCGACTGCAATCCGCCGAACAGATGGGCGGGCCCGCTCAGCGTCCGCTTGGTTCGTCCGCCCATTTTCTCTTCGGGGCCGTGGCTGACCAGGTGCCATGCGTAGGGCATCAGCGTGGCGGCGGGAAACGAGCGGCGAAGTTGGCTCGCCCAGCGCTTGGTCGCGGCCGCGCGCGGAGGATCGAGCAACGTGCGCTCGAGCAGCACGACGCCCACGCGCGGGTCGGCGGCACGACGCTGCGCGGCGTTGTGGGAAGACAGCAGCAAGCCGAGGGTGACGGACATTCGGGGCGCGACCGTAGGTCCGCCCCCGCCACCTGGCAAGCGACAGCTCATCGGGGCCCGGTGTGCCCCCGATCAACAATCCCGAATCGGTCGCTTGCGGATCGACTACCTTGGTAGTACTAACTGGGTAGTCATGGCAACCGAACACCTCGGAAAGCTCCAGCTCGCCATCATGCGCGTGCTGTGGTCCTCGGGAGAACAGACCGTGTCCGAGGTGCATCGGGCGCTCGAGCCCTCGCATGGGCTCGCCCCCACCACCATCGCCACCATGCTCAAGAAGATGGAGGCCAAGGGGGTCGTCGCTCATCGAACCGAGGGGCGGCGCTTCATCTATCGCCCCACCCTCACCGAGGACGTGGTCACCCGATCGATGGTGGCCGACCTCAAAGAGCGGCTCTTCGGCGGCAGCGCGGCGGCCCTGGTCAGCCACCTGCTCAAGGCCCACGAGGTCGATGACGAGGAGCTGAGCGCACTCCGCGAGCAGATCGAGAGCGCGGGCCGACAAGGAGATTCGTGATGGAGACGCTGGCCATTGCCTGGGTCGTGACCTACGTGCTGCACAGCACCATCCTCGTGCTGGGGGCGTGGTTGCTCGAGCAGCGCTGGCGCGACCGTCCCGAGCGCATGAGCGCCGTCTGGAAGACCGCCCTCGTCGGCGGCGTGTTGACGGCGTCCCTACAGACCGGCTTGGGCATCACGCCCGCGGCCGGACAGTGGGCCCTGAGTCCCGAGGTCGTCCCTTCGGGGGCGGAGCTCACGGCGGGCGCGGATGCCCTTCCCGGTCCCGTCGTGAGCCCCGCGATTTCCCCCGCGGCCTCCCCCGAGTCGCCCGCCGTCGTGGCGGCGTCTTGGCCCCCACCCGACTGGTTCGCCGCCGATGAAGCGGCGCCGGTCGTCGCCACGGTCGTGCGGCCCGAGCCGCTGCCTCCGGCCGTGCCCGAGGTCCGCGAGTCGGTCGCGCTCGCGAGCACCACCGTCGAGCCGACCCCGGTCGAGCCTGCGGTCACTCCCGAACCGGTCGTGGCCTCCGAGCCGTGGATCGGCTTCACCGCGCGGCGATGGATCGTCGGCCTGCTCGGGGCGGGGGCTCTGCTCGGTCTGCTCTCGGTGATCTTCGCCTTCCTCGGTCTTCGTCGTCAGCTTCGTGGTCGCCGAGTGCTGCGCGAAGGCTCGATGCCCGGCTTGCTCGAGGGCCTGCGACGTCGAGCCCAGACCGATCGCCGCGTCTCGCTCACCGTCGCTCCGCGGGTGCGCGTGCCGATGGCGGTGGGGGTGCTGCATCCCGAGATCGTCGTGCCGCCCGAAGCGGCGGCGCAGCTGTCCGAGTCGCACCAGCAGAGCCTGCTCGCCCACGAGCTCGCCCACGTGCTGCGCCGCGATCCCACCTGGCGTTTGATCGCGCTGTGCATGGAGCGGATCGTCTTCTTCCAGCCGCTCAATCGTCTCGCCGCCAGTCGTGTCTCTCAGGCCGCCGAGTACCTGTGTGACGACTGGGCCGCGCACCACACCGAGCAGCCGCTCGCCTTGGCCAGCTGCCTCACCGAGATCGCCACCTGGGTCGCCCACACCGGACCCGTCGCCGCCACCATGGCCGGACCGCGATCGATCCTCGGCCGTCGCGTGCACCGCCTGCTGCAGCCGCCGGGCTCCAGCCGTCGCCCGTCGTGGCTGGTCGCCGGGCTCGCCCTGCCGCTGCTGGCCATGGTCGCGGTCGCGCCCGGCGTCTCCGTGCCTGCCCACGCCGAGCGAGACGAGCGCCCCACCGTGGTGATCGTCGACGACGCGACCCTCGAGCAGCGCCAGGCCGGAGACGACGACCACGTCCTGGTCATTCGCACCGACGACGGCCGCTCCGGGTTGGTGTTCGACGTCTACGAAGACGAAGCCCCCGCCGAGCCGCTCACTCGCAAGGAAGAGCGGGCGCGCAAGCGGTCGGCCGACAAGGCGCGCCGTAAGGCCCGTAAGGCCGTCCGTCGTGCCTTTCGTGACGCCAAGCGACGTGGGGACGCCGTGCCCAGCGAACACGAGCTCCGAGCGATCGTGGAGCGTTCTGCGGCCGAGGCCGGACAGCCCTGGCCCGAGCAGCGCCGTCGCGGTCACCGAAACGACGACGAGCTCAGGGTGCACCTGACGGTGCCCGGGCAAGTGCAAGTCCACGGCCGCCTGCCCGTGAACGTCGAAGATCTCCAGGAACTCGAGGAGGTCATGGAGGTGCTCGAGCATTTTGAAGACCTCCCGATCGATCTGTCCACCCACGAGGGCAAGGACGGCACCGAGATCCGCGTGATCATCGATCCCGACGAGCACGAGCGTCACGGCGCCCGGCATGCCCCGCGCGCCGACGCCGACCGAGAGGCGGCCCTCGCGTTGGAGCGGGCCCTGGCGCGGCGGGCCCAGGCCGAGCGCCAGCATGAAGCTCGGGCCCAACGTCGGTCCCGAGAGCAGGTCGCTCGCGAGCTGGAGCGAGCCGCTCGCGAGGCCGAGCGCGACCTCGCTCGGTGGCAGCAAGAGCAACGACGCGAGCGCACCCGCAACGCCAAAGAGCAGCAACGCGAGGCCGCGCGCCGTCAGGCCGAGCGCATCCGGGCCCTGCAACAGCAGGCGCGCGAGGCCCAGCGAGAGGCGGAGCGAATCCGCCGACGGGTCGAGCGCGAGCAACGGCGTGCCCCCGCGTCCGGCCAGGCTCCCGTCGTGAGACGGCGTCGCGGTGCGTCGCAGGTCTCCAGCTCGGATCCCGTGTTCGTCATGGTCTCGCCGCCGGCCCCTCCCGCCTTGCCCACGCGCTTCACTCGCTCCGTGCCCAGCGTGCCCGCGCCGCCGGCCCCTGCCTTCCCCGGTCGCGTGGCTCCGGTTGCCCCCGTCGCGCCCGCCGTACCCATGACGACGTCGGCCTCCACCGTGCGCTTGCCCGCCGCTCCGGCCGCTCCCGCTGCGCCCACGACCTCGTCGGTCGTCTCGACTGCGCGCGTGCCCGCGGCTGTGCCCGCTCCCGTCGCCCGCTGAGTTCGTCGCGAGTCGTGGCCTCATCCGGCCGCCGCTCGTGACCCGGTTCGATCTCTAAAAAAGTCCTGCCGTGGCCCCGCTGCTCGGGGTCTCGGAACGCACCGTTGCGCCTCGTCGCGCCGCGGTGATCGAAACCCCCAACCCCGTGGTGATTGCCATGCGTACCCTAGCGTTCTCGTTCCTGTGTTCTCTCCTCGCCTTGGCCGCCCCCCCGGCCATTGCCCACGCCGAAGCCGAGCCCTCCGCGGCGCCGGCTGCCCCCACGCCTCCGGCCGTGCCCTCGGCGATCGGTGGTGCCGCGGCTCCGGCTGCCCCCGCCACCCCGTCGGTGTTCGGTGCGCCCGCGGCTCCGGCCCCGCCTGCTTCGCCCTCGGTGTTCGGCGCACCCGCGGCCCCGGCCCCTCCGGCTGCACCGTCGGTGTTCGGCGCACCCGTGGCCCCCGTTCCTCCGGTGGCGCCGGTCGTGATGGGAGCCCACCTGCCGGTTGCCCCGATGGCGCCCGTGCCTCCGGCGGCTCCCGGGAGTCGTGGCAGTGCACCGCAGCCGCCGGTTCCGCCCGTGGCCCCGGCGTTCGTGCTGCATCCCGATCACTCGATGCACGTGTTCACCACCGGGCTGTCGCGGGAGCGGCTCGGGACTCGGGTCACCTCCATGTCGCCCGAGCTCCGCGAGTTCTTTGGGGCGCCCAAGGACGCGGGCATTCTCGTGCAGGAGATCGAGGACGACAGCCCGGCGGCGAAGGCCGGCGTTCGAGTGGGAGACGTGCTCGTGGGGATCGGTGGTGAGCCGATCGCGGAGGCCTCCGATGTTCGGCGCGCGTTGGCGGCTCGCAAAGGGGCCGAGGTCGAGGTCGAGGTGGTGCGGAAGAAGAAACGGAAGACGCTGAAGGCGACGTTGCCGGAGCGGGGTCCGCAGCTGGGGGTGTTTACGGTGCCGGAGTTTCCGGAGATCGTGGTGCCGGCCGAGGCGCTGGAGCAGCTGCCGGTCGAGACTCGGCGGGAGGTCGAGCGGGAGCTGGAGGAGGCGCGGAGGCAGCTGCGGGAGGTGCAGCGGGAGCTCGAGCGATTGGAGCGGGGGCGGATGCGGGGGACCGTGGAGACGGGGAAGCGGGAGCGGAAGAGGGATCGGAAGCAGGACCGGAAGCGGCGGGTGAAGAGGCGGGGGAGCTCGATGGAGTGAGGGTGGCTCGGGTCGGGGGTCGGGGAGGTTTTCTTCCTGGGCGGCCGGCCTCGAGCGGTGGTTTGGGTCGGTGGTCGGGGAGGTTTTCTTCCTGGGCGGCCGGCCTCGAGCGGTGGTTTGGGTCGGCGGTCGTAGGAGGTTTTCTTCCTGGGCGGCTGGCCTCGAGCGGTGGTTTGGGTCGGTGGTCGGGGGAGGTTTTCTTCCTGGGGGGAGGGCCTTGGGGGTCAGTTTTGGTTGGGGGTTTTTGGTGGGCGGAGGGTGGTGATTGTTCGAACGGGCGGCTCGCCGTTGTGAT
>JBCCGI010000178.1:0-5572 GCA_039029355.1 Planctomycetota bacterium
CGATGTCCCACTTGGCCGGCACCGTCGCGGTCGCGACTCGGATGACCTTGCCGTCCTCGACGACGGCGATGCCCGTGGCCTTGGTGTCCGGGTCGACCCCGATCGTGATCAAGCCACCGCCACCACCAGGACTACGAGGGCCTGCTGGCGGCGGTGGCTTGATCACGATCGGGGTCGACCCGGACACCAAGGCCACGGGCATCGCCGTCGTCGAGGACGGCAAGGTCATCCGAGTCGCGACCGCGACGGTGCCGGCCAAGTGGGACATCGACAAACGCACGCGGGCGATGGTGAAGCGCCTGCACGAAGTGCTGACCGAGTTGAAGGCCCACGTCCCCCACCTGGACCGTGGCGTGGTCGAGGGACAGATGGTCTACCCGCGGGAGCGCACCCGACCGAACGACCTCATCCCCTTGGCGCACATCGCGGGTGCCGCGGAGGCCTACATCGGGGTGCTGTGGCACGTGGACGTGATCGTGCCGAAGCCGAAGGACTGGAAAGGACAGGTCCCGAAGGACATCCACCAGCGACGCATCCTCGCGAAGGTGGGACTAGGGCCTGGCCTGGATGGCGTGCCCGGCGCTGAGTCGATGACGAGGGCGCAGCGTGGACACGTGGTCGATGCGGTGGGGCTGGGGGCTTCGTTCCAGACGCAGTGTGTGGTCCGGGTTCGCAGGCAGTAATCAGATAGAATTACGTATCTGGTAAATCAGAGACAGCAAGGTTGTCGCGCCGAGAAACCAAAACGACAGGAAGAACACCATGGGCATGTGCCCGTCGACAAAACCCCGTTTACCGGTCAACCCAAAATCAATACCTGTCAGCTCTACACTCTTCTTGATGTGCTTCTCCCGGTCGGTGACAGATAGAGCGTGCCAGTGAAAAAAAGCTGTCTGGAGACCATTTGTTACATCGAACGGCCCTCCGGCCGTCGACGGGGACTGGTCGGGGCGCTCCGCCAACAAAACAAGGACTCGGCACCACTGGTCGTCAACCTTGCAATCTGCCACCGACTTTTCCCACTTTCTTACCAACATTCCGCCCAAGACGCATACGGCAAGGGCGACGAATGAATAGTAGTAGGATGCCAGCCGGTCGTCCGCACCAAGTCCCACGAGCACGGTGACTAGTGACAACAGAATCGTGTGGAAGGTCAAAAAATAGCCGCGAAACGATTGCAGAATACGGTTTCGCAACATCCATGTCTGCATTAATTCAGTAGTTGCCATAGACACCTCGCACTACGTCGCCAACTCTTCATCTTGCAACACAGGCCGCTACCTAGGGGCCAGGCCGGTTGCTATCGAACGACAGTATCATCTCAACGGTGAACTGACTCCACTCATCCCAGGTTCGCCCCCCCATGTTGGGGACATTAATGAAGTGCGACAATGACGGGATCTGAAACATAGCCAAACCAGTCTTCGAGGGCATCAAGTTGTGGATATTCGATGTGTTGATGATCTCGTCGCTGCCGCCAAGCACCAACAGAAGCTTCTGCTTCTGTTGCTCAAGCATATCGTGAAGATCTACCTTGTTGTTGCCAAGGAAAACCGTATCGAAGTTCCTGGCCTTGACACCTTCGTAGGCCCTCGCTGCGTCGACTACGCCACGCTGCACATCTCTCCACTCATCCTTAAAAACCTGCGAAGCATTCATATCCTGGAATGATGCGCCCGAGTTGACCAGGACGCATGAGTTGAACGCGTCCGGGTCGTTCAGGAACGATTGCAGCGCGCACAGCCCTCCCAATGAAAATCCCAAGATCGAACATTTTGGCCGCTCCTCGAAGTTGCCATCAACAAAATCCTTCAAAGTGTTAATGCTAGGGTCCCGCCTCCCCGTCACATACGCGACCAGACAGGCAATATCGGCCATTAGCTGGTAATTGAGACGGACCAGTGATCTCGGGTGCGCGAGGAGCCCATACTTGATCGAGGCGGTGTACTTGTCCAGCAACTCTCGGTCATCTAGCCGATACTCGTCATCCTCGAAGAAATCGTTGCAGTTGAAGAGAATATGCCGGCAAAAGTGCTGCGGCAATGGCAGAAGAACAGCCGCCATGCCGTTCGCCGCGAACGTGCTTCCCAGGCGATCCCAAATGCGCGTCTTTCCCTCTGCCAGCCCATTGATCATGATCATCAACCGTGACGCCTTGTAGTGCGGCAGATAAAAGCGCAGCGGGAAGGCGTCATTGAACGGAAAGGGCCCCATTGCTGCAGCCGCTTCGGAGGCGAACTTCACGTGCTCCCGCCGAACGCGGTCGTGCGGCAATTGAACCGACCTAGCGAGTCGCAACTTCCGGTGTCTGGAGATCCTAAGCACTTCCTTGACACCGGCCTCTACGTACATTTCGACCTGCCGATCGACCTCTCGGAATCCTGTCCCAGCTCCAGCTTTCTCCTCAGAATCGGCTTCCCAAGTAGCTTCCTCACGGTCCTCAAAGGAAAGGCCAAGAGCTCGTACCAACTTGGCCATCCCCTGGTCCCATTGGGGATACATCTTGATCCAATGTATCTCAGATAGCTCCTGGTCCTTTGGCTCGCATTCGTCGAGCTTTACTGGGATAACGAAGACTTGACCAGGCGGGCGCTCATTCAGTTGGCCTAGCGCTGTCTTGATCTCTCGCTGCACGTATCCGGTCTTGTTGACCGAATCCGACGATATGAGCGCTACGAAGAAGTCGCACCATTCTCGAATTACTCGCTGGATCTCAGGCTCCCACTGTTCGCCCGCGCGCATGTCCTCTGTGTCGATCCACGGCGCGGCACCCGCACGATCCAAATCGTCTCTGAGCCGAGCCGCTGCTTCCTTGTTCTCCTTGGCGTAGCTAATAAAGACTTTTGGCTTCCTGTTTTCCGATCCAGCATTCGAACTCACGACGTCTGCCTCCTCTGGTGCTGAGCAACATACTAGACGCTCCGACGAGGAGCACCAGGACCCGCTTCTCCGCTTTCCCTCCAGAACCGTAGGTGTTGGCCAGCGCCGTGCCTGGAACCAGGTGCTCCGGGGCGCTCGTCGCGATTCTGGCATCGGCCCAGCGCGCGGCTGCCCCGGCACCTCAGTTCCGTCAATGACTCCCGCGACGGCACCGTACGCCGGCTGCAGAGCAGGCGCCAATATCCAGTGCGGAATCGCTTAGACCAGCCCCCATCTCTCCCCCAAATACCCGACTAGCACCCCACGCTCCAGCGCACCCAGCGCCCGGTCGTAGACCACGATCTCCCCGATCTCGCCGTCTAGGTGCTGCAGGACGTCGCTGAAGGCACCGACGTTGAACTCGTCGGCGTTCTCGATCGAGCCATACCCCGTCACATCCACGGGTGACGCACCGGTCTCCACGCCATCCGCGAACTGCCTCAGGTCGTTCCCGTCCCGGACCATGGCGACCATGCGGACGGTGGCGTCGTTGTAGTTGGTGGCCGTATCCACGACCCTGCGGCTCGTGGTGTCGTCGTCGATCTCGCACACCAGGTCGCCGTTGTTGCCGTCGGCGTCGTTGACGCGGATGTGATACCTCACGGCGTTGCCCTTGGTGACCAGCGCCCCGCGGTTGGTGTCCGCGGTCCGGTAGACCACGTGGATCTCGAAGTCGCCGGCGAAGTCCAGGTCGTCGGTGTCCACCCGCCGCAGCAGGTCGTTCACGCCGTCGAACTCGAGCATCTGCCTCCCGCTCACCAGCACCGGGGTCGGCTGCTTCGTGATGTCCGCCTGGCTCAGGTCGTAGCCGTTGCCACTCTTGTCGGCCCAGGTGACCACATCCCCGCCGACGTCCGTGGTGATCGTGCCGTTGTCCTGCGCATCCCACCACCCGACCAGGCCAGGGATGGTCTTGGGCACCGCAGCCCCGAAGCGGCTCGGGTCGATGATGAGCAGCGACATCAGACCTGTGATCCGATCAAGGTGACCTTGAGCCCAGCCGCACCCGTGCCCGCGGCATCCACATCGATGGTGATCTCCGCATCGTCGGCCAACGCAGCGTCCGAGATGACCGCCGGAGCTGCAGCCGTCGTGGACGTCAACTCGCCCTGGTCGATGCTCAGCTTCGTCGAGAGCACGCTCGATCCGCCCTCGTTCACGTCCACGGTCACCACCCCCGAACTCGAAGCCGTGGTCAGCGACGCCCGCACGCCGCTCAGCGTGAAGCCATACGGCATCCTGAAGGTCACCTTGGCCGTGCCCGTCGTCAGCACCGTCGACTCATCGCCCACGGCCACGATGATTGGGATCGTCGGGTTGCCAGAGCCGCCACCCCCACCAGCGCCGTAGGCGAAGACCACCCAGTCACTCGTCCCATCCGAGACCAGCTCCACCGCTTGGTTCTCGGTCGCGATGGCCAACGACGCCGCCCCATCGATCGTGTCCCCGCCGGTCGTCTGCAGAGTCACCGTCCCGGTGCCGATGTGCTTCACGACTACCCGTCGACCTTCGTTGGCGTCAGAGATGGCGGGCAACGTGAAGTTGAAGCTCCCCGCGCCCGACGTCAGCACCACGTCGTCCGTGTCCTGCAGCGAGTCCGCCATCGACACGGTCCGGAAGGTCCGCCGACGGAAGAGCTCCCAGCTGGACACGAGCTTCCACACCGTGCCGTTGCTGAAGGCCATGTGCTGGCCCGGGCTGCTACCCCCGTCGTAGTCGACGATCGCCAAGCACCATTCGAACTGCGCGGCTGGTCGCACCGCCTCGAGCGAGGCCAAGTCGCCAGCGTGCTGCAGGATCGGCAACGGCCGGTCGTAGAGCTGCTGGAAGTTGGTGTTGACCTGGTTCTCCCAGGCGTTGTCCCCCGAATTGACCGTGATGCGGCTCGGTCTCGCCATGTCAGGTGATCCTGGTGAAGGTCTGAGTGACTGGGTCCGCGGACAACCCCGCCCTCAATTGAGTGACGCGGACCTTGAAGGAGTTGGGCTCACCGCCGAAGTCCGACGTGCGGTCGGCCTCGGTGTAGGTGAAGGAGTTGCTACTGACGGTCGTGGAGCGCTGGACGACGTCGGCCGCGTCCAGGACCTCGACGAGGAAGTCGCCCTCGGGATCTGCTGGGGCCTGGGGCACACCAGCCCCGGACCTGCCCGCGCCCGTCCCCGTGCTACGCGGCGTGAAGTAGCCCCAGGTGACCGGCAGGTCGTCCGTGCCAGCGGTCGTCATCCAGCTGTGGGTGCTCACCCCCGCGGGGTCATTGAGCGTGTCGAAGCGGATCTCCTCCACCGGCATCGGCCGCACCGTCTTGCCATAGAGGTCTACGCTCTGGCTCGGCACGGTCGCGAGGCTCACCACACCACGGCCGGTGGGCTGTGTCTTCGCATACAGCGTCACGCTCGGCTCGAGCAACGCGTCGTTGACGAACAACCCGTCGTCGTCCTGCAGGATGTAGACGCCCTCGCCTGCCAAGTGCGCAGCCGGACGGGAGTCATACCTGGCCCTCAGCAGCCCCCGCAGCCGGTAGGTGTTGCCCGTGACGAAGTCGATCGACCTCAGGAAGAAGATCTCGTCGCCGATGACGCAGAGCTGCCGGCCGTTGCGCCACGAGGTCAGGTCGGCATTCAGGTCCAGGACACCACTGATGTCCGGGCCCAGC
>JBCCGI010000179.1:0-5120 GCA_039029355.1 Planctomycetota bacterium
GCGGCGCGCGCACGTGCTCGCCGCCCGGGCGCTCGATGCGCTCGGCCGGCGCGCCGAGGCGGCGCGGCGCTGGACCGCCGCGCTGGACGCGCCGGGACCGCCCGCCCCGGACCTCTACGTCGCGCGCTCGCGCTCGGTGCTCGCGCGCGGGCCCGAGCACGCCGCGTCGGCGCTGGCGGGGCTCGACCAGGGCATCGCGAAGCTCGGACAGCTGCCGCAGCTGCAGCTGCCGGCGGTCGAGGCCGAGCTCGTCCGCGGAGACACCGACGCCGCCCTGGCGCGCCTCGCGGCGCTCGCCGCCGCGTCGAAGCGCAAGGAGGCCTGGCACCTGCGCCGGGCCGAAATTCTGCTCGCCGCCGGCCGGCGCGCCGAGGCGTGCACAGCGTTGCACGAGGCGCGCGAGGCGCTGGCGCGGCTCTCCGCCAAGCGCCGCAGCACGGCGGCCATGGTCGAGCTTGCGGCGCGCGTCGACGAGCTGCTGCAACGAGTTGAGGCGCGGTGAGCTGGCCGCGCCGCCTTCCCCCGTTTTCCCGACTGCCCGAGAGGATCCCCATGCGCCTCCCCCGCATCGCGACCGCCCTCGTCCGAATCTCCGCCCGGCTCACCCCGCTCCTTGCCGCCGCTCCGGCCTGGGCCGGTGGCGACCTGGCCGTAGCGCGCGGCGCCGTGTGGCGCTACCTCGACGACGGCAGCGACCAAGGCACCGCGTGGCACGCCCCCGGCTTCGACGACTCGGGTTGGGCGAGCGGCCCGGCGCAGCTCGGGTACGGCGACGGAGACGAGGGCACCGAGGTCTCCTTCGGCCCCGATCCCGACAACAAGTACACGACCACGTACTACCGCCACGAGTTCGACGTGGTCGACCCGAGCGCCTACGCCTTCGGGCTCCTGCGTCTCGCCCACGACGACGGCGCGATCGCCTACCTGAACGGCGTCGAGCTGCAGCGCAGCAACATGCCGTTCGGGACGGTGACCTACACGACCCTGGCCTCGTCGACCGTCGCCGGCGCGGGCGAGAGCGCGTTCCGGCCCTTCGACTTCGACCCCGGGCTGCTGACGGCGGGCACGAACACGCTCGCGGTCGAGGTCCACCAGCGTTCGCTGACGAGCTCGGACACCAGCTTCGACCTCGAGTTGGAGCTCTCCGACGTGCCGATCCTGAAGCGCGGCCCGTACCTCCAGCACGTGCTGCAGACCGAGGCACAGGTGCGCTGGCAAACCGGCACGGCGAGCAACCTCCTGCTGCGCTGGGGCCTGGCGCCCGACGCGCTCGACCAGAGCTACTCGCTGCCCTTCGCGACGATCGACCACGTCGGGTTCATCTCCGGGCTGCAGCCGTCGACGAAGTACTACTACTCGATCGGCAGCAGCACCGACGTGCTGGCCGGCGGGGACGACGAGCACTTCTTCGTCACGCCCCCCGCCGCCGGCGACGACACGCCGCTGCGGGCGTGGGTGCTGGGCGACACCGGCACTGCGGCGCCGATGGCTCGTCAGGTGCGCGACGCGTACCTCGCGCTCCCCGAGTCGGACGAGACCGACATGATCCTGCTGCTCGGCGACAACGCGTACGACGAGGGCACCGACATCGAGTACCAGGGCGGCATCTTCGACACGTACGGCGAGATCGTGCGGCGGACGGTGATGTGGCCGACGCGCGGCAACCACGACGAGAGCGCGAGCACCTACTTCGGCATCTTCTCGGTGCCGACCACGGGGCAAGGTGGCGGCGTGCCGTCGGGCACCGAGCTCTACTACTCCTTCGATGCCGGCAACGTGCACTTCATCTCGCTGGACTCGGAGAGCTCGTCCAAGGTCGTCGGCGGGCCGATGTACAACTGGCTCGAGTCCGACCTGCTCGCGACCGACCAGGACTGGATCGTCGCCTTCTGGCACCACCCGCCCTATTCCAAGGGCTCGCACGACTCCGATGACGAGTCGGACCTGGTGGACATGCGCACCAACTTCGTGCCGCTGCTCGAGGCGCACGGCGTCGACCTCGTGCTGTCGGGGCACAGCCACTCGTACGAGCGCTCCTATCTCATCGACGGACACCACGGCGTGGAGAGCACCTTCTCGCCGGCGCTGCACCAGGTCGACGGCGGCGACGGGCGCCCGGTCGAGGACGGCGGCGACGGCGCGTACGTCAAGGTGATGGCGCCGAACCAGGGCGCGGTGTACTGCGTCGCGGGCAGCTCGGGCAAGCTGTCGTCGACGGACGACGTAACGCTCGACCACAGCGCGATGTTCCTCTCCGAGCTGCTGCCGGGCTCGGTGATCCTCGAGTTCGAGGGCCCACAGCTCGACGTCCGCTTTCTCGATTGGGACGGCGTCGTCATCGACTGGTTCACGATGCTGAGCTTCCCCGACGAGGGGCTCACCGCCGGCTCGGTCGCGATGTCGGCCACCGCCGGCGGCACCCAGGGCTTCGCGCTCGATGCCGGCGCTTCGCACGGCGGCGAGGCCTACTGGATGTTCGGGAGCCTGTCGGGCACGAGCCCCGGACTGCCGATCGGCGGCGTGCTGCTGCCGCTGAACTTCGACGCGTACCTCGCGCTGACCGTGAACAACCCGACGCTCGGGTTCTTCTCGGGGTTCTTCAGCACGCTGGCGCCCGACGGGACCTCGTCGGCCGCGTTGACGCTGCCCGCGGGTCTGGTGGGCTCGCTGGTGGGCCTCACCGCGCACCATGCCTTCGTGGCGTTCGACAACCTGCTGGCGGGCTCGGCTTCGTTCGCGTCGAACCCGGTGAAGCTGACCTTCCTCCCCTAGCCGTCGAGGCCCGCCCCTGGCATGCGCGTTCCCCCTCCTCTCCGCCCGGCGGTCGTTCTTCTGGCCTGCCTGATCCTCGCGCTCCCGACCCGGGGTCAGGTGAGCGCACCGGCACCGCCGGTCGACGTCCCCGTTCCGGCGGGGGTCGACCTCGGCGGCAGCTTCAGCCTCCGGCTGCTGATCCGCTGCACCGGAGCACCTCCCCAGGACCTCCCGGCGCTGGCCGCCAACAAGGCCTGGGAATCGGGCGCGGTGCGCGACTACACGACCAACAACGCCTACGGCCTGGGCAGGGAGTCCGGCTCCCTGCCCGGCTTCGCGGTCAGCGTGCTGCCCGACGGCGCGTGGAGCTGGAACGCGGGCGACGGCAACGCGCGGATCGACCACCGGCCGGAGGCGGCCGACCAGGGCGTCGCGGACGGCCGCTGGCACGAGGTCGGCTTCGCGATCGACCGCGCGATGGGCGTCGCGCACCTGTTTCACGACGGTCGCAGGGTGGCGCTCCACGACCTGCAGGGCGTGGGGAGCCTGGCCTCCCCCGCCGGGGCCGTCCGCCTGGGCGGGCCCGACCGGACCGACGGAATCGAGCTCGCCGACCTGAGGATCGAGGCCGGCGTGCTCGCCGAGGAGGACGTGCGCGCGTCCTTTGTCGCGAGGCTGGGCGAGGAGCGGCGGCCTCCGGCGCGCGAGGCGTGGGACGGGTCGCCGCTGCGCGTGCTCGCCTGGAACATCTGGCACGGAGGCCGCCGCAAAGGCGTCGACGAGGGCGTGCAGCGCGTCGTCGAGGTCATCGAACAATCCGGCGCCGACGTCGTGCTCATGCAGGAGACCTACGGGAGCGGGCCGCGCATCGCAGGGCGCCTGGGCTTCGACTTCTACCTGCGCTCCAGCAACCTGTCCGTGCTGAGCCGCTTCCCGATCCAGGGCGTCCACCGGCTCTTCCAGGGCTTCCGCTTCGGTGGCGCGACGATCGAGCTGCGCCCCGGCGTGGAGATCGAGGTCCACTCGCTGTGGATCCACCACCTGCCCGACGTCGGCGCGGCGCTGGCGGCCGGAGCGGGTGTCGAGGAGCTCCTGGCCGAGGAGGAGAAGACGCGCGGGGCGGAGATGCGCTCGATCCTGGCCGCGCTGGCCGACGACCGGGACGCCAGGCCCGCGCTCCCCACCCTCGTCGGGGGCGACTTCAACAGCGGCTCACACCTTGACTGGACCGCGGGCGCCGCCGGGCTCTCGAACCACGGCGGCCTCGTCGTCCCGTGGCCGGTGAGCCTTGCGATGGCGGCGGCGCGCTTCGTGGACACCTTCCGCGCTCGACACGAAGACCCGCTGGCAACGCCAGGGCACACGTGGTCGCCGGAGTTTCCCGACAGCCATCCCGAGCGCATCGACTACGTCTACGCGAGCGAAGGCGACTGGCGCGTGCTCGAGTCGCGCGTGCTCAGCGAGCATCCCCGCGGCTGGCCCAGCGACCATGCGGCGGTGCTGTCGGTCCTCTCTCCGCTTGAGCCCGTGCCCGCGCTCAAGGTCATGAGCTACAACATCCACTACGCCGTGGGCATGGATGAGCGGCGCGACCTCGAGCGCATCGCGAAGGTCATCGCCGACGAGGAGCCGGATCTAGTCGGGCTCCAGGAGATCGGCAGCAAGGCGATGGCCGACGAGCTTGCTCGCCTCACCGGCCTGACGTCGACCTTCGGGCCGTCCAAGGGCAGCGACGACGCCTACGGCGACGCGGTCCTCAGCCGGCACCCGCTGCGCCCGGCGGGCGGCGAGGCTCTGCCGTCGGCGAGCTCGAGTCGCTATCAGGCGATGGCGGTCGACGTCGACCTGTCGGCGCTGTACGGACCCGGCGTCACGGTGCGGTTCGTCAACACGCACTTCGACTGGACGGACAGCCTCGGCTCGCAGGAGGCGCGCCGCGCCTCGGTCGACGTGATCGAGCGCGGCCTGTGCAGCGATCTGCCGGAGCTCGCGCTGCTCGCGGGCGACCTGAACGCTCGCCCGGGGAGCCCTCCGCTCCTGGACCTGGCGGAGGTCGGCTGGCACCTGCCGCGGCTGGGGCAACCGATGGCGACCCACGGCGCGCCGGCGGACGTGCAGATCGACTACGTCCTGGTCCGGCCGCGGGCGGGTTGGCGGATCCTCGACGTGCGCGCCCTGGATCGGCCGGTCGCGTCCGACCACCTCCCGGTCGTGCTGGAGGCGCGCCCGGTGCTGCGGCGCCGCTAGACGCCACCCGCAAACGGAAGCGGCCCCCGCCCCCGGGGGGGCGGAGCGCGGGCCCCGGGGCTGCGCGGGGGGCCCGCCGAGCGCGACGCGAGCGGCCCCGAGCGCCGCGCGTGCGCCCC
>JBCCGI010000180.1:0-5049 GCA_039029355.1 Planctomycetota bacterium
CAGCAATGTTCAGAGGAAGGATCTGATTTGGTGAGCTCACTACGCTTATCCTTTCACCTCCTCCTCAGTACCGACTCTCAACGCCTGACCCTGAGCCGCCATTGGGTATTATTGTCCTGAGCTGTCTTTGTGATAGAGATAGCCCAGTATCCCCACTGGCCCGTACTCTTATCTCGTGTCGTGATCCTAAGGCTATAACGCAATAGGGTTCAAGGTTATTGTCTCCCGCGTTGGTGGCTGGCCATGCGGTGTAGTGGGATGAGTAACAATGAGCTGTCACTGAACCTGCAGCAGTGTCAACAATGTTAGTTAAGCCTGGTTTCCATATACCATCGCAAGCTGTCGCATGATGAAAACCTGCGATATGGAAACACTTCGCAGCACTAGCGCAGTCCATCGCAGCACCAGCGCAAGGCTATCGCAAGAATCCAACTGGATGGATCCTTGCGCTGGATCGTGCGATAGTGTATCCCACAATGCACTAATACTAGCTCACAATTCAGCTCACAGACATCAACAATGACAGACGCACGTGACACGATAGCTGGTTTTGATGATAATCAGACTAATTCCCAATAACATCGCTCATTCCTGAATGCAATACAAGACAAGACCATACCATTCTATATTACAAGTCCAAGAAGGGCCTTCGGAATCAAATACAGAAAGCTTATGTCTGGCAGAAGATAGCTGACCAAATGAACAAGACTGTGGAGAAATGCTAATTACTTTACGAATCACTCATATGTCTCCAAAGCAGTAGCAGTAGCAACATTCTCATGTTGGATGCCGCCATTTTTAAAGGTACACTGCAAAACCTACCTCAGGCAACAAAGATCATAAAGAGTTGTCTGTGGAGGCGAGCCAGACCGAGCAGTCGGTCGTCGTCGGCGGCTACGGCGCGCTCGTCGTGAACAACGAGCCCCGCAATCTGCCGTGGGGGACCGGGAGCTTCGTGGTACCGATCTCGGGCTTCCTTGGGCACCTGCCCGAGTACCAGCCCTACGGCGTCCAGAAGTTCGAGTGGAACCCCGAGACCCGCACACTCGACGTAGCGTGGGTGAACCGCCAAGTCAGCTCTCCGAACGCGGTCCCCGTGCTGAGCCTCGCATCGCGCCTCGTCTTCACCGTCGGGGCACGGCAAGGTCAGTGGACGGTCGAGGCCCTCGACTGGGAGACCGGTGACTCCGCCTATCATCTCGTCGTCGGAGATCAGCTCTACAACAGCGCATACGCCGCGATGCAGATCGATGAGGCCGGACGCCTCCTCTGGGGCACCGTCTGGGGCCGAGCACGCGTTACGCCGCGGGCAGCCGGCCAGGGAGCCGGCGGGAGCCGCAATCCCGACGGAAACCTGCAAGACTGACGAGCTCGAATCCCTCATCCTGCGTCACCGCTATGCACCTACTCCACGAATCCACCGTCCTGCCCGAGGAGATCGACTCGCTTGGCCACATGAACGTGCGCTTCTACATGAAGCGTATGGAGCAGGCCAACCGGGCGATTCTTGCAAAGCTGGGCATCGATGAGGAGGAGATGCTGGCGGGGCGCTTCCTGCGTTGCACGGATACCTACACCCGCTTTCGCAGCGAGCAGTTCGAAGGAGCCACGTTGCACGCCCTCGGTGGTCTGCTCGAGTCCGCCGAGGGCGGCATGCGCAGCTACGTGGAGATCACCAATCCCGACACCGAAGACGTGGCCGCCACGTTCATCGTGACCACGGCCCTGATCGATTCGGCCACGCGCCACGTGGTGCCCCTGCGGATGCCGGAAGCCTCGGCGGCGCGTGTCGAGATCCCGGGCTTCGCGAGACCCCGCAGCCTGTCACTCGATGCCGTGAACACGGAGGTCTCGCTGGAGGAGCTCGATGCGCGCATCCCCTCCGTCGAAGGTGGGGGCATGGGGAGCGGTCGGGTGGAGAGCACCATCGAGCAATCCGATGTGGATGAGGCGGGCTGGCTCCGCGAAGACGTCGAGCTGATGTTCCTGCCTTTCGTCAAGATGGCTCAGGAGGCGGGCGTCAAGCTGGGGCCGCCGGTGTTCGAGGCGGCGGATGGCCGTCGCATCGGTTGGGCGGTCATGGAGACGCGCACCCTGAACTTCGGGCAGCCGCGGCTCGGCGACCCGATCGCTCACTTCAGCGCGGACGTAGCCCTGGAAGAGAAAGCGCGGACCTCCCGACGCTGGGCTCTGGATCGACGAACGGGTCAGCTGTTGGGCATCCACGACATCGTGGGCATCTGCATCGACCTCGAGGCCAGACGCGCCGTGCCCTGGCCGGACGATCTCCGTCGGCAGATCGCACCGCAGCTGCAGCCGGATCTCGCCTGACGGGGCCGTGGCCGGTGGGCTGATCTCGGCTGCCGGTCCCGTCGGGCTCGTCGCGCTCGATCAGGGCTCGGGCAGGTCCAGCCCGAGGTCGACGCCCGCGTACGGGTCGCTCGGGTTTCGGTTCGCCTCGATATCGGCGAAGCGCTTGGCGGCCGTCTGGGGCGTGAAGGCATGGGTGAAGATCCAGAAGCGGTTCTCGCGGATCGCGTCCGCGACGTTCGTCGCGACCTGGGCGGGCGCGATTCCCGCGACCTTCAGCGCCTCGCGCAGTGGAGCCATGGTGGCGACCTGCGAGGCCGTCTCCTGCGCCTGGTCGCCGCGGTTTCGCTCCGAGTGGAAGATGCCGGTCGTGACGAGGTTCGGGCACAGGACCGAGGTGCTCACGCCCTCGTGGGGCTCGAGCTCCCGGTACAGGGCCTCGGTCATTCCGACGACGGCGTGCTTCGTTGCGCAGTACATCCCGAGCGATGTGTTCGTGACGAGTCCAGCTTCGCTGGCCGTGTTCACGATGTGCCCTTCGCCCTGTTCGACGAGGAGGGGTCCGAAGGTGGTGATCCCGTACGCAACCCCCAGGACGTTCACGTCGACGATCCAGCGCCAGTCCTCCGGTGTGGTCTCGAGCATGGGACCGCCCGGTGCGACGCCCGCGTTGTTGCACACGATATGGACCGCGCCGAAGTGGGAGAGCGCCTCGTCGCGCAGCGCAGCCACGTCGTCGGCGCTTCGGACGTCACAGCGCACCGCGTGAACGCGCGCGCCGTTCTCTGCGAGGCGCTTGCGCTCGCTCTCGAGCGTGGCCTCCTCGATGTCGGCCATGACGACCTTCGTGCCCTGCGCGAGAAAGTGCTCGGTGAGGGCGAGCCCGATTCCGCTCGCGGCTCCTGTGACGACGGCGACCTTCTCTCGCAGCTCCTGCACAAAGACTCCTTGGTGGCACCAGGCCACCCGAATGAGAAACAGCCGTGCGCTCCCTCCGCCGGGACCGCATTACAGCCAAGGGTAACGCGCGAGTGAGGACCTCAACTCCTGTGCGGCGGGAGGTCGTCGACGAACGCGATCCCGTCGAAGGCATCGGCGGGGAAGGGGAGGTCGAGCCGCGGCGCGCGGCCGTGACGTTCCTGGTAGATGAAGGGGCGCTCGGGGAAGCGCGTCGGGTAGTAGTTCATCTCGACCAGCAGGCGCCCCGCCCGCGCCGAGAGCGGCTTTGCGGCGCTGAGCTCCTCTCGGGACGACGCGGTCTTGCACGCCGCGATCGCGGCCGCGACTCCCTCGTCCGAATAGTCGGAGGGCGCGAAGCGCTCGCCGACCACGGGCTCGCGCATGGGCTCCGGAAGGTCGCCCGCGCGCCACAGAGAGGCGTGCCCCTCGTGCGGAAATGGATCGACGGGCTCGCCGTCGAGCCACGTGTTGAAGTGGACGTGGGGCGTGCCGAACGGAAAGGTCACCAGGGCGTCGAGCCCGCTGTAGCCCGAGAGGGCGATCGCCTCGCCGCGCGCCACCCTCTGGCCCTCGCGCACCAGCGCGCGCGCCAGATGCGCCGAGGTGGTGAAGAGCCCTTCGCCGTGGTCGATGAAGACCTTCAAGCCGCCTCGGTTGAACTCGGAGACCACGCGCACCACCTCGCCAGGTGCAGCGGCGAGGACCGGCGTACCGACCGGGATCGAGAAGTCGGTGCCGTTGTGGCTGTCATAGGTCAGGTCGCGCCCGCGGAAGTCACGCGCCTGGGTCTTGCGCACGGACCAGCCGAGCTCGATCGGAGTGGGTGTGTGGTTGAAGAGGTTGGTCACGATCGCGCGCCTCGGCTCGAAGAAGCGTCCCCGCCACAGGGGCCAGGCCACTCGCGGCCGCAGCTGTGAGAGGCTGGTGCGGTCGAACGAGCTCGGCGGCACGTCTTCCTGGCCTTGCAGGGCGATCTTGGCCTGAGCCCAGCGCTCGGCGAAGGGATGCAGGCCCAGCCCCTCGCGAAAGAGCCGGATCCGCGGCTGGGCACGGGCAGCAGCGAGGTCCATCGCACCAGCCTACCTCAGGCGAGATACCATCGGCGGCTCTCGTAGGAGGATGATGTGGCTGGAAGCGGTGAACGACTGACGGGGAAGGTGGCGCTCATCACGGGGGGCGCCTCCGGGATCGGAGAGGAGGCGGCGCGGCAGATGGTGGCCGAGGGTGCGCGCGTCGTGCTGCTCGACCTGCAGCGGGAGCGCGGCCAGAAGCTCGCGGCGGAGCTCGGCGAGGCGGCTCGCTTCATCCAGCACGACGTGACCGACGAGGCCCAGTGGATCCAGCACGTGCCCGAGGCCGAGGCGACCTTCGGCGCGGTTCACGTGGTGATGAACTCAGCGGGCATCAGCACGGCCGGACCGATCGATATGGCGACCTACGAGCAGTGGAAGCAGACGATGGCGATCAACGCCGACGGTGTCTTCCTCGGCTGCAAGTACGGTCTCGAGGCGATTCGCCGCAGCGAGGCGCCGGGCTCGATCATCAACGTGTCATCGACCTGGGGGATCCG
The DNA here is from genome assembly GCA_039029355.1 of Planctomycetota bacterium. Taxonomy (GTDB): domain Bacteria; phylum Planctomycetota; class UBA1135; order UBA1135; genus JBCCGI01. Next base: position 4,841 of record JBCCGI010000180.1, read on the forward strand.
CGGCGGCTCGCTCTTTCCGGCCTACGGTGCGAGCAAGGCGGCAGTGTGGATGCTCTCGAAGTCGATCGCGCTGCGCTGCGCCGAGGCGGGCTGGCCGATCCGCTGCAACTCGATCCACCCCGGCGCCATCGAGACGCCGATGGTGACTCCCTTCCTCGAAGCCGGTGGCGATCCCGAGGCCGCACGGGCCGCGCTCGGCGCCGCCCATC
>JBCCGI010000181.1:0-4870 GCA_039029355.1 Planctomycetota bacterium
CCCGCACCGCCGCCACCACCGCGCGCCACAAACGCGCCGCGCCACCCCGGCGCGGGTGTGTGGGGGGGGCGCGCGCCGCGGGCGCCCCCGGGGGGCGCGCCCGGCGTGGGAAGCCGCTAGTAGAGCGTCGTGCGGAGGCGGTTCGTGTTGGCCGCCGTGTCGGTCGCCGGGTCGTAGACGAGGCCCTGCCAGTAGAAGTCGGTGGCCGCCGGCAACGGCTGCACCGGGATCTGGCAGGTCGCAAAGGCCCGCTCCGAGGTGAATACGAACGCGACCGGCAGCATCGGGCCCGTGAAGCAGCCGGGGATCTCACGCGTCGGACGCACGAGCAGCGACGCTCCGCCGAAGGCGCTCTGCCCCGGAGGCCCTCCGGCGTACTTCGAGCCCCACACCACGGCCACGTCGCCCGGCGACAGCAGGTCGCGCACCTCGAACCCGATCGTGGCCAGTCCGGTCGACGTGTCCAGTTTCAGCCCGTTCAGGGCGCCGCCGCCGTTGTCGCTGACCTCGACGCCCAGGCCTCCCCCGGAGTCGGCGATCGCGTTGAGCATCGGGTCACGCCAGGTCAGGTTGAGCGCCGGCGTGTCGGTGATCGCGTCCTGGGTCCGCGGCGCGGCGCCGACCTTGCGCCCGCTGAAGGCGTTGAGTCCGCCGCAGTCGTCGAACTGGGTCTCGTCGGTCGAGTAGAAGGCCTGCTGGTCGTAGTCGCCAAGTCCGCAGGTGCCGCCGCTCGCCGACATGCCTGCCTCCAAGAGGTACGTGATCGCGAAGTCCGAGCCCCGCGTGCCGTCGGCGGGCAGGACGATCCCGGTCCCAGGCGTCGAGCCGAGGGCGAGGTCGACCAGGTAGCCGTTGATGAACCCGGGCGGGGGGCAGATCCCGCCCGGGGGCGAGCAGAGCGAGGGCGCGACCGTGCACGGGTTGGGGAAGCCGGACGCGCCGAACACGATCCTGACCTCCGAGGTGAGCCCCTTCTGGAAGAAGGCCGGCTCGAGCGCGCAGGTCGCCGAGGGCGAGGCGGTCGCCGGACCGACCATGCGTGTGTAGAAGCTGGGCGTCGTACTCCAGTCGGTGTCGTAGAGGCGCTCGTAGAAGCCGTCGATCTCCATCGTCGCGCCGGCGGCGTTCTCGTGCGCCGTGAGGCGATCGCCGGGGAAGGCGCGCCAGAAGAGGTCGCCGTAGGTCTGCAGCCTTGGGTCGGAGCCGACGCTGGGCGAGCTGAGGAAGACCCAGGTGTCGCCCCCGTTGTGGAGCGGCGTGTCGTTCGAGCCCATCTGGGCGGCGAGCGGCGTCGCCGCCGAGAGGGCGAGGGCGAGGGGTTGCAGGCACTGTCGCATGGGATCGTCGGTCGAGGGTTGAAGGAGGGGGCGGTGGGCCGATGCCCCCCACCCCTTCCGTTCCCGCCGCTCGTCCGTGCGTCCCGAGGAGTGCTGGATCCCGGGGGAGCCCTCGAGCGGAGCCCTACGCGGCAGCTTCTCCGCGCGACGGGGCCAGGCGTACGGCCCCGTCGGACGCGACGATGCGCGCCGTATCCCCCGCCGTCAGCTCGCCGGCCAGGATCGCGTCGGCGATGGGGTTTTGGACCCGCTTCTGGATCGCCCGCTTGAGCGGACGCGCGCCGAAGTCGGGGTCCCAGCCCTCCTGGGCGATGAGGTCGAGCGCCTCGGTCGAGACCTCTAGACCCAGCTCCTGCTCGGCCAGGTGCGTCGCCAGGCGGTCGATCTGCACGCGGACGATCGAGCGCAGCTCCTCGCGGTCGAGCGGCTGGTACGTGAGCACCTCGTCGAGCCGGTTGAGGAGCTCCGGCCGGAAGAACTCGCGCAGCTGCGAGTCGTCGCGCAGGTTGCTGGTCATCAGCACCAGCGTCTGCGTGAAGTCGACCACGTGGCCCTGCCCGTCGGTCAGCCGCCCGTCGTCCAGGAGCTGCAGCAGCACGTGGAAGACGTCGGGGTGGGCCTTCTCGACCTCGTCGAAGAGCAGCACCGAGTGCGGCTTGCGCCGCACCGCCTCGGTCAGCGCCCCGCCCTGGTCGTAGCCGACGTAGCCGGGCGGCGCGCCGATCATGCGCGCGACCGCGTGCTTCTCCATGTACTCGCTCATGTCGATGCGGACCATGGCGCTCTCGTCGTCGAACAGGAACTCGGCCAGCGCGCGGGCGGTCTCGGTCTTGCCGACGCCGGTCGGACCGAGCAGCAGGAACGAGCCGAGCGGCCGCGTCGTCTCCTGCAGGCCGGCGCGCGCGCGGCGCACCGCCTCGGAGATCGGGCCGAGCGCCTGGTCCTGGCCGACGACGCGCTCGCGCAGTCGCTCCTCCATGTGGAGCAGCTTCTCGCGCTCGGTCTCCAGCAGCTTGGCGGCCGGGATTCCGGTCCAGCGGCTGACGACCTGCGCGATCATCTCGGCGTCGACCTCTTCGGGCAGGAGAGCGCCGCTCGCCTGCAGCTCGCCCAAGCGCTCGGCGTTGGCGGCGACGTCGTCCTCGGCGGCCGGGATCTCGCCGTAGCGGATCTCGCCCACGCGCGCGAGGTCGCCGTCGCGCTCGGCGCGCTCGGCGTCCGCCTTGAGGCTCTCGATCAGCGCCTTGCCGGCGTGGATCTTCGCGAGCACCTCTTTCTCGGCCGTCCAGCGCTGGCGTAGGCCGGCGAGGTCCTCGCCCAGCTCCGCCAGCTCGGCGTCGATCGCGGCCAGGCGCTTGGCGGCGCCGGGGCCGGACTCCTGGGCGACAGCGGTCTTCTCGATCTCGAGCCGCCGCGCCTTGCGCTCTAGGGCTTCGAGCTCGGGCGGCATCGAGTCGATCGAGATGCGCAGCTGCGCCGCGGCCTCATCGACGAGGTCGATCGCCTTGTCGGGCAGGAAGCGCGAGGTGATGTGGCGGTCCGAGAGCCGCGCCGCCGCGACCAGCGCGTCGTCGAGGATGCGCACGCCGCCGTGCACCTCGTAGCGCTCCTTGAGCCCGCGCAGGATCGCGACGGTGTCCTCGACCGACGGCTCGTCGACCTGGACCGGCATGAAGCGGCGCTCCAGCGCCTTGTCCTTCTCGACGTGCTGGCGGTACTCGTCCAGCGTCGTGGCGCCGATGCAGTGCAGGTCGCCGCGCGCGAGGGCGGGCTTGAGCAGGTTGGCCGCGTCGACCGCGCCCTCGGCGCCGCCGGCGCCCACGAGGGTGTGCAGCTCGTCGATAAAGAGCACCACGTCGCCCCGGCCCTCCTCGATCTCGGCGAGGACGGCCTTCAGCCGCTCCTCGAAGTCGCCGCGGAACTTCGCGCCGGCCAGCAGCAGGCCGAGGTCGAGCGCCAGGATGCGCTTCTCCCTAAGACTCTCCGGCACGTCGCCGGCCACGATGCGGTTGGCCAGGCCCTCGACGATGGCCGTCTTGCCCACGCCGGGGTCGCCGATCAGCACCGGGTTGTTCTTGCGCCGGCGCGAGAGGACCTGGGTGACGCGCCGGACCTCCTGGTCGCGGCCGATGACCGGGTCGAGCTTGCCGGCGCGGGCGTCGGCGGTCAGGTCGCGGCAGTACTTCTCCAGGGCCTCGAAGGTGGACTCGGGATCGGGCGAGTCGACCCGCCGCGCGCCGCGGACCTCGCCCAGGGCGGCCTCCACGCGCTCGGGCGTCAGCCCGCGGGCGGCCAGCGGGCCGGTGGCGTCCGGGCCGCCCTCGGCGCAAACGCCCAGGAGCAGGTGCTCCGTCGAGAGGTAGGCGTCGCCGCGGCCGTGGGCCTCGCGGGCGGCGCGCTCGACGGCCCGCACCAGATCGCGGCTGGGGGTGGGCTCGGCGCCCTCGGTCCGCGGGAGGCGGGTCAGGGCTTGGGCGAGCTCGGCCCGCAGGGCGCCGATTTCCACGTCCAGGCGGCCAAGCAGGGCTCCGGTGACCCCGTCGGGCTGTTCCAGCAGCCCCAGGGCGAGGTGTGCCGAGGTGAGCTCGGGGTGCTCCGAACCTCGGGCGAGCTGCGTGGCCGCCTGGAGCGCGGCCTGGGCGCGATGGGTCATCGGGTGATTCATGTTCGGCCTTCCAGGCAAGGGCCATGCCGGGCCTTCTCGGGGGCTAGAACGGCGATTTGTGGACGGGCGACTGCCGTTTTGGCTGGGCTGGTGTCGATTTGGCTGCGTGGAACTTCAGGAATTCGCCGCCTCTCCCTCCGACGTGAGGTTCAATTTCATCAAGGCCGCGACGGAACCTCTCCGGAGGGCCGTTCGTCCACAATCGGCCGTGCCTACGGGCTCTCCCGGGCCAACGGTTCGCAGCTCTCAGAATCGCGAGATCCTGGGGTTGCCGGCCGCAAGCTCGCCGGTAGAATTCCGCGCCGGCTCTGTCCGACTCACACACTCAGGAGAACTCATGAGAACTGCTTACCGTGCCCTCGGCGTCGCCAGCGCCCTCGCCCTTACGGGTGGTCTGGCGGCCGCTCAGGTCAACTCGAACGACTCGACGTTCAACAACAACGGCGACGTCGTCTTCATCTACAGCTCGCCCAGCTCCGGTTTCACGTCCCTGGCGTTCCCGCCGGACGTCACCGGCGACCTCTACTGGCGCGCGCACTCTGGCGCCGACTTCATGAACGACGTCGACGCCGTCATCGGCTCGGCCATGGAAGTCGACGGCTACTACGAGTCGCTCTTCGACACCGACTGGAGCTCGACCCCGAGCTTCTACTCCCGCGCGCACGGTCCGGCCCTCCCGGACTCCGCCGGCCTCGGCGGCCTTGAGCCGTCCTTCTTCCAGCTCGGTCTCACCACGGAAACCGTCGTGCTCGTCGGCCCCTCGGGCTTCGGCAACCCCTGCACGGTCGCTCCGTCGCTCTGCTCGCCGTCCGGCGGCACCTGCCCGCCCCCCGGCTTCGTCAACGGTTACCTGATCGACCTCGCCTTC
>JBCCGI010000182.1:0-4817 GCA_039029355.1 Planctomycetota bacterium
AACCGCCAGCGACGCTGGACCAAGCCGATGCAGTCGTGGAGCCTCGCGCTCCAGCACTTTTCCATCCACTTCGAGGGGCGCATCCCTCTCAACTGAAGTGCCGCGTCAGATGCGACTTACACAGCGAACCTGACACTCCCTGGAGATCCGACTCGCGTCAGCGACTCGCGCAACGTCGGAGCCTACGTGGGGCTGGCGCCTCGCTCCTACCAGTCCGGAGAAAGCGACGCCAAGCTGAGAATCAGCAAGCAAGGCGACCGAGTCCTGCGGACGCTGCTCGTGAACGCCGCCACGCACATCATGCGGCGCTCTGCCCCCGACTCCTCGCTCAAACGCTTCGGGCGCCGGATTGCCAACCGAGATAACCCACGCGACCGAGCCAGGGCTCGGATCGCCGTCGCGAGAAAGCTCGCCGTGCTCCTTCACCGGCTGATGCTGACCGGCGAGGTGTACGAGCCCCTGCGTGGGCAAGCCTGATCGACCCGCTCCCTGACTCCTGACAACCGAACAGAGGCCTCCTCTCCCGAACCCGCCCGGTCCCAGGTGACTGCGCCGATTGGGCCGTGCTTCGGGCACGCAACTCTGACGGCAGCCCTGGACCGGACGGCCCCCCTCATGCACCCGAGCCCACGAGCTCGATCAGAGTGCGGATAGATGCCTGCGGGAAACGGAGAGGTGTCCTCTCAACTGTGCCGATTCAACGACAACTCGAATGGGGCCCTTGATGCCCAATCAAGATCAGCGCGTCGTCCCCCATCGCGATCTCCGCCGAATCAAGAAAAGTGACGAAAGTCGAGGCTTCTTGATTCGGCGGAGATCGCCGCCGTCCGAATGGCCAACGCGTGCCGTTCGGCTCGACCTCCGCCGAAACAAGAGGGGCCGTTCTCGGCCGCTCGCGACCTCCGCCGAATCAACCGACCGGGCGGCGCGGGAGACGGCGACCTCCCGCGGACCGGGCCGTTGAATCGGCAGAGATCGAGCGCTCGATTCGGCGGCGGTCCTCCGCGGCTCCTCCGGGTGCCTCCAGGTCCGAAAGTCGATCGACAGAGCCCGTCGTGGCCACGTGCACGCGCAGAGCGAAGACGCTGCCGATTCGACGCCGAGCTCCGCGTGGCTTGCCGCCAACTGCCCCCGTCGATCTTCGCTGATTCAAAAAGGGGTGCGAAAGGCTGCAACCTTGAATCAGCGGAGATGCCGACGGCTTGATTCGGCGGAGTTTCAGGCTCGGCGCGAGTCGCCTCCGAGGGGGCGGGCAAGCGGCTCGGCGTCCGCGGCCCCGCGGCGAAGGGTACCGGCCGAAGTGCGAACGTCGCTCGATCTCCGCGGGGTGGTGCGAACGCTGGACTCGTGGCTTGTCGGGTCACGTTCGTGCGAGTCGCGTGGCGCTCCGGAATCTCCGCCGATTCGAAGGCGTTGGAGAGCTCCTGATTCGGCAGAGATGCCGGCGACTTGATCGGGCGAAGATCGCGGGCCGCGGCGGGCCGCGCATTGTCGGTGCTCGGCGGCTTGGCGCTCGGCGGCTCGCCCCCCCGCCCTTGCTCGCTCGCGGCCCCGCCGGATCAGCGCCCCCCAGCCCAGCCCCAAAGCACTCCCCCTCAGACGCAGCGCGACCCGAACGGCCTCGCGCCGCGCTCCGGCCGCGCCTACTCCCCCTCGCGCACGGGCTCGGGCTCCAGCTCGGCCTGCGCGCCCTCCTCTTGGGGCTGACTCGCATCCGCCTCGGGGGAGGCCTCGGAATCGGGCTCCCCGTCCTCGGTCGGAGCCTCTTCCGGGGTCGCCTCGGGCGACTTCATCAGCTCCTCCAGGGCTGCCCCTTCGAAGATCGCTCGCAGCTTGCCGCGCAGCTCGTCCGCCTTCTCCGGGGTCAGATCGAAGACGTAGATCAGGAGCTCCTCGGTGCGGCGGGGGCGGCGCATGATCATCGCCTCGCCGTCGGGGCGGCGGGCGGTTTTGATCAGCTTGAGGCGCTTCTTGCGCATGAGGAGCAGACAGAGCAGGTAGCGCAGCTCGCGCAGCGCCTGCTCTTCGCGGCCTTCGAGGGCGAGGAAGAGGCCCTCCAGGGCTTCGAAGTCGACCGCGAAGGCCTTCTTGCCGACGTGGTGGCGGCCGCGCCAGAAGATCAGCTCGTCGCCGTCTTGCTCGCGGGCCTGGGGGAAGCAGGCTTCGCAGACGTCCTCGCGTCGGATCTCTTCGGCGGTGACGTAGAGGGTCGAGTAGAGGCGCTGATCCTCTTCGAACGGCCGCTCGCAGCGGCTGCAGGCTTCGTGCCGGCGGGAGAGCTTCCAGGAAGGCATCGGCGATCAGTATGGCTCATCGCGGGCCGGGATCCAGCAGCTCGGTGCTGTGATCGCGCCAGAGGTCGCGCCACGCGCGGGCGTTGCGGGTGCCCTGGGTTCGGGTGAGCGCCTGGAGCGCCTCCTGAGCCGCGGTGTTGCCGCGGGAGTCGGCGGCGCGCTCGGTGCGTTGAGCGTAGTTGAGGAGCGCCGGGACCGCCGCCGGGTCGTCGAGCAGGCGCAGGGCCTGGGCCGCTTCGCGCGATACGGCCGGGTCCTCGTCGGAGAGGAGCGCGACCAGGCCGTGGCGTGCGGTCTCGGTGGTTCGGTGGTTGGCGCCGCGGAGGCCCAGGCTGCGGGCGGCCTGGGCCCGAACCAGCCACTCCGGATCCTCGCGCGCCAGGCGTGCGAGTCGGTTCTGGAGGTCGTCCTCCTCCGGGCCCACGTGCGGCAGGTCGCCCAGCAGCTCGGCCGCGGCTCGCCGGGCGCGCGGGTCCTCGTGGGCGAGCGCTCGGGCGACCTCGGGCACGGCCGGCTCGCCGATCTTGCGGAGCACGTCCGCGCTCACGACCGGCACGATGCCGTCCTTGGCGGAGAGCAGCTCGACGAGCAGCGGCGTCGAGGCGTCCGAGAGAAACACCAGCTCGTCCCGCGCGCGCTCGAAGGGGCCGCGCTCCTCCCCCATGCCGGCGAGCCGCGCGACGTCGTAGGCGCGGAAGAGCTCGAGCAGGAGGTTCTCGGACATCCACTTCGCCCGTGCGGGGTCGTCGCGGATCGCGAGGCGCAGCCGCGACCACTCCTCGCCTCCGCGGCCGTAGGCCAGGAGGAGCTCGCGCTGCTCCTCGGGCAGATCGGACACGGCCGTGAGCTCGCGCGGCTCCGGTCCGTCGGATGCGCAGGCCGCGAGCAAGACGGACGGAGCGAGGACAGAGAGGGCGATGAGGAGGCGCATATGGGCGGCGGCCCGCGGAGCGTGCGCCGGGCGTCGGCGTTTGCCGCGAGGGAGGAAGAGTGTAGCGCGGCGGCCTGCGGTCGCCGTCCCTCCCCCGGGCTCGTCTGCGTCGCGGTCGCGCAGCGGGTCGCTAGGCCTCGGTCGCCGCGCTGCGCGCGGAAAGCTACGAGTCGTCCAGCACGGCCGCCGCGCCGGCGTTACAACGAGTGGGCTCCGTCAACCAAAAGCCCCCCACGACCGTGAGAATCCCCACCCTTCGGCCCCTTCTCCCCTCGATCGTCCTGCTCTCCGTCGCGCCGCTTGCGCAGGAGAGTGCGCGCGCCGGGCGGCTCCAGCTCGCCGCTCCTTCGTCGCCTGTCGGCCTTCCCGCGAGCGCGTCGGCCGCCTCCTCTGCCGCGGGAGCGGCGTCCTTGGCGCCGGGGTTCCCGCGCTCGCCGCAGACCCTGTCGCAGACCGGCTCGTCGGAACTCGGCACCAAGGGCGGAGAAGCGCTGCTCGCCGGTGTGGGCTTCGGATCCAGCCTGAACCCCGGCGGGTTCGCGGTGATCGACCAGAGCCTGTTCAGCGGCACCCTGATCGCCACGCCGGGCACGGGGATCAGCGGGCTCACCGCGACGCCGGATGGCCGGCTGTGGGCCGCTACGCGGTCGGGCTTCCCGCAGGGATCGCTCCTGCTGGAGCTCGACCCGGGGACCGGAGCGGTGCTGAGCTCCGCGCCGATTCTCGCCGGCGGGCAGGACGTGCGCGTCTCGGACCTGGCCACGCAGCCGGGGACCGGCACGCTCTACGCCAGCGGGAGCTTCGCGACCGGCGCGTTCGGAGCGCTGTTCACGATCGACGCCCCAAGCGGCGCTGCCTCGTTCGTCGGGGAAAGCGGACTGGGGTGGGACGGCGGGCTTGCCTTTGCGCCCGACGGGACGCTGTACATGATCTCCGCCCTGATCGCGGCGCCGCAGCTCGTGACGCTGGATCCGGGGTCGGCGGCCGTCCTGAGCGCCGTGAACTACGGGCCCGCGACCGGCGTGCACGGCCTCGCGGTGCGGAGCGACGGCGGGATGCTGGGCTGCGTCGGCGGCTCGGCGGGCGGCGACAACCTCATCGTCATCGACCCGGTCACGGGCGCCACCGGCTCGTTCGGGGCCAGCGGCGTCGGGACCGTGAGCGACCTCGCCTACCTGCCGGAGGTGTGCAACGACCTGACGCTCGACGGCTCGTGGACGACGCTCGGCGGGACCGTGCCGGTCGGCGACTTCTTCGAGGGCGCGTGGTGCTTCGAGGCGCCCTACCCCGTCACGCTCACGGTCACCGACTTCGCCGTGGTCTCGGATCGCTTCGAGGTCTACGACGACGGCGTGCTCGTGCTGACGACGTCGGACGTTCCCGACTGGGATGACCTGGGCTTCGCCTCGCCGTTCGACGCGCCGCCCTACGAGCTGGACCCCAACCTCGCCCTTGCGTCCGGGTCCTTCAGCACCGGCACGGTCGAGCTCGGCCCCGGCGCACACTCGCTCGAGTTCCGCGCCATCCACGTGCCGCCGTCGTCGATCGGCGGCCCTCCCTTCACCGACTCGACCGTGGCCTTCCGGGCGGAG
>JBCCGI010000183.1:0-4682 GCA_039029355.1 Planctomycetota bacterium
CCCGCCCCCCCTGCTCGACCTCCCAAAGCGCTTTCTCGAACCGACTTTCGGAGCCTACCGCGGACCGGCTCTCGCGCCAAGGCACGGCGGCGGCATGATCCTCAACATGCGGATCCTGTTCGTCCTGATCCAGCTAACTCTTCGCTGACCGCCAACGCCTGATGATGGAGAATCTCGTCCCCCGCCATCAACTCAGCGCCTTGAAGCGCAGCGTGAGGCGCCCACAGATCGAAGACAGCGACCGGATGCTCTGGATTCTGCTCCGGCGGACATTCAAGGAGTGGCGCGACGCGTTCGTCTTCGTGAAACCAGATACCGTGGTGCGCAGGCATGGGCGAGGCTTCGCCTACTATGGAAGTGCAAGTCGCGCTCCAAGCCTGGCCGGCCGCGCGAGCGCACCGACCACGTGATCGCGTTCGGGTAGCGCCACCTGCGTCGGATCCTCACAGAGTACGTCGCGTACCACAACGAGCTCGGCCGCATCGAGCACTAGGGCGGGGAACTCGCGGAGGCCTCATCAGCACGGGTCTCTAGTTTGCCATAGAGTCCAACTCGGTCGGCCTCAATGGGCGAGGTGAGGGCTATCCCCATGGTCGGTGGGCCGCACCATCGCTACGCGAGGCGAGGCGCCTGAGGACCAGCCGATGGACAGTACGGGTTGCACGATGGGACACCACGTTACCCGACCGGAGCTTGCCGCGCGCAGATGCCCAGGCTACCGTCGGGTAGGGCGCCATGCTGGCATCGCGGATGGCGTTTTCGGTATGCACAACCCCGCGCACTGATGGCACGTGTCAAGAACGCCTTGTTCACGTGCAAGTCAACTTCCGGAACGACCCGACCAAAGCTCGGCACGCCGTAGCCATGGTCTATCGATACCTGAGATGCTGGGAGTGAAGGCCGTTCAAGTCGGCTCGGGCTTGCGCCCGAACGCGACAGGCGACGGCCATGTACCGGATCCCCGCTCCCGTAACAACGAACGTCAATGCGAGGACGCGCAGGGCCTTGCCCAACAGAGCGATTCGGGGAGCGCTCGCAACCCTGTGGCTGGCGCATTCGCAGGTTGACTCGGAACGCGACAGTGAGATGAGAAGCCGAGAGACAAGGCCCGCTTTGCCCGACGATGTCCTCTCGGTTTTCGTTGGCTATGGTGAGGATTCCCGCGAGGACGTCCGGTCGGTCTGGGCACAGCTCGAGTACGCCCTCAACCACGGACTCCGCGACGCCATCGCGAGCGCGACGGAGTCCTTCGTACGAGTCGAACTCGTGGACTGGCGGCAGAGCGGCGCAGCTAGCCAGCAGGATGTCGAGCAGCAGCTCGAGCGCGCCAACGCGGGCATCTTCGTCTTTCGTGAGCGGGTAGGCAACACGTCTTGGGACGAGATGACTCAGCTTCGCTCCCGAGACGATCGCCCGCCTGTCTTCGTGGCCTTCTGCAGCGACCCGCCCGAGAGGGCAAGCTTGCTGAATATCGCCTCCGTGGAGAATTGGCTCGACCTCCTCAGGAAGAAAAGGGACCTCGAGCGGAGCTGGAACGACGAGGCCGTCCAGTCGCCCCGTGTCTTCAGATATCACAAGGCGCCGGAGATCCTCGTGGGGATCCATGAGCTGTTCCTGGAGCCCTGCAGAAGGCTCGTTGTCAGTGGCCGACGAGCCCACGCCGGGCCGTCGCTTCTCCACCCCCCCCTCGCGACCGAAGCGCTGCGACGTACGGAGCTGTTGGCCCAGCTGAGACGCAGGCTCTCCCGAAGCGGAACAGTGGCCGTCTATGGACTGCCGGGAAGCGGCAAGACGACCCTGGTCGCCCAGCACATCCAAGACCCGGCAGAGTACGCCGGTGGCCCGTACTGGTATCAGGCGTCGAATGGCAGCACGCTGGACGACCTCCTAGTCCCGATTGGGGAGGCCCTGTCGTTGATGACCAAGGCCACCCGTGACCGATGCGTGGAACTCGCGAACCTCCTGGAGAGTCGCGACGCGATTCTTGTGCTTGACGACTTCCATCGGGTCGATCTGGAGAGCTGTGAGCCACTCTTCAAGGCAGTCAAGGAGCGGGGGACGCGCTGCCGCCTTGTCTTTGTGACGCAACAGAGGCCTGATGCGTCGGCGCCCCTCTACAGCATCTCAGCGCTACTTGTCGACGGCCTGAGTCGCGAAGAGAGGACCGAGTTCGTTCGGAGAGCCCACTTCGGCGTCGATCGAGATTTCATCGACCAACTGTGCGAGCAGACGATGGGCATGCCGATTCTCTTGGATGTCATCTGCAACCTCGCGACGGATCGCGAGGGGCTCGATCGGTTCCATGCAGAGCTGGAGGAAAGTGGCGAGCAATGCACTCCAGACGCCATTCGTGGTGCGCTCCAGGGATTCTTCGACCGCTCCGTAGCCGGGGCCGGGAGTGCGGGCCAGGCACTGCTGGGCATTCTGGCCCTCGTCGGAGGGCCGTTCGACCGAGCGCTCATCCATGGAGTGGCTCAGCGCTCAGGCATCGCGGACGTGGATGGCGCTCTCCATCACTTGTCATCCTCGCTGCTCTTGCGCCGGGAGAGAGACGACACGTGGAGGGTGCACAGCCTGATCGAGGATCTTGCCCGGAGGGGAATGCCTTCGGACACCCAACGGGAATGCCACGGTTGCTTGGCGGACTACTACCGAGCCGGCATCGATGCCGACAAGTACTTGGAGTACTCCGCCTCCGAGGTTCTCAATCTCGAGAGGGCCTGCCTGCACTTGCAGGCAGCAGGCAAGTACGAGGACTCTCGGTCGGTCCTGAACTTGATGGCGGTCTCCGGGAAGCGGCACGGGCTATACGGAAAGCTGATCCGGCTCGCGACCGAGCAACGACGGCACGATCCGGACGTGGGTGCGACGCTGGACTATCATTACGCCCACTGCTGCTTTATCCAGGGGAGACTCGGCACGGCCCTAGAAACTCTAGAGCCGAGGGTCTCGCGGCTGAACGAGCTAGGCGATAGCGGAATGCGGGTCATGACCTCTCGCCTGTACGCCGAAGTGATTGCGGCGGACGGCCGGCCCGCGGAGGGACTGGACGTGCTTGAGCGAGCCCTGGCGCAGCTGGAGGACGGCCAGGCCACATCGCCGGTGATCGAGCATGCGTGGTCGGCAAAGGTGTACCTACTTACCGAACTCGCCCGCCTCGAAGAGGCCAAGGAGCTGGCCCTAGAGCTGCTCGAAGCCTGTCCTGAAGAGAGACGTGTCGGTCGGGCCGTGCTCTTGACGCGCCTCGGGATTATTGAGCTGAACCGCCACAATCCAGAGCAGGCCGCAAAGCAGCTCAGAGCGGCGGAGGCGATCTTCCGCGGCAGCGACGGAGAGCCCCTCGACAGGCGCGGACTCGCGTGGACCTCGCATCTGCTGTCCGCCGCTTGCCTGGAGCTGGGCGACGTAGGAGCCTCCACCCGTCTCCTTCGGGAGTCCATGGCGATCCAGCGCGAGATCGACGAACGGTCGCCGCAGTCCATCGCCTCTCTTCGCCTGCTTCGCCTGCGCGGCTACAGTCAGGAGTTGCTCCAAGAAGTCGACGAGCAGTTGGAGTGGGCGGGTGCGGGTGCCCAGACGGCGCCCATTCGTGTTAGCGAGAGGTCCCTGGTGCTGATGATCGGCGCCTCAGGCTCCGGCAAGAGCTGGTTCGTAGATCGCAACTTCCGCCCCTCGCAAGTTACCTCCTCCGACGATCTGCGCGAGCGGATCTCCGACGATGCATCAGATCAGAGCATCAACCCGTTGACCTTTCAGCTCGCACGTGACATTGCCGAGGGGCGAATGAAGCTCGCCAAGCTCACAGTCATCGACGCAACGAATCTTAGATCCGAGGATCGAAGAGGGTTCTTGGATCTAGCCGCTCGCTTCAACCACACGCCAGTGGCCATCGTGCTAGACCTGCCAGAAGAGATCTGTGTCGAGCAGGACCGCGCCCGCCCGGGACGAACGGTGGGCGACGCAGTCATCCGCGCCCAGCGTGAGCTTCTTGCACGAAGCCTGGACATGCTCGAGGCCGAGGGCATCCAGCAGCGCCATGTGCTCACGAGCAAGGGTGACCTGCTCGCGGCCCGAGTGGTCGTTGAGTAGGTGCCGTTTGGTCCCCTCGGGACGCCCCGAGGATGTGACGAGGAGGCCTGTGTCTCCCGCCCCCCCCGTGCAGGCCCCCAGAGCCCGGTTCCGGCCTGTTTCGCAGGGTACGCGGAGCTACGCCTCGCGGCAATCGCCTCGCTCGGCGTGATCCTCCGATTGGATCGCTGCTCGTGCTCTTCCGCTTGCTCATCGTCGACCGTCGACGCTTGATGATGGAGAAACTCGCTCTCCGCCATCAGCTCAGCGTGCTCAAGCGCAGCGTGAAGCGTCCACGCATCGAGGACAGCGACCGTATGCTCTGGATCCTGCTCCGGCGCGCGTTCAAGGTGACCTTGCCCGGGTTTGGTGGACACCTCGGATGAGGCCAGAATCACAATGGAGGAGACGATGGCCAAGAGACCGAGACGGAAGTTCACGCCCGAGCAGAAGGCCGAGGCGGTCCGGCTAGTTGTCGTTTCCAGGGACGTTGTTCATCCCGATCGCTCGATCCGGTTCATCGGGGGCGAGTAGCCGAGGCTACCGTGAGGGCGGACTCGGTTGTAGTAGCGCAGGTAGCTCTTGAGCGCCTGCCTTCGGCCACGCGAGCTCAG
>JBCCGI010000184.1:0-4635 GCA_039029355.1 Planctomycetota bacterium
AACGTCGATCCCGAGAGTCCAGACGCGCCGGAAAGCGCCTATTCCCAGGCGCCGATCGTCGACGCTCGCTGGGTCGACCGCAAGCTCGTCCTCGGCGACAAGGAGGGCACGGTTCGCATCCGCAGCGCGTCGGACAACCCCGACCGGCTCATCCGCCGGACCGAGCTCCGCCGCCCCCAGGACCGCATCGAGGCCGGTACCGCGGCGCGCCTCGCCGACATCAGCGCGGACCGCTCCACGGTTCTCACGATCCACGAGGAGCGGGGCTACGTCGCGGTCTGGAGGCCGGGCGCCGGCTGGCAGCCCCGCTCCTTCGTCCCCGACCCCGAAGCGCGTGGACGCTGGGAGCTTGTCGACGCGGCCGGCGTGCTGCGCGCCTTCCACCCGCGGAGCGGGCTGCTGCGCTCGATCCCCGGAGATCCGGACTGGTCGGGCCAAGTGGCGGAGCCCTTCGAGGTCAGGGATGCCTGCGTTTCGCCCGACGGCGGCCGGCTGCTCGGGGTGGCCAATCCGCGCGACGACGATTCCGGGCTGCGCGGCCGGGCGGTGTACGCGTGGGAGCTCGAGCGCGGGGGTATGCTCGGCCGCATCGATGTAGCCCGCGGCCGCTACATCTCGCTCGCCGCCTTCGCCGGAGACGGGCGCTCGGTCCTGCTCGTCGAAGGACCCGCAGGGTGGTACGAGGACGACGCGCGCGCGATCGTCGTCGTCGACCCGGACGATCCCTCCGAGCGGCGGCGGCACGCGCTTCCCGACGGTAGCATCTGGAGGTTCGCAGCCGGCCGCGGGACGTTCCTCGTCAACGTCCTGCGGGACGACGGGCTGCGGCTCCTCGACCCGCTGGCCGAGCGCCCGTGGTCGCGCGTCGAGCCTCCGGACGGTGGGCGGCTGTCCTATCCGGCGCTGAGCGAGGATGGCCGGACGCTGGGCGCGCTCTGCGGGGATCGGGAGCTGCTCGTCTGGGACGTCGACCGGCCCGAGGCGCCGCGCCAGCGGATCGAGCTGCCGCTGGACGAGCGCCGCAAGGGCGCGGGCCTGCGCCTCAACGCCACCGGAACCCACGCGGTCGTCACGCCGGACAACGGCCGCGACCTCGTGATCCCCCTGGCCGCTCCAAGCCAGGTCCGGCGAGCGGGCGACGCCGACGTCTCGCCCGACGGCCGCTGGATGCTGAGCAACGAGCTCGGCGGCCGCGTGATCGTCACCGACCTCGCCGGCGAGCTGGCACCGCTGGCCCTGCGTACCGACACGGTCCATGACTTCCGCTTCGGACCGTCCGGGCGCCTCCTGGTGGGGGAGCGCGGCCCCGGCTCCAACCTCGTGATGCGCTTCCGCTGGCCCGACCTGCTGGCGCTGTTGCGCGACCGGACCACGGTGCAGCTCACGCCCGAGGAGCGCGAGCTCTACCTCGGCCCCGCCGGAGAAGCGCGTTAGCGGCGCGGAAACCGGCGCTCTCCACCTGGACCTCTCCGCCCCCCCGCGCCATCCTGGGTTCAGACCGCGGTCCAGCCAGAGTGGCGAAATGGCAGACGCGATGGATTCAAAATCCATTGCCCGCAAGGGCGTGAGGGTTCGAGTCCCTCCTCTGGCACCACGGTTCGCGCCCACGCGGGCGCAGCACCGGCTTGCTTAGGGCGACATCACCTGCAAGGATTCGTTGGATGTCCCCGCGCGAAGCCGGCCCCCTGCAGGACGCGACCGAAGATCTCCTGGCCCAGGTGCTGCCGGTCGTTCAGGAGCGCATGAAGCGCGCCTCGACCAAGCTGGCCTCCTGCTCGAAGCGCCTGGCACGCGATCCCGGCAGCCTGCAGCGCGCACCGCGCGGTGCGGGCGAACTCGAGGAGGTGCAGCAGGAGAGCGAGACCCTGGGCTGGGTCCTGGGCGTGCTCGCCTCGGCGTCGGGAGACGACCTCTTGCTCGCACGCCGCGAGCCCTATGGCATCGCGCTGGTCGGCGACCTCGTCGGCGAGGTGTTGGCGTCCGAGGGACGCGCGCTCGAACCCGATGCGTCGATGTTCCCCGACGTCGCCTCGCGCATCGAGGACGGGTGGCGGTTGCCCTGGGTGGTCGGCCTCCTGGTGCGGCTCGCGTCGCGCTCGGTGCCGTCCGACGAGCCGGTGCGCTGGGCCTTCGAGCGCGGGCCGATCCGTTCCTGCCTCTTCTTCCTCGGCGCGCACCCCGAAGGCGCGGCGCCGCTTCTGGCGGAGATCGAGGCGGTGCTCCCCGGCAGCTTCGCGCGCATCGAGGAGGCGGGCTTCGGCGTCGAGTTCCCCGCCGAGTGGTTCGCGACGACCGCCGGCGGCGTCCACACCTAGGCCGCGTGGACTGGCTCGGCCGGGGCGGGCCCCGAGCCGCCGGCTTCCCGTCGGCGACGCCGCACGCGCCGCGCAGGTCGAAGCCGTGATCGCGTCGGTGCGCCCGCTGCTCGCGGCCGGTGGGGGAGACGCGTGCACCGGCTCGGCGTCGACGAGGCGGGCTGGGTGGAGGTGCGGCTGAGCCGCGCCTGCCAGCACGGCTACCCGAGGCGCTGACGGTGCGGGGCGTGCTGGAGCCGCGGTCGCGCGGCGCTGGGTGCGCGGCGTGCGCGTCGCCCGGCCCCGCGGGTTAAAAAACAAGAGGCACACGCCGTGGGACGAACCCGGCGACGTGTGCCTCAAAAGAGAGAGAGGAGTTCTAGAGATCCACCCCGTTCGTGGTGCTGACGGTCGAGGTGGTGGAGTCGAGGACCAAGCCCTGGATCGTGAGCGATCCCTTGAGCCCTCCGGGGTTGTAGGCCGAAACCGCGCCGGTCCCAAGCTCGTCGAGCGGAACGACCAGGTCGGTCAGCTCGATGGCGTTGAGGTCGAAGCCGGTGAAGAGCGGCGGGCCGCCGAACAGGAACGCCGCCTCGGGCAGCGTCCAGGCCGAGGTGGGGCCGAAGAAGACCAGCACGCTGCCCCCGTCGGGACCGCCGGTGACGGTGAAGTCGACCGTGCCGGGACCGGCCGTGCCGGCGCCGCTCAGCGCGGCGGCCGGGCGCGCGGGCTGCGCCTCGATGCGCGCGGTCGAGCTGACGAAGTCGACCGCGCTGTAGCGCAGCGTACCGCCGAAGTCCGGCTGGAAGGGCTCGAAGAGCGCTCCGTCCGTGCCGCCGACGAACTCTAGGCTCGAGAGGTTGTTGAAGAGCGTGGTGCCGTCCACGACCACGGTCGAGGTCGCGGCGCTGGTGCCGACGCGAAGGATGCGGTTGGAGCCCGAGAAGAAGGCGAAGTCGTTCTCGGCCAGGTAGAGCTCACCGCCGACCGGGTCGAAGGCCAGCGACGAGGCGCCCAGGAAGCCGTCGGCGATCGTCACCGCGTTCGCCTCGGTCAGAAGCGAGCCGCCGGCGAGGTCCGCGGCCGACCACTGCAGCACCGCGACGGGGTCGGCCTGAAGCCCGTAGTACAGGTTGCCGGCCGGGTCGAGCGCCAGCGGCCCCGAGGGCCCGCCGACGAACGCCACGTTGTTGATCGTTCCGCCGGGGACGTCGACGCGCAGGATGTCGTTGTCCGAGAAGCTCGCCGACGTGTTGGCGCTGATCAGCACGCTGTTCGGACCGTCGAACACCGCGTCGAAGTTGAAGGTGATGTTGGCCAGCAGGCTCATCCCGCTGCCGTCGAGGTTCACGACGAAGACCTCACCGCCAAAGCTGCCGGCGCCGATCACCGCGACGGTGTCGGTCGGGTCGATCGCGAAGCAGCCGGGGAAGGTCGCGGCCGGGAAGGTGCCGAGCGTCGCGATGGGGGTGCCGTCCGCGGCGACGCGCTCGACGGTCAGCCCGTCGAAGGTGACGACGTCGCCGTTCGACATCGTGCGGGCGGAGCCGAAGACCGGGCCGCCGTAGGGGCCGACCGGCAGCACCGGCGGAGCGACGTCGAGCGTCGTCAGGCCGTAGCCCTCCGCGGGGGCGTCCTGGGCGGAGAGTGGAAGGGCGGCGATGAGGCCGGCCGTCGAAGCGGCCAGCGCGGATAGGAAGAAGCGCATGTCAGGAGTCCTTTCGAGTCCTCGTCGAAGGTCGGGCTCCGCCGAAGAGGCTCTCCGTGCGCCGCGTCGGTTGGCATAGCGGTCGCCGGGACGAGCCCTCCACCGGGGCCTGAAGTCCACGCGATCGCTCCGGATATCCTGACTTGTCGCACGCCGTCTTGGCCTTCCCGGGGGGACCCCAGTGACCTGAAACCGCCCTCGGCAGAACGGCTTCACACGAAGAACGGCGCTTGAGCGACTCACAGTGGCGGGACCGTGCAGGAGTCACACCTGCTTCCCCGGACGCTTTCGCACCAAACCGAGTTTTGAGGATGGAGCTTAGCCTCCCCCTCTCGCGCTCCGCAAGGCCGAAGGCGCCCGCCCAGCGCAAGTCCGCGAGGAGCGCTTCCAGGTCCTTGCTGACGCGGATCTTGTGGCGGTCGAGCGGCCGCGGCCGGCGAGCCTCGGGCGCGGGATTCGGGCCAAGAGGGCCGTCTGAGGGGCTCCGGGGCCCTAGCCCGACCTATCCATGGAGCTCACGCCAGACGCCGTATCTGCTCGCCAGGTCACGACTTCGCTCTCTCGCCGTCCTCGACGACCCGTCCAGGTCGCCTCCGGGCGCCTCGGTCGCAAAGCCGCAACCTGGCGGCATCT
>JBCCGI010000185.1:0-4382 GCA_039029355.1 Planctomycetota bacterium
CTCGAGGCGCTCGGGGACGACCCGGCCGCCTGGCGCGACTTCGCCTTCACCGCGGGCGCCGGACGCGCGCACCACGGCCTGCGCCGCACGGTGGTCGCGCGCGACGCGGCCGAGGCCGCGCGCCGGCTGCGCGACGGGAGCTCCCCGGCGCGCGCCGCGACGCCGCCGCGGGTCGCGTTCCTCTTCACCGGCCAGGGCGCGCAGCTCGGCGGACACGGGGGCGAGCTCTACCGCGCCGAGCCGGCCTTCCGCGCATCGATCGAACGCTCGGCGGCGGCCCTCGGCGACGGCTTCGGCGCCTCGCTGGCCGAGCTCCTGTCCGGCGGCGATGCGGCGCGCGAGGCGCTGCGACGCACGCGCTTCCTCCAGCCGGCGCTCGTCGCGCTCGAGCTCGCCCTCGCCGCGACGTGGCGCGCCTGGGGCGTGACGCCCGAGGCCGTCTTCGGACACAGCATCGGCGCCTTCGCGGCCGCCGCCTGCGCCGGCACGCTGTCGCCCGAGGACGCCGTCCGCCTCGCCGCGGTGCGCGGGCGGCTGACCGACGAGCTGGCGCGGCCCGGCGCGATGGCTGCGCTGCGCGCACCGCGCGAGGAGGTCGCCGAGAGGCTGCTGGCGCAGGACGGCACCGTGAGCATCGCCGCCTGCAACGGCCCCAGCGACACCGTCGTGTCCGGCGACGCGGCGGCGGTCGCGGCGCTGTGCGACGACGCCGGGCGCGGCGGCATCGCGGCGATCGCGCTGCCGGTGGAGCACGGCTTCCACTCGGCCCTGATGGACCCGGTGCTCGCGCCCTTCGAGCGCGCCGTCTCCGAGGTCGAGCTGCGCGCGCCCACGCTGCCCTGGATCTCCGACCAGTCCGGCCTGCCGGCGGGCGACGAGGTGCGCGACCCCGCCTGGTGGCGCGACCACGTGCGGCGGCCGGTCGAGTACCGCGCGGCGCTCGCCAGCCTTGGCGAGACCGGCTGCGACGCCGTGGTCGAGGTCGGCCCCGAGCCGCTGCTGCTCCCGCTCGCGCGGCGCGCCGCGCCGGCGTCGCTGCGCGGCGTGCGCGGCTGGCTGCCGTCGCTGCGCGCGGGACGCGGGGCGACCGAAGAGCTCCTGACGAGCCTCGGCAAGCTGTACGCGCTCGGCCTCGCGCCCGACTGGGACGGCCTGCAGCGCGGGCGTGCGCGGCGGCGCGTCGACATCCCGACCTACCCCTTCCAGGAGCGCGCTCTCTGGCTGCCGTCCGCCGGCGCGGCCGCGCCGGGCCGGGAGGCCGCCCCCACGGCGCTCGAGTCCCCCGGCGAGGTCACCCCGCTCGAGCTCGACGAGCCCCTGCGCGAGCTCCTGTCCGAGCACCGCATCGCGGGTCGCGTGGTGGTGCCGGGCTCGTTCTACCTCGCGGCGGCGGCGCGCGCTCTGCCGGGGCCGGTCGAGCTCACCGACGTGGTCTGGCCCGAGCCGCTCGCGATCGGCGCGGGCGAGGCCTGGCCGGAGCTCGAGCTCGTGCGCCGCCCGCTCGCGGACGGCGACGACGCGGACGGCCGGTTCGACTTCCAGGTGCGCTCGCGCGCCGAGCTGGCTTCC
Organism: Planctomycetota bacterium; assembly: GCA_039029355.1. Lineage (GTDB taxonomy): Bacteria > Planctomycetota > UBA1135 > UBA1135 > JBCCGI01. The sequence goes on from JBCCGI010000185.1 coordinate 1,570, forward strand.
GCGGACGCGCGCGTGCACGCCGCCGGGCGGGCGCGCCCGGTCGGCGCTCCTTCCGAGGAAGAACGGGTCGACGTCGCCGCCCTCGACGCGCGCTCCGGCGCGGAGACCGACGGCGCGCGGCTGTACGCCGAGCTCGCCTCGCTCGGAGTCGCGCTCGGCCCGCGCTTCCGCTGGATCGACCGCGCCTGGAGCGCGGGCGGCGAGACGCTCGTGCGGCTGCGCCCGCCCGCGCCGGCCGACGACCCAGCGCGCGACGGGCGCGACGGAGAGCAACCCTCCGCACCCGCGCTGCGCCCCGGCCTGCTCGACGGCGCGCTGCAGTCGGCGGCGCTCCCGTTCCTCGACGGCCTCGGCTCCGGTCCGCTGCACCTGCCCCACGCCGTGGCGCGCTTCCGCCCGCCGGGCCCGGACGCGGCGCGGGAGCCGGCCTGGGTCCTCGCGCGGCTGCGGGCCGAGGAGTCCGGCGGCGAGGGGGACACCCCGCTCACCGATCTGCGCGTGCTCGACGCGGACGGCACCGTGCTGGTCGAGATCGAGGGCTTCGCGGCGCGGCGCGCTCCGGCGCAGGCGCTGCGGATCGGGGCCGAGACGCGCAACGAGCCCGGCGAGTGGCTGTACGCGCTCGGCTGGCAGCGGCTCGCACCCTGCGCGCGGCGGAGCGAGCCGCGGACCTGGCTGGTCGCGGCACCGGACGCCGAGCACCACGAGCTCGCGGCGCTGCTCGCCGCGGGCGGGCACACCGCGGTGCGGGTCGACGCCGCGAGCCCCGCGGACGCGACGCTGCCGCCGCAGGCGCCGGCGCTCGGCGGTGCGATCCTGCTCGCGCCCGAGGAGCCCGAGGAAGACCCCACCGGAGAAGCGGCGCACGCGCTGGCCGTGCGGCTGACCGGCGCGGCGGTCGAGCTCGCGCGCGCGCTCGCCGCGCACCCCTCCGCAGGCGAGGAACCGACGCTGGTGCTCGCCACCCGCGGCGCGCAGGCGGTGGTCGACGGCGATCGCTGCGCGGGGCTCGCCTCCAGCGCGCTGTTCGGGCTCGGGCGCGCGCTGATCGCCGAGCGTTCCGGCGTGCCGGTGCTGCTGGTCGATCTGGAGCGTGGCGCCGGTGCGGCGGCGCTGCGCGACGCGCTCGCGGCGCCACCGGGCGAGGATCAGGTCGCCTACCGCGCCAGCCGCCGCTACGCCGCGCGGCTGCGGCCGCTGGCCGAGCCGGCGGCTCCGCCGGCGGGCGGGTTCGAGCTCATGGCCGGCGCGACCGGCCTGCTGGAGGAGCTGCGCTTCAAGCCGCGGTCCGCGCGCACGCCCGGCCCCGGCCAGGTGCTGGTGCGCGTCGAGGCCACCGGCCTGAACTTCCGCGACGTCTACCAGGCGCTGCGGCTGCACGGCGACGAGCCGCTGCCGCTGGGACTCGAGTGCGCGGGCCGCATCGCGGCGCTGGGCGAGGGCGTCACCGGCTTCGACCCGGGCGAGCGCGTGCTGACCAGCTTCCCCGCGGCCGGCGGCTTCGCCGACCACGTGCTGGCGGAGGCCGCGGCGCTCGCGCGCGTGCCGCGCACCGAGCACGAGCTGTCCCCCGCCGAGGCGGTGACGCTGCCGGGTTTCGTGACCTCGTGGTTCGGGCTCTTCGACCTCGGCCGACTAGAGCGCGGACAGCGCGTGCTGATCCACGCCGGGACGGGAGGCGTGGGCCTCTCGGCCATCCAGCTGGCGCGGCGCGCGGGCGCGCAGGTCTTCGCCACCGCCGGAAGCCCGCGCAAGCGCGAGCTGCTGCGCGCGCTCGGCATCCGGCACGTCTTCGACTCGCGCTCGCCCTCGTTCGCGGCGGGCGTGCTGGACGCGACCGGCGGCGAGGGCGTCGACGTGGTGCTCAACTCGCTGGTCGGCGACCTGATCGAGCGGAGCTTCGAGGTGCTCAAGGACGGCGGCCGCTTCATCGAGCTGGGCAAGCGCGACCTGTGGAGCGACGAGCGCGTCGCGGCGCTCGGGCGCGGCCTCTTCTACCGCCCCTTTGACGTGTTCGACGAGAGCCAGCGCGACCCCGCGCGCTTCGGCGCGCTGCTCGACGAGGTGCTGTCGCTGGTGCGCGCCGGCGAGCTGACGCCGCTGCTGCACGAGACGCTGCCGCTGGCGCGGGCCCCGCAGGCCTTCCGCCACATGGCCCAGGCGCGCCACGTGGGCAAGATCGTGCTGACCCAGGAGCCCGGCCCGCCGCCTCCGCGGCGCATCGCGGGCGCGGGCACGTACCTGGTCACCGGCGGGCTCGGTGCGTTGGGGCTGAAGACCGCGCGCTGGCTGGTCGAGCGCGGCGCGCGCAGCGTGGCGCTGCTCTCGCGGCGCGAGCTCGATACGGCCAGCGCCGACGTGCGGCGCGCGGTCGAGGCCTTGGCGGCGACGGGCGCGCGCGTGCACGTGTTGGCGGCCGACGTGTCCGACGCGGAGTCGCTCGGCGCGGCGCTCGCCGAGCTGCGTGCCGCGGCGCCGCCGCTCGCGGGCGTGTTCCACGCCGCGGGCGCGCTCGCGGACGCCACGCTGGCGACGCTCGACGAAGAGGCGCTCGCGCGCGCGCTCGCGCCCAAGCTGCGCGGAGCGCTGCACCTGCACCACGCGACGCGCGCGGACGCGCTGGATCACTTCGTGCTCTACTCCTCGGGCGTGGGCCTCCTGGGCTCCGCGGGCCAGGCCGCCTACGCGGCGGCGAACGCGACGCTCGACGCGCTGGCGCGCCGGCGGCGGGCGCTGGGGCTCGCGGCGCTGTCGGTCCAGTGGGGTCCGTGGGAGGGCGAGGGCATGGCCGCCCGGGCCGCCCGGGCCGCCGA
>JBCCGI010000186.1:0-4328 GCA_039029355.1 Planctomycetota bacterium
ACTGTCAGGCCGTGCTTGCGAGCGGCTGCCTGAGCGCTGGTCTCTCCCTTCAGGATGCTCAGCACCAGGGCCGAGCGACGCTTCGCCGTCCATCGTTGGACGTTCTCCAGGTCGTCCTTCTCCATGCCTTCCCTTCTACCGTGTTCGCGGTCGTAAGGGTGGCTTCACCTTCGAGGGGAGCACGATACGTACCTACGCGACGGGCTGGCGCCTCCCGAGAGCGTGATGGCGGCTACGCGTCGCTACCGCGAGCGCCAGGACCCCATCGCCCGCTTCCTCTCCGACTGCACCGTAAAGGCGCCTGGAAAGCGTGTGTCCGCGTCGACGCTGTGGGCGCGCTATGGAGCCTGGTGCCTAGCGAACGCCGTATCGCCCGCAACGCGGACTACGTTCGGGCTCCAGCTCGAGCAGCATGGGCTCCGCAAGATCCGAAGCAACGGCTATCAGTACCTCAACATCAGCCTGCTGCCGTGAGCATCCGGAACAGTTTTGGAACGGTTGCGGAACGGTTCGGCCGCGACCGCCATGCCCGAAATCGACCTTCCTGGGGCCTAGGCGCAGGTTGCCGGAACGGTTGGAACAGTTGGAACGGTTTCGACTACTTATCGGCCATGCGCGCACGCGCACGCGCGCACGCGCGCGCGCGCCCTTGCGTCGCGCGCACGCCTACGACGACAATCCGCTGATGACCGAGGTGCTGCAGACGACCGACGCCGTCGATGCGGGCGGACAGACGCGCTTCCGTCACTACGCGTACGACACCGCCGGCAGGGCGGTCGGGTCCTTCACCGGCCCCGGAGAGGTCGTTGGAGGAAGCCGCGAGCTGAGCCCGGGAGGAGCGATCCTCGCCGAGACGCTGCACCTGGACGACCGCGGCGAGACCGGAGTCGTCTCCCCGAGCGAGCCGCGGGAGACCCGCTCCTACGACAGCTACGGCTACCTGTCCGGCATCACCGACCATGCCGGCAACCCGACGACCATCGCGAACGGCACGCTCGGGCTCCCGACCAAGATCACCGACGCCGAGGGCGGCGAGCTGCTCTTCACCTACGACACCCAGGGCCAGGTGCGATCGCGTGAGGAGCGAGGCCCCGACGGCCTGTCGCGCACCGAGCTCTACGACTACCTGACCGGCTTCGGCCTGACCGGCATCACCGACGCCCTGGAACGCACCACGTCCTTCGTGCGCGACGGCTTCGGCCGCGTGCGGCAGCGGATCCTGCCCGACCTCTCGAGCGAGACCTTCGAGTACGACGGCACCGACCGGCTGACCGGCATCTCGCGGCCCGGCGGCGTAGATCTCGCCCTGCGCTACGGCGCGGACGGCTACCTCGATACGCTCACCGCGACGGGGGCCGACGCCGACGTGACCCGCATCTACGGCCACGACGTGTTCGGCAACCCGACCTCGATCCTGGATCAGGTCGCGGGACGGCCGCCGGTCATCGTGGCGCGCGAGTACTCCAGCGCGGGCGATCTGCTGGCCGACGCGATCGCGCACGGGCCGCACAGCGCTGCGTTCCTGCTCGACTACGAGGCGCCGGGGCTGCTTGCGAAGCTGACCTATCCCTCGGGTCGTGACGTGCAGCGCGGTCACGACGAGCGCGGTCGCGTGACGGCGATCCAGAGCTCCTTCGCCGGCCTGGTGGGCACGTTTGCCGAGCACTATGGAGAGTCGGGCTACCGCAGGTTCACGCTCGCCTCCGGAGCCGTCGAGCAGGAGTACGATCACCGCGGCCGCATCGTGGAGCGCCGTATCCGCGGCTCCCAGGGCAGCTTGATCGGCGGCAGTTCGCAGCAGTACTCGCCCACGGGCGACCTGCTCGCGCGGCAGCACTACGGCGCCTCGACCACCGAGACGTTCGTCTACGACGGGCTGCACCGCCTGAAGAGCTGGCAGCACTCCGGCTCGCTCGGAGTGCGCGACCGCACCTGGACGCTCGATCTCGCCGACAACGTCGAGCACGTCTTCGACAGCGTCCACGGCAGCGAGGATCCGAGCTTCAACCTCCTCAACCAGCTCACCGCATCGGTGCCGAGCCTGAGCGCCGTCTCGTACACGAGCAACGGCGGCGAGGCGAGCAGCACGAGCTCCTCGGGCGAGACCGAGACCTGGCGCTGGGACGCCCTGGGACGCCCCCTCGACAGCACCCGCACCGAGCTGGTCGGAGGCGTCCCCGTCGTCACGCTGCTGACCGAGTGGACGTTCGACGGCCTGGACCGCCTCGTGAAGCGGAGCCGGGATGGGGCCGAGACGATCTACGACCACGTCGGCGACGTTCCCGGCGCCGTCACGACCTCCCAGAGCACGACGGAGTACGTCGGTGGGATGGACCTCGACGCTCCGGTGGCGCGCGTGGTCGACGACGGCGCAGCGCTCGCGTGGAGCTACGTCCACACCGGGCCCTTCCGCAACGTCGAGGCTTACCACGACGGGCACTCGCTGAGCTGGCGCACCGAGTTCGACCCCTACGGCACGCCGCGCGACCCGTCGACCGGGCAGCCGCTGTCCGGGCACGACGATGCGCTGCTCTTCCTTGCGAAGCCGTACGACGGCGAGCTTGGCCTCAGCCACCTCGGAAACCGGCTCTTCCGCCCCTCCCAAGCCCGTTTCGTCGAGCGCGATCCGCTCGGCGAGCTCGGCGGTACCAACCTCTACAGCTATCCCGGCCTCAACCCGTATCGCTTCATCGATCCAACGGGGCTTATCAAACAGGAGTCGTCCGCCCCGCTCGCGAAGGTCACCGACCCCGACCCGCCGACCACGCCCGACGCGGGCGTGATCAAGACGGGCACGGCCCAGGGCGGTAAGCCCATCGGCTCGTTCATCGAACTGATGAACGAGTTCATCAAGAAGAACCACGACAAGCTCGGGCTCGATCCGAACCGCAGCTTCTCGGACCTCGACACGGTGGACCAGTCTCGCGCGCTCGACCTGGCGTACGCCATCACGCGCGACCTGCTGCTCAACTACTTCGCGGCTCAGTGGGGGGCGCCGCACGATCCGAACAAGGTCGTGACGCCGGAGGAGGCTCGGGCGCTGCACCGTGGAGCGCTGGAGATCCAGAAGCAGCGCATGGCCTTCCCGGTCATCGCGTTGTTCGACGGCACCTGGGTCCAGCGTTTCGTCTCGTCCTCAGGATCGGCGATCGAGGAGGCCACCGGCGGCTCGATCCGGCAGGAGCAGGTGGAAACCGCTGCCGAAGTCCTGGGGTGGACCGCTGCTGCCTACGGCGTAGCCAAAGGCGTCCAGTCTCTCTGGAAGAACCGGGGAGGCATCAAGCGGGGGCTCCGACGACTCTTCGGCTCCGAACCCGACGGTACCGCAAGGGGGGCAACCGAGATCGGTGAAGCTCTAGGGCAACTTCGAAGTGGCAGCAGTTCCCAGATCAAGCTGGTTGACTCGCCAGCCGAGCTAGAAGGCCTGTTCGGCAAACTCAGCGCCGGCGGCCAATCGCTGGATGGAGTGAACTATCCGGGCCGGATGGTTCTGCTCCCCGATGGAACGCGAGTCGGCATTCGATCCGGATCCAGGTCAGGAGGCCCCACGATCGATGTCCATCCACCGACCGGGCCCCGGTGGAAGGTGCACGTTGGAGGAGAGCAATGACCCATCGCACGGTGCTCGATCAACTCCTACAAGCGGCCGCTGACGACTGGGTCGGAGTCTGGGAACTCCCGTGGCTCGCCGAATCCGCCGGGGGAGCCCGAGGCGCGGAGGAGGTGCTTAAGCTCTCGTTGCAGGTCATCCGCCACAGCCTCGATGAGGGGCTCCTAGAAGTGGGGGATGTTACGGAAGCAGGCTTTCGCTCCTGGTCCGCGTCGCCGGAGGAGGCTTGCCGCCGCATCGAGCGCGAGTGGCGCCGCTATCCCGATGGCCCGCGACTTGGGGACGTGTCTTGCTGGTTCAACCTCACAGCGAAGGGGCAGCGACACCTCGGCGAACCAGGAGCAAGTTAGTCAGGCAAGCCTGTGCAGAAGGCTCGCGAAGTATCCCATCGCTAGGCCGCGCGCCGATCGGTGCTACCAACGTCGACATTTCGCGCTATGGCGACGAGTTCTCGTCAGATGCGCTCGGCGCGCGTACTCGCCCGGGCCCCGCGGCAGCGGGGATCGCGAGATCGCGGACAATGGCACGATGGCGTCCTGTCCAGAAACTCGGCCGTGGCGCAACACGCGGCGGCGCCTGCACTTGGGAGTGCCTAGGATCTGGGCATGACGGCCGACAACTACCCGCTGCGAGTGCTGCTGCTCACGTTCACGGGCTGGGTGAACCGGCACCAGGCCGACGTGATCGCTTACCTCGTTGAAGAGAACCGAGTCCTGAA
>JBCCGI010000187.1:0-3623 GCA_039029355.1 Planctomycetota bacterium
AGATGCCGCCAGGTTGCGGCTTTGCGACCGAGGCGCCCGGAGGCGACCTGGACGGGTCGTCGAGGACGGCGAGAGAGCGAAGTCGTGACCTGGCGAGCAGATACGGCGTCTGGCGTGAGCTCCATGGATAGGTCGGGCTAGCGCGGCCGCGCCCGCCGCAGCCGTCCGCCGGCGAGCCTCGAATCGGAGGCCTGACGAGGCGTTGAAACGCCCCAAAAGGGCGGTGATCCAGGAGTGGTTACCCCGCCAGGACTCGAACCTGGAACGACTGGACCAAAACCAGTTGTGTTGCCAATTACACCACGGGGTAACCGAAGGGCGGGGACGATACCCAAAGCCCCCCGGGCGGTCAACGGGAGGCCGGCGCCTCGTCCTGGATCCGGCGCCAGAGCAGCAAAAGGGCCGTCCGCGCCGCAACCGCGCGTACGTGGTCGCGGCTGGTCGGGGGCAGCTGGCGCGTCTCGGCCCGGGTCGCGCCGTCGAGCGTCGTGGCGAAGCACACCAGCCCCACGGGCTTCTCGGGCGTGCCTCCGCCGGGGCCGGCGATGCCGCTGATCCCGACCGCCGCACGCGCGCCGGCGCGGAGCGCGGCGCCTTCGGCCAAGGCCGCCGCGACGGGCTCGGAGACCGCCCCGTGCTCGCGCAGCAGCTCGCCGGGGACGCCCAGCTGCTCCTGCTTCGCCGCGTCGGAGTAGGTGACGAAGCTCGTCCCCAGCACGGCGCTGATGCCGGGGACGCGGCCGAGCAGCGAACAGGCCAGCCCGGCGGTGCAGGACTCGGCGAACGAGACCGTGACGCCGCGCTCGATCAGGAGGCGCCCCACCACCTGCTCGACGCGGTCCTCGCCCGCGCTGAAGATCGACGCGCCGAAGCGCTCGCGGAACGCGGCGGCGCGCTCGGCGAGGAGCTGGTCGGCCTCCGCCTCGGTCGCGCCGCGGGCGCGGAGCGAGGCGGTCAGCACCCCCTCCTTCACCGAGCAGCCGAGCAGCGGGTTGGCGTCGCGCTCCATCCACGCACCGACCGAGTCCGCGAAGACGCTCTCGGAAACGCCGTAGAGGTGGAAGCGCTGCAACCGCTGCACGCCGTGCCCCCCGCGCCCGCGGTCCGCCGCGGCGCGCGGCGCCACCTGGGCCTCGAACATCGCCTTCATCTCAAAGGGCGGCCCGGGGAGCGAGTAGAGCCGCGCCTCGCCGTGCTCGACGGCGAAGCCGGGCGCGGTGCCAACCTCGTTCGGCAGCACCTCGGCGCCGGCCGGGACCAGAGCCTGGCGGCGGTTGGCCGCGGGGATCTCGATGCCGCGCCGCGTCCACCAGGTGCGGATGCCCTGCCACGCTTCCTCCGAGTGCTCCAGCTCGCGTTCCACCGCGCGCGCCACCGCGTGGCGGGTCATGTCGTCCAGTGTCGGCCCCAGGCCGCCGGTGACGACCACGACCTCGGCCTGCGCCAGGGCCTCGGCGACCACGGCGGCGAGCGGCTCCTCGTCGTCGCCCACGACAACCTTGCGCCACACCTCGAAGCCCAGCTCGGTGAGCCGCGCGGCGCAGTAGGGCGAGTTCAGGTCGGTCGTCGCTCCGGAGAGGAGCTCGTCCCCCACCGCGATCAGCGCGGCGCGCGGCAGGCGAAGTGTCATGACGGCAGGCTCTTGGGAGCGACGAGGCGGGCACACCAGATGCCGACTTCGTACAGCACCACGATCGGCACCGCCATCATGGCCTGGGTGTACGGGTCCGGCGGGGTGAGGAAGGCGGCCAGCACGACCGCCAGCACAAGCGTGTGCCCGCGGTACTTGCTCATCGTCTCCGCGCGCACGATGTCGAGCCGCGAGAGCACGATCATCGCGATCGGCAGTTGGAAGACGACGCCCAGCGCCAGGCACAGCGAGCTGAGGAAGGTGAAGTACTCCTGCACCCGCAGGTCCATGCGGATGAGGCGGATGTCGGTCGTGCGGTTGAGGAAGTACATCCCGTACGGCACGAGCGTGTAGTAGCCGAAGACGACGCCGCCGGTGAAGAGCGCGAACGCCGCTGGGAAGAAGCCGAGCACGACGCGCTTCTCCTGCTGGTAGAGCCCGGCGGCCACGAACATCCACAGCTGCCACAGCAGGATCGGCGAGCCGAGGAAGGCCGAGAAGTAGAGGCAGATCTTCAGCTTGAAGAAGAAGCCCTCGCCCGGCGCGATCGAGGTCATGCGCGTGTCGCCGAGCAGGCGCAGGCGCTCCTTGTCACCGATCTTCTCGAAGAGCTCCTCGCGCTGCAGCTCGGGGTCGTCGCGCAGCATCTGCTCGGCCTCGGCGGTGTAGAAGGCCTCCAGCTTCGACACCGTCACGTGGTACGGGCGCAGCACGATCTCGGTCGCGAGGTCGCTCCAGGTCCAGGTCAGGACGAAGAGCACCACGACCGAGCCCAGCCCGATCGCGAGCCGCTTGCGGAGCTCCTCGAGGTGCTCCCCCAGCGTCATGCGCGACGCTTCGATCGACTCTTCGTCCGGCTCGTTGGACATGGCCCCTCATCTTCGCCAGGCCGGAGCCGCGCTCAGCCAGCCGAGGTGCTTCTTCGCCTTGCGCAGGTTGAAGAACAGCTTGCGCTGGGCCTTGGTGGTGGCCACCTTCACGACGCGCCAGTTGCGCAGCACGTACTCGTGAATCTCGGCGCGAATCCAGTGCACGGCAAACGAGACCAGGCGTACGCCCACTTCCGGGTCAAAGCGCTTGACGGCCTTCATGAGGCCCACGTTGCCTTCCTGCACCAGGTCGCCGAGCTGCAGGCCATAGCCGGCGTAGCCGCGGGCGATGTGCACCACGAAGCGCAGATGTGACATGACGAGTGAGCGGGCCGCTTCCAGGTCGTTGTCATGACGGAATTTTTCCGCCAGCTCACGCTCGGCCTCGGGATCCAGCACGGGGATCTCCTGCACGGCGCTGACGTAGGCATCAAGGTTGCCGACGGGACTCGCCAGCGAAATGCCCTGGTTGCGTGCGATCAAAGCAGCGTTCATGTGAACTCCCTGGGGGTTATTGCGGGTGCAATTTTAGCACTCCCCACCTTAGAGTGCTAAGGCGGCCCTGGGTTCCGTGATCGAGTTCACATTTATTTGCAACTAAAACAGTCTCTTACGTTTCTGATTGGCGCTGGTGCACTATCGTTACGATGCCGATGGTGCGCCGCGATAGCTGTACCGTGCCATCAGCCCCGGCAGCAGTCGCTTGACCATAAGCGACGTCGCGAACGCACCGATGCAGGCCGCGACGCCGACGCTGACGAACAGCTGCCACGGGGCGGTGAACAGCGGCAACGCCAGCCGGGTGCCCACCTGGGAGAGGCCGGCCATGAATAGCCCGAAGTACGACCAGATCATGGCTTCGGCGTGTCCACTCATGGCCTTGTTGTCGCGGTGCCGCACGGCGGCGCGCACCGCGAAATACCCCGGCAGCAGGGCGGTCAGACTGACGACCGCGAAGAAGTGGAACAGGTTCGGACGCCCTGACATCTGGTAGGAGGTGAGCGCGGTGATGTTCACGGTGAGCATCGCGAGCACGTAGACGTAGCCGGCGATGCGGTGAAAGCGCCGCCCCTTCACCTTGAGGAAGATCAGCGGGCCGAGGACCAGCGCGACGAGCGCGCTGA
>JBCCGI010000188.1:0-3534 GCA_039029355.1 Planctomycetota bacterium
AGGCACTCGGTGCCGGTGCGCTCGCGACGGCGCGGCAGACCGAGCGCTTCCGACGCGAGGTGCGCCTGGCGAGCAGGCTGCGGCACCCGGGTGTGGTGACGCTCTATGAGGCGGGCGAGACACCCGGCGGCGTGCCGTACTTCGCCATGGAGTGGGTCGACGGAGTCGAGCTGACCGAGCACGTGGATCAGACCTTCGCCCGGCCGCAGCCCGACCGGGTGCCGCTGCTCGCGCTCTTCCTCAAGATCTGCCGCGCGGTCGAGGCCGCCCACCAGCACGGGGTGGTGCACCGCGACCTGAAGCCGTCGAACGTGCTCGTCGACGGGAGCGGGGAGCCGCGCGTCGTCGACTTCGGGCTGGCGAAGAGCATGGGCGGGCACGGCCTCGGCAGCGGCGTCACGCGGGCGGGCGAGTTCCTGGGGAGCCTGGGCTGGGCCTCGCCGGAGCAGATCGAGGGCAAGGACGATCTCGACGAGCGCACCGACGTGCACGGCCTAGGGCTGCTCTTCTACTTCCTGATGTCGGGCAAGCTGCCTTACCGCAGCGAGAACCTGGGCGCGCTGGTGGAGGACGCGGCGCGCAGCCGCCCGCCGCAGCTGCGCGGTCCGTTCAGCGACGCGTTGTCGGCGCCGGCGCTCGATAAGGTCGTCGTCCGAGCTACCGATCGCGAGCCTCAGCGGCGCTATCCGACCGTGGCGGCGCTCATCGCGGACGTCGAGCGGGTGCGCGACGGCGTCCCCTTGCCCGGAAGCGACACGGCCAAGCCTCGCAAGAGGCTTAGGGTAGTCCTCGCCGCCGCGGTCGCACTCCTCGTTCCCTTGCCCGGCCGCGACACGGCCAAGCGTCGCAAGGTGCTTAGGATCGCCTTCGCCGCCGCGGTCCCATTTCTCCTGCTCGGCGCTTGGGCCGCCTTCGGCTCGATCTACGGTCCGGGCCTGCGCGTCGCAGCGGTGCGGGCGCGGCTCGACGCGGACGAAGTCTTCGACGCAGAGGATGCGCTCTGGAGGGCGGTGACGTCCGACCGCGATCGAATCCCGGCTGAAGGCGTGCTGTGGGAGGGCGCGACCGATCCCCTGCTGTGGGCGGCGCGCGAGCTCTACTCGCGCACTCTCTGGAGAGGGGTACGAGACACGGAAGGCCACATCAACATGGTCTTCGACCGAGATGCGAAGCACGCGGTCACCTGGGGGTACGACGACTCGTCGCCCCGGATCGCCGAGGTCGACGTCTGGAAGCTGCCGGAGCTGGAGCACGTGCAGCGTTTCCAAGTGCCGGGACTGTGGCAGGCCAGGCCGAGTCCGGACGGCCTTTGGCTGGTGACGCTCGACGAGGAGGGCACGGTGCTCCGCTGGGAACTCGACGCGCCCACCAACGAACCGAGGCGTGTGGCGAGCGCGCCCCAGGTCTACTCCGGCGTGGGGTTCAGCGAGGAGGAGCTGCTCGTGGTGGCGACCAGCGTGGGCGAGTTCACGCTGTTCGACCTTGCGACCTTGGAGCCGCGACGCACGGTCGTGTGCGAGTTCGCCGGGGAGGTGACCGGTGTCGTCAGGGAGTGGTACTACCGGCTCTCGCCCGACGGTCGTTGGCTCGTCGCCCCGCTGGCGAACTTCCAACCGGGTGGGTTCGAGCTGGTCGACCTGACGGGAGCGCAAGAGGCCCGTAAGGTTCTGACGTCCGGGTCTATGGTCGTTGGGCGCAACTCGATCTTGATCGGTACGAGGGAAGTCCTCTCGCTCCCGGATTTGAAGCGGGTCGAGGGCGCCAAGGAGGCGCTGGAAGGCGCGGGGCGTGCGGCGGCCCCCGTCGGACCACAGAGCTTCGCTGTCAGCCTGCCGAGCGGCGACGTGCGAGTGGTGGGGGGCCGCCCGTTCACACGCGGGGAAGACCTGCACGCTGCGCGCGAGATGGTGGTCCTGCTGTCGGCCGCGCGCAGCCTGATCGGTGCGCTCTCGAGAGAGGGGCGCCTGCGAGTCCTCTCGAGGCATCGCGGTACCTGGGTTCACTCCCTAGACAGAGAAGGGCAGTGGAGCGACGTGCGTGTGTCCGAGGACGGCCGTACGGTCGCGTTCGCCGGCGCCAACGCGAGAATCTGGCTCTATCGCGACGGCGATCGGCTTCGCGAAACGGGCTTCGACGGACTCGACCTGGGCCTGCTCACGGGCCTCGATCTCGCCCCCAACGGGGAGCGTGTCGCGATCGCGACTGGGACCGGACAGGTTTATCTTGGGCGTCCAGGAGGCGGCTTTGGCCGTCCGTTGCTCACTTGCCAGAAGGCGGTGAGCCTGGTTCGCTTCAGCCCCGACGGCACCCGGCTCGCCGCGGTCTCGGATGAAGGCGACCTCTACCTGCTCGACGCCGAAGAGGGCGCGGTGCTGTGGGAGCGGGGGCTCTCGGACCAGCGCATCGGAACCGTTGCCTGGAGTCCCGACGGTGAAGTTCTGGCCTGTGGCGGCCACGACCGTTTCGCATGGGTGACTCGACGCACAGGTGAGGTCCGCGCAGCGGAGCACCCCGCGAAGAGGACGATCACCTCGGTGGACTTCGATGCGTCCGGGGCGCGCTGTGCCGCGGTTTCGGCCGATGGCTGGCTCCTCGTCTTCCGGCCGGGTGCCGCGCGACCGGAGGTGGCGTACCAGCTAGGTGGGTACCTGCTGTCGCTCGCGTTTCACAACGAGCTGCTGCTGATCGGCGACACCGCCGGTCAGGTCACGGCCTGGGATGCCGGCCGCGACCGACTGCTCGGCCGCATCTCGACGGGTCTGAAGTACGCCATGGGGCTCGACATCTCTCCGGACGGCCGCTTGGTCTATGTCGCCGGCCAAGCGCCACCCTCGGTCCTCTCGCTGGACGAGCTCGACAAGATCGTCGAGAGCCACGCCCCACGGCGCGACTCGCCCTAAGGTGCGCTCCAGCCGCGTGGATAGCGCGGGCGGGTCGCGGGTGCTCTGCGACGCGATCGTTGCGTTGCTGCCTATACTGATCGCGGAGCCCTCCTCGTCTCCCGTATGCCTGCCCCGAGCCGATCCGTCACCACCACGGCCCTTCCGGTCGGACTCCTCGCTCCCACGAACCGCGGGGAACCCGGTTGAACTGTCCCGCGCCCCAGCGCGTGCTCGCCGCGCTGGCCGAGCCCTCGGCGCACGCCGAGGTCCTGCTGCACGTCGAGGGTTGCGAGCGCTGCCTCGAGCTGCTCGAGCGGTCCTCCCACGACGACCCGTTCGTCGAGGAGCTGCGGCGCGTCGACGCGCGACCGGTGCCCGCCGACGCCGAGCCGGAGCTCGACGATCCGCCGCCGGGTTACCGCATCGTCCGCGCCGTCAAGCGCGGCGGCCAGGGCGCCGTCTACGAGGCCATCCAGGACGGCACCGAGCGCCGCGTCGCGCTGAAGGCACTCGGTGCCGGTGCGCTCGAGACGGCGCGGCAGACCGAGCGCTTCCGACGCGAGGTGCGCCTGGCGAGCAGGCTGCGGCACCCGGGTGTGGTGACGCTCTATGAGGCGGGCGAGACGCCCGGCGGCGTGCCGTACTTCGCCAT
>JBCCGI010000189.1:0-3519 GCA_039029355.1 Planctomycetota bacterium
CCGCTCGTGATCAAGCTCCCCGCCGGCGATGGCCGAGAAGAGCTCCTGGCCCGCCACCGCGACCGGCTGGTGCGGCACAGCGACGTGGCCCCGACCTTGCTCGAGCTCCTCGGCCTGCCCGGCCTGCCGTCCCAGCGGGGCGTTTCCCTGCTGCGGGACGGAGAGCGCGTGCTCCTGGCCCAGACCCACCGCCCGATCGCCGCCCGCGATCTTCTGTGTATGCGCGACGAGCGCTACAAGCTGATCTACGATGCCGGATCGGAGACCTTCGAGATGTACGACCTAGAGGCGGACCCCGACGAGGAGCACGACGTCTACCCCAGCCGCGGCGAGGAGCGCCGCGCGTGGGCCGACGAGCTGCGCCGCGCCGGGCGGCTGTCGCTCGAGCGCAACGCGGCGTCCGTCGTCGACCCGGAGAGCGAGGCGAAGCTCAAGGCCCTGGGCTACTGACCGCGCGATGGAGACGATCACCCTGAGCCTCATCTCCCACACCAACGTGGGGAAGACGACGCTGGCGCGGACGCTCCTCGGCAGCGACGTCGGGGAGGTGCGCGACCAGTCGCACGTGACCGAGGTGAGCGAGCGCCACGTGCTGCTCGAGACCGAAGGCGCGCGGCTGCTCCTGTGGGACACGCCCGGCTTCGGCGACTCGGCGCGCCTCCTGGCGCGACTGCGCCGCGAGGGCAACCCGGTCGGCTGGTTCCTGCACCAGGTGTGGGACCGCCTGCGCGACCGGCCGCTCTTCAGCAGCCAGGAGGCGCTGCGCAACGTGCGCGAAGAGGCGGACATCGTGCTCTACCTCGTCAACGCGACCGAGCATCCCGAAGAGGCCGGCTACGTCACGCCGGAGCTCGAGATCCTGTCCTTCGTCCGCCGGCCGATCCTGGCGCTGCTCAACCAGACCGGGCGCCCCGGCGACGGCGGCGCGTCGACCTCGGCCGACTGGGAGACGTTCCTGTCGCGCTGGTCAGACGTGAGGGGGCTCCTGGAGCTCGACGCGTTCAGCCGCTCGTGGGTGCACGAGCGGGTCTTCTTCCAGCGCCTGATCGACTGCCTGCCGACCGAGAAGCGCGGCGCGATGCGCGCGCTGACCGACGTGTGGCAGGCGCGCAACGTCGAGCTCTTCGACGCCACGATCGACCGCATGGCGCGCGCGCTCGCCGAGACGGTGGCCGACCGCGAGAGCACGCGCGGCTCGGTCGCCGGCATCGTCGACCGCAAGAAGGCCATGGCCGCGCTCGCCGGGCGCCTGGCCGAGCGCGAGCGCGCGCTGTGGGACGAGGTGCTCGAAGACCACCACATCGAGGGTCGCGCGGCCGCCGAGCTGCGCAAGGAGATCGAGGACTTCGAAGTGCAGGGCGCGCAACCGGTCAAGCCCAAGACCGGCGCGGTGATCGGCAGCGTGATCACGGGCGCGCTGGGCGGGCTGGCGGCCGACGCGCTGTCGGGCGGGCTCACGCTCGGCGGCGGCGCGATCGCGGGCGGGCTGCTCGGCGCGCTCGGCGGGGCCGGGCTGTCGCGCGCCTACCAGCTTTTCGGCGGCGAGGAGTCGCCGGGCGTCACCTGGTCGGACGCCGCGCTGGAGGACCTCGCCCGACGCATGCTCGTGCGCTACCTCGCGGTCGCGCACTTCGGCCGCGGCCGCGGGACCTGGCGCGAGGAGGAGGACCCCGAGCTGTGGCGCACGGCCGCCGAGCGCGTGATCCCCGCCGAGGCCTCGGGGCTGGAGCCGCGCTCCGCGCCGGACGAGGCCGCCCTGGAGGCGGTCCTCCGCGACGTGCGGGCGTTCCTCGACCGCTCCCTGCGCGCGCTCCTGGACGAGCTCTACCCCGGCGTCTGGGCCGACTGAGCCGACCCCTTCCCGGGCCTGCGACCGACGCGGGCTGATACCGGCCGTCCGGCCGCGACTAGCTGCGGACGGGGGATCGGAGATCCCGAAGGAGAACCCATGATGCGTCGACTGCGCCGGACCGTGCCTCTGCTCCTCGCGCTCGCCCTTGCCGCGGGCGGCGTCGTGCACCCGCACGGCTCGGTCTACCAGCCGCCCTACGGCGGCCCGGGGGACACGGTGCCCCCGGGCGGAGGCGGCGGTGGCGGAGGCGGCGGCAGCGGCGGAGGGGGACCGGCCACCCCTCCGCCCACCTACGGAGGCCCCGGCGGGCGCCCCGGCACGCCGTCGTCGGGCCCCGGCACGCCGGGCGCGGGCCCCTCCACGCCCGGACCCGCCGGCCCCGGGACCCCGGGTGGCCCTGCGCTTCCGGGAGCGCCCGGCTCCGGCCCCGGCAGCGGCGGTCCGGGCGCCCTCGACGCGGCGGCCTTCGGCTCCTGGGCCTTCTGGTGGGAGTTGCACCGCGACGGCTACCTCGACCTCGCCGCCCAGGTGCGCGGCGGCGCGCCGGTGCAGGAGGGCCACACGACGGCGAACGGCCTCGCGCTGACGCGGCCCGCCCACACCGTGGTGCACGGCAAGGTCGTTCCGGCGCTCTTCTCGCTGCTCGGCCACGACCCGCCACCGCAGGTCACCGCGGCGGTGTTGCTCGCGGTCGCCCGCGTGGGGGAGGACCGCCGCAGCGACGCGCGCGGCTCCTACGCGAAGGTGATCCGCGCCCGGCTGGCGAGCCCGAACCAGGAGGTCGCCGAGGCCGCGCTGATCGCCCTCGGCGTGCTCGGCAACCCGTCGTCGGGACCGCTGCTCGCCGAGGTGCTCGGCGACTCGCGCGCGGGGCGTGAGGCCCTCGGGGGCTCGGTCACCCAGCGCGACCGCGCGCTCGCCGGGCTCGCGCTCGCGCTGCTTGCGCACCGTACCGGAAGCGAGGACGTGCGCCGCTACGCGGTGCACCACCTGGCGCGTGCGCTCGACGGCAGGCTGCCGCTGGAGGTCGAGGCGGCGTGTGTCACCGGGCTCGGCATCGTGCCGCTCGCCGACGATGCGCGGCGCGAGCGCGCCGGCGAAGCCGCGACGCGGCGTGGCGGTTCGATCACGTCGGCCGCGCTCGGGCGCCAGGTCGAGCTCTTGCTCGAGGTGCTCGCCGATGGACGTCGTCCGGCGCTCGTGCGGGCGCAGGCTCCGCTCGCGCTGGCGCGCCTGCTGGGCCCGCCGCCGACCGAGGAGGAGCTGGGTGCGCTCTCGGTCGAGGCCGCGCTCGCCAAGTCCGAGCGCCGCGCGCTGGTCTGCGGCGAGCTGATCGACCTCTGCTCGGTGCGCGCTCGGCCGCCGCGCGAGCTGCTGCAGTCGGCCGCGATCGCCCTCGGACTCCTGGGCGACGGCGACGCGGACTCGCTTGACGCCTCGATCCGCGCGGCGCTGCTCGTTGGGGTCGCGCGCGGCCGCGACGCGGGCGCCCGGCGCTTCGCGCGGCTCGGGCTGGCGCTGGCCGCTTCGCGCGACGGCACCGACGGCGGCAGCGCGCGCCAGCGCGTGCGGCGCCAGCTGCTCACCCAGCTCTCCACGGCGCGCGGCTTGGACCTCGCCTGGGCCGCCCTCGCGCTCGGCGTGATCGAGCGCGGCGCCCAGGACGG
>JBCCGI010000190.1:0-3457 GCA_039029355.1 Planctomycetota bacterium
CCGACGACGACGACGACGACGACGACGACGACGACGACGACGACGACGACGACGACGACGACGACGACGACGACGACGACGTGGGTGCCCCGCCCTTCCTCGCGGACTCCGAGCGTCAGAACTTCGCCGACGAGGGCGTGGGGTGCGCGTGCTCCTCGGCCGCTGCTCCGGCCGGAGGACTGCTACTGCTGCCCCTGCTCGGGCTACTGCGCCGTCGTCGCTGATCCCTGCCCCGCGGGCGCGTCCGCGGTCGGCGCGGACACGGCCCCGCTCAGCTCCGCCTCCAGCTCTCGACACCAGCGGCCGATGGGCCCCGACTCCCCCGCGGACGTCGCGGCGGCGAGGGCGCGCGCCCGAGCCAGTGCCGCTTCGGCTTCGGGCCGGTCGCCCCGCAACAGCAGCCGCACCCGGGCGCGCAGAACGTCCAGGCCCGCCTCCACCGCCGGCTGGCCCGGCGGCAGCGCTTCGGCCTTCCCCAGGAGCGCGTCGGCCTCGTGCGCGCGGCCCTGTCGAGCCACCACGTAGGCGAGCTCGGCGAGCCAGACCCGCCGCCCTTCGTAGGCGACACGCGCCGCGCCCTCGATGGCGCGCCGGAATCCCTCCTCGGCACGCGTCCACGAGCCGGCCCGGAGCGCTTCCTCGGCGAGAAACGCCTCGGCGCGCGCGAGGTGGTGCACCGCGCCCAGGCGGCGCGCTTGCTCGAGCGCCTGGGCGAACTGCAGGAGCGCCGCCTCGCTCCGACCCGAGAGGCTGAGGACCAAGCCCAAGTTGCTTCGGTAGGCGCACTCCCCGGGCAGGTGGCGCGCCGCGGCGGACAGACGGATGGCCTCGCGGAGGTGGGTCTCGGCGTCGTCGAGCCGCCCCTCCTGGATCATCCGGGACGCGAGGTTCCCCAGGCAGGTGATTCGGCCGCGTTCGTTGCCGGCGCGTCGATGGAGGCGGAGGGCCGCGGGCAGCAGCGCCGGGTCCTTCGGCAAGCCGGCGCGCATGCGCTGGACGCCGATGTTCACCAAGTCCGATCCCGCCGCAGGGTCGTTTCGCTCGCGATGGAAGGCGGCCGCTTGCTCGAGCAGGGCGATGGCCTCTCGGCGGCGCCCGAGCGTGCCGAGGCTGCGAGCTCGCATGGACAGAAAGCTCCCGTACAGCGGGTCGTCGTCGGGGACGGCCGCCAACGCGGCGTCCGCCTGTTCGAGGGCTTCCTCGGCATGGCCCAGACGGTAGAGGCTCCAGGCCAGGCGGGAGCGAAGGCGCGCGGTGGGGCGGACCAGGCTCTCCGGGAGCGGCGACGGCAAAGCCTGCAGGACCGATTCGAAGTGTCCGCGGGCGCGGCGGAGCGGGCCCGTCGACTCCAGGGCGGCCTCCGCGGCGTGAGTCAGGTCCACGGCGAGTTCGAACCGTCGGTCTTGGACGGCTCGTGTCAGCGCGGCCTCGATGTTGGCGAGCTCATGACCGGCGCGACGCCGCCTCTGCAGACCTCCATGGCGGAGGTAGCCCCGGCAGGCGGCTTCCGAGCCCGCCCGCGCATAGTGCTCGACGTGGCGCCGCTCCGACGCCGTCGAGTCCGTGGCGGCGGTCGACCCGAGCTCCTCGAGGGCGAGCTCGCGGGCCTTCTCACGCGCAAAGGCCCGCACGGACTCCAAGAGCCGAAACCGGGGCTCGCCCTCGACTGTCTCCGAGGCCAACAGCGAGTGGTCGAGCAGGTCGGCGACCGCGTCGACCACCCACGGGGCGTCGGGATCCTCGGGAAAGCGGACGACGGCCTCGACGGCGTCCATGAAGCAGCCCTCGAACACGGAGAGCTGGACCAGGGTCGCGCGGCTCCAGGGATCGAGGAGGTCCCAAGACCACTCCAGGGAGGCGCGAAGCCCGGTCTGACGGCGCGGCCCGTGCTTCCGGCCCCCGAGCAGACGGAAGCGCTCGTCCATGCGGGCCAGCAGCGCCGACGGCGGGAGGAGGCGCGCGCGGGCTGCGGCGAGCTCGATGGCCAGGGGGAGTCCATCCAGCAGCCCCACCAGCGCGCGGATCGCATGGAGTTCCTCTGCCGCCGGGTCGCGACCTCCGTACGCGCGCTGGACGAACAGCTCGATTCCGTCGTCTGTGGAGAGGGCGCCCAGCTCGACTACGCGCTCGCCCGGGATGCCCAGCACGGCCCGAGACGTGACGAGGAATCGCAGCTCCGGGGCGGCGCGGCACCATCGCTCGATCGTCGACCCCACGGCGTCCAGCACCTGCTCTGCGTTGTCGAGTACCAGCAACGTCGGGCCCCACCCGGCCAACGTGTCGCCGAGCCGATCGATGTCGGCGGCGGCGTTCCGGCCGGAGAGGGCGGTGCCCAGCGCCGACGCGGTGGCCTGTGCCACGCCCGCGCGGTCCCGCGCCCCGCTGAGGTCGACGAACCACGCAGGCGTCCTCGCGTCGCGCTCCCGAGCCGCCCGCACCGCCAGCCGTGTCTTGCCGCTCCCCCCGGGGCCCTTCAACGTCACGAGCGGGGCCTCCGCCAAGGCCCGCGCCAGGGTGGAGGCTTCGAGCCGGCGGCCCACGAATGCGTCCCGCTCGCGGGGGAGCGTGTCCGCGGCCGGGGCGAGGGTCTCGGCCGCGTCGGAGGTCGGCGCCGGACGGAAGCGACCCGTCAGCATGCGTGCCGCCCAGCCGCTCGCAGCACCCTCGCCGGCGAACGGTCCCAGCTGCTCGAGGAGCGCCTCCGCCGACGGGGTACGGCCGATCTGCTCCGGCTCCAGGAGGTCGGCGACCACGCGCCCCAGCCCCGGCACCAGCGCCTCGATCTCCGCTGCCGGCTCCCCCCGACGCAGGCGCTGGACCAAGTGCTCCAGGGCCCGGTCCTGGGACCCACGATCGGTGCAGGGCATCAGACGCCGACCGCACGTGATCTCGTAGAGGACGACCCCGAGGGAGAACAGGTCCGTGCGCGGGCCGACCGAGCCGCCATGAAACTGCTCCGGACTGAAGTAGCCCGGCGTCCCGACGAGGCCCTCGTGGCGGCTCGTCCGACCCGTCGACGCGAGCCGGGCCGCGGCCAGTCCGAAGTCGACGATCCGGAGTCGGCCGCGGCCGTCGAGCATGAGGTTGCTCGGCTTGATGTCGCGATGCACGACGCCGTGGCCGCCCGACCGATGGGCGTGGGCGAGTCCCCGCGCGGCTTGAACGGCCACCGAACGCACGACGTCTGCGGGCAGCGGCCCATGGTCGCGCACGACGGCGCGGAGCGATGCGCCGTCCACCAGCTCCATCGCGATGAAGTGCTCCTCGCCGAGGACGCCGAGGTCGTAGATCTCGAGCAGGTTCGGGTGCCGCAGGCCGGCCCCGAGTCGAGCCTCTCGGAAGAAGAGGCGGGTACGCACGTCGTCGCGCCCGGAGCGATCCAGGATCTTGACCGCGACGCGCTTGCGGAACCCGGCCGGGCCGAAGAGCGTCGCCGCGTAGACCGTCCCCATGCCAC
>JBCCGI010000191.1:0-3303 GCA_039029355.1 Planctomycetota bacterium
GCGGCCGCGGTGCTCGCGGCCCGGGTCTCGTCCAACGGCGCGGACCCGATGCGCGTGTTCCCCTTCCTGCTCGAAGCCGGCGGGCGCGCGCGGCTGGCGGAGCTCCTCGCGGGCGTACCGCTGCCGCCGGGCGCCGACGACCCCGGCTCGACCGCGGGCAAGGGCCGCATCGTCTGGTGGCACGAGAACCTGGCGGCGGCGCTGGATCTGACCGGGTTCTGCTCGTTCTCGGCGGCGGGGCTGCTGGCCGACGGCGTGCTTGACCTCGACGCGCTCGCGGCGCGCCTGCTGCCGGCTCCGCTCGCGTCGGACGCCGCGCCGGGGCGCGCGCTGCTCGACGCGGGCGCGCGTCTGGTGGCGCTGCGGCGCGCGCTGGCGAGGCATTGGACGCCGGCGCGCCGTTCCGAGGAGGCCGAAGAGGCCGAAGAGGCGCTGCTCGACGAGCCGGGCATGCTGCCGGAGTACGAGCGCTGGCGGGCGGACGGTTGGGCGGCGGCCGAGGAGCCCGTCGAGCCGGTGTCCGTGCCGGAGTCCGCCCCGCCTCGGCCGGCGCCGCGAACCGCGCCAGCCGGGGGAGCCCGCATCCGGCTGCGCGCGGCGGGTGGCGCGGAGCTGGCGCTCGCGTTCGATGCGGCCGTGACCCTCCGGGAGGTCCTGGCGCGGGCGGCCGAGGTCGCACCGGAGGCGTTGGCGGAGGTGCTCCCGCTGGCGAGCGTCTACCGCGACGGCGAGCGGCTGCGGCCCGAGGACGGGGTCGCGCCGGGCGACGTGCTCGACGTGGTGCTGGCGATCGCCGGCGGCTAGCCGGCCAGCACGAGCTCCACGGCTTCCTCGGGGCTCGCCGCCGGCCGGACCGCGGGGTCGATCTCCCACGAACCGAGGCTCACCACGGTCTTGCCGCGCTTGAGCGCGAAGGCCACCTCCGAGAGCGTCCCGTACGAACCGGCGACCGCGACGAAGGCCTCGGCCGTGTTGGCCAGGATGACGTTGCGGGCCTCGCCCATGCCGGTCGCGATCGCGAGTCCGAGATGCGGGTTGCCACCGGTGGGGGAGGGGCCGGGCAGCACGCCGACGACCAGCCCGCCGGCCTCGGCGGCCCCCTGGGAGGCGGCTTCCATCACCCCGCCCATCCCGCCGGAGATCAGGACGCACCCGCGCTCGGCCAGCAGCCTTCCGACGGTGCGGGCCACCGCGCGGGTGGCGTCGTCGCACTCACCCTGGCCGATGACGGCGATGACGCGTCCGCGGGCGTGCCCCGCGGATCCTGTGGGCTGCTCCATTCGGCCGAGGATAGGGGGGGCAAGGTGGTGATGCGAGCCGCCCCGGTTTACCGTCTGCGCCGTGAGCAGAATCGCGATTCTCAAGACCGGAGCGCTGGGCGACGTCCTGCGGACGACCTCCATTCTCCCCGGCCTGCACGGCCGCTACGCAGGCGCCCACGTGACCTGGGTGACCGCGCACGCCGCTGTCGACCTGGTGGCACGCCACCCCCAGGTGGCGGAGGTCGTGGCCGTCGACCCCCGCGACCCGGACGACGTCGCGCGCGCCACGCGCGAGCTCGCCGGCGAGCCGTGGGAGCGGGTGCTCTCCTTCGACGACGAGGTCGATCTGTGCCGCATGGCCAGCACGCTTGCGGCCGGCGGGCTCCCGGGGCCGATCTCGGGCGCCTATCTCGCGGCGGGCGGCGAGCGCCGCTACACCGACGACGTCGCGCCGTGGTTCGACATGGGCCTGCTGTCCGTGCACGGCAAGGAGGAGGCCGACCGCCGCAAGGTCGAGAACGACGCCAGCCATCCCGCGATCTTCGCCCGCATGCTGGGGATCGAGATGGGGGAGCCCGAGCTCCCGCTGCCCGAAGACGCCCTCACCTACGCGCGCGGCTTCGCCGAGCGGACCGAGCTCGCCGCGCGGCGGCCCGTCGTCGGGCTCAACACCGGCGCCGGCGGGCGCTGGGAGTCGAAGCGCCTCTCCGAAGAGGGCACGGCCGCGCTGGTGGGGCTGCTGCACCGGCGTCTGGGCGGAGGGGCGTCGTTCCTGCTCCTCGGCGGGCCCGAGGAGGCCGAGCGCAACGCCGCGATCGCCGCGCGCGTCGCCGGGATGCGCGCGGACGCCGGCCCGATCCACCTGGTCGATGCCGGCACCGACAACCCGATGACGCGCTTCGGGGGGCTGGTGGACCTGCTCGACCTCCTGGTGACCAGCGACAGCCTGGCGATGCACGTCGCCATCGCCCGCCGGGTCCCGGTGGTGGCGTTCTTCGCGCCGACCTCGGCGGCCGAGATCGAGCTGTACGGCCGCGGCGAGAGGGTCGTCAGCACCGCGCCGGACTACTGCTCGTATCGGCCGGATGCGGACAACTCGTCGATCACGCCCGAGCGCATCGCCGACGCCGTGGAGCGCGTGCTCGGGGCCCCGGAATAGGAGGTCGCATTCGTGCACAAGCGCATCTGGCTGCTCGCCAAGCTGCTCCAGGGGCTGGGGATGATCCTCGTACTGGTCGGGGTGATCCTGTCCATGCGGTTAGGTTTTCAGGATCAGGCCTTGGAGTCGATGCAGTACGAGATGAACGGGCTCCTGGGCGGTGGAGGCCTGTTTCTCGTGGGTTGGCTTTTGGAGCGCTGGAGCGGTGGCCGCTAAGTAGGGCCGGCGCCGCCCGGGCTTCGAGGCCGGGGTAGCCTTCGAACGTGTGCTGCCCAGGGGTCCCGCTGGCTTTGTCGGAACCCCGATCGGGCGCGGCGCGTCCTTCTCTATCTCCGGGTACTCTCTGCGCTTGTTCCGTACGTGTATGCGGTGCGCAGGGGCCCCTGGCGCGATCTTTCCTCCCAGGTATGCTAATCGGCTCCGGTGGTCAGGGTCTCCCTCGATCCGCACGGCCCCGGACCCCTTCCTCGGCGTCTGCCGAGACTCTTCCCCTTCTCATCAGGAACACAGCACTCGGCCCCATGCGCTCCCCTCCCGGGGGTGGCTGGGTGATTTGTGCAACGGTTTCCCTCCCCCAGAATCACTCAGGAGACATCCATGGCTCACTGGAAAGCCCTCGGCACCGCGGCGTCGGCCGCGTTCGGGGTGTTCGCTCTGACCAACGGCGCTTCGGCGCAGTTCGTGGTCGACAACGGCAAGATCCCTAGCGGCGCCGGCATCAACTCGAGTTCCGAGAACGCCGACTTCGGCGACATCGACCTCGACGGCGACTGGGACGTCGCGATCGCCGACGGCGGCGACGACGGCAACGACCAGAACCGCTGCTGGATCAACATGGGCGGCCTTCAGGGCGGCACCATCGGTCAGTACACCGACCAGACC
>JBCCGI010000192.1:0-3299 GCA_039029355.1 Planctomycetota bacterium
ATCAGGCTGATGGACGAGGTCCAAGGCCCGAGTGGGAGTGGGTGCAATGGCGTGGAGCGGTGCCCTGGTTGGTGTGCCGCTAGCATATTGTAGCATGTGTTCGTGAGATGAGTGTTCCCGGGTGCTTTGGGGCTAGTGAGAGGAGGGGTCTCGGCCAAGGAGGCGCGGTGCGTCCATGTCGTCGAACGACTGGCGATCGAACATCACCCACCAGCCGATGTCGGCCTCGGGCGGGGCGAGGGCGGCGGCCTCCCAGTCGACGACCGCAGCACAGCGATGGTCCTGCCAGATCATGTTGCCGATCCGGGCGTCGCCCCAGGACAGGCCGGCCTCGGCAGAGGGACGGTTCCGGTCCAGCCAGTCGAGTGTCTTCAGGAGAACGGGGTGTTCGCGTCCCGCGAGCTCCCCTTCCACATAGCGGCGGTAGAGATCGAGCTGGGCCGCCATCGTGGGCGATCCGCCCGTCGGGTCGAGCCAGTCGAGCTCTGCCTTGCCGAGGTCGATCGCGTGGAGGCCCGCCATCGCATCGATGCCGCTGCGGATCAGGCGCTCACGCTCTTCGGGGCTCGAGGTCTCGGCCAGGAAGCCGGTCTGCGAGTAGCGCGGCACGTCGGCCGGGATCTCGCCCGTGACGAACTCCATGACGAAGAAGGGACTGCCGAGCACGCTCGGGTCGCCCTCGTAGGGGAGCAGAGGCGGCACGGGGGCGGCTCCGGCCTCGGCCACGACGCTCATGATCCGATGCTGGAGCTGGACCGAGACTGCGCAGGCCGGCGTCTGCACCGGAAAGAGACCGCCGTCCTGCGGCTCGATGCGCGCGACGTAGCGCGCGCTCGCCTCGCCCCCGGGCGTCTGCCAGGTCGCCCGGAAGAAGACCGTCTCGTTCGAGAACCCGGTGGAGCGGGGCATGTCGACGTCGTGAACGCGGAGCCCTTCAGCGTCGGGGCGTTGGCGCTTCATCCAGGCGTCGAGGCTCTCGCGGTAGCTCTCGGGGTCGCGAACGGCTTTGTGCGGTGCGTCGGACATGGGTCTCCTCGGGTGATCGGCCGGGCCGGGCGAGGCCTCGCGGCCGGCGCGGTACGGTAGCATCGGCGGAATGACGAGGACTCTGCCGACACAGCTGCGCCAGCGAGCCGAGATCAACCGCGTAGACGCCGAGGTCGACGTCATCGTCGTGGGGCTGGGGTGTGCGGGTGCCTCTGCGATGATGGAAGCCTGCGACGCCGGTGCCGAGGTGCTGGTGCTCGAACGCGCCGGGGGCGGCGGGGGGACCTCCGCGAACTCCGGCGGGCTCATCTACCTGGGCGGGGGCACGCCGGTCCAGAAGGCGGCGGGCTTCGACGACGACCCCGAGGAGATGTTCAAGTTCCTCGTGGCCGTCTCGTCTCCGGCGGCCGACGAAGAGAAGATCCGTCTCTTCTGCGAGAGCAGCGTGGAGCACTTCCATTGGCTCGAAGCGCAGGGCGTTCCCTTCAAGCGCAGCTTCTATCCGGAGCCCAGCCTCGAGTCGAAGACCGACGACTGCGTGGTCTATTCGGGCGGCGAGGACGGAGCGCCCTTCGACCGGATCGCCAGGCCCGCTCCGCGCGGACACAAGCCGCAGACCGAGGGCAAGGCGGGTCCCTTTTTCATGCAGAAGATGCTCGCGGCTGTGGAGACGCGCAGCGCAGACATCCGCGCGAACCACCTCGTCGAGACGCTCGTCGTCGACGAGGCCGGTCGCGTCGTCGGCGTCGTTGCGAGAGAGGCGGGCGAGGAGCGGGTGTTCCTGGCGCGGCGCGGGGTCGTCCTGGCCGCAGGAGGCTTCAGCAGCAATCGCGAGATGCTGGCCCGACACGTTCCGCAGCTGCTTCCCGCCAACCCGAAGAATGCGACCGAGGGCGACGACGGGCGAGCGCTCAAGATGGGTCAGTCGGCGGGCGGTGAGCTCGTGCGCATGGACCAGGCCGAGGTGGCTCTCCCGAGTACGATCCCGCACACCCTTTCGCGCGGCGTCTACGTGAACCGCCTGGGCCAGCGTTTCATCAACGAAGACACCTACTACGGCCACATCGGCATCGAGGCCCTGTTCGGTCAAGAGGGGAAGGTCTGGCTCGTGCTCGACGATGCGACCTTCGAACGCGGGATGCTGACCCCCGAGCCCTGCGCCGTCGGGGAGACCATCGAGGAGCTGGAGCGCGAGGCGGGCTTTCCGGAGGGGTCCCTCCAGGCGACGCTCGACTTCTACAACGCGGCCGCGAGTCGAGGGAAGGATCCCCTCTTCGGCAAGCGAGCCGAGCGTCTGGTGCCCCTCACATCGCCGCCCTTCGCGCTGATCGACTGCGGCGTCGAGAACTACGTCTATGCCTGCATGACGCTGGGCGGTTTGCGCACGGGTCTCGACGGTGAGGTCTTGAGCTCCGATGGAAAGACCATCCCCGGTCTCTACGCAGTGGGCCGGAGCGCGGCGCTCTTCACCGGCCGCGGCTATGCGGCGAGTGGGATCTCGCTCGCGGACGGAACCTTCTTTGGCCGGCGTGCAGGGCGAGCCGCAGCGTCGGTGGAGGCCTGAGGTGGCGGAGCTGCAGATCCCCGACAAGTGGCGCGACGCGTTCGCCTGGGTCGAGAAGACCGTCGGCGGTCGTCTCGTGGAGATCGACGCGCAGCATCGCTGGCGCCCCGCCTGGTACCTCGAGGTCGAGAAGGAGGGCGAACGCCTTCCCCTCTATTGGAGGGGAGCGCGCACCGAGTGGGGCGCGGACATCGAGCCGCTCGAGCGCGAGGGCAAGATCATGGAGGTGCTCGAGGCGCACGGCGTTCGCGTGCCTCATGTGTTCGGTTTGCACCTCGACCCGCCCGGTCTGCTGATGGAGCGCCGCCCCGGAGCTCCGCCGAACGTGCACGCCGCGGCGAGCCCGGCCGACGGGGAGGCGATCATCGACGAGTACCTGGGCGAGCTCGCGAAGATCCACGCGATTCCGGTGAGCGAGTTCGAGAAGGTCGGGCTCCGTGCGAAGGCCAGCGCCGAAGAGAGCTGTCTCGGCGAGACGCCGGCCATGGAGGAAGGTTATCGGGCCGCCAAGAGCGAGCCGGATCCGCTGATCGAGTTCCTCCTCAAATGGGTGCGGCGCAACGTTCCCCGCGATCGCGAGCGGCAGACACTCGTCCTCTGTGACAGTGGGCAGTTCCTGTGGGAGGGGCGCAGCGTGACGGCGCTCCTCGACTTCGAGCTCGCGTACATCGGCGATCCGGCTGCGGATCTGGCCGGGCTGCGCCCGCTGCAGGTCGCCCAGGGGCTCGGAGAGATCGCGCGTGCGCAG
>JBCCGI010000193.1:0-2980 GCA_039029355.1 Planctomycetota bacterium
CCGCCGCCGCCCGGTCACCCCACCGCGCCGGCTCCCCTGGCGGTCAGCGGCGCGCCCGCCGGCGTCGGCCCCGGTGATCTCGAGACCATCGACGGCCCCGTCGATGGCGCGGCGCAGCCCGTCGCGGCGCCCGGGGCCGGGGCGTTTGCGGCGCCTCCCGAAGACGCGGCCCCTCCGGTGGAGAAAAAGTCGATCTTCGCGAAGCTCTTCTCGAGCAAACCCGAAGGAGTCGCCGAAGACAGCAACCAATCGCTGCCGCTTCGCACCTGGCTGCTGCTGGGCGTCACCGTGCTGGTCACCGTGGGATGGCTGCTTTGGGACGACACTCCCGAGGAGGAGGCGTACACCGCCGAAGCCGCCGTCGTCGATCCGGGCCAAGAGGGCGGTGAGGCATCGCCCGATGGCGAGGGCGAAGGGGGGACCGACCCCGCGACGCCCACACCCTCGACGGAGCCCACACCGCCCGTCGCCGAGGGCACTCCGACCCCACCGATCCCGACGCCGCCGACACCCGTGCCGCCCGTCGAAAGCGAGGAGATCGACCCCGATGCCCCGACCCTGCAACGGCGCGCGGCCGACGCGACGGCGCAAGGCCAGCTCGAAGAGGCCTTGGTGCTCTACCGTGAGCTCGCCGGCAACGATCCGGAGAACGAGGCCTATCGTCTGATGGTCTCGATTCTCGAGCGGCGCATCGCAGCGCGCGGCGCCGCCACCCCGTAGGCTTGCCGTAGGGGCCTGCTCGATCGCTGACGACTCGCGGTCGGGACGGCGTGGCGCTATTCTGTGCTTCTCATGCGACACGCCGCTCTGCCCGCCGTCACCTTGCTCGCGCTGACCTTCGTCATGGCGGGCTGTGAAGAGGAGGAGGGCCCGCCCCCGTCCTATCCCTTCACCTTCTCGGTCTCGCAGGACGGTCAGCCCATGGAGGGCGTGACGATTCTCGTTCAGGGCCAGCCCCTCAACGGCGCCACGAACTCGGAGGGCATTCTTCAGCTCCCGCTCACCGGACCGTCGGGGGCGCGAGTGGCTCTTCAGGCGCAGTGCCCCGAGGGCTTTCGGCCGGCCGCCGAGGAGACGCGGCGCCTGATGGTTCTCGACTCCATCGATCCGGCGGCGCGTGCACGCGGCATCACGGTCCCCTTCGAGTGTCGCCCGGAGCACCGCCGAGGCGTCATCATCGTCCGTACCAACAACAAAGCGGATCTGCCCATCCAGCTCGATGGACGCGAGGTTGCCCGCACCGACGTCAACGGCGTCGCGCATGTCCCCGTGACGATGAGCCCCAACCACACCTTCGCGGTCGTCATCGGCACCGCCGCCAACGAGCGTCTGAGCCCGCAGAACCCTCAGCGTCCGTTCACGATGCCGGACAACGACGAGATCTTCCGTTTCGACCAGGACTTCGAGGAGCCGCCGCCGCCGCGTCGCCGCCGTCGTCGGGTCCGAGCGGCCCCGAGCGGCCTGCCGACGGGGATTCCGATCCGCATCGGAAGTCATCGCTAGAGCACCGAACAAGCAAACTCCCGTCGTTCGACGCCCCTCGCGATTCACGTGCTGATTGCACGCTCACTCGCCGCGCCTTGGCCCAGAAACCGCCAGGAACGACGAACTCGGCCCACTTACCTGATCGGTGCTCTAGCAGGCTGTTGAAGATCGCCCGAAGGGCGGACTTCTACGGCGTGCCCCGTGCCCTTGCCCGTGCCCCTGCCCGTGCCCGACGGGTAGAAGCGGTACCTGACCGCCGTCATCGGCGCGGAGTCGCGCCGATGCACCGCGGTGCATCGTCAGCTCGCCATCGGCTCCTCGAGTTTGGCCATTCGGAGCAGGTTGTAGGCGGCGCCGGTGAAGTAGGTCAGGAGCTGGGTCTTCGCGAGACCTCGTAGTCGACTTCGTCCGAGCCCGCCGATGGTCTTCATCCACGCGAAGCTCTTCTCGATCTGCATGCGTATTCGCAGGCTGATCCGATAGCCCGGATGTCGCGTGGTCCGCGCGTCCGTGGCCGGCCGCCGATGCAACGTCTGGGCGACGTGGGGCGTGACTTCCCGCTCGCGCAGGTCGCGTACGAAGCTCTTGATGTCGTAGCCACGGTCGGCTCCCAACGTGATCCGACGACCTCGGGGCAACGACCGCTCGAGCATCTCGAGTGCCCCATCGCGCTCGGCATACCCGTTCGCTTCGTTGACGAGCACGTCGACCAGTAGGCCGTTGCGGTTCTCCATCAGCGCGTGGCCCATGTAGGCCAGCTTTGCGCCTTGGCCGTTGCCCTTGCGCATGAGCTTGGCGTCCGGGTCGGTCTTGGATTCGTGGGTTTCGTTGGACCGCTTCTTCCCGCGGAAGCTGCCCCACTTGTTGTTGTCGTCGTCGTCCTCGTCCTTCGGCCGGAAGCTCTTCATCGACGCCCACGACTCGATGAGCGTGCCGTCGACGCTGAAGTGCTCGCTGCTCATCAGCCGCCTACGACGTGCCCGCTCCACCACCGCGCGGAAGAACTCGCCAGCCACATCGTGCTCGAGCAACCGATCGCGATTGCGGGTGAACGAAGAGTGGTCGAAGGCATCCTCGTCGAGCTCCATGTCGAGGAACCAGCGGAAGAGCAGGTTGTAGTCGAGCTGCTCGCAGAACATCCGCTCGCTGCGGATGCTGTAGAGCGCGATCAGCAGCATCGACTTGAGCAGGACCTCCGGCGGGATCGAGCGCCGGCCGCTCCCGGCGTACATCGCGTCGAAGGTTGGCGAGAGCTCCTCCAGCACCTCGTCCGCCATCCGCTTGATGCGTCGCAGGGGGTGGCGCTTCGGCACCCGGCTCTCGAGCGTCATCGGCGTGAGCATCGAGAGCTGCTTCTTCTTGTGGCCGCGCATGCGGCCACAAGATCACAGCCGCTCCTCGCTGTCGATCCCCGGAGTCGGGCAAGGGCACGGGCATGGGCACGGGGCAGGCCGTTGGTCTTCGCCCTGCGGGGCGAAGATCAACAACCTGCTAG
>JBCCGI010000194.1:0-2927 GCA_039029355.1 Planctomycetota bacterium
CAGAGGCGCTGAGCGCGTGGCGCGGGCAGCGCGCGCTGGCGCGGGCGCGCGAGGCCCACGCCTGGAACGGCGCGGCGGCGCGCGGCGCGAGCGTCCCCACCGCGCGTCCCGACCGCGACGCGGAGCTCCTGGCGGCGGAGATCGAGCTCGGCCCGGGCGCGCCGGCCCTGCGTGGCCTGGTCGGCGAGCTGCGCTTTCTCGAAGCCCTCAACCGCGGCGTCGCGCGCCTGCGCGGGGGTGATCCGGAAGGAGCACTCGGTCCGCTGACGACGGCGGCGGAGCTGCGCGGAGAGCGCGCCGACGTGCACCTCTACCTCGCGCTGGCGCTCCAGCGGGCCGAGGTCGAGGCCGGCGCCAAGGCCGCCTTCGCGGCCGCGCTCGAGCGCTGCCCGCGCGTGCTCGCCACGCCGGCGGGCGAGCGCGCGCTGGCCCTGGGCTTCCGACCGGAGCGCGCGCGCTTGTGAGGACTTCGGGTTAGCCCAAATCGCGCGGCGTGCGCGTGAGGCACGCGCGCACCAGCGGCTCGAAGTGCTCGATCGGCTCGTCGCGGTAGTCGGGGTCGAACGAGCACTGATCCCAGCGCTCGCAGAAGTCGACCGTCGCGGCGTAGTGCGGGTGGTCCGCGAAGCGCTCGCGCGCGCGCCTGCGCTCCGGAGGCAGGGTCGGGTTGTAGTAGAGCTGGAACAGGCCGTGCTGCCGGACGGTCCAGACGACCTCCTCCCGCACGAACGGGCGCAGGATCTCGGCCGCGACCTGGCCGTGGGTGAACGGCGCGACGACGTCGCCGGCATCGTGCAGCAGGCACGCCACGATCCAGTCGTCGTCGGCCCCGTCGCGCTCGGCCCGCGTCGCGGCCTGGAGGCAGTGCCGTAGGCGGCTGATGCGGTAGGCGCCGTCGTCCTCTGCGAGCATGCGCACGAGGGCGAGGACGCGCTCGGGCAGGAGCCGCGCCGTGGCCTCGTCGTTGCGCTCGATGAGCTCGAAGTCCGCGACGGTCGCGTCGCGCATGCGGCGGAAGCTGACGGTGGGAGCGGACGGCATAGCGGTGGTCGCGGTCGGGGGGCTCGGCTGGTGTTGCGGGTTCGGCGGTCTCGGGGTATATCACGATCTAAGCGCGGTGAGCCGCAATCCCCGGCTCCAGACGCCGCGCGTTGGCGACCCTCGTCCCTGTTCGGCCGGCCCACCAGCAGCGAGCTGCCATAGCTGACTCACGCCGCTTCTCCCCGTCCGAATCCGCACCGCTCATGAAACGCTCCCCGCTCCTTCGGTTCGCCGCCGCCGCCTGCGCCTTCTTCGCCGCGAGCTCCGTCGCGCACGCGACCTGGTCGCTGATCCTGATCAACACCAAGACCGGCGAGATCGGCGTGGCCGGCGCGACCTGCCTCGAGAACGACGACCTCTTCAAGTTCCTGCCGGTCGTGCAGGTCGGCGTGGGCGCGGGCATGACCCAGGGCTTCGTCAACCCCGCGGCCGCGGACAAGATGTACATGTGGGACGCCCTCCTGGAGGGCAAGAAGCCGGTCGACATCCTCGACGAGCTCAAGGAGGTCGCCTCGGGCGTCGGCATCAAGCAGTGGGGCATGGTCGACTTCGACCACGCACCCTCGACCTGGAGCGGCGGCGGGCTCGGCCAGGGCGTCGGCGGCGTCACCGGGATCTCCGGCGACCTGCGCTACGCGGTGCAGGGCAACGTGCTCGCGGGGCCCGAGGTCGTGCTGGCGGCCGCGACCGCGCTGCTCTCCCATCCGGGCGACGTCTCGCAGAAGGTGATGGCCGCCATGGAGGCCGCGCGGGCCCTGGGCGGCGACGGGCGCTGCTCCTGCACGACCGGCGCGCCGACCTCGTGCGGCGTGCCGCCGCCCGGCTTCGTGAAGTCCGCGCACGCCGGTTTCGTCGCGGTCGCGCGCATCGGCGACCCCGACGGGGTCTGCGGCTGGCTCGCCGGCTGCGCGACCGGCGACTACTACCTGCGGCTCGAGTCGACCGGCCCGGCGAGCGCGCCGGACCCGGTGCTGGAGATGCAGATCGCCTACGACGTCTGGCGCGCCGGCCTGGCGGGGCGTCCGGACCATCTGCTCTCGACCGTGTCGCAGCCCGCGGCGCTCGTGGCCGACGGGCAGACCGCGACCGAGGTCTTGGTGCGGCTGGTCGACGTCGACGGCCTCCCGCTCACGGCCGGCGGCGCGACGCTGACGGTCGAGCCCGAGGAGCCGGCCACCGCGGCCGCGACCGCCGGGGCCGTCGTGGACAACGGCGACGGGACCTACACCGTGCCGTTCGTCGCGGGCACCTCGCCGGGCACGACGCGCTTCGTGATCCGCGCCGACGACGGGGTCGTCCAGGCGACGCTCTATCCGTTCCTCGATGTGGAGGTCGACCCGATCGCCGACCTGCACGCGGGGCTCGATCAGGTGTCGTCCGCCGCGGGGGCGGAGGTGCCCTTCACGCTCAACCTCGGCAACGGGTCGAGCGGGCACCCCTACGTGCTGCTCGGCAGCATCTCCGGCACCGACCCGGGGATCTCGCTTGGCGCGGGGCTGGTGCTGCCGCTGAACGACGACTGGTTCCTGCACTGCACGCAGACCAAGGCGGGCTCGACGGTGCTGCCGGGGTCGATCGGGGTGCTGGACGCCGGCGGGCGTGCGGAGGCGCGCTTCGTCGCCGGGCCGGGGCTGCTGAGCGAGCTCGTCGGCCTCCGGATCGACTGGGCCGCGGTCGACTACGCCGGACCGCTCGCGGTGACCGGCGCGGTCGGTTTCGAAGTCGAGCCCTAGCCCGTCCTATTCATGGAGGTCAGCGCCAGGGGTCGTAGATGCCGCCAGGTTGCGGCTTTGCGACCGAGGCGCCCGGAGGCGACCTGGACGGGTCGTCGAGGACGGCGAGGGAGCGAAGTCGTGACCTGGCGGCATCTACGGCGTCTGGCGCTG
>JBCCGI010000195.1:0-2866 GCA_039029355.1 Planctomycetota bacterium
CCCGACAACCCCAGCTGGGACTCGCACCGCACGGTTTGGAACAACAACTGCATCTTCTGCCACAACACCGGGCCGCGGCCCGGGTTGGTGGGGAGTCCCTTGGAGGCTGTGTTCGACTCGAAGACCGCCGACCTCGGCATCTCGTGTGAGTCGTGCCACGGGCCCGGGGAGGCGCACGCGGAGAAGCACCGCACGCCCTTCTTCCGCTACTCGGCGCTGCTGTCGGACGAACGCCCCGACGACATCGTGCACCCGGACGAGCTGGGGCAGGCCGAGAGCATCGCGCTCTGCGCCCAATGCCACGCTCAGCGACAGCCGAAGAGCCTCGACCATCTGAAGGCCTGGATGTGGACCGGGCCGACGTACCGTCCGGGCGAGGCGCTCGACGAGCACGTCGACCTCGTCACGTTGACGTCGCGCTCGCCGAACCCCGCCGATCCGGACCTCTTTCGCGCGCGGTTTTGGGGCGACGGCACGCCGCGGCTGACCGCGTACGAGGCCCAGGGAGTGCAGGCGTCGCCCTGCATGGAGGACGAGCGCTTCTCATGCGCCTCGTGCCATTCGATGCACGGCGGCGATCCGCGCGGGATGATCGAGCCGGAGATGCGCACCAACGCCGCCTGCACGTCGTGCCACGAAGACATCGGCGCCGACGTCGCCGCGCACACCGGACACGCCGCCGACGGGCCCGGGTCGAGCTGCTACGACTGCCACATGCCGCGCGCGGTGTACGGCGTGATCGAGATCCACCGCAGCCACCGCATCGAGAGCCCCGACCCGAAGCGCGACGCCGAGGCCGGACGGCCAAACGCGTGCACGCTGTGCCACCTGGACAGGAGCCCGGTGTGGGCGGCGCGCGAGATGGGGCGCATGTTCGGGCGCCGCTTCGATCCGCCGGTACGCCGGCCGAGCGGCGCCTCGGTCGAGCTGCCCGACGGGGTCGCGACACTGCTCGCGGGCGATGCGGTCGAGCGCGCCGTCGCGGCGGCGGCGATGGGGCGCGCGCCGGAGAGCGGCGCCCTCGAGCGGGACGAGCGCGCCTTCCTGTTCGCCCTGCTCGCGGTCACGCTCGGCGACTCCTATCCGTCGGTGCGGCGGCTCGCCCAGCGGGCGCTGCTCGCGCTCGACGACGACCAACCCATCGGCGTCCGCGAGCGTCTCGCCGCGTGGGATCCGATGGACGCCGCGGGCGCGCGGGCGCGGACCGACGAGCTCTTGGAGCTCCTGCGCACAGGCGGTGCGGCTTCATTCGGCGCGCCCGGCGACGGGCAGCTGCTCTCCCCCGACTTCCACCTCGACCTCGCGGAGCTGACGCGCCTCCTCGAGTCGCAGTCCTCACGCGCGATCGCGATCGGCGAATGACCGACCCCGACCTGCGCCGGTGCACGCGCGCCGGCTTCCTGCTCCTGGCGTTCTCGCTGCCCCTCGGGTTGACCTTCGAGGCGCTGCACGCGATGAAGTACGAGGTCTATCTCGGCAGCGCGATGCGGCGCGAGATGTGGACGCTGGCCCACGCCCACGGCGCGATGCTGGGCATGCTGCTGCTGCTCTTCGCCGCGCTTGCGCCGAGCGCGTTCGGCAACGCGGGCACGCGCGCGCGCGTCGCGCGGCTGCTGCTGCCCGGGTCGATCCTGATGCCGCTCGGCTTCCTCGGGGGCGGCATCCTCAACTCCGAGGGCGATCCGTCGCTGGCGATCCTGCTCGTGCCGCTGGGCGGCGCGCTGCTGCTGGCGGCGCTGGTGATGGCGGCGGCCGGCGTGTCGGACGCGAAGGCGAGTAGCGCGAAGCCCGCGCAGGATCGCGAGCCGGTCTCGCGGTGAACGCCTTGCGCCCGACCGTGCCCGGAGTCGACTGCAAACCGGCCGATCGGAACGGCGGCCCTGAGCTCGTCGGAGCCTTGGGTCAGCGCAGCTCGATCGTGCGCTCCGCGCGCTCGACCACTTCGCCGACGCGCTCGATCGGAAGCTCACGGGCGCGGAGCTCGCGCTCGAGCGCCTCCGCGCGCTCGGCGGGCAGCACGATGAGCAGGCCGCCCGAGGTCTCCGCGTCGAAGAGCAGCGAGACCTGCGCCGGGTCGAGGCCGTCCGCGATCTGGACGTCGTCCCCGAGGGCGACGCGGCCGCGCTGGGCGCCGCCCGAGAAGAGCCCCTTCTTGGCGAGCTCGAGCGCGCCCGGGAAGAGCGGGATGCGCGCGAGGTCGAACCGCAGCGTCAGCTCGCTCGCCCGGGCGATGTTCATCGCGTGGCCGATAAGCCCGAAGCCGGTGATGTCGGTGCAGGCGCTCGCACCGACCGCGTTCATCGCCTCGGCGGCGCGGTCGTTGAGCGTCGCCATCTGCTCGGCCGCGGGGCGCAGGGCCTCGAACTCGATCTTGCCGAGCTTTGCGGCGGTCGTCATGCAGCCCATGCCGAGAGGCTTGGTGAGGTAGGCCACGTCGCCCGCCTGCGCGCCGGCGTTCGAGGCGACGCGCTCGGGCTCGATCAGCCCGGTGACGGCGAAGCCGAACTGCACCTCGCCCTCGACCGTGTGCCCGCCGGCGACCACGGCGCCGGCCTCGCGGACCTTGGCGTAGCCCGACTTGAGGATCTCGGCCCGCCAGGCGGGGTCGAAGTCGGCGGGGAAGCTGGCGAGCGCCAGGGCGCTCCAGGGCCGCCCCCCCATCGCATAGACGTCCGAGAGCGAGTTGGCCGCCGCGATCGCGCCGTAGAGCGCGGGGTCGTCGACCACCGGCGGGAAGAAGTCCACGGTCTGGACCAGCGCGGGCAGACCGGGGGCGTCCCCCAGCAGGACGTCGCCGGCGGCGGGGAGGGGCTTGGGTCCGGCGGGCGGCCGCGCGGCGGGCGCGCCGGTGGGCGCCCGCGGGACG
>JBCCGI010000196.1:0-2760 GCA_039029355.1 Planctomycetota bacterium
AGCTCGCGCGGCTGCGCGAGGCGGATCGCGCCCGAGCGGTAGTGCTCCAGTACATTCAGGTGGCACTGACGCAGCGGCCAGCCGAGGCGGTCGGCGATCTCCTGCAGCGTCGAGCGTCCGTCGCACTCCTGGAGGAAGTCGCGCACGTCCGGCGCGAAGCGCGACGGGTCCAGCGCCCGCGGGATGTCGTAGAAGTCGACTTCGAGGTCCCCGCCGCCGCTCTCGTCGGAGAGGCGCGCGTGCTCGAGCAGCATGTACTCGACCGGCAGCCCCTGGCCCCACGGCTCGTCGCCTTCCTGATCGGCGGCGCCGGGACGCGGCGAAGGCAGCGGGCCGGGCTCGAAGCGGAAGTGGAGGTTCTCGGTCTCGAGCATTCGGTAGAACGTCTCGAGCCGGTTGGCGCGCGCGATGGCCTCGCGGCGCTTGGTCTCCATGAGCGGCTTGGGGTCGTCGGCCCAGGCGCGCAGCGAGCGCTCGCGCCAGTGCTCCTCGTCCTCTTCGGGAGAGGGGAGCAGGTAGAGCATGCCCCCGCGGACGCCCAAGCAGCCGGAGATCTTGTCGCTAAAAAGGTTGAGGACGCCGTCCCGGCCGCCGCGGGCCAGTCCCTGCAACAGCTCGCCGAGGCCGATTCCGGCAACGTCACCCTGGAAGCTCATCGATTGGGGCGGTTCTTAAGAGTGGATCCGAAGTGTGGGACCCGGTGGGGGCGTTCGCGCTTAGGGGAGGGACGAGGAGCCCGGTTCCGGACTCGACACGTATCGGACGGAGGGCGTCCGGTCCTGGAGCGCGTTAACCCAGCCCGAAGCGTTCGCGCAGGGCTGCCCAGTCGCCCGGCGTGTCGAGATCGTCCAGCACCGCGGCGCTCTCGACCGGGACGGTCCAGAGGGTCGAGGCCGTCTCACGCAGCCTGCGCAGGGGCTCGTCGAGGGAGGCCGGTGTCCAGCCGGAAAGAAGTTCGCGGCCGACGAGCACGGGATGTCCGGGCCGCGCGGCCGGAGTTGCGTTCCGGCGATTTGCCCCAAAATTCTTGGCGCGGTCGCGCGGCCCCGGTGTGGCCAGCGGCGCCAGCCATCCGCGCGGCGGCGCGCCCGCCGTCGCCCAGGCCGCCGCGAGGGCGTCGAAGACCGCGCGCGGCACCAACGGGACGTCGACCGGCGCCAAGCACAGGTCGAAGCCGGGGCGCCGCTCGCGCGCCGCCAGGACGGATCCGGTGCGCCCGGACTCCCAGGCCTCGTTGTAGACGACCTCGGCCTCCAGCCCGCGCTCCGCGACCGCCGCCGCGATCTCGTCGTGGTGGGCTCCGGCCACTACCAGCGGGGGGGCGTCGCTCACCGCGCCGCCGGCGTCGAGCAGGAGCTCGAGCGGCGTGCCCGGAGGCTCCTCACGCAGCGGCGCGAGCGCCTTGCAGGTGCCCAGCCGGCGGCTCGCGCCGGCGGCGAGCAGGACGAGCGCGACGCCCAGCGCCCTAGCTCCCGATCCAGCGGTCGTAGAGCGCGCGGGCGCGGTCGGGGTCCTCGGTGCCCTCGATCAGCGCGCGTCCATCCGGGAACACCGTCAGCCGGTGCCCGTCGACCGTGAAGCGCAGGAGGTCGCCCGAGCGGCGGGCGTCGCTCGCCACGCTCTGGACGCGCTCGAACAGCGCATCGGGGTCCGGGGCGGCGGCGACGCCGACGACCTGCACCGCGCCGCGCCCGCACAGGACCACGGGCTTGCGGCTGGGGGCGGCCTCCAGGAACGGCAGCTCGCCCCGCGCGCAGGTCGGGCAGTCGGGGTCGCGCGCGAGCTGGATCGTGCGGACGCGTCCGCTCCAGGCGTCGATCGAGAGCAGCGCCGGCGCCAGGTCGTCGCCGCGCCCGGCCAGCAGGCGCAGCGCCAGGCCGGCGGCGAGCGAGGCGACCGCCCCGACGGCCGGCAGGATCACCCCGGCGGTATCGCAGGTGGCGAGCGTCCCCGGCGGGGGAGGCTCGGGGAACACGCAGCGCAGGCATGGCCCGGAGCCGGGACGGATGGCGAGGACGAGCCCCTCGGCGCCGACGACGCCGGCGTAGACCCACGGGACCCCGCGCGCGACCGCGAAGTCGTTCAGCAGGTAGCGCGTCGGCAGGTTGTCGGTGCCGTCGAGCAGCACGTCGGCGCCCTTGGCGAGCCGCTCCAGGTTGCGCCCGTCGAGGTGCGCCGCATGGGGGCGCAGGCGGGTGGGGCCGCCGATGCGGGTGAGCGTCTCCTCGGCCGCGTCGACCTTGGGGACCTCCTCGAGCGCGTGGCGCTCCTCGAACAGCACCTGGCGCGGCAGGTTCGACAGCTCGACGACGTCGCGGTCGACCAGCGTCAGCTCACCCACGCCAGCGCGAACCAGCGTCTGTGCCAGCACGCCGCCCAACGCGCCGCAGCCGACGAGCAGCGCGCGGCTCTGCGAGAGCCGCTCCTGGCCCTCCGCGCCGAGCGGCGCGAAGCGGGTCTGGCGATCGAAGCGATCTTGCGTGGCGTCGCCGTCGTCGGAGCCCTCGGTGCTCCCCGCGCCACCGCCGCCCGGGTCGCCTTCGCTCCGCGCGGCCTTACTGCCCGGGTTGCCTTCGCTTCGCGTGGCCTTGCTGCCCGGGTTGCCTTCGCTTCGCGCGGCCTTACTGCCCGGGTCGCCTTCGCTTCGCGCGGCCTTACTGCCCGGGTCGCCTTCGCTCCGCGTGGCCTTGCTGCCCGGGTTGCCTTCGCTTCGCGCGGCCTTACTGCCCGGGTCGCCTTCGCTTCGCGCGGCCTTACTGC
>JBCCGI010000197.1:0-2741 GCA_039029355.1 Planctomycetota bacterium
ATGTTGGTGTCATATACGATAACATCAGTATGAAATGCAGGAATATGTACACCATGTTTCCGCTTGAAACACCCTGCTACTCGCCTTCGAGCAGCTCGGTGGCGCCGAGCGCGCCTTCGATGCGACCCGCGAGTTCTGCATGGACCGCTATGCGTTCGGCCGGCCGATCGCTTCCTTCCAGGCTCTCAAACATCGGCTCGCCGATCTCTTCGTCGACCTCGAGCTCGCGCGCTCGAACGCCTACTACGCGGCGTGGGCGCTGCACTCCGGAAGCGAAGAGCTGGCGACCGCCGCATGCGCGACCCGGGCCGCCGCCTGTGACGTCTTCGAGCTGGCCGCCCGGGAGATGATCCAGCTGCACGGCGGCGTCGGCTTCACGTGGGAGTACGACTGCCACCTCTTCTATCGCCGCGCCAAGGCGCAGAGCCTCGTGCTCGGCACCGCGGACGAGTGGCGAGAACGTCTGATCGAGCGGCTCGAGGCCGAGCGCGCCGCCGCTTCGTAGAGGAGATCGCATGGATTTCGAAGACACCCAAGAAGAAGCGGCGTTCCGCGAAGAGGCGCGCACCTGGCTCGAAGCCCACGCCGAGCCGCTGGCCGAGGGCGAGCGCCCGATCACCCTCGCCGATTGGCGTGAGCGTGAGAACGCGGTCTCCGAAGCCAAGGCCTGGATGGCCACCAAGGCGGACGACGGCTGGGCGTGCATCACCTGGCCGAGTGAGTACGGCGGACGGGACGCGACGGCGATCCAGAACGTCATCTGGGGCCAGGAGGAGGCGCGGTATCGCGTCCCGCCGAACATGTTCACGATCGGCCAGGGCATGCTCGGGCCGACCATCATGGCCCACGGCACGAACGCCCAGAAGTCACGCCATCTTCAGCCCATGCTCCGCGCCGACGAGGTCTGGTGCCAGCTCTTCAGCGAGCCCGACGCCGGCTCCGACCTCGCAAACCTGCGCACCGCCGCGACGCCGGACGGTGACGAATGGGTGATCAACGGACAGAAGATCTGGACGAGCGGCGCCCACTATTCCGACTGGGGGATGATCGTTACCCGCACCGATCCAAACGTCCCCAAGCACGAGGGCCTCACCTACTTCATCGTCGACATGAAGAGCCCTGGCATCGAGATCCGCCCCATCAAACAGATGAATGGTGCGGCCGGCTTCAACGAGGTCTTCTTCAGCGATGTGCGGGTCGCGGACGACGCGCGGATCGGCGCGGTGGGCGACGGGTGGCGGGGTGCCATTACGAACCTGATGAACGAGCGCTCGACGATCGGCGGCGGCGGCGCGGTCGGACCGGGCATCCACGAGCTCATCGAGCTCGCCGAGCAGACGGACTGGGGAGGCCAGACGGCCCTCTCCGACAGCGCCGTGCGTCAGCGGATCGCCCGGTTCTACATCCGCACGAAGGGCGCCCAATACACCCGGTACCGCACCCTCACGGCGCTCAGCCGGGGGCAGACGCCCGGGCCCGAGGGATCGATCGGCAAGCTCGTCGGTGCGGCCCTCCGGCAGGAGATGGCCGGCTTCGCGTGCGACGTGCTGGGGACGGCCGGCGCACTCACCGACCTCGACACGGCGGGCGGCGCCGGCGCCTGGCAGGAGGCGCTGCTCTCCGCCCCGGGCGGCCGCCTGGCGGGAGGCACCGACGAGGTGATGCGGAACATCATCGCCGAACGCGTCCTGCGTCTACCGCCCGAGGTCAGGGTCGACAAGGATCGTCCCTTTCGCGACGTGCCCTCGGGCCGCAGCTAGAGCCAGGGCCGGCGCGCGAGACGGCGCCCCACGAAGCCAGGGCGAAACCCACGGGAGAACCGATGAGCCCTATCGACCATCCGGAAGTCAGCCTCGACCCGCTGACCCCCACGCTGCTCCTGCAGCGCAGCCTGCGGGTCTTTCCCGAGCGCATCGCGATCGTCGACGGCGACGAGGAGTGGACGTACACGCGCTTCGCAGAAGAGGTGGGTCGCTTGGCCGGCGCCTTGCGGCGATCGGGTATCGAGGCGGGGGATCGCGTCGCGGTGCTGCTCCACAATACGGCCATCCACCTGACCGCCGACTTCGCGATGCCGCTCATCGAGGCGCCGCTGGTCTCGATCAACACCCGTCTGGGCCCAGGTGAGATCGCCTACATCCTGGAGCATTCGGGGGCCCGCATCCTGCTGGTCGATCCCGAGCTGGCCGAGCCCCTCGGCGACGTGCTCGGATCGATTCCGACGGTCGAAACGGTCGTCGAGGTGCCCCATGGCGACGTTGCGGTCCACGAGGGCGCGCTCTCCTATGACGCGTTCGTCGCGGACGCCGAGGTGCTGCCGATCGTCTCGACGCTCGAGGACGAGAACGCCGTCCTGGCCATCAACTACACGTCTGGCACGACCGGTCAGCCAAAGGGCGTGATGTACAGCCACCGCGGCGCCTACCTGAACGCGCTCGGCCAGATCGGGACCCATCGGCTCGATACGGGCACGACCTTCCTCTGGACGCTGCCGCTCTTCCACTGCAACGGCTGGTGCATGCCCTGGGCGGTCACGGGGGCGGCCGGAAGACACATCTGTCTGCGGGGCGTCGACGCCGCCGAGATCATCCGACTCATCGACGCCTACTCGGTGACCCACTTCAACGCGGCGCCCACCGTGCTGCTCATGATCAGCTCCCACGAGGATGCCGCTGGACGGCACTTCGAGCCGCCGATCCGCGTGTGTACGGGGGGCGCACCGCCGTCCCCGACGCTGCTCG
>JBCCGI010000198.1:0-2651 GCA_039029355.1 Planctomycetota bacterium
CTGGAGCGCTCCGGCGCCCGCGTGCGCCTCGCGGCGGTCGACGCCGCCGACGAGGGCGCGATGGCGCGCCTCTTCGACGAGGCCGAGGCGCGCGGCGCGGCCGTGCGCGGCGTCCTCCACGCGGCGGGCGTCACGCGCCCGGCGCCCCTGGCCGAGGCGACCCAGGGCGAGCTCGACGAGGTGCTGCGCGCCAAGGTCGACGGCGTGCTGGCAATCGAGCGCGCCGCGGCGGGCCGCCCGCTGGACTTCCTGGTGCTCTTCTCCTCGGCGGCCGGCGTGCTGGGCGCCGCACGGCTCGGCGCCTACGCCGCGGCGAACCAATACCTCGACGCGGTAGCCGCGCGCCGGCTCGCGGAGGGGCTCCCCTGCACCTCGGTCGCCTGGGGACGCTGGCCGACCGGCGGCATCACCACCGCGGAGGGCGAGCGCTACGCCGACGAGATCGGCCTCGAGGTGCTGGACTCCGAGGCCTCGTTCGAGCTCCTCGGCCGACTGCTGGCCGCGGGCACGCCGCCGCTTCTGGCGTGCGACGTGCGCTGGGAGCGCTTCGCGGGCGTGGTCCAGGCGCGGCGGCGCCAGCCGCTGCTCGCCGAGGTCGAGCCCGAGCCGGCGGATGCGGGCGATGCCCCGTCGACCGCGTGGGTCCAGCGCCTGCGGCGCACCCCGGCGGCCGAGCGCTTCGACGCGCTGTGCGCCGACCTACGCCGGCGCCTGGCGGAGGTGCTGGGCGGCGAGGACGCCCCGATCCCCCCCGAGCGCGGCTTCTTCGAGCTGGGAATGAGCTCGGTGTCGGCGCTCGAGCTGAAGACCGGGCTCGCCCGCGACCTCGGGCGTCCGCTGCCCGCCACGCTGGCGTTCGAGCACCCGACCGTCGAGCGGCTCGCGCGGCACCTGCTCGAAGAGGTCCTGCAGCTCGGCGGCACGGAAAGCGCAGATGGCACCGGCTCGGGCGGCGCGACCGACGCCAACGGAAGCGCCGAGCACGTGCTCTGGCCCGCCCCGCGCCCGGGTGCGGAGCAGGAGCCCGGCGGCGACTCCCTCGCCGACGAGCTCGCCGCCGGCCTCGATCGACTGCGCGACCGCGTCCGTCCATGACCTCCGAAAAGGCCCACAAGGACCCGCGCACGCAGGAGCTCCTGCGCCGCGCGATCGACTCGGTAGCCGCCGCCGAGGCGCGCATCGAGGAGCTCGAGCGCGACCAGCGCGTGCCGCTCGCCATCGTCGGCATGGCCTGCCGCTTGCCCGGAGGCGTGCACGACCCCGCCGGCTACTGGCGCCTGCTCGCGGGCGGCGTCGACGCGATCGCGCGCATCCCCGCCGAGCGCTGGGACGCGGACGCCCACTACGACCCCGACCCGGCCGCGCCGGGGCGCTCGATCGTGCGCGAGGGCGGCTTCGTCGAGGGCATCGAGCGCTTCGACCCCGAGTTCTTCGGCATCTCGCCGCGCGAGGCCCTGCGGATCGACCCGCAGCATCGCTTGCTGCTGCAGCTGTCGTGGGAGGCGCTCGAGCGCGCTGGGCTCGCCGCCGACCGCCTGCGCGGCAGCCGCACCGGCGTCTTCGTCGGCGTCACGACCAGCGACTACGGCGAGCTGCTCCACGCCGACGGGCACTCCGATGCGTACGTGCTGACCGGCAACGCGCTGAACTTCGCCGCCGGCCGCGTCTCCTACGCCTTCGACTTCCGCGGGCCCGCGCTCGCGGTCGACACCGCCTGCTCGTCGTCGCTGGTATCGACGCACCTCGCCTGCCGCAGCCTGCGCGAGCGCGAGTGCGACCTGGCGCTCGCCGCCGGGGTGAACGCGCTGCTCTCGCCGCACGGCAACGCGCTGACGAGCAGCGGGCGCATGCTGTCCCCCACCGCGCGCTGCCACACCTTCGACGAGGATGCCGACGGCACCATCCGCGGGGAGGGCTGCGGCGTGGTGGCGCTCAAGCGCCTCGCCGACGCGATCGCCGACGGCGACCCGATCGTCGCGGTGATCCACGGCAGCGCGGTCAACCACGACGGCGCCAGCGGCGGGCTGACCATCCCGAGCCGCT
This sequence comes from Planctomycetota bacterium, assembly GCA_039029355.1. Classification (GTDB taxonomy): domain Bacteria; phylum Planctomycetota; class UBA1135; order UBA1135; genus JBCCGI01. The sequence continues at coordinate 2,044 of JBCCGI010000198.1, forward strand.
TCGCGCAGGAAGAGGTGGTGCGCGCGGCGCTCGCCGACGGCGGCATCGCCGCGGACGAGCTCGACTACGTCGAGGCGCACGGCACCGGCACGCCGCTCGGCGACCCGATCGAGCTGCGGGCGCTCGCCGCCAGCCTGGGCGCCGCGGAGCGCGAGCGTCCGCTGCTGGTCGGCTCGGTGAAGACCAACGTCGGGCACCTGGAGTCGGCCGCCGGCGTCGCGGGGCTGATCAAGGTCGCGCTCGCCCTGCGCCACAACGCGATCCCGCCGCACCGCAACCTGGTGCGGCCGACCTCGCGCGTCGACTGGGGCGAGCTGGGGCTCGACGTCCCGCGTACGCTGCGGCCCTGGCCGGGCGACGATGCCGGTCGGCCGCGGCGGGCGGGGCTGAGCTCGTTCGGCGGGAGCGGGACGAACGCCCACCTCGTGCTGGGCGAGGCGCCGCGCGAGGACGAGCGTCCCCGCCCGGCGCCGAACGCGCAAGACGCGCCTAACGCACCGGGCGCGCCCGAGCGCACACACGAGCTGCTGCCCCTTTCGGCGCGCACGCCCGAGGCGCTCGACGCGCTGGCGGCGCGCCACGCGGACGCCCTCGAGGCGCTCGGGGAC
>JBCCGI010000199.1:0-2020 GCA_039029355.1 Planctomycetota bacterium
CATGGGCGGTCCGATCCAGGGCTTCCCGTTCCTCGGCTATGAGCTGCTGATCCTGGCGCCCTACATCGAGACCCAGGCCTTCGGCGTGCACAACATCCCGCTGCCGCCCGACTCCAGCGCGGTCGGCTTCCAGGCCTACGTGCAGGGCGCCCGCGTCGAGCTCGTCGGCGGCCTGCCCGTCGGCGTGCTGCTCAACGGCCTCGACCTCGTTCTGGGCCACTAGCCCGCGGGCTAGCCGGGCTCTTCGCGCGGAACCGCGGCGAGCGCTTCCGGGCTTCCGAAGGGGGGCGAGGCCCCCCTTCTCTCTTCTCCCAGGTGCCGGACCAGGAGGTCCTCCATGCGCAAAAGACAGCTCTCGCTCGCGTTCGCCCTCGCTCTAGCGCCCCTCGTTCCCGCCGCGGCCCAGAACCTCGCGCCGCCCGGCGCCGCCGCGGCTCAGCCTGCGCTGCAAAGCCTGGCTCCGGCGCCGCAGGGTCCCAACGCCGTGCCGGGCGGCGGCACGCTCGGCCAGGCGGGGCGCCCCGGCGGCCCCAAGCACCAGGTGGGGCTGGGCAACATCCTGGTGTACGACGCGGACGCGGTGAACAGCTTCGCGGCCACGGCCGCGCAGAACGTGAGCTTCTTCGGCACGACGGTCGCAGGCATCTGGGACTTCAACACCCTGCTAGGCAGCGGCACCTGGGACGCGGTGGTCGTCGACTGCCGCAACGTCTATCCCGCAGGAGGCTGGGACCCGCTCGCCGACTACGTGAACGCGGGGGGCCGCGTGGTGATGTCCTTTTGGAACTGGGGCGGCGAGTCGTCGCTCGCGGCGGCCTTCGATGTGGTTGTGACCGGCTCCTTCTCGCTGAGCTCCGAGTCGCTCGTGGACGAGAAGACGTCGCCCGCCTTCCTCGGCGTGACGATGCCGAACTCCGACTGGAACGACACCGTCGTAGACGACGGAGACTACTTCGCCACGCTGGGCTCGGTGCCGATGGCGAGGCTGGCCGGGAGCGACGACGCGGTGATGGCGCGCGGGAACGCCGGGCGCACGATCGCCGCGCCGGTGTTCGACGAGGCAGGCGGCACCTGGATCGTCGACGGCAGCGGTGTGCGCCTGTGGGAGAACATGCTCCGGATGGTCGCCGCCGCCGGGGAAGGGCTCCGCATCCTCGCCTACGACGACAGCCATCAGAACCTCGGGCAGGCCGCCGCGTTTGAGCTGAGCCCCGGCGACACCGCGGTCGCGAGCCGCGAGAACTTCGCCGCTCAGCTGACCGGCGCGACGTGGGACGTCGTCGTCGTCGACTCGTCGCGCTTCTGCGCCCCGCTCGCGGGGTGGGGAGACCTGCTCCAGTACGTGAACGACGGCGGGCACGCGGTGATGTCCTACTGGGACTGGGACGCCGACGCCTGCGAGAGCGCCGAGCTGCCGGCCGCGTTCGAGGTCGGCGTCGCCAGCTCCTTCAGCTCGATCGAGAACGAGACCCTGTTCGACAGCGGCACGACCGACGTCTTCAGCGGGGTGTCGATGCCCAACACCGACTGGGAAGACATCGTCAACGACGACGGCGACCGCTTCGAGCTGCAGGGGATCGCGCTCGGCATCGCGCACTTCGGCAACCCCGACCGGCCGGTCATCGTGCAGGGCAACGCGGGGCGCACCGTCGCCGCGTTCGTGCTCGACAACGCCGGGCCCAACTGGGGCGACGACGCGGTCGAGGTGTGGAAGAACCTCGTCCTGCGCGTCACCGAGCCCAAGGCGTCCGCGACGGTGCGGACCGGGGTGCTCGGGCTCAACCCGCTCGGCCTCTCGACGACCGACACGCCGGTGCTCGGCGAGGTCTGGACCGCCAACGTCAACCTGGCGCCCAGCGTCGGCACGGCGACGCTGTCGAGCTACGTGACCTTCGGCATGGGCGGTCCGATCCAGGGCTTCCCGTTCCTCGGCTATGAGCTGCTGATCCTGGCGCCCTACATCGAGACCCAGGCCTTCGGCGTGCACAACATCCCGCTGCCGCCCGACTCCAGCGCGGTC
>JBCCGI010000200.1:0-1869 GCA_039029355.1 Planctomycetota bacterium
AATCGACCAGGCGGCAACATTCCGTCTTCAGAACGGACCTGATCCTGCAATGGCAGTTGTGATCGAGCCCGTGGACGCCGACACGGTCGACGCGCTGATGGCGGCGGCCGAGCGGGTTTATCCGCGCTTCTCGGGCAACGGCCACGGGGTCGAGCCCGGTGCTACGATGCGCCCCGGGAACACTCTCTGGTCGATGATGCTGGAAGGCGACGACCAATATGACTACACGCTGTCGGTCCTCAAGCCCGGACTCTACGCAATGTTCACCGAACACACGCCCGAGGAGTTCGAGGCGGTTTTCCTGAACGCTGACGAGACGGAACTGCCAGTGGTTGCCGAGCATGTCTTCAACCCCGAGCACACCCACGACGAGACCGTCGGCTCGATCGCGCTGGACTTGGAAGGTGAGGTCGACGGCAACAAGCTGAACGCTTGGATGTCCCGGCTGCTCCAGACTCAAGGCCCCGATATCTTTCGGATGAAAGGCATCCTTGCGGTCGCAGGCGTCGACGAGCGGTTCGTGTTTCAGGGCGTCCATATGTTGTTCGACGGCCAGCCGGGTGTTCCCTGGGGCGATGCGCCGCGATCCTCTCGGCTGGTGTTCATCGGACGGAATCTGGATGAGGATTCGTTGAGCCAAGGACTGATGGGCTGCCGGGCCGCTTGAATCGATAGCTGTTGCTCGATGTCCGACGACGAGCTTCGAGACTGGACGGTCGACGCCCCGCTATCTGCTGTATGCGTGGACCGCGCAGGGATCGTTGCGGCCTTCGCAGGTGGTGACGGCGCCGTCCGCATCTGTCCCCTGGGCGGCGGGGACTTGGTCAGTCATTCGCTCGTGGACGGCGCCGTGCTGGCACTTGCGCCTGATTGGCAGCCCGGCGCCTTCTTGGCCGGTGCGGATGACGGTGGTCTCTACCGGATCACGTTGGAAGGCTCTGAGCGCTTGTTGCAATTGCCACGTGCCTTTCCCGAGCATATCGTCACCCACCCCGGCGGAGCGCGGGCGATCGCGGACGGGCAGGACATTCGTCTGCTTGATGCCGACGGAGACGCGATCGGAACGCTCACCGGGCACGCCAGCACCGTGGCCGGGTTGCAATTCGACCAAGCGGGCGAAAGGCTGGCTGTTTCGCACTACGACGGCGCCAGCGTCTGGGACCTTTCGAGCCGGACGCGGACCCATTCGCTGTACTTTCGTGGCTCGCACCTCAGTCTGAGTTGGCAGCCTGAAGGCCGCTATCTTGTGACCGCGACCCAGGAAAAAATGCTGCACGCTTGGGCTCTCGAAACCGGAGAGGACGTGAGCTTGGGCCCAAGTTTTCTCAAGGTCAGGTCGCTCGGCTGGAGCGCGGATGGCATGTGGTTGCTCGCAGCCGGCAATGACACCGTCAGCGGTTGGCGGTTCCACCGCGGACTGCCGTCGTCGCCTGCCGCAAAAATGCTGGGCCGCTACAGCGAAGACTATATTGGTCTGGTGTGCCCGCACCCGGTGCATGGCTTGACAGCGGTAGGCTACAACGACGGAGGTCTGGAACTCATCGTGACGGAATCGCGCTCCAGCCGACGTGTGCTGACTGAGCCGGGAGGGACCGCCGTCGTGGCAATGGCGTGGTCCCCGGACGGGAACCACCTCGTCGGCGGCGACAAGCAAGGGCGGCTGTTCGTTCGTCGTTTCGGCAACGACTGGCTCGCCCGCCTTATCGACGGGACTTAGACCACCGCGATCGGGTTGCCCGGCGACCCCGTCGCACCCTTGACCGGCAGGGTCGAGAAGATGAACGCGAACTTGTAGACGCCGTCGGCAGCCAGATGATCCAGACGCACGTTCTCCAAGATATGGATGCCGTGCTTGGCAAGAAAGATCTG
>JBCCGI010000201.1:0-1813 GCA_039029355.1 Planctomycetota bacterium
CCGGGGACCCGCGGCTGCCGCGGCGCCGCGGTGCGGTGCTCCTGACCGACCTGCCGCACAACCTCCGCAGCCTGGGCGCGCTGGCGCAGCCGCCGCCGTGGCCCGGCGCGGCGACGGACGCCGAGGCGCTGCCCGCGCCACGCGCTCAGCGCCTCGGCGTCCGTCGCCGCGCCGGGCCACGGCGGCGGCTGCGCCAGCGCGCCCAGGCTGCGGAGGTTGTGCGGCAGGTCGGTCAGGAGCACCGCACCGCGGCGCCGCGGCAGCCGCGTGACCCAGGGGTCGGCGTCGGTCAGCGCGCGGTCGGGCGCCGCGAGGTCGCGCGCGTCGCCGACGTAGTGCCCCAGCAGCTGTGCCGCGCTCGCCAGGCCCAGCTCGGTCAGCGACGCACCCAGCGCTCCGCCGGCCTCCTGGAAGCGCTCGGCCGCGGGCGGCTGCAGCTCTTCGCCGCCGATCAGCACCAGCTGGGTGCCGAAGAGCCACAGAGTGGAGCGCTCGAAGGACGCCGCGAAGGCGCCGACCACGGCCGCGAACGTCTCCGGCGACAGCGCGTGCGTCGGCACCCACTGGCACACGAGCCCGCCCGGCGCGAGCGCGCGCGCCGCGGCGGCGTAGAAGTCGCGCGTGTAGAGGTAGACCGCGAAGGGGGAGTCCGGCAGCAGCGGCTCGAGCGTGATCACGTCGAACGCCGCCGGCCGGGCCGCGAGGGTGCGCCGCCCGTCCCCCACCGCGACGCCGACGCGCGGGTCGTCCAGCGCGCCGCGGTTGACCTCCTCGAAGAACGGCGCCTGGCGCACGACGGCGTGGGACAGCTCGAGCACCTCGATGCGCTCGACGTCGCGGTGCAGCGAGACCGCCCCCACCGTGGTGCCGGTCCCGAGCGCGAGCACGCACACCCGCTCGGGCGCAGGGTGCAGGAGCAGCGGCAGGTGGCCGAGGGCGCGCATGTAGCGGTAGTCGCGCCCGGTGCCGGCGGCGCGGAAGCCGTCGGTCAGCAGCGTCCGCTCGCCCAGCAGGCCGTCGTCGACGACGCTGACCGCGAAGTCGGCGTCCTCCTCGAAGGCGTGGAAGACGAAGGCCGGGTTGGAGAGCGGCGGGCTGGAGCGCGCCGGGGCGGGCAGCGCGAGCACCAGCGCGGCCGAAGCCGCCGCCGCGGCGAGCGCCGGCGCGCCGGAGCGGCCGAGCAGGAGCGCCGCGAGCCCGCCTCCCAGCACCAGCGCGGCGAGCGCGCCGGAGAGTCCGCAGCTCGGCACCAGGAGCCAGTGCACGAGCGGAGCGCCGAGCAGCGCTCCCCAGGCCTCGTGCACCAGCAGCCGGCCGAGGCGGTCGGCCTCGCCGCGGTCGCCCCCGTCGCCCTGGGCGAACGCGCGGAAGAGCACCGGCACGACGGCGCCGAAGGGCGCGAGCGCCGGCCCGACCAGCACCAGCGCGAACGCGAGCCGCCCGCTCTCCTCGGCCGCCCGCAGCGCGGGCGCACACCACGCGGGCCACGCGCTGGCGGCGGCGGCCAGCGCCAGGAGCAGCGCGACGCCCCGCGCGCCGGCCGGCAGAAGGCGCGGCAGCACGAGCGCACCCGCGGCCAGGGCCAGGAGCGTGGCCGCGAGCACCGCGCCGAGCGCGTCCTGCATCCCGCCCAGCCACAGCACCCCGAGCCGCAGGAGTACCCACTCGAGGCCCACGGTCCAGGCCGTGGCGAGGCCGAGCAGCAGCCCCGCGGTGCGGGCGCTGAGCGCGGCGCCGTCCGGGACGGGCGGGCGCGCGGAGTCCGGCTGGGGTCGCGGGCGCGCAGCCGTCGCGCCGCGCGGCGCGAGCGACG
>JBCCGI010000202.1:0-1578 GCA_039029355.1 Planctomycetota bacterium
GCGCCTGCGCGACGAGCGGCACTTTCCGGGCCTGGACGCGCTCAGGGCCGAGATCGCGGCCGACGTCGAGCGCGCGCGGGCCGTCCTCGCCGCCGTCGCGCCGGACGGGGCCGGCGGCGGGCGCTAGACCCGCGGGGGAAGCGCTCCAGTCCGAGCCCCCGCTCGGACGAACGTGGGGAGCGGACGCGCGCTTCGGGCCGCCCCCCCCCCGACGCACCATTGACGGAGCATCGGCCCAGGGCAATACTCTTCGCCCGGCGCAGGCGCCGGATGACAACGCGGTGGGCGGGTAGCTCAGTTGGTAGAGCACTTGACTGAAAATCAAGGGGTCACCAGTTCAAGTCTGGTCCCGCCCACCATACCTCTCCTTGCAGCCACACCTTTCCTTGCAGGATCTCCCGCCGGCGCTCCGCGCCGCGCACCTTATCTCCTGATCCCTGCATCCCTGCGGCGCCGATGAGCGCTGCGCCCGGCCCATCGCCCTGCGGCGCTCCGCGAGACGCCTCCATCCACCCGCCGCGCCGCCGCCGCCGCGCGCACCCTCGCCGACAAGGCCGAGATGACGAGCTTCACCCCGACGGTCATCAAGAAGAGCGATCCGACGCTGGTCTCCGTCACCTGGGACGACGGCCACGAGACCACGTACACGGCGGCCGAGCTGCGTCGGCTGTGCCCCTGCGCCCAGTGCGTCAACGAGATGACGGGCGTGCGGATGCTCGATCCGGCCAGCATCCCCGACGACCTGACGCAGGGCGACCTCACGCTGGTCGGCAACTACGCGATCGCCGTGCGCTTCTCCGACGGGCACCAGACGGGCATCTACACCTTCCGCTTCCTGCGGGAGAACGACCCGAGCGGGGCGCGCGCCGAGGGCTGAGCCCGCGGCCGCGAAGGACCCCCGTGGCGCCGACCGGCCCGCTGCGCGTGCACAGCCGGCTGACCCTCCCGGCGGACGAGCTGGGCGTCACCTACGCCCGCTCCGGGGGCCCCGGAGGACAAAACGTCAACAAGGTCGAGAGCAAGGTCGTGCTGCGCTTCTCCGTGCGCGCGAGCCGGACGCTGAGCGAGACCCAGCGCGAGCGGCTGCTCGAGCGGCTGCCGCGCCTGACCGGCGCCGGCGAGCTCGTGATCCACGCCTCGCGCTACCGTGACCGCGAGCGCAACCTGGACGACGCCCGCGAGCGCCTGGCGACGATGCTGCGCGACGCCCTCGCGCAGCGCCGGGCGCGCAAGGCGACCCGCCCCACCCGAGCGTCGCAGCGGCGGCGCCTCGACGCCAAACGCCGCCGGTCGGAGACCAAGCGGCGCCGAAAGGAGTCCCACGATTGAGCCCCACCCCGCGAGAGGAGCTGGAGACGGCCGTGAGCGATCTCGGCCTCTGGGTCCGCAGCAAGAAGAAGCCCACCCGCCACCACGCCCGTGCGGTGCTGATCGCCTTCGGGCGGTGGATCGAGGACGGAGAGCCGTCCGACGAGGAGGTCGCCGCGGTCGCCGCCGCGATCGGGGGCGCCGTGACCCCGCTGGGCGAGGCCTGGGAGGCCGCCGCCCACGACGAGCTGATCCTGGCCTGCACCGAGC
>JBCCGI010000203.1:0-1518 GCA_039029355.1 Planctomycetota bacterium
CGCACGGCCGCCTCAGAGGCCGACTTCGACGTCTCAGGAAGCGATACGCACGAAGGCGAATCGAGACCCAGCGCCGACGCGTGCCGTTCGGACTTGCCCAGGCCGAGCCTCGGGACGCACGCGGGCGGCGCGGCCGGTCCCAGGTCGACGAGGGAGCCGCTGGCGCGACATTCCGTCCTGTCCAAAGGGACTCCGTGGGTGACGGTCTGCCGGCCGGACACCTGAAGAGCAACTCTAGACGCGCCCGTTCGCTGAGAAGAGCAGATCTGCCAGCCGCGACCCTTGTCGCGCGACGAACGGACGCTTCCCGACGAGCTCCCGACGCAAAATCGCGTCGAGGAACGGGACCCGGATCGGCGACGAAGCCTCCTCACGACGATCCGTCGCCTCCGGACGGGTCCTCGACGCGTCCACGCGCCCAGGAATGAGTCCGACCGCGAGGCGACGTCGTCGGCGAGTCCGCGACGAGGATGTCCGCTCCACCAAGCACTGCCGCGCGCCGCGCGGAGCGCTCCGCCGATCGTGGCTCGACGTCCGCGAGACGCGGCGAATTCCGCCCCAATCAGCGATTTCATGTCGCCCAGGTGCATTTTCCAGCATTATTTCGGCATTTCGTGCATACTGTCGCCGCCGCGGTACGCGCCGCGGTAGTGCGGAGTGGCTGCGGTGGCGGGGTGGACGACCGACCACGATGAGGAGGTGGGCGATGCTGTCGAAGAACCGGACACCGAGCTTGCGGGATCGGGCGGCGGAGCCGACGCTGGAGCGGATCGTGCGCGATCAGAGGCGGGCGTCGGCGCAGGTGGTGCCGATTCTCGAATACATTCTGGAGCATCTCTTCGACTACGAGTTGCAGGTCGAGAAGCTGAAGCACGATCTCGGCATCCGCGACGCCTCGGTGCTGAGCCGGTTCAGCCAGAACCTGGGCGAGTCGATCTGGGAGTACGTCACGGAACGGCGGCTGGAGGTGGCGGCCCGCCTGTTGCGCGACACCGACCTCAAGGTGTTTCAGATCGGCACCAGCCTGGGCTACGCCTCGGGGGATTCGTTCAGCCAGGCCTTCAAGCGCCGCCGCGAAGTGTCGCCGGCGGTGTACCGCAAGGCGTGCGCGGAGCAGGCGGCGAACGCCGGGCGGCAGTCCGAGCTGGTGAGCGGTGTGGAGATCGAGCGCGGCATGGCCGGCGAGCTGGACCCGGGACAGGCGACGCGGGTGATACGGCGGCTGGACGAGATCCGCCAGCGCTTCGTCGAGGTCTATCCCCATCTCGGCGCGGCGCGGCTGCCGGTGCCGGCGCCGCCGCCGCTGCTCGGTGCCGAGCTGGTGGAGGCGACGATGGCCGAGGCGGTATGGCGGCGCGTCGAAGGGCTGCCGGTGGGGGAGGCCGAGGCGGTGGTGCGCGGTCAGGTCGCGATGTCGACGCCGGCGCTGTTCGAGCTGCTCGAGCGCAAGGTCTACGAGATTCGCGACCGGCGCCGGGCGGTCGAGATCGCACGGCTCGCGCCGCCCAGCGTCGACGC